>CAXXGF010000011.1:0-9515 GCA_963677445.2 Melioribacteraceae bacterium | reverse complement strand
ATTTATGTCTGTCAGGCGGAAAAAAGCAAGCCTGTATAACTATGATTCTTCCCTTCCTAAAGGATATGTAATTGACAATAAAACTCTGTATTTGCTTTGGATTATATTATTTAAAGAGTGGGAGAAAAAACCATCCCCATGAAATTTTTGCAGAGTGCGCGCAAAAATTTCACAGTCTGAAACTCAATCCTATCGATACCGGGCTGTTCCCCGCGCCACTTTTTATCTCAGGCAGGCCCTGGTCAAAAACAAGAATATCAAGCTGACTGTATATCCAGATCGCAGCGTAAGAAAGTATCAGGACGTTCCTGATTTTATAGGAACTGTTATACCTGCTATATTTTTCGTCAATCAACAAAGGATCCCTTTCATTCAGATAATCCTTTTCATCCGAGGCCGTTTTAACTACAAAATAGGCGGAAGATACAAGCGCCGCTATTCCTGCCGCTGTAATTGTCCACCCCTTAACATCATCATCGCGGTAAAGATGTCCCCAGCCGGGAACAAGTATTGACCTGGTTACCGAGCCTTTTATCAATTCACTTGTTTTAATGTCATACCTGTTAGTAATCTTTTCTGTCGTATCGGCGACAGTTCTCTCCACCGGAATTATTTCAGGAAAATCAAGGAAATATTCACTCCTTACTTTCTGGAAAAACAATGCGATCTTTGGTGATATCCTGACAGGATCAATCTTGTAGTTTTTATCCAGATCAAGAATATCAAAAAAGCTCTCGCGGGCAGATTGTTCATCCGAAATAGAATAGTAAGATATTCCCTTCATCAGGTGAATCTCAATTTTTTCCTCTTTTGAAAGATTTTTTTCCCTGTTTAACAAAATATTGGAGAGCTGAATTACCGTTCTGTATTCGAATGACCTGAACTTTCCCCTTATAAAATCAAGATCAGGTTCCTCCTGGGCCATAACCGGGGTTGAAAAAAATAAAACAGTGAAAAAAATTGAAAGATATTTCATAATCACCTGAGGAGGACCATTTTCCTGGTTACTTTGCCTATCCCGGTCTTAAGTGAGTATAAATATATACCCCCGGCAATTTCTTTTTCACCTGTATTCCAGATTGTTTCATACGTGCCTGTCGACCTGAAGCCTTTGGTCAAAGTTTCAACTTCATTCCCCAGAATGTCATATACCTTAAGTGATATATAACCCGGCGAGTTAAGTGTGTAAGTTATTTTGGTAGAAGGATTAAAAGGGTTTGGATAATTTTGCGCGAGGTCAAAAGATCTTGGCTCAAGTGACTCGGCATCCTGAATAAATGTTATCGGGACACTCAGGAGTTCTATTTCCGGAACTATATTTTCCTCTACATCAAATCCCCCCATAACGTAAACTGCCCCTTCAAATTCAACAGCCATAGCATGTTTTCTCGCGATATTAAGAGGATTACCCGCGCTCAGGCTGTATTCTTCATTATTTACCTTAAAGAATTCCACGGAATTAAGAGCCTCATTCGATCCGTTAAATCCCCCGATAATTAAAATAGTGTCATCCGAATAACTTACAGCGCATCCGCCAGCCCTTGGCGCCATCAGATTCACCGGAAGTTTAACCAGTGTTTTTTCCGCGAGGTTATATCGATAAATGGAACTGGAGACCCCGTAATATACACCGCCGAAAATGTAAAGATAATCACCGAGCGCCGCTGTCATTTGCTGTTCCGGATAGTTGGAACCGGAATAAAAATTATCATTAATATAAACAAACTCATCATTACTGATATCATATTCCATGATATAGGAATTGTCCGGCAGGGACCCGAACCAGGGATTGCCTCCGACAATATAAAAGGTTTCATTATGCACCAACCCGGAACAAAATATCCTGTTCATAACCGGATTGGAGGCTATCTGCATCGTATAACCCGCGCCCGGGCTCCATGATTCAATATTCTCGCATGCCGCGGTTGTATCATGCCCCCCTCCGGTCATTAAAAAATATCCCGGGTAATAACCTCCGCTAAACCCATATCTCTCCTTGATAAGCTGACCTTCGATAGACCATAAACCACTGAACAGATCATATTTTTGTATCCATTTTACCGGGTCCTGAATCTGTTCCGAATATCCTCCCGCGACATAAATATTCTGATTTAATGTAAATATGGTCCCGCCCGCCACAGGATATTGCATCTCATCAACTATTTCCCAATTGCTGGTCTGTCCCCGGGTTGATGACGCAAATATCAATATTAAAATAAGTATTCTGTACATATATTTCTCTTTCAATTCACATTACAATAATGCAAATAAACCAATTATTATGCCAGACCAAAATCGGGCCCTGTTCAATTATTCACAAAATTTTTATTTACAATAAGTGTATCATTTGAAAGGATAATAATTTTCTGTGAATGTACCGGATAAGTCGGATTTTTAAATTCCAGATTATGCCGTCCGGGGAAAAGCTTCAGCGGGTCCTGAAGCGGAGTTAATCCCATTGATTTTCCATCGATAAACACCTCTCCCCAGGGATATATATTGCAGTGTAAATAACCAAATAGTGTATCCAGATTAACTTTGATATTCGTTAATTCTTCCGATATTATCTTTATTCGTTTTTCATAAACCGGGTAATCGGGATGTTGCAGCCTCAGTTGGTAAAAACCTGGTTCAAGCCGTAATGAGCTTTCCAGGGGGGTTGTGTCTATACTCCTCGAATCGATAAAAATATTTGCCCAGGGGACACAATCAATGTATAACAATCCGGGTGAGATTTTTTTTCTCTCAATATTAGCTACCGGCCTTTCAGTCTCAACCGGTTTTGTACTGACTCCCGTTTTCAGTTCTTCACTGTTATCTTTTATCTTCTCCCTTGTTGTCCCAGGCATAACGTTAGCGGAATTAGGCATCGTATCATCAACTGTTGAAGACAGGGTATCCGGCGCAGTTTCTTTGTGGATTTCATTTTTTTTATCTGCCGAGAGCATTTCAGCTATGTAATCTCTGTAAAAAAATCCTGTTATAATTGTCAGAGCGACAATTGTTAAAATAACTGGTAAAAAGAAAGATGTTTTTTTTACCCGGCCACTTTCTTTCTCTTCAGTTTCATATTCCGGTTCAATTATCTTTAAGGCCTCTGACGCTGATCCGGGTCGGGATTTGCTCTTTTTTTTAAGCAGGCCGGAAATCAGTATTCCATAATCATCATTGATATTATTTGTTAATTCAGTGATTTTACCTTCGTCAAATGAAAGGATATTATTAATCGATTCGCCAACATCCCGTCCAAGGAATGGATTTTTCCCCGTAAAAAGCTCAAGCAGAACAATGCCGGTCGAAAAAAGATCGCTGCCCGGACCCAGTTCCTCCCCTTTAATTTGCTCAGGAGACATATAACAGGGAGTCCCTACTATTGACTCCTTATGGGTCAGCATGCTATCGCCCATATCGAGCGCCAGTCCAAAATCGCCAAGCTTTAATTTACCCTCGTCATTGATCAGAATATTTTCCGGTTTTATATCACGGTGTATAATATTGCGGCCGTGCGCGTGTATAAGCCCGGTAAGAATCTGTCTTGTAAGTTTTTTGCGGTATTCATCATCTACATCTTTATTATTTATAAAACCGCGCAGATTTTCACCCGGGAAATACTCAAAAGAGATATAAAATATTTTGCCCGACATCCCGAAATCAAGAACTTTAATAATATTCGGATGGTCAAGATTGGCGAGAATTTTTGCTTCCCTCTTGAACCTGCCGGGAACAGCCTGATCAGAAACAAGAGATGTGTCCAGAGTTTTGAGAAATATTTTTTTATCAAGAAATATATGATGGGCCGTATACACTCCTGAAAGCTCATCTTTTTTGAGTGTTTTTAGTATTTCAAATTTCTCAAAAAGTATTTCTTTACCGGTTTTCTCCATTCCCCGAACACTGAACTATAATAAAATATAAAAGTAGCAAAAAAATATGAAAAGAGAAAGCGGCCCCCTATTCCAGCTCCTTAATTTTATTCTGAACCCATCTTACGGAAACACCAAGCGATTTAGCGGCATTCGTTCTGTTGCCGTTAAATTGCTTCAGTCTTTTTTTCAGCAGCCGAAGTTCGAAATCTTTTAATGTCCCCTGGAAATCATCCATATCATTTTCCTCCTCCAGAATAATATGCTCAGGTTCAATCTTTTCATATTCCGACAAAATGAGAGCCCGCTGAATTACATTGCTAAGCTGCCTGATATTTCCGGGCCAGTAATAATTTTCAAGTTTTCTTATCGCCGCCGCGCTGACCTGGGTGTTGGCTACAGGTGAGAGACTGATAAAATGTTTAACGAGAACCGCTATATCCTCACGCCTTTCCCTCAGTGGCGGTAAAGTAACAGGAAATACATTCAGACGGTAAAAAAGGTCTTCACGGAAAGTCCCCTCCTTGGCCATCTCCTGAAGATTTTTATTTGTCGCGGCAATAATTCTCACATTAACAGGGGTAAAGCTGGTATCGCCAAGCCGCATAATTTCATGATTTTCGAGCACCCGCAAAAGTTTTGCCTGAAGAGCGCTGGAAATATCCGCTATTTCATCAAGAAAAAAAGTTCCTCCGTCGGCCACCTCAAGCAATCCTTTCTTATCTGACGTAGCCCCGGTAAAAGCTCCCTTTTTATATCCGAAAAGTTCACTCTCAAGCAAATTGTCAGGGATAGAACCGCAAAACTGCGCCAGGAAAGGCTGTTCCGAACGTCCGCTCAGCTTGTGTATTGCCCGTGAGACCAGTTCTTTTCCCGTTCCGCTCTCACCCAAAATTAAAACATTCGCTTCAGACGCGGCAACTTTATGTATCAATCTTGCTGTTTTTCTTATCGCTTCACTATTCCCTACCATATTCGGAAGCTGTTCGGTCGCCTGAAGCTGGTTGACCAGCATCTGGTTCCGGTCCTGAAGTTTTTCAAATTTATCCACACGATCAAGCGCGAGTGAAACCAGGTTCGAAAAGAAACTAAGAAACGCGAGGTTTTCATCTGAAAATTCTTTCCTGTGAGAACGGCTGTCTACAAGAATTACTCCCTTAATCTCATTATTCTTCAGGATAGGCACACCCAGGACTGAGTTTATATTCTGAATCTGTATGCTCTCATACTGTGAAAGCTGCGGATCACTCTGCACATCGTGATAGAGAAACGGCCTTCTGTTTTCAATAACTTTATTCAGTATTCCGGATGAAAATTTGGTTATATCTGTCAGACTTTCCTTTTTAATATTTCGCGCGGAAACAATAGAAAAATTCTGATCAGTCTCATCATATTTTACGAAAAGGCCCCGTTCGGCATTTATAATCGCTATAACCGTATCGAGAGCCTCCTCAAAAAGAGTATGGCTGTAATCCGCGCTATTCAGTTTCTGGCTGATTTCATAAAGCGCGTCATATTGAGATGATGAAATTTCCTTTATTTTATCTATCCTGCTCATAACTCTTCCGGATCATTTTAACAGTTACACCACTTATTTATTCAGAACAAATAAGAAAATAAAGACCTAAATATACAATAAATCACAATCATTATCCGGCTGAACCAGAAGTGAATAATGGTTAGTGGAGAGTGAAGAGTTAAAAAACAGCAATTCTTCTTTTAGATAATTTCAAAATCTCCGGGAAGTCCCTCCAGGGACCCTTCGCGGCGGGCGGGCAGATGATTTCACAACATAAATTTCTTACCGTTTTCCGTAAAATGTGTTTCCTTACGGAATACTCCGGCTCTATTCATTTATGGTAACAAGACTAATTTGGTGGTAGTCAGCCCTTTTTCAGACCGGGAAAATAACATATCCCAAACGCGGTAACAAATCATATGCCCCTATTCCACATTAAACTTCGATTCTCTCGACCTGGTCCGGTTGCCAAATTCATCCACCCCCCATATAACCCAGTAGTAGCTCCCCTGTGGTATTGTATAACTTACCCTGAAATTTGTGCTGTCGGAAGGCACATAGGGACTTGTGTATACCGGGTCAGTATCAGTGTTATCGGGAAATATTTCCAGGTAATATTCAATCTCAAATCCCGGTTCAAATCTTTCCCATTCAATATTGAAGGGCACATTTACAGTCTCTTCTATGGGTCTCTCAGGAGTAATTTCCGATTTTATAACTCTTTTTATTGTCAGTGTGCCAACATTGCAAAGCCTTCCATCATAATCCTTAATATCCAGACTAAAATCCCGGCCTATTAGTTCGCCAAGAGACAAAACATTAAGCATTTCCGCGGTAAAGTTCCTCTGGAAAAATTCAATATCCGGGTTATAGCCAATTCTGCTTCGCAGATTAATACTCTCATTCGAAAGCCACAATGTGTCGATATCACTTGGGCCATCCCGGTCTGTAATTTTCACTTTTACTGTTATTGCTTCATCATCCGGAGTGCCGAATCCTTTCTCGACTGAGCTGTAAAACTCAACGCTGTCTGCGAAGGGTATACTGTTAAGCTGCTCATCATAAGTTTTTATTTTGCTTCCGTTCCATTTCACTTCCAGTGATTCGGGGAAATAGCCTTCCAGATTGAATTGAAGCCAGCCGTCATAAGGCAGAATGTCATTTATCAGATACCGGCCGTCAGTCCCGGTTTTCACCAGTCTTCCATCATTTTCCCAGGATACGTTCACATTTTGCAAGGGAGTATTCGGATAACTTTGCCGACGGATCTGCCCCTGTAAAGTATGCAGAGTATTATCGGGATTTTCCGGATCCACCGGGTTATTCCTCGGCGCGTCACAGGAAATCAAAAATACTAAAAGAAAAATTGTCTGCGATAAATGTCTGATCATTCAACCATCAGTTGTGATTTTTTAATCCATTTCCAGAACAATATACTCAAAAGGCTTAAGGTCAAATTTCTGTTTATATCCAAAGGTGAAATTTTCTCCGGAAAACAGATTCTTATATTTTCCCTGAAGCTCTTTGATATTCAGTTCAAATGATTCTTCAACGCTCGAAAAATTCATCAGCGCCACTATTCTGTCACCTTTATTATGCCTTGAAAAAACCAGCACATTATCATTCACCGGGTAATATTTTAATATACCGCCATAATCACCATTCCACAAGGCCTTATTTTTTGCCTTTAATTTAAATAATTCAGTAAAAAGAGAACGGAATTTATGGTCTTTCCATTCAATTGTATCCTTGTCGAAAAACCTGAGTGATTTGTCAAGGCCGGCTTCCTGACCACTGTAAACAAGAGGCATTCCTTCTACCAGGCATGTCATTACAGTAGAAATTTCGGCAAAATCACCCAGCCTTGAATGTATATCTTTATGCCATGAATTTTCGTCATGATTCGTTACAAAATTCATTCTGTACCAATTGTTCTCATAAAGAGTATCTTCCGAAATAAAATGCCGGTGAATATCGCTTACATTCTTTTTACCTGCCGCTATATCGTTAAGAATATCTTTCAGCTGCCAGTTATACGTCATGTCAAACGCGTTTACATGAAGTTCCGGTTCAGAGGCCTCGGCAAGCATAAAGACCGGTTTTATTTTATCGAGCTTTGCGCGCGCCTGGTCCCAGAAAGCAGTGGGAACCATCGCGGCCACATCACATCTGTAACCGTCTATATCAAAATCCCTGACCCAGTATTCAAGCGCGTCTGTCATAGCTGCCCATAGCGCCTTATTATCATAATTCAGGTCAATAACATCCTGCCAGCCGGGATCGGGCAGAATAAATGCTCCGGCGGAATCTTTCATATAATACTCAGGATGTGATTCGGTCCAGACATTATCCCATGCCGTATGATTTGCCACCCAGTCTATTATCACATACATCCCCATTTCATGGGCTTTATTAACCAGCGCTCTGAAATCAGCCTCTGTGCCAAACTCGGGATTCACAGCTTTATAATCCTTTACCGCATAATAACTTCCGAGTGAGCCTTTCCTGTTTTTTTCTCCGATTGGATGAATAGGCATAAGCCATATAATATCAATTCCCATTTCCTTCAGCTCATCCATTCTTTCGGTAAAAGCTGCGAAGGTTCCTTCCACTGTATGCTGCCTGATATTTGCTTCATAGATGACAGCGTCTTTGCTCCATTCCGGATGCTTTAATCCTTTTTCCTGAGAACAGGATATTACAAATAACGCCGCGAGCAGTAACATTAATACTTTTTTCATTGACTTATTCCTGTATTAAGACTTTAATTATTTCTTCCTTAATTTAATAAATTCAAGCCAATTTATTTTGCATTTTTGCGCAAGATGATTTTACTTAAGGACTGTTTTCTATTTATTTTAGGTGCCAATGAAAAGATTAACAGCCGATCCGGTTGTAAAATTTTTTATCAGCGCAATTGGTCTCATACTGATTTTTGCGTTTCTTAAAGAATTACAGCATATTTTTGTACCCTTTGTAATTGCCTATTTCCTTTTCTTCGGTTTTGAACCTCTGAATAATATACTATTTAGAAGAAAATTCCCGCGCTGGCTCGTAACTTTTACTGATATTATAATTATGCTGGCCGTGCTCGCGGGAATATCGCGACTTATAATCGGCTCATTCAGCCGTTTCGCGGAAGAATTCCCCTTGTATGAAAATAAACTTAATCTTCTGATCAGTAATGCTGCCCGATCAATGGGCATAGCCGATCCCTCTTTTACAGATTTTAAAATTTCAGAATATGCCGTCAGTATGGATATCGGCGGACTCGCCTCGGGAATATTTGATTCGACATTTTCTCTTTTTACAATGCTGATATTCGTTGTCTTCTTTTTTATTTTTATAAGCAGCGGGCATAAAAAACTTTATAACGCTGTTTTAAAACGTTTTGTCCAGAAACAGGTCAGCTCTTCGATAAAACAGCTTAAAAAAGAGTATAAAAAGCTGGAGAAAAAAGGAAAAAACATAGAAGATGAAATAGAGGGACTTGAAGAGATAAAATCGGAAAGAGAACTTCTGATAGAAAAAACATTTCGCGATATAACCATTCAGATCCAGAAATATATCGCTACCAAATTTTTAATAAGTCTTTCCACCGGTATAATACTCAGTTTTGTCCTCTACCTATTTGGTATAGATTTCTATATTGTCTGGGGTGTAATGACCTTTTTCCTTAATTTCATACCCAATCTCGGCTCGGTTTTTTATGTGCTCCTCCCCACTCTGATGACTCTTCTGCAATATGAATCGGTCGGATACACCCTTGTTGTGGCGATTGTGCTGATAATCATTTCAAATATTTTGGGCAACCTTATTGAGCCCAAAATATTCGGCCACCGCCTCGGAATAAATCCTCTCGTAATTCTCCTCTCACTCCTCCTCTGGGGATATATATGGGGAATCCCCGGTATGTTTCTCTCTGTGCCCCTTACTGCGATTGTAAAAATTATACTCTCCAATCTCGATACTAAAAACACCCGTTTCCTCAGCAACCTGATGAGCAACTGATAATAATTCCTGTAAAATGATATTCCGCTGACTTGTTTTGTTATTTTAACATGTGTTCGGGATAAACCATAAAAAATTGTCAAAGAAATCATCATAATCAAAAACCGGCAGAGCCGGAACAT
>CAXXGF010000010.1:0-139390 GCA_963677445.2 Melioribacteraceae bacterium | reverse complement strand
CTGTTTAAGCATCAGAAAACAACCCGCTCCTCGTAAATTCCAAATTTTTCAGAAAGTTTATTTACCATTTCACCTAAAGTTACATAATTTTCGGCAGCTTTAATAAGAACAGGCATAATATTTTTTCCATCTGTAACGCAGTTATCTATTTCCTTCAGCGAATCCTGAACGAGTTTTTCATCTCGTGAAAGTTTTAGTTCAGCGAGTCTTTGCTTCTGCTTCTCCTCCACTTCAGGGGGAACTTTAAGAATAGGTATTTCAGGTTTATCATCAGCGTCGACAAAAGAATTAACCCCAACTATATATTTCTCATTTTTTTCAAGCTGTTTCTGGTAGCGGTAGGCGGCGTCGGCAATCTCTTTTTGGAAGTAACCAGCTTCAATTGCCGGAATCACACCTCCTAACGAATCAATCTCATCAAATATTTTATTTGCCTCTTCTTCCATTTTGTCGGCCAGGCTTTCGATAAAATAACTTCCCCCGAGCGGATCAACCGTATTGATAACACCTGTTTCATAAGCTAGTATCTGCTGGGTCCTCAGGGCAATTCTGACAGCCTTCTCGGAAGGAAGAGCGAGTGTTTCATCCATGGAATTGGTATGCAGCGACTGAGTACCGCCCAGGGCGGCAGCCATCGCCTGAAATGCGGTCCGGACGATATTGTTTTCAGGCTGTTGCGCGGTCAGAGTGCAGCCTGCAGTCTGCGTATGGAATCTCATCCACATCGATCTTTCTTTTTTAGCCCCATATTTATTTTTCATCCTCCGGGCGTAAATTCTTCTTGCCGCGCGGTATTTGGCTATCTCCTCAAAAAAATCGAGATGAGAATTAAAGAAAAATGAAATTCTCGCCGCGAAATCATCGACATTAAGTCCCCGTTCCATAGCTGCTTCAATATAAGCGAATCCATCGGCGAGAGTATAAGCAAGTTCCTGAGCCGCTGTAGATCCTGCCTCCCTGATGTGATAACCGCTGACAGATACAGGATTCCACTGAGGCACATCACTTGTACAATATTCAATCATATCGGTTATTATTCGCATCGATGGTTCGGGGGGGAAAATATACTCTTTTTGGGCAATATACTCTTTGAGAATATCATTCTGAAGAGTGCCTCGCAGTTTACTGAAATCCACCCCCTGTTTTTTAGCTACAGCTAAATAGAAGGCAAAAATCATTGCCGCAGGAGAATTGATTGTCATGGAAGTAGATACTTTATCGAGAGGAATTCCTTCAAAAAGAATCTCCATATCCCGCAGAGTGGATATGGAAACGCCGCAGATACCCACTTCTCCTTCGCTAAGCTCATCATCCGAGTCTCTCCCCATCAATGTCGGCAGATCAAATGCCACCGAAAGTCCGGTCTGTCCCTTCTCCAGCAGAAACTTAAACCTTTGATTAGTATCTTCGGGAGTCCCGAATCCCGCGAACTGGCGCATAGTCCATATCTTTCCTCTGTAACCGCTGGTATGAATTCCCCTGGTAAAAGGATATTCACCCGGAAATCCGATATTATCCAGAAATTTCTCTCCCTCCACATCATGAGGTGAATAAAGCTCTTCTATTTTCTGATCTGAAACAGTTGTAAAGCTGCTATTTTCCACCTTACTTTTTGATGAACGGTCCAGGAATCTTTCAAAAGCATTTTTATATTCTTTTTTCATAATCAGGTTTTCCTTTCTCTTATTATGAAGTCCTCCCGAATCTGCGGTCAAATTCCTCGAGAGGTATTTTGATAACTACAGGTCTGCCATGCGGGCAGACATAAGGCATACTCGTGGCGAATAACTGATCAACGAGCTGCCTCATTTCCTTTTCATCCAGTTTGTCACCTGCTTTAATGGCTGCTTTACAGGAATAAGACTTGGCGAGATTATCCTTTTCTTCCAGTCCTTTCTCCCGTTCATTCTTTTTATATTCATCAAGTATGTCAAGCAGGGTATCCACCTCCGAACCCACCTTAATATCAGGGGGCACTCCGGCTATAACGATGGTGTGGTTGCCGAAATATTTAATTTCAAATCCAAGTTTGGAAAGATGAGGATTCAGTTCCTGCAATAAACCGTAATCGGCGGGGTCCATTTTTACCGATTCAGAAAAGAGAAGCTGCTGAGAAAATGGTTGTTCGGCCGAAAGAGCGCCCGTAGCCTGCTCATAAAGAATCCTTTCATGAGCCACATGCTGATCAATGATCATTAAACCTGATTTTATCGGAGTCAGTATATATTTATTATGCAGAGAGATAATAAATGGCAAATCCTGGCTTGTCGTTGATGGAACACGATCTTCAATTCTTTTATGATAAACTTCCCTGGGTTTGTTTTCCGAAAAAGGATGACTTTCGGGAGGGTTTTCCTTCGAACTCTCTTTCAGTTCCCTGTTTATATTACCGAAAAGCATATCAATATCATCCTCTGAAAACAATTCTCTTTTCTTTTTCTCCTTTTTATTTTCATTAAGAAAAGAGGGTCTGTCGCTGAAATCATCTTTTGATACATCTCTGAAATGATTAAAACTTAATTTTTCCGAACCGCTTTCCCTCGGGGCTCCGAAATTCATTGAGGGAACAAGATCATGACTGCCGAGATTTTTTTTCACAATGGCATGAATAAAATTATATATATTTTTTTCATCTTCAAATTTCACTTCAAGTTTGGATGGGTGCACATTCACATCCACCTCCGAGGGATCAAGACTTATAAACAGAATAAAAAAGGGATACTCACCTTTCTCAAGAATATGTTCATAAGCGCTGAAAACCGCGTGACTAACTGTTTTACTCTGTATATACCGGTTATTTATAAAAAGGAACTGTTCTCCCTTATTCCTGCGGGTAAATGAAGGTTTTGCCACATAACCCGCTATACTTAAAAACTCCGTTTCCTCCTCACATTCAAGCAAAGAAGAAAGAATTTTTTCATCAAAAACAGCCCTTATTCTTTCAGTTATAATTCCCCCGTGAAAATCAAATAAAAGATCATCATCATTCCACAGCCGGAAAGAAACGGATGGATGGCTGAGGGCAATTCTTTTAAATGTATCTATAATATGTTTCAGCTCGGTCGCGTTTGATTTCAAAAAGTTTCTTCTCGCGGGAGTGTTGTAAAAGAGGCTTTTTACAGCGATGGAGGTGCCTTTGGCAAAACTCCCCTTTTCGGTAACAATTTGCCCATCCTCCGATCTTATCATAGTTCCCAGGTCATCATCTCTCATTTCGGTTTTTATCTCAACCTTGCTTACAGCGGCTATTGAACTTAATGCCTCTCCTCTGAAACCAAAGGTCCTGATGGCTTCAAGATCTTTATACTCAGAGATTTTGCTTGTAGTGTGTCTCTGAATGGAAAGCTCGGCATCCTCCTGGCACATCCCCTCACCGTCATCAACAACCTGTATCAGGTCTTTACCAGCTCTTTTAATAATTAAATCAATATTCGCCGCTCCCGCGTCGAGTGAATTTTCCATAAGCTCCTTAACAACCGATTCAGGTCTTTGAACCACTTCTCCGGCGGCAATTTTATTTGTCAGGAATTCGGGCAGTATATTTATTTTTTTTTGAATCATTATTCCTTATTTATCCTGGTGTAATATTTCACCTTAAATTTTTCAAAATTTTCTTCCTTTTCCACTCTCCAGTTCTCCTCTTTGATCAGCGGGAAATAAGTATCCCCTTCCGGTTCGACCGGAATAAAGGAAAGGATCATCGTGTCAGCGTCATTTATTGCTTGTTTATATATATCCGCGCCCCCGATAATGAATACTTTATCATAATCTGCGAAACAAAGCTGATAAGCTTTCTCCAGTGAGGAGGCAACCTTTACATTCTCAAAATCATAATCCAGATTGCCTTTTTTCGAAAGAATTATATTCAATCTTCCTTTCAGCGGTTTTTTACGGCTGAAAGACTCAAATGTTTTTCTTCCCATAATCACCGGCCGGCCCATTGTGGTCGATTTGAAATGTGCCAGCTCTTCTTTAATGTGCCATGGCATCGAGCCCCCGGCGCCAATTACATTATTTTCCGCGATGGCCGCAATTATTATTTTTTCCAAAAATTCTCCTTTGGTATAAATTCGCGAATATTCTGCGGGTTATTCCGGTTTTAAAGAAATTGTAAAGTGAGCCCCTTTTCCGGGACTGCTTTCAAGCTCAATTTTTCCGCCATGTTTTTTCCACAATATCCTTGACAATAAACAATCCGAGGCCGGTCGAGGTTTCACCTCCGGTCGGATTGGCCGAGAGTTTCTGAAATTTACCAAAAAGTTTTTTCTTGTCATCTTCGGTAAATCCCGGACCGTCATCTCCCAAATCAATCTGAATATGGTCATTCGCGCGTTTTAATTTTAATTCAATATTTCCCTGCTGCGGTGAAAATTTAATTGCGTTGCTAAGCAGATTCTCAACAGCTATTCTAAACCAGCGTCTGTCTACGTCGGCTTCAATATTCTCTTCAATTTCTGTTTTAAGTTTCTGCCCTTTTTTTGACGCGTTCGGAATATTAGCCTTGATAACCTCATTCAAAATTTCATCAATGCGGCTTCTCTTAAAATTTAGCCGCAAATCGTCAACATCATGCGATGCCTTTTCGAGCAGACCGATAATCAGATCATGCATCCGGACGGATGATTCTTTAATTATCTCAATAAACTCATCCGCTTCCTCTTTACTGCACTCGGCCAGAACATCTGCGCTCCACATAATACTTTGCAGAGGATTTTTCAGGTCGTGAGCAGCGATAGCGAGGATTTCACTTTTTAATTCACTTGTCTTATAAATTTTTGCCTTGTCTTTCTCACTTTCAAAAAGAAGCTCTTCAATCTTTTCCTTTTGTTTCCTGATGGCTTCGGTTTTTATCTCCACCAGACCGGTTAATTCCTTCTCCTTTTCAGCCATTTTTATAAAACGATATTCATTTATTCTGTTGAATATGAGAGCGACAACCGATATTGTAAGAAAAAAATAGAAAATAATCATCCAGTCGCTTAGATACCAGGGTGGAATAATTGTAAAACTATGTTGCTCAAATTCACTCCAGGTTTTTCCCGGTTTCCTTGCCCTGACACTGAATTTGTATGTCCCGGTAGCAAGTTTTGGAAAATGTGCTTCCCCGGTTTTTGATATTCTTGTTATCTTCTCATCATCTGTTTCAAGTATCAGTTCGTATACGGTGTTGAATGAAGGAAAATCAGGTGAAGAATATTCAATAAACAGATTCGAACCTGAAACAGCATTGTCTTCTCCCTTAAAATCTTTTCCTTTTCTTGAAAACCGGACCGTTTTTATAACCGGTGTTGTAGTAGGCTTTAGAAGCTTTTCCTCCTGTTCAAGAAATGACAAACCTGATGCAGTCGCTGCCCAAAGGATTCCGCTCTCATCAGTGACCAAACCTTTACGGATGATTCCTGATCCGGGTAATCCCACATCCCGGTTATAAAAGGCTGTTTTATCTCCATCCACAACCATTATTCCCGAACTCGTTCCGTACCACTGCTTACCATCGCCCATCACCACAACCGAAGTGATATTGTTGATTACTTTACCTTCGCTGTTTTTAAGGCAGATTGGCAGCATTTCACCATCTGCATACTTAAAAACACCATGATTTGTGGCAAGAAGAATATCTCCATTATCCATCTGTGCGGTCTGATTTACGATAAAATTTTCAGCTATTTGCGCTTCACCTCTGATAGGAAGCGGAGATACTGTCTCAGTTATTTTTGAAAGTTTATACAGAAACTGATCAGTACCCTGCAAAGCTATATAAATATATTCTCCATCCGTATTATCAAAGCTGGCAATCGCGGTATTCGCGGGAAATCTTGTCGAAATAAACTCTATGTGGTTCTGCCTGTTGATGGTAAAAATCTTTCTGCTTGTTTCAAGAAATCCCCATAGTTTCTTCTCAGAGCCCAGAACAAGCTGGTGAGCCCTGTCATCATCAAATATATGTTCAAATTTAATCCCTGCCGAATAGCTGTAATTGATTATCTTACCACTCCTCATTGATAACCAGATACCCTCGCCGTAATTAGAGAAGTTCCTTATCAGTCCTGAAACGTTCGTCTTAATTATTCTGTTCTCCCCGGTTACGCGATCCGCCCTGTAAAGGTTATTCTCATCCGCGAAAAAAACTCCGTTTTTCCCCGCTCTTTCTACTTTTATAATATAACCGGCATCAGAGGCTTCATCACTCCAATCTGAAACATTAATAAATTGTTTCATATCGAGCAAAAGCGCTCCCTGGTCGGAACTGGCCCATATTCCCCCGGTATTATCCATCATAAGATTATAAAAATTAATGCCTGTTGTTTTTTCAATTACCCTGACCTTTCCTATTGATAGATCAAGCTTAATTATCCCCTGAAATCTTGTCGAAAGTATGGCATGATCGTTATCAGTAAAAACAAAATCGGTGACATAAAAAGATGGTGAAATCTTTTCCGCTTTTAACTTTTTTCCATCTAAATTAATAAATTTTGTCATTCCCCTGAAGTCGCGGCAAAAAGTTCTCCGTTAAAAAACTTAAGACTGTTGATCCTGATACTGCCCTCGTCAGTAAAATGGACCTGCTCCAGCCGGTCCTCATTTCTGTCATACCTGAACAGATACCCGCGCCATGAAGCCATCCACAACTCTCCCCCGGAAGATTCGGTAAATGACCATGATTCAACAAAACTGTCTGACCAGAATTGTTTTCCGGGATGATAGCGCCGCAATTTATTATTCTCAATCCGGTAAACCGAATTAAGCCCTCCCAGCCATATTGCTCCTTCCGAATCTATAAAACCATCCTTTGGATAATATAGGAGGCTGTCTGTAAATTCCAGACTTCCATCAGCCAGGGGGTGAATAACTGTATTCATTACCGGGTCGGATAAATCCGGCTCCCAGGTCGGAAATAACCAGCATAGACGAATCATCGGCGGGAATAATACTTTTAATAAAAAGGGAAGGCAGATTATTATAAAGTTTTTTAAATTTTACACCGTCATATATCAAAATCCCTTCATCTGTCGCGAACCAGATAAATCCTTTTTCATCCTGACAAATGTCTTTTACCATCGTTACCGATATGCCAAATCTGTCGTCAAAAAGAATTGGAATATACTCGGACGATTTTATCGCAGATGAAAAAAGAGAGAAAAAAATTAGGATATTAAATATCTTCTTAACCAATCTGATCTTTACCGGATGAATGTGCAAAATGGATAATATTGAATTTATATAAATATGTCAAGAACAAACCCCGGATTCTGAAATTTCAAACAGCTACTTCAAATTTTATTCTGGGGTGATGTTTATAACCTGAAAGTATAAAATCATCAAACCGTAGTTCATCAACAGGTTTCTTTTTTATTTCAAGCCGGGGTAATTCGAGCGGTTTTCTATTCAATTGTTCTTTCAGTCCCTTTAAATGGTCATATTTTTCCATAGGGCTGCCTTCATCGGCGATATAAATATGCGCGTCAATTATAGTATGGGCAAAAACACCCGGTTTCAACCCTGTTTCATTGGCGATAATCGTTGTCAGGATTGAATAGGCCGCCAGGTTAAAAGGTATCCCGAGAGCAATATCTCCTGATCGCTGCGTAAGATGACAATTCAGCCTGCCGCCGCTGACATTAAAAGCGTATGTATAATGACAGGGAGGAAGTTTGCTGAATATTGCATTGCCCGGTTCCCAGGCAGTAACAACGAGTCTTCGGCTGTTGGGATTTTGTTTTATCTCATCAATAACATATTTAATCTGGTCTATCTCAGTCACCTTCCAGTTTCCCCGTTATCTTTCTGCGCGCTCGGAAAATGACGCCAGTAATAACCATAGGCAGTTTCAAGATTTCCATCTTCATCGGCCCAGGCATCCCATATTTTCGTATGATTGCGGAGATTTCTTATATGATTTTCACCCGACAAGTACCATAATACTTCATACAGTAAAGATGACCATAACATTTTTTTTGTGGTAAGCAACGGAAACCCTTCCGACAAGTCTACCTTATAAAATGCGCCGAAGTAAGAAAGTGTATCAATTCCTGTGCGCGTTTCTTTCCTTATTCCATTCTCTATTACTTGTTTTACAAGATCAAGATAAACTTTCATATACTAATTCCGGTAATAATTTCACTTAATTTCAATTTCTTCTTCAGTAATTGACCTGAATGCCGCGGCCAAATTATCTCTGGTAGTAAGCAAATCCTGCGAGATAACCTTTATTTCACCGAGAGCCGGCATAAAGTTGGTATCCCCGTTCCATCTGGGAACAATATGGAAATGAAGATGCTGATCGATACCCGCTCCGGCGGCTTTCCCGAGATTTGCCCCGAAATTAAATCCATGCGGTTTCATGATCATTTTCAGCGCTTTTATCACCTTTTTAACCAGACTCATCACCTCGTTCATCTCTTCTTCGCTCAGATCGGAAAAATCGGAAAGATGACGCCTGGGAACTACCATAACATGACCATTATTATAAGGATATAAATTCATCATAATAAAACAATGTTTTCCCTCGTAAAACTTCATAGTTTCCCCCGTCTCAGGTTCAGCGTTATTCTCTCTGCAGAAAACGCATCCTTCATCACCCTTTTTATCCTTGAATGAGTCGATATACTGCGATCGCCAGGGGGACCATAATTTTTCCATTATCACTCCATATACAAAAAAGGCGGAAGAAAATTCTTCCGCCCTGTTAAGCAGAATTTATAATTACTCTTCTTCTTTCGATTTGTTGTATTCTTCGATGATCTTTGTTTCCACCTCTTTCGGAACTTCTTCATAGTGGGAGAAATCTCTCCTGAACATTCCTCTGCCTGAAGTTATACTTCTCAGGTTGGTAGAATATTTGTAAAGTTCGGCCAAGGGAACTTTAGCTTTAATTACCTGGAAGGGGCCTTCGGAATCCATACCCGATATTTTTCCTCGGCGGCTGGAAATATCACCCATGACGTCGCCCATATATTCTTCGGGAATTTTTACTTCCATATCATAAATTGGCTCCAGGATAACCGGTTTAGCGGCGAGAAATCCTTTCTTGAATGCCTGTGAGGATGCAATTTTGAATGAAACCTCATCAGAATCGACATTATGGAAGGTTCCGTCAAAAAGGGTAACTTTTACATCAATCACCTTGCTGCCTGTCAGGATTCCTTTCGATAATATTTCGGCTAATCCTTTTTCCACAGCGGGAATAAATCTGCCGGGAACAACACCGCCGACAATGGCGTCGACAAATTCGAATCCTTCACCACGGGGCTGCGGTTCAAGCTTCAGATGCACATGACCATACTGGCCGCGTCCGCCCGACTGTTTTTTATGTTTGTATTCGGCATCCTCACAAGTTCCTTTGATTGTTTCACGATAAGGAATTCTCGGCTCAATCAGGTCAACCTCAACGCCATAACGGTCTTTTAGAAGTTTAACAGCTAAAGCGAGCTGAAGTTCTCCCTGTCCCGATATGATAGTCTGTCCTAATTCAGGATCATATTTAACTTCCATAGTGGGATCTTCCTGGTGAACAGTATGAAGCCCTGAAGATATTTTGTCTTCATCACCTTTTGATTTCGGTTTTACCGCGCCGCGGATAACAGATTTCGGGAAATTGATCGGCGCGAGTTTTAGATTAGCTTCTTTGGTAGACAAAGTATCACCGGTATGAGTATCCTTCAGTTTAACAACCGCGCCGATATCACCGGCGTTTAGTTTTGTTACTTCTTTACGTGTTTTTCCATTCATTACCTGAATCTGGCCCAATCGCTCTGTTTTATTATTATGTGTATTAAAGAGATCCATTCCGGCCGATAACGAACCTGAAAAAACTTTAAAGACTGAAAGTTCACCTATATGCGGTTCAGAAAGTGACTTAAAAACAAATAGCAGAGGCTGTCCGTCAACTTTGCATTCGATTGTGGTTTCTTCTTCAGAATCACCCTGGAAGGCTTTCGCTGAATTTCTGTCGGCAGGTGTGGGGAAAAAACGGGCGACAAAATCAAGGAAGCTGTTCAATGCCTACTCCCTTTGAACCTGACATCGCGAACACCGGCACAAATGATCCATTTATCATTGCCGCTTTAAGCCCTTTGTCGAGGTCTTCATCCGGAAGTGTGCCTTCTTCGAAAAATTTATCCATTAATTCTTCATCCGATTCGGCAACCTTTTCAATCAGTTCTTCCTGAAGAGCTTCTATTTCGGACATTTGATCAGCCGGAATATCCGCTTCTGTAACTTTTCTTGAACCGGCCTCTCAGCATATGTATACATTTTCATTTTGATAATATCGATAACAGAGTCAAAATTCAATCCTTCGTTAACCGGTTTGGTTATAATGATCGCGTCTGAACTGAGCCTTTTTTTGGCTAATTCAAAAGTTTCGTCAAACGTGGAATGTTCATTATCAACTTTATTAATGATAATTGCCGCAGGAATATTATCATCTCTTACAAACTCCCATGTCATCTCAGTGCCAACTTCAACACCTTCGGCCGACTTGATCACAGATACCGCGGTATCGACAACATGAAGACTGGACCTTACCTGCCCGATAAAATCGGAATATCCCGGAGTGTCTATAAAATTAATTTTGTTATCATTCCATTCCAGATGAAGAGGAGTTGCCGAAATTGATATTTGTCTTTCAATTTCATTCGCGTTAAAGTCAGATACTGTATTTCCTTCTTCGATCTTTCCTATTCTGTTTGTTTCATTTGCTGTAAAGAGCAGCATTTCGCTCAGGGTTGTTTTTCCGCTTCCACCGTGTCCGATAAGTGCTAAATTCTTGATAGCGTCCGGATTATATTCTTTCAAATTTCCTCCACTAAATATTACTTCGTTTCTGATTTTATAAATTATTTCGTAGTGTATTCCAAAATGTAGAAATTCCTTTTCCAAGCGCCGAGATTGTGGTTATGATCCTGTTGACCGGATTATCCGATTTATACTGACTGAATTTGTCGCCAACTTCGTTTAATCTCGATTTCACCCCGTTAATGTAGCTTTCAGCCTCTGCGGCATGTCTTTCAACTTTCTCACTCACATTAAGAGCTTTTTCCGATATCTTTTCAAGATTATCGAGCAGAGGAACTAACTTCCTGTTTACCTGCTCAAGGTCCCGACGGATATCATCTGTGACGGTGTTGAGTTTTCGAAGTGAGATTATTAAATAAATTAATGTGGCAACGCCCGCTATCAGGAGCGCTGCCAGTAATATTTCAATTATCATTTCTCACGATTCTTTTTCAGTTTTATAGGTGTCCACACCAGCTTTTATGGCTGATTTAAGTTTTTCACCTTCCTTTTCTATCTTTCCTTTGCCGGAAGTTATGATATCACCGGCTTTGGTACGCGGGCGTCGTCAAGAATTTCCTCGGCTTCCTTGAGAAGTTTGTCAACCTTAACTTTAGCGTCTGAAATTAATACTTCCGACTTTTTTTTGCCATCATTAATTAGCGCATTAGCTTTGGTTTTAGCCTGTTCAAGATAGGTTTCTGCATCTTCAAGATATTCCTCACCTTTTTCTTTGATGTCCTGACGCAGCTCTTTACCTGATTTTGGAGCATAAAGCAATGCAATAATTGATCCGACTACTGATCCTGTGAGAAAACCCACGATTAATCCTTTTCCAAGTCCGTTATTGTCAGCCATTATTATTCTCCTTTTTCGATTGAATATAATCTGTTTAAAATAAGAAGTGTTAAACCGAAAATCAAGGATATATAATATTGTTTAACCTTAATGAATCCGACAATTACATATTCCTGATAATTTCGTCTGCCAAATTCTGAGCATTTCACTTCCTTTGAACCAGGCATCTGCCTCGCGAAGTCATAAGTAACCACTTTGGATGAAATTGTTTTTGATATAGCTTCTTCAACCTTATCGGCGGCTTCGGTCCATCCCAGGTATCTGAGCATCATAACACCTGAAAGAATAACCGATCCCGGATTCACTTTGTCCATGCCGGCATATTTTGGAGCTGTTCCGTGAGTAGCTTCAAATAAAGCAAGATGATAACTCATATTGGCTCCCGGCGCAATACCTAATCCTCCGACCTGGGCGGCGCATGCATCTGAAAGATAATCTCCGTTGAGGTTTGGTGTCGCGAGAACTTCATATTCCTTCGGTCTTAGAAGCACCTGCTGGAACATACTGTCAGCAATTCTGTCTTTAATAACTATTTTGCCTTCAGGAATCTTTCCATCATATTTTTCCCACAAGTTCATCCTCCGGGATTGTCTTCTTCCGGGATAATACTCTTTTGCGGCTTCATATCCCCAATCCCTGAAAGCTCCTTCGGTAAATTTCATAATATTGCCCTTGTGAACCAGTGTAACACTTTCACGGTTGTTTTCAATCGCGTATTCGATTGCTTTTTTTACCAGACGGGCTGTGCCGAAACGACTGATCGGCTTGATTCCGATACCTGAAGAGTTACGGATATTTTTTCCGAATTTACTGTTTATATACTGTACTATGTCATCACCTTCAGGTGTTCCCGCTTTGAATTCTATCCCGGCATAAACATCTTCGGTATTTTCACGAAAGATCACAACATCCATATCATCTGGTCTTTTAACAGGGCTTGGTGTGCCGTCATAGTATTTCACCGGACGCACACAGGCGAAAAGATCAAGCTTCTGACGCAGAGCAACATTCAGACTTCTGATACCACCGCCGACAGGAGTTGTCAAAGGTCCTTTGATGGCGACTATGTATTCCTTGATAGCCTCAACTGTTTCTTCAGGCAGCCATTCATTTTCACCGTAAGTATCAACAGCTTTCTCCCCGGCAAATATCTCCATCCAGACAATCTTTTTATTTCCCCCATATGCTTTCTCTACTGAGGCGTCCAGAACTGCTTTTGACGCCCGCCAGATATCGGGGCCTATTCCATCCCCTTCAATAAAAGGAATTATCGGATCATCCGGAATCATCAGCTTATCATTTTCCACTGTGATCTTTGTTCCATTTTCCGGCGCTGTTATTTTCTTAAAACTGGTCATATTATTTCTCCTGAATTTTTTCTTGGTTCATGGTGATTTCACCAAACCGTTTTTGATACAAAAACACACTTACTGCTCCTACCAGAACAGCAAACCATAATGTGACAACCCGTACCAGAAAAGTGGCGGCAACCGCGAGATTTTTTTCTCCCCCCGCCCTGATAATCAGATAAGCAAGAGATCCTTCGGTCACTCCCAAACCACCCGGAAGCATGGTTATCGCACCCGCGATAGTGGCAAACGCGTACATGAAACTCGCGTATCCCAGGTTAATACCCAAATCAAAAACTGTTAGAACAATATACAATCCCAGACATTCAAAAAACCAGGCTACCAGACTCAATAAAGTCATAAGGTATAACGGCGTTGGTCTGAGAAGATTATACGAACTTTCATAGGCATTGCGGATCGGTTCAGCATATTTTCCGGCAAATTTAACCTTAAGCAGCAATGAAATTATTTTCATTGAAAAATTCTTCTTCGAAATAATAACAACAATCAGCAGGAAAAAAATTCCCGTTCCAAGAACAATTTCTTTGCCAAAATCAAATAACCATGCTCCGACAAGTCCGATCAAAACAAGAGATATCATATCCGTTATTCTTTCTGCGAATATAACAGGCGCCGTTTTACCTATTGGCTCGCCGGTTACCTGTTTTACAAGATAAGATTTCAGGAGTTCCCCCATCTTCCCGGGAGTAACACTCATAATCAGACCGGATAAAAATATCGCGAAAGAATCTTTACGGCTAATGTTAATATTTATAATAGAAAGGTAATAATGCCATTTAAAAAATCTGAAAAAATAATTAAGGAATGGAAGGGTTATCAGCAGCGGCAGAAAACGCCAGTCAAAATTCTTAAATGACTCAAGAACTGCGTTGTAATCGGCATAGATAGAGAGACCAAGATATATTATCGCCGCGGCGGCAAGAGCGATAAAAATGTTTTTTTTAACTTTCTTCAACAATTGCCGGTAAATTCCTTTAATTTCAAATAAAATTGAGCAAGCGGCAACCCGACCACATTATAATAACATCCTTCAATCGATTTAACAAAGACTGCCCCGAAATCATCCTGAATGCCATATGCGCCTGCTTTATCCATCGGGCTCCCCCCTTCTATGTAGTCATCAATTTCATCGTCGGATAAATGCCTGAATGTTACAGCGGTTTTGACATAATCACTTACTTTTTTGCCCGAAACTTTGTCTGCTATACAAAACCCGGTAAAAACAAAATGTGTATTGCCGCTTAAATTCCTCAGGATTTTAAATGCGTCCTTTTTATCAACAGGTTTTCCAATTATTTCATTATTCAAAACAACAATTGTATCTGCCGTAACTAAAAATCCCTCATCCACATTCGCAAAAGCCATTTCCATTTTTTCCTCTGAAAGCCTTATTACCGCGTTTTCGGGAGTTTCATTCTCCTTAACTACTTCATCATGATCAACAGAAAAAGAAGAAAAAGTTAAGCCAATCTGTTCCAGCAGTTTTTTTCTCCTCGGTGAACGTGACGCGAGATACAAAGATTTTCCAGGTTTAAACATATTTAACCCGCTAAATGAAAAAATAAAATTGGATTTAAGTCGCCGGGATATCAGCGGAAGAGTGCTTTAATGCTTCCCCAGGTTCTTTTTACACCCGATACATTATGAGTGACAGAAGCATAACCTGAATATGAAACATTACCATCCTTGTCAACTATTTTTAACTGGTATACATAGAAAGATTCTGAAGTTTTGTAGGCATTCTCATCTACAAAATTATAAGTCGAAAAATCTCCCTTTGCCACTACATCCAGTAATTCGACCAGGTTGTTTTTATCTTTACCCCTGAGTATCACAAATTTTTGGAGATTGGTTTCCCTCCCGGTCTGCCAGTTTAATACAATATTTTCACCATTGCTCGTAGCTGTGAAATATTCAATAAATGCCCCGGCAGTAACCAGACTGTAGAGTGTGAACAGTATAATTAATATAAACAACTTGGTCTTTTTCATGTGTGCAATATATTTTTTCCATTGGAAATTGTCAAGTTCCCGATATGAATAAATTATTAGTAGATCATTTTTTACCCTGTTATTTACCCCGCTCCCCTCTGAGCGTAGCTAAAAAAATAATAAATTGCAATCGTAATCCTAAGCAGGCAAAGCCAGAAGTGAATAGTGGTTAGTGGAGAGATAAGAACCAGCAATTTTTCTTTAAGATAACTTCAAAATCCCAAAAAAGTCCCGTCAGTGATCCGCCGCGTCGGACAGGCTTTCAGATAATAGCCCCGCAATTCATTGTGGGGAAATAAGTTAAGAAGTTGGTCAAAAGTCCCGTCAGGGATTCTCCGCGGCGAACAGGCGGACAGAATTCCCCGGTAAATTGATGGTCAAATAAAATTTTGCCATTTTGCGTAGAATTTGCCTGCTTACGGACTAAGCAGGCAAAGCCAATACCAAAAGGAATTGATTAAGGAACCATCATAATTATAAACGACTCGGAATGGAGTCGAATATGAATAGCCCCGGATGCAATCCGGTGGTTTTATCAGTCAAATATCAACTGCGATTCTTCAACGAATCACAGTTTTTTAAGTTTCTTCCAGTCCATCACCGAATATTTAATCAGCACAACCATGGAAAAAACAAAAACATAAAATGGTATGGCGGCCCACGCGCCGGTCAGACCAAACCCGAGATAAACCCCCAAAAACCATGCAAGTGGCACAAACATCATCCAGTTAACAATTATTTCAGTCATCATAACAAAAAAAGTCTTTCCCGCCGCCTGCAGCCCGTTGGACATAACTGCCGCAGTGGCGTAAAATACCTGCCCTATTCCTGCAATTCTCAGCGCCGGCACTGCTGTTTCGATTACACCGCTGTCGTCGGTGATCAGTGAAAGTATAATTCTCGGAGCTCCTACAAATACAGCCCCCACAATCAAAGTATAGAGTGTCGCCAGTTTTCCGGTTTCAAATCCATAATATTTGGCGAGATTAAGTTTTCCAAAGCCGATATTATTTCCTACCAGAGTCTGTACGGCAATCCCAAAACCCATACAGGGCATAATAGTTATAAAGAGTGATGAAATTACAGCCTGACTCGCGGCCTGTTCAGAAATTCCAATAAGTCCCGATATCGCTACAAAAGAGAGAAATCCAACCAGAAGAAAAACATTCTGGAATGAAACCGGCAGAGAAATTTTTAGAATTGAAGAGGCAAACTTCCTGTTGAATCCCAGTCGTTTGAAATATTTGTATTTATCTTTATATCTTGGCAAAAAAAGGATGATAAGATAGAAGAAGACATCATTAATTGTAGCGATAGTGGAACCCAACCCGGCTCCCGCAAGCCCCATTGGTTCCATTCCAAAAGCGCCGAAAATAAAAATATAGTTATAAATAATATTCTGAACATTGGCGAGTATTCCGGAATACATAAAAATTTTGGTTTTGGAAATGCCGAAAAAAAATCCACGGTAAGTAACCGTTATCAGAAAAAAAGGTATCCCCATAAATCGGTAATAGAGGTATTCACCCGCGAGAAGTCCAACTTTATCATCGGCAGCGAGAAGGTCGCTTATATCAAAAGCAAAATAGATCACCATTAACCCGACAGTTCCCCCTATGCCCACCGAAAGGATAAGTGAAGTATTCAGAACTTCTCCGCAGGCTTTAAATTCTCCCCCGCCAAACCTCCTCGCGGTCAAAACATGAGTGCCTGTTGCCAGACTCGAGAAAAAAGCCACAATAGCCCATGTTGCCAGAACTCCTATACCCATCGCGGCAAGAGAATATTCAGCGTGAGATATTCTTCCGACCATAGCTGTGTCAACCAGTGAGACAACCATTTGAGTCGATAATCCCGCAATAGCCGGCAGCGCGATCTGCAATATATATTTGTATGTTTTTGTGTTACCGGAAAATTTCATATGTTGTTAAACTAAAAAAAAAAATCATTAGAGAAAAAAACTCTTTTGGGAACTTATTAAAATTCAACAAATATTATAGATTTTTGATGAAACAAATATTTTTATTGCTTTGTACAACTTGACTTTAAGGCACTGAAATGGCTATTTTTAGCTACCTATTCATAACATAAATCGGAGGTTTGTATGAAAAAAGCCTTACCAATTAGTATTTTCTTAGCAGCCATAATTTTATCCGCTTCACTTTTTGCCCAAAACTTTGATAGTGAGTGGCATTGTCTTTATGCCACCTACGACGCGAGCAACAATGGCACCGGTTATAACACAATCTCTGTCGGCGCGATAGCCGACAATGAATTTGTAGCTCTGGTGAACAGAGCCAACCAGGGAAGCTATTATCTTGTTGGATACCGTGACGCTGATTCAGCAAATGGACGTCTCGGTCAGTATCCTTATTCCGAACCCGGTTTCGCGCAGTTATGGCAGTCTGGTTTCGACCAGGTGGCAATAGAAGATTCGAAAGATATTTCTGTCGGAGCAGATGACAGAATTTATGTCGCTAATAATGATCCCGGCAGAAACATTTTAACTTTCACACTGGGGCAGGACAGCGTATTGTCTGATGTTTACCGGCTGCCCACAGGCGCCGATTATCTCTATGGCATTGATGTTGACGATCAGGGCCGTGTATTTGTCACTTCGGTTAACACCGACAATAATACCAGCAAAGTGCTTGTATTTGACAATGTAACTAATGAAGGGGCCTGGACCGATCCGGTATTCACTACTGCTACTGTCATGCAGACAATCGATCTTCCCGGTGAAGGTGAAGCGCGAGGCATTACAGTAAATTCAGACGGTTCCGTTATCTGGGTATCTGTCTGGCATTCAAAAAAAGTTTATTGCTACACCGGTACACCTGAAACAGGTTATACACTCGATACCGGTTTTAATTTCGAGCTTGATGACACTTATTATGTTGAAGAAGGTGGTATTGTTACCGATACTGTTTATACCGGTCCCTGGGGACTTCAGTATATGGAACAAAACAACATTCTTTTCATGTGCGCCGACGCCGACTATAAGTTGGGAAACGCTTATCATTACGCGAAAATATTCCTGATGAATCCGCAGGATGCGACTCTGCTCGATACTGTTAATGTTGCCTGGTGGAATTATATTACACTCGATTCTTCTTATACAAACAGATCAGGCGGTACAGATCCGGGTAACGCGTCCGGATACGCGTCGACATATTATGTAGACGTTGATGACAACGGCAATCTCTACAGCCAGTCTTTTTATGGCTGGGCAGCCGAAAAATGGCAGTACCAGGGAACTCTGCCTGTGGTAACTTCACTGAGACAGACAAGCAGCCTGATTCCTGAAAAATTTGAGCTTAACCAAAACTTCCCCAATCCTTTTAACCCTTCAACCACAATATCATTCTCAATCAGCGAAAGAGCTGTTATAACATTGAATGTATATTCAGTAACCGGCGAACTGGTTGCGAGTCTGGTCTCCGGGGAAGAATTTGAAGCAGGAACATATGAAACAACTCTTGATGCCTCAAATCTCGCGTCAGGAATTTATCTCTATTCACTCACCACAGGTGATGTTAAATTAACTAAAAAAATGACTCTGCTTAAATAACAAACTATAAATATTCCTGGAGGAAGTATGAAAATATTCAGACTGGTCATCGCATTGATGGCAGTTACATTATTAACAAACCTGACCGCGCAGGAACAGCTATTTTACCGCAGCGCGACAATTCCGGCTCCGGCCATTGAAAACGGCGGTCTTGGAAACGTTATCGGCGGCGTCGATCTCGATGGAGACGGAAAAATGGAAATATACGCTCCGAATGATAACTGGGGAGATTCAGGCGAAGAACTTATTCCACGTCTCTACAAATGGGAATGGAACGAAACCGAATGGGAATTAGTCTGGCAGACTACTCTCAATCTTCCGCTTCAGAACACCTGGCCTGCGCTGGCAATCGGCGACCTGGATAAAGATGAAAAAATGGAAGTTATCTGGGGTCCGGTAAATAATTTCAACGATGATAACACTAACCCGCCTCGTATAGTAGTATTTGAAGTTAAAGGTGACGGTAGTGATATCCTTGGCGTTGATGATGGCGCCGGAAACTACCTTCCCAACGCTCAGTGGCCCATTCTCGATATTGATAATACCAATATGAGACCATTCAGATGGCATTATGGTGATTTTGACCAGGATGGACAGGGAGAAGTTGCTTTTTGCGACCGTGTCGGGTATATGCACTTTGGTATAGTTTCTGTTGATGATGTTCCCGATAACGCCAGCGGAAACGAGAACTGGACTCTTGAAGTAAGTGGTCTTGATGAACTCCCGATAATCGGCGGCGGAACCCAGACTATGCCGGGCGGCAGCAAATGGGATATCGTTGTTGCCAATGATAACATCTATGTCCTTGACGGCTCAACAAATATTTACGGCCTCACTTATGACGGCGACTGGAAATATCTTCCTAACCAGGAAGGTCTTTTTGCCGATAACTGGTCATTTATGGCCGCGCAGGCTTATGATATTGATGGAAACGGCACCGAAGAGATCATGCTTACAAACTATTCCGATGGTGGAAATGGTGAAATTACAGTGCTTGAACTCGAAGCTGATACTCTGAAGCCAACAACCATTTTCACATCCGAAGCTCATGGATCATCAAGACTTGTTGGTGGAGCTCATGGTGATATTGATAATGACGGCAATGTTGACTTTGTTTGGGGAACAAGATCAGGCAATCCTGTCGGCTCGGTTTATCGCATGGAATACCAGGGCGGATCAGTAAGTGATCCCTCAAATTATACAATTGACCTTGTTGACTCTAAAATCCATCCAACAGGCGGTCAGACCGATATGATCACTATGGGTGATGTCGACGGCGACTCAAAAGATGAAATTATTTACACCGGTGTTCCAAGAGGAAGCGACCCATTACCTATTGTGGTTCTTGACTATATGGATGTTACCGGTCTTATCACAATCGGTGAAGCAAGAGCCGATAATGACGGTGACTATGTGCCTGATATGCTGGGCCAGAGTGTTACAGTAATTGGCGCGGTTACATCAATTAACTTTACAGCCACCTCAAACCGTTTCAGCTATTACATTCAGGATGAAACCGGTGGTATTAATATTTCAAAAGGAAGCGAACCAGGCGGCGGTCCGGTTTATGAACTGGGCGACAGACTTCTTGTAATTGGTGAGGTTGATCAGTATAACGGACTTACCCAGCTTGCTCTTTCCGACCTGACAACAGATGTAACTTATCTTGATGGCGGAAGAACTGTTGTTCCTGTTGAATTAACCACCGGAGAATTTGTTGAAAATGCTGAAATGTACGAAGGTATGTTAGTAAAAGTCATGGGTCTCGGTCTTTCCGAGAATAATACAGGCACATGGCCGGCAGATGGCAGCAGCGCCAATATTACTCTGAATGACGGTTACACCGGCAATGACTTCACTCTTCGTGTTGACAGTGATACAGATATTGACGGACAAACTGAACCTGTTTACCCGATCAACCTTACAGGTGTGGGAAGCCAGTATTCAACCAGCACTCCGGCTAATGACGGCTACCAGGTTTCACCAAGTTTCTATACCGATTTTGAGCAGGCTGTCGCTACTCCTCCTTCAGCTTATTTCTTCCTTACAGCTCCTGCTGATGGCGCTGAAATTACTATCGATAATCCTGCAACAGAATATACCGCTACATGGACTCCGGCAGTTGACCTTAATGGCGACGCGATTATTTATCAGTTTGCCCTTCTGCCCAACTATCTTACAAGCGGCGCTCTTACAGATACCTTCTTTACTTTCACCGGTCAGAATATTCTTGATCTTATGACAGATATGGACACACTGACCGCTACATGGACCGCGAGAGCCAAAGGCGCTGAACTTGATCTTATCGCGAGCGTTGATACTTTCGCTATTACTTTCATTAAAGGTGATATGGGCGAAGAACTTCTGAGCCTTACTCACGCGCCAGGCGACTTAAATGTTGGTATATTTAATGACGGAACTATTGGACGCGACCGTGACTCCGAAGGCCCGAGTATTACCTGGAAAGGTCAGGATGGTCTCTGGTCAGGTGGTCTGATTTTTGGTACCCCGGCAGTAGGCCAGATTAACGGTCTTATTCCAAGCTGGCAGAACGCCTCTCCTAATTTCATTGTTGACGTTCAGAATATAGGAAGTAACTTCGCGGGTGGTTTTACAACCAGCGGTGATTTCGATCAGATTTCAACTTCTATGCTGAATGACCAGACAGCAGCTACTCCTTACGGTGTCGATATTGAAGTATCAAGTTATTCAAACACAGGCGATAATTTCGTATTTATTCGTTACGGATACACCAATACAACCAGCTCAGACCTTGTTGATTTCCATGCCGGTATATTCATTGACTGGGATGTTGATGGAAATACTTATACTACCAACCTCGGTGGTTACGCTATGGATGAATACCTCGTCTACCAGTATGACACAGGCGGCAGCCCATATTATTATGGTATAGCCTGTATCAATGGTATGGATGGCGGTCGTATTTCAAGTTTCTTCCCCTCTGACGAAGCCGGAGGACGTACAGAAGCATGGTCATATCTCTCAACAACAGAAGCTTCTAATCCTACTGATCCGGCTGATTACCGCGCGTTCCAGGGTACAAACCTTGGCACTATCGCACCCGGTGAAACAAAATATGCTACCTTCGCTGTTGTAGCCGGTGATCAGCTTATTGATGTCCGCGCAAACGCTAACGCGGCATTTGTTAAAGCAAATGATGTTGGATTTACAGATATTACTCTTGATGTTAATGGTGATATGGATGTTATACCTGAAACATTTACTGTTGATCAGAACTATCCTAATCCATTCAACCCTGAAACAATTATCCAGTTCGGTCTTCCCGCCGAAATGAATGTCGATCTCAGAGTTTATGACATTCTCGGTCGTGAAGTTTCAAAACTTATTGTTAATGAAACAATGAAAGCCGGAACATATAAAGTATCATTCGACGGAAGAAATCTTGCCAGTGGCACCTATGTTTACAGAATTGTTGCCGGTGATAATGTTACCACCAAAAAAATGATGCTTCTGAAGTAATATTCAGATATAAATATTTTTCTAAAAACCCCGCCTTTCGCGGGGTTTTTTTATTTCCGGATAGCTGTTGCTCATATCATTTTTATCAACATAAAACAATGCAAATTCCGGCGCGGATAATATCTTGAACCTGACTCAATTTTAAATTGAACTTCCATGCACAAAAATCATAATCGTAATCATAGACTGGCAAGCCAGAATCGGAAATAATTCTGTCGTCCCTGACGGGACTTATTGATGTTTACTTGAACAAGTTCCCCTATTTGAAAATAGGGACTATTTTCTTTCATCCCTACCGGGATTCATACCAATCTGATTCAATATTTGCTTGAAGACAATCATTATTATTTAGAAATAGTCCCGTTAGGGACGATAGATAATAGGGTTAGGGAGAGAGTCAATAGTCCTGCCAGCCGCTCTTTTGGCTAAAGCCCTTCGAGTGTGATCAAATTCGCCCGGGGTCTCCGGCCTGAAGGCGCGGTGTTATTACTCTTGTGTCCTTTGTGCCTTGTGGTTATTTTTTCAGCTTCCCGGCTTTCTATGGAAATAGCGCCCGTTTGAATAAGGTTAATAAGGTTTTGTTTGGAAGGGTGGTTTCCTATGCAACTAAGGTTAAAAAATTAAAAAATAAGGTTTCCTTAAGTTTTTCGCAGGATTTTGTGTTTTTGTGATTTGGTTGCCTGTTTTTAACAAGTTTTTTACACCTGAAATTCTTTTATTATTTGAATTATTAATTGTTCATTATTAATTATTAATTGCATTTTTGCCCTTTTACGTAGAATTTAACTCCTTACGTAGTAATCATAATCCCACACCCCGGGATAAATAGTACACGAACTAAATAATCCCCTCCCTCAATCATACTCATACTCATACTCTGATTTTTTTAACAGACATTACCATATGTAATAACTGCCCCCGAAGTAGATAAAAATGAATTCTGCGGATTTTTAGTAACAAATCGCTAAACCGATTTGTTTATAACATTCTTTCAAAATAGATTTTTTGCTCTATTTTTATTATATTTTCCGGCAAAACGAGTAAAATATTGAGCAAAAAAGAAGAAATCATTGCCGAAATAAGAAACTCAGGAGTTAATCCGGCCAGAATAGCCGAACAAATGGGAATTAACTCCTCCACTCTTTCAATCCTGTTAAATGAAAATGACGAGATTGAAGATGATCTTTATCAGCAGTTAAAAGAAATTCTTAGCGCGCATCAGTATGAGCTTGAAATATTTGATCCTTCCGGTGAAATAGGCCTCGATCTTTTCGATAACAATGATCTGGAAAAAAGCATTGGTGAACGAATAAGAATTTTCGCGAGAAAAAATTTCGGCACACTTAAAAAACTTGCCGAGTCAATTGATATGTCTCCTCAGCAGCTTCAGCAGTATATCAGCGGCAACAGGGAACCGGGAGCTAAAATATTACTCAAGCTGCTTAATACCGGCTGCGATATCAACTGGCTCTTAAGCGGTAATGAAAAAATCCAGACCTACAGGACCTACAAACTTGAAAAAGAGGTGAAATCGCTCAGGTCGAAAATAAGAAAAATTAACCTGGTCCTGGGAAAAAATGAGACTTAATATATCTTTCGGCTGTTTCCCTTGCACTATTATTCATTATATTATCGGATTACAAATTATTCTTTTACCTTTACAGGAAGTTTCCCATTAATCAGAAATCTTATACCAGTAACAGACTCGCCCCTGTTTTCGTTATACTCGCGGCATCCATGTGGGGAATTGACGGAATTGTCCTGAGGCCTTCCCTTTTTACTTTACCTGTCCCCCTTGTAGTATTTATCGAAAGCGCGCTGGTCACACTTATCCTTACTCCTTTAATTTTCTTCAGAAAATCAGAGTTAAAACAGCTAAAAACAAAAGACTGGCTCTCATTTGCCGGAGTAGCCCTATTTGGCGGAGCCATGGGAACAATGGCAATTACGAAAGCCCTCTTTTATGTCCATTTTGTAAATCTCTCAATTGTCGTATTAATTCAAAAATTACAACCGGCTTTCGCGCTTCTTTTTGCCGCGCTTTTCCTGAGAGAAAAACTCCCTCCCCGGTTCTTTTTATGGTCGGGTATCGCGATGCTCGGGGCTTACCTGATGACTTTCGGTTTTATCCCGGCGGCAATCGAAACCGGTGAAGCAAGCCTGTATTCTGTCCTGTTCGCTCTGCTTGCCGCTGTCAGTTTTGCCCTTTCAACAGTTCTCAGTAAAAGAGCGTTAAGGAATACCGGTTATGAAACCGGAACTTATCTCAGGTTCCTTTTTGCCGCGTTTATTTTGCTGGTACTGAATCTCTATACAGGTGATTTTTCATCAATTGACTCTGTCACGTCACACCAGGTTATTATATTTGTTATAATTGCCTTTTCCACAGGAGGACTGGCAATAATTCTTTATTATTACGGCCTGAAAAAAATAACAGCCTCTGTTGCCTCAATCTGCGAATTAGCATTTCCCCTTACCGCTGTCGCGCTCGAATATTTCCTCAGAGGCAATATTCTTAAACCTGATCAGTGGCTTGGCGTTATCCTCCTGATCATAGGAATGTTAAAAGTAACCGGGTTTCGGAAAGCACCGGTAATAAAAGTTTGATAGAAGACAAATAATTTGCCATTGAAATTGAACTGATTTATACAAATATTCACTACTTAAATTTTACGTAATTATACGGAGATATTTATGTCTCAAAACAACATCAATTCAGAATTCAAACCTTATATAGCTCCCTCCGATTTTATTCCCGAATTTACCCCGAAAGCTATTGTTCTCGGCGCTATATTCGGAATCATTTTTGGAGCGGCAACAGTTTATCTCGGGCTTAAAGTGGGTCTTACTGTAAGCGCCTCCATTCCTATAGCGGTGCTGGCTATTTCGGTATTCAAAAAAATCGGGAAAGCGAGCATCCTTGAAAATAATATTGTTCAGACTATCGGTTCTGCCGGCGAATCGGTAGCGGCGGGAGTGGTTTTTACTATTCCGGCCCTTCTTTTCCTCCCCGGCGGAGGTGATTACTTCCAGTATTTCCAGATTTTTGTGCTCGCCCTGGCCGGTGGTATTCTCGGCGTATTGTTTATGATTCCTCTTCGCAGAAGTCTTATTGTTAAAGAACATGGCCGACTTCCTTTCCCCGAAGGAACTGCCTGCGCCGATGTTCTTGTGGCAGGTGAAAAGGGAGGCAAACTCGCGCAGAAAGTCTATTATGGACTCGTTATCGCGTTTTTATACAAATTTTTCATGGTAATTCTCGGGTTGTGGAAAGATATTCCTTCATATATTTTCAGCAAACGTTCCGCTCTTCCCAATGGGACAATAAATGGAGAGATAACACCGGAGCTCCTCGGCGTCGGGTATATTATAGGCCCAAAAATTGCCGGTATAATGGTCGCGGGCGGTGTTCTTTCATGGCTGGTGCTGATCCCCCTGTTTACACTATTGGGAGAGAACCTCGGCTCGGTATTTCCCCCTGCGACAAAACTGATATCGGAAATGTCCCCTTCTGAAATATGGAGCAATTATATCAGGTATATCGGCGCGGGAGCTGTAACTTTCGGCGGAATTGTCACACTTATCAGATCATTCCCCACTATTATCAACGCGTTCAAAGATTCCTTCAAAGACCTTAAAGATACATCCAATAATGGCGGGAAAGAAAAATTACGAACCGAAAAAGATATTCCTCTTATGTATGTTCTTATCGGTAGTGTTATCCTTGTGATATTTATGGCTGTTATTCCTAACATTCCCACCAATCTACTTTCTTCAATAATGATAGTCATTTTCGGATTTTTCTTTGTCACGGTATCCTCACGAATTGTTGGTCTGATTGGTTCATCATCAAATCCTATTTCAGGAATGACTATTGCCACCCTCATGGCTACTTCTCTTATTTTTGTAGCTGTCGGCTGGACCGGCGAAGTTTATCAGCCAATAGCGCTTGTAGTTGGGTCGATAGTATGTATTGCCTCCGCGAATGCGGGCGCCACATCTCAGGACCTAAAAACCGGATATATCGTGGGCGCCACACCTGTCAAACAGCAGATCGGGCTTATTATCGGGGTTGTCGCCTCGGTAGTAGTTATCGGATTCACTCTCCTTCTGCTTGAAGACACACTCGGCATTGGAGCGATCACACCTGATCATCCCAATCCGCTTCCCGCCCCGCAGGCAACTTTGATGGCTACAGTTATTAAGGGTCTTCTTAGCCAGAATCTTCCCTGGGGTCTTGTGCTCACAGGCATGGGAATTGCCGCGGTAATGGAATTGAGCGGTGTCAGATCGCTTCCATTCGCGGTAGGTGCTTATCTTCCATTATCTACCTCCTCTCCAATATTTATAGGAGGACTGGTAAAATTAGTAGTTGATAAATTTAAAAAATCGGATGAAGAAGAATCAGATATCGGCCCGGGAGCTTTATTCAGCTCAGGTCTTATCGCCGGTGGAGCCCTTACAGGGATACTCGTAGCTATTCTTGTCGGAACTCCCTGGGAAACCCTCGCCGACGGCTCCGAAATTTCCATAGCTGAAGTATTAAATACCGGCTTTCATGAAACACTTGGATCGGCTGCCGATTTGATTTCACTTGTTATGTTCCTCGGCCTCGCCCTCTTATTATTCCGATTTGCCATGTCAAAAAATAATTCAGTAAACTAATAAAAGATTTCAGGTGATCCGGATGACAGAAAAAATAAATTCCAATGCTCCTTCCGCCCTATTCAGATGGACATTGCTGATAATTATTAGCTTCGCGATGTTTGGAAACTATTATATCTACGACAGTATCAGCCCCCTGGCCGACCTGCTTTCCACTCAGTTAAACTTCACTGACGCTGATATCGGCTGGCTAAATGGCATCTACAGCATTCCTAACCTGATAATGGTTTTCATAGGAGGTATACTTATCGACCTTCTTGGAACCCGTATTTCAACATTTTTATTTGCCACTTTATGCCTGATAGGCGCCGCGATAACCGCCAGCTTCAGCGACCTCGAAATGATGGCAGTCGGAAGACTGGTATTCGGACTCGGAGCCGAATCGCTTATTGTCGGGGTAACCACAGTTGTTGGTAAATGGTTTAAAGGCAAACAGTTGTCATTTGCTTTCGGTATTAATCTTATGGTAGCGCGCCTTGGAACAATCGCGGCTTATAATTCCCCCACCTGGGCATCCGGATTATACACTGACTTTAAAGGCCCCCTTATGCTGGCTGTCGCAGCCGGTGTAATTTCTGTAGCCGCAATAATTATCTACTGGGGCATGGATGTTTACGCCTCGAAAAAATATACAGTTCGGAAGGAAGGAGAACAGGATAAATTCCGTTTCAGCGATATATTGTCATTTTCAAAGTCTTACTGGTATCTCGTATTTCTTTGTGTAACATTTTATTCGGCTATCTTTCCATTCAAAACTTTCGGTGTAAAGTTTTTTATGATGGAACATGGAGTTACCAGGGAGTTTGGAGGTTTTCTTATCAGCGCTCTCGATATTTCCGCGATATTCCTGACGCCGCTTTTCGGACTTATGGTGGATCATTTCGGAAAGCGCTCACTTTTAATGGCCTTCGGTTCGTTCATTCTATTCCCGGTTTATGTGATTATGGGTTATACCGATATCAGTCTTTATATACCGATGTTTTTTATGGGACTTTCCTTCTCATTGATCCCGGCGGTGATCTGGCCTTCGGTTGCTATGATAGTACCTGAACGAAGCCTCGGCACAGCTTACGGACTGATGACAATGGTCCAGGCGGTCGGTCTGTCATTCTTTAATATTTTTGTAGGCTACATTAACGATTCAACCGGCGGTTATGGCGTAGGAATGTGGATATTCTCATCCCTCAGTTTTGTTGGTCTTCTTTTCGCCTTTTTGCTCAGGCGGCGTGAGGTCGGACCAAAAGGACACGGACTTGAAAAAGGTTTGGTTAAGGGGATTCAATGACAGAACTCGCCGAACTCTACCCGATAAGAAATTGTGAATATGAAGTTAATGACGGCCTGGTAACCATTTTATTTGTTAATCCCAGGCCAAGCTTCATCGACAGAATATTTTTCAAAAAACTTTCCAAACGTCCGAGAAAAATTGATCTTGATAAAATTGGTTCTTTCGTTTGGGAATTATGTGACGGCGCGAATAATGTTCAGCAGATCATCGAAAAATTGAGCGACCATTTTGGTGAAGAAGTTGATCCCGCCGATAAAAGAGTTAATTTATTTATTACTCAGTTAAAAAGAAATAAATTTATTAACTTGTATATGAAAAATCAGGAAAACTCGAGTGACTCTGAAAAATAGTTTGAAATCGATAGCGGTTTTGTTTTTTCTTTTGAATTTAATGGAAACCAGGGCTCAGTCATGTGGATTTGGTTGTCTCGGACTCAGCGGCTTTTTCGGCGGTTACAGTATTCAGAACTATGATCCTGAAGGATTAAATAATCACATTAACAACAACGCCCTCTGGAAAGATTTCAGCGATAAAAAAATTGATTTTAACCAGGGTACCGGATTCAGAATCGGTGTGAATTTATTCAGAGCCCGCTTTAATCATTTTTTCTTCAGCGTTAAAGGATTCTACCAGTTTCTGAAGGAAGAAAAAACTTTTCGAGGCGACATATCTTCCGGTAAATTTATTGACAGTTATAAACTGCTGATGAATTACTGGGGTGTCGGAGCCGATTTTGGCCTTCCGGTCTTCAGATACCTTGATATAAAAATTATTGAAGGAGGTGTTACATTTAACAATTTTGAACTTGTTAACACCTCTTCGCTCGATGGTAATTTTCATTCCGAATTTAAATTTAAAAATTCTAAAACCAATATCGGATATTATGTTTCTTCCGGTTTGATTATCAATATTATACCTGATTATATTTCTATTGAAGGATCGGCAACCATGAATTTTATGAATATTGAACATCTGACAAATGACCGGAATGAGAGACTGCCAGAATCAGGAGGAGCTGACTTCTTAAAAGAAGGAGGTCTTTCCGGTTTGATTCAATTAAATCTTGGTATTCCGTTATAAAAGCTTTGGAGGCAGCAAAATGACAAATACAGCATTAAAAGAAGCATGTAAAATAGCGATTATTGATTGTATGGGCGCGAAAGAAGGTGAATCCATATTAATTATAGCTGATGAAAACAAAAAAGAAATCGGGTACGCTCTCTATAGTACAGCCCTTGAGCATTCTTTCGAGGCTGTTTATCTTGAAATGAAATCGAGAGAAGTTAATGGCGAAGAACCACCCGCCCAGATTGCCGAAATGATGAAACTTTTTGACATTGTTCTGGCCCCTACAACAAAATCACTTACCCACACCGACGCCAGACGCAACGCGTCAGCGGGGGGATCACGAATCGCTACTTTCCCCGGAATTACAGTTGACTCAATGATAAGGGGTCTGAGCGCCGATTATCATAAAATTGCCGAACTGACTCTCAAATTAAAGGAACTGATGGATCCGACTTCAATCGTCAGAGTAACCGCTCCTAATGGCACCGATATTTCAATGGATATAACAGGCAGGAACACTATTCCGAGCAAAGGATTATTCCACGCGAAAGGTGAAAGCGGCAACCTCCCCACCGGTGAAGCTTTCGCGGCGCCTCTTGAAGGGAAATCGGATGGTATATTCATTGTTGATGGTTCGATGGCGGGAATTGGAGTCCTAAAAGATGAAACAATAAAGATTGTAATTGAAAAGGGTTACGCTACCGAAATTTCCGGCGGACCAAAAGCTGATCAGTTAATTGAGATGCTCGATAAAGTTGGAAAAGAAGCCAGGAATGTCGCCGAAATCGGCATAGGCACCAATGATAAAGCCGAGCTGAGTGGTCTTCTGCTTGAAGATGAAAAAGTGCTCGGCACAGCTCATATAGCGCTTGGAAACAATGTCTCAATGGGCGGATCGGTTAATGTGCCGATTCATCTGGATGGCGTGGTAAGGAAACCTTCTATATGGTTCGATGGTAAGAAAATAATGCAGGATGGAAATCTTCTGATTTAATTGTACGTATTTGTACATGTGATGTCTGTCAACGTACATAGATTTCTTCCTTGAAACAATATTCAGAACTTTTTATCATTGTAAAGTGAATTTTGTTTTTCAGGCATGATACTTGTTCTTACACAGGAATGTTACATAAAATTAAAGGATAAACTATGGCAGACCTGTGTATTCCGGTTCCACATCTTGAAGATACTAAAATCGCCGAAGTGGAAGTAAAAATAAACGGCGTAAAAACAAGATATAATTTTCGTCTTGAGTCTTTTCCCTGGAAAAGTGAATCTGATGAAGCACAGGGCGCTGATTATATTTCTGAGCTGGAGAATAATATTCATTTACTTAAAGAATCAATAACAAAGTATGACGAAAACTGGGAGTTGATTCAGATATATAAACCAAAAGAAAATGCCAATTCAATTCAGGTATTGTTCAGGAAAAAGGATATAATCTGATATTATCTCTCCCACAGGGGAAAAATGAGAAATAGTTACAAACCGGGACTTATCGCCGCAATTTACTTTCTGGCGGTCCTTTTTTTTAATTGCTCTGATCCGGATTTGCCGGGTAAAAAGAAAGATTTACGCAGTGACAGAATCATGGAATTCGCTGAAGATCAGAACGCGATTATTCCTGATTTGAATTCATTTGAGATCACTAAAGATTTATTTTCAGGTAATGTTGTTATCGATACTACTATCAGAAGTATAAATTACAGCGGCGGCGCCTATTATATTTGTGCCAAAGCCACAACCGAAACACAAGGTCAGATATTTATAAAATTGGAATGTGAAAAAGAATTATATAATTCATTAAAAAAATATAAGACCTGGTTTGCCTGTCTTTCCGCGCGGATAACAAGAATGGATAATACCTACAGCTCGGTGCAGATCGAATATCTGGATGATTTTAACCAGGGTGGAATATCAACTGAAAAAGAATTGTACTTAGAGGGAAAATTACTTGCCGCTATAGAAATGCCCCCTGTCGGTAATCTTTATATTCGAAATAACAATAATCTCTGATTCCTTTAAATCATAATCGTAATCTTAATCTTAATCCCGCCCCCTCATGAAAAATGAACAACACAACCGCCGTCAAAAAATCAGCCATCATACTCTTACTCCTGATCTTACTCTGATTTTTTAACACCGATACCGATACCGATACCGATACCGAAAAATAATTATCTCATCCATAAATCCTTTAATCATGGTTCAGACAATATTTTCGGCAATACCAACGGAATTCGGGATAAACAAAAAGGAATAAGGTTTAATTTTTGTCGGTTGACACATCTGCTACTAAGGTTCAGAACTCCTTACCTCTTGCAAAATGAAATCGCGGAAATTTTGGAAAATACTCTGGAAGGTTGTTATCCATCTATTACGTGACAAAGCCCTTATTTAACCATAAATGATGTGTTAAAAATTCTATTGATCCGGGTTTATCAGGGATGTCTAAAGGTATTTGATTATCCGGGGTGGTTTGTGAATCCTCTACAAGGATTTTGTCTTATGGTATTAACAATTCTCTACAATAATTACTGGTTAAAAAGAACCTTGTATAAGTTCCAATCCCGTCTACTAAGGGTAAACATTCTGTTGGAGATACATGGCCAATATATTGGTTCTGAACAATTCTAAAGAAAGACTCGTCAAAGTTGTTTTCTTGTCAGATTTTCTTCGTTTTTATTTTGCAATGAAATCATGTAAGCTATTGTTTTTGTTACCAGGGATCAAGTTCTGAGGTTAAAAAAATCAAAAACAGGTTTCATAACATGCTTTTCATTCCTCATTCTCTTTTGTGGCTTACTTCCACCTCAATCAACGAAATCTGCGTAATTAAAAAATCTGCGGCTCTCCTGACCTTATCAATTGTTCATTATTAATTATCAATTGTTCATTATTAATTATTAATTATTAATTGTTAATTGTTAATTATACCCCTGCCCCGGGATAAAATGAACACAATCACCAACCCGGCCAAAACTCTTACTCCAACTCTTACTCTGATTTTTTAATACCGATACCGAAAAATAATTATCCCATAAATCCTTTAATCATGGTTCAGACAATATTTTCGGCAATACCAACGGAATTCGGGATAAACAAAAAGGAATAAGGTTTAATTTTTGTCGGTTGACACATCTGCTACTAAGGTTCAGAACTCCTTACCTCTTGCAAAATGAAATCGCGGAAATTTTGGAAAATACTCTGGAAGGTTGTTATCCATCTATTACGTGACAAAGCCCTTATTTAACCATAAATGATGTGTTAAAAATTCTATTGATCCGGGTTTATCAGGGATGTCTAAAGGTATTTGATTTTCCGGGGTGGTTTGTGAATCCTCTACAAGGATTTTGTCTTATGGTATTAACAATTCTCTACAATAATTACTGCCTCTACAAGGCAATGCGCTAAAAAGAACCTTGTATAAGTTCCAATTAGTGCGGAACGTCCCATCTGGTATGGGGACAATATAAAGAAAGACTCGTCATAGTTGTTTTCTTGTCAGATTTTCTTCGTTTTTATTTTGCGAATGAAATCATCTAAGCTATTGTAGGAGATACATAAAATGGCGTTCAAATTATAATATTTTTAAAAATAATAAAAGGCCAATATATTGGTTCTAAACATTATTCGACAATATAAAGAAAGACTCGTCAAAGTTGTTTTCTTGTCAGATTTTCTTCGTTTTTATTTTGCGAATGAAATCATGTAAGCTATTGTTTTTGTTACCAGGGATCAGGAGTTCTGAGGTTAAAAAAATCAAAAACAGGTTTCATAACATTCTTTTCATTCCTCATTTCTTTTGTGGCTTATCTTCCACCTCAATCAACGAAATCTGCGTAATTAAAAAATCTTCGGCTCTCCTGACCTTATCAATTGTTCATTGTTCATTGTTCATTGTTCATTGTTAATTGTTAATTATACCCCTGCCCCGGGATAAAATGAACACGATCACCAACCCGGCCATCATACTCTTACTCAGATATGTTATCCGGCAATAAATAATAAAATCTTCCCCGCTCCATATCCTTAACCCCCGCCTTTCCATTATCCAGAAGACTGCCGGTATATTTTGATATTTCGGCAGGCTTAAGTCCTGTTATGGCGCTCAAATCCTCAATTGTGCAGGGACGGCGAGTTATCATTGTTAGTATCAGCTCTTCAACATTCCTGTTATATCCACCGGAAATATTTGAGACAACAAATTTGGAAATAATCTCAACAGGCAGCGGTTCCATCATAGCAGCTATTTCGGCAAACCTTTTCCCTGAAAGTTTGTGTATATTTTTTTCTGTGCCGGGCCTGTCAAGTGAATTGAGCTGCACTTTGTCAGGACTAATTTTTTCGGCGGCTTCCTTAAGTCTGATAATCTCATCATCGGTATCATTTATGCCTGGCAGCAAAAATATTTCCAGCCACATTTTCCCGCTGAAGTATTCATTAAATTTTACCAGTCCTTCAATAATGTCTTCGACTCTTAAATTTCTATGAGGCCTGTTAATCTTCTCAAAAATATCCTGCGACGCTGCGTCAAGTGAAGGAAGAATAAGGTCAAGCTGCTGAAGTTCTCCTCTGAGAGACTCATTACTCATTAGAGTGCTGTTTGTCAATAAAGCAAGTTTGTACCCCGAATAATTACCTTTAATGTGTGTAATGATCTCCCCTATTTTGTTATGCAGAGTCGGCTCACCCGAACCTGAAAATGTTATATAATCAAGTTTCGGCTTTTCACCAAGGAAATGGTCAAGCTCACGGATAACGTCCTCAAAGGGAACAAGTTCTTTCCTCTCTATAATTAAATTTGTGGTCTTCCCTACTTCACAATATACGCAGTCAAGGGTGCAATATTTCAGCGGCACAAGATCAACACCGAGTGAGATGCCAAGTCTTCTTGAAGGCACAGGTCCGAATAAATATTTATATTCCAATTTTTCCCAGTTCCGATTATTTAATCTAAAATTCCATTTTACGCATACCGATATGACAGATGGCGAAATCATATTTTACCGGGTCTTCAGGATCAAATTCCTTAAGTTTTCCGGTGATCTCCTCAGCCATTTTCCAGGATACCGTCTTCCTCGCGGTCAACCCTATTTCACCACATATTCTCGCTACATGAGTATCAACAGGAATTATCAATTGCGAGGGCGATACTTCAGGCCACAGACCAAAATCCAGTTCATCCTTTCTTACCATCCACCGTAAAAAAAGATTCATCCTCTTGCACGCGCTGTTTTTGCATGGATCGGGGAACATAAATTTCATTCCGGGTGAAGGATCTGAACTGCCACTAACTATATCCATCAGATTCCCTGAAAAAAATTTTATGGCGCTTTTCAGGTTTTCCTCATTCTCGAAATAATAAAGCAGAAATAAATACCTCAGGGAACCATACTCTTCAAAAATAATTCTCAGACCTCTGAATAATTCCTTTATATCTTCTGTGGTATAAAACCGGAAATATAGATCATTAAAATAATTTTTCGTCGTACGGTAGTTCATCAGAAAGTCATATGGACTTTCACCCATTTCAGTATGTACCTTTTCCAGAGTTTCTTGTATCATCTTTACATTGCCATAGGCAAATACAGATGATAAAAATGCCGATATTTCAATATCGGGGTCTGAGCTGAAACGATGTGGAAATTCCAGGGGATCCGGTGATATTTGTGAAAAATCAAAATATCTGTAATGGTAGTCAAGTTTGTGCTTCAGGGACATAGAATTCGATTATTTTCCAGGGAGGACCTTTTCCTGTACTCCCCTGTTCATAAATTCCGGCTGTTTTTTTTCGCGACATCATACCGGTATAAAACTATCCGAAATATATTAATATTATCCCCCTTCTTCCACTCAAATAACATTTATTATTTCCTCTGCCAACCGGACCAGAGTTGTGCAAATAACGTTCCAATTTGTTCAACCAGTAATTACCGGCCAAAAGTAATTCAGCAATGGCATATGCGACTTAAAAAACAATCAGCCTGAAAATTAGAACTCCTGACTCCAATAAAACTATTTTGCCGTGATTTTATATAATGGTGATCAATTCAACTTTTTTTTGCGATTTAGTCCCGGGGCGCAGCCTGACCTCCGATGCCAGGGTTATACTTTCAATAATTAATTCCTCAATATTCTCAGACCTGGAGAAGGTTCAGAATTATAATTCGGTGTGTTTTATATGGTGTACCTGACGGTATTCTTAATTGCTTCCTTCCTTTTTATCACCAGAGGTCAGGAGTTCTGATATTACTCAGTGTGAGTATAAAAAAATCCCGGAAATAAATCCGGGATAAAATCATTAACAATTTTAAGAAACCAATCTATTTCAAAAGAGTCATTTTCTTAACCGAGCTGAACTGATCAGAAATCAGGTGATATACATATATTCCTGAAGCGAAGTCCGATCCGTCAAAATTTGCCTGGTAAGAACCGGCATCAAGATAACCATCCTGAAGGATGGCTATCTCATTTCCGATTATGTCATAAACTTTCAGGGAAACTTCGGCTGGTTCCGGTATTGAAAAGGTTATGGTTGTTTCCGGATTGAATGGATTGGGGTAATTTTGCTCCAGGCCGAATTTGTCGGGGACTGCCCCATCGTTTTTCCATTCAACTCCTGTGCTCGTTTCAGCATCCCTTACAGCACGAACATAATTATATATCCTGATCACATCACCCTGGGGGCCGAAACCATTGGGATAATTTGCCGGGTCCCCATCTTTCGGATCGCTTCTCTGCGCTCCTGCCCCATGAACGTCCATCAGCGTGTAATTACCCGATCCGGGTGGTATTTCCATAAAACCCAATGCTGTCCCGAATGCGATATACGCCGCTTTATTTGGCTGAGGTCCGTCATAATGTGTTGTGCCGGTCCAGTAAAAGGGATAGTCTGTTCCGCCTCCTTCATCTGTAATTTCCGGAACATAAAAAATATCATCAATCGCCGGTTTTCCATCTGTTGCGGGAGATTTTGTATAATCGAGCAGACTCTGCAATTCTTTCGCGTTCGGAAGCCGCCAGTCGTTATAACCCAGGTAATTGTCACTGTTCTTTTCTTCAACCCAGGCAAGCGCCGTTTCCCAGTTCATTCCTTCACCGCTTCCGGTTTTATCCCACATCAGACCGGTCGCCTCATCTGTTATTGTACCATCACCGTTATCAATCAAATTATTTTCGCCGTAATTAGAGGCTCCCCTTACAAACTTCACTTCGAAATTTTTACTTTGCGGATAACCCTTTATCCTGCCGTCGGCAAAATTTACACCGAACATGGTAGGTTCATTATTCATCGTTGTTGAGACATAAACGGTTGTTGTCGCGTACTGCGCGTCAATATACCTCTCTGAAGGATCATATTCATCACCATAACGGAATTCAAAATAGTCGGTATCGAGATATGGAACAGATTCTTCAGCGCTCATACCGGTCACCCCGTCAAAAAGAATCAGGGAATATAGTTCTTTTATTGTCGGCAGCCGCCAGTCATCATATCCCGCGAGTGAAAAAGTATCGACCGCGGCTATAACCTCTTCATAGGTCATTTTAATATCCAACAGGTTTTTCTGCCACATAAGTCCTGTGATGTTATCGGTTATTGTCCCATTACCATTATCTGTATAAGATGGCTGGAAACCATCATAATGGGCGTCCTGTCCAAAAAAGGCCTCCCCCTCCCCCGGTTCGGTGATGCTGCTGGTATTGTCATAAAAGAGTTTTTGTCCTGTATCCACGATCGGATATGTCAGTGTCGAAGACTGGGCAGCAATTACTGAATAAAACCCCAGCAATAATACGATAATGATATGTGCCTTTTTCATTTTACTACTCCCTTAGTTAATATATGCTCTGCCATAAAGACACATCATCTTCATATATGGTTTAAAATGACCATTGTTAATCTTGCCGCAATTATAATAAATGTTTCAAAAATTGATGCGGCTCAATACATTGCCGGCAGAAAAGGAAGATTCTCGAAATGAATTTATAAAACATCAGCAGCTTCAAACAATCAAATTCAAATTTCCTGAAAAATGTAATATGCGCTTTTTAATAATTTACAGGGGAGATAATAAACAGCAGGAGGATTTCTGACTACTTTTGAAGGCAGAACCTTCTGTGTCCCTTTGGATTTCCCGCCCGAAAAAAATCCAAAGGGACAAAAATTTATTTATACTGATAATATTCGGTGTACATCTCACCCATATCGTTTTGATCGAGAGTTTTTACAACCCGCGACACGGGATAGCCGTCATCCCTGTAAGTGTAGTCATAACTTGTTGTGATGGTCTGCGTATCATCGCCGCTGTAACTGACCAATTTCATCCTGGTAATATTGTTTTTACTCAGTGTCAGATCATAATTAATGACAGAATTGAGCTTGCTCCAGGGATCGGTTTTATCATCATATAACATCGTAACAACCTGGAAAAGATTTTCCCCGCTAAAAACCTTCTTTTCAACAACATTATGATTTTCATTATAATCATATTCCGTCCGGAAAATCAAAACATCATTAGCGCTGAACTGACTCACGCTGAAATCATCATCAACAGGACTGTAACTATATTGATAATAACCATAGGGCTGTGAGTTTCCTTCTTCATCTATCAGGTTCATTTCAATTTTTATCACGCGGTCCTGATCATCATAAAGGAAATACTTTTCAAGCTTCCTGTAATTGTCATTAAAAAGTTCTTTGCTGATAAATTTTGAATCGCTGTAAGTAAATTCAATGCTGCGGCGAATTGAATAGTTACTGACCGATTTGTAGCTGGTAACCAGGTCCCCCTGGTAGGTAAGTTCGGTATAATTATAATCATCACGGTAGACTTTCAGCAGGTTCGTGGAACTCCCTTCAGTCTCGGAAGTAAGTGTGGTGTTGTCTTCGCAGGCGATAAATATCAAAGCGAAAGAAAGAATGATAAATCCCAATGATTTTTTTAACATGAATGACTCCTTATTAAATTGGTTAGTAAAGATCACCGTAACAATTTTATCGAGCCATTTACCTCCGATTTATTAAAATTTAGAAGCAAAATATAATATCCTGTTAAGATCAGGGCAAGGCATAAAATTATACATGTAAAAAATTGGTAGTATTATCAGGAAGGATGGGAAAATGAGTGCGCCATTATAAGATAATGGCGCACAAAAATTTTACCAGAATACCGTATAGAGAACAATAAGAATTAAAGTAATAAAAATGGCGCCGATATTAAAAATATTATCGGTTTTAGTAATTTCTTTATTGATGGTTATTGCTTTTTTATCAACACCTTTACCTTCATATAAGGTAATCGCTACAACCATAATGCTCAATATCAGGAATATTAGTCCCATCCTGTTGAGGAATGGAAGTTCGGGCCAGAAATAATAAAATCCTGCCGAGAGAGGTATTGTCAGAATTGCCGACCACAAAGCTGAGTTAGGAGTAGCCTTTTTCCAGAAAAGTCCGAATATAAAAATCACAAAAATACCGGGACTGACAAATCCTGTAAATTCCTGGATATACTGGAATGCCTGATCGAGAGTTTTTAGCTGTGGCGCGATAATAATAGCTATTATCAACGCGATAACGCTGCCAACCCTTCCTACCGTGACAAGCTGCTTTTCACTGGCATCTTTTTTTATGGTTTCCTTATAAATATCCATCGAAAATATTGTGGCTGTGCTGTTGACCATTGAGCTGAGGGAAGAAACAATGGCAGCGATCAATGCCGCGAAAGCCAGACCTTTTAATCCTACCGGGACAAAACTATTCAGCAGCCAGGGATAAGCTTCATCCGCACGCGCAATATCAGCGTTGAGCGCGAATGCCGCTATACCGGGAATAACAACAATCAGGGGCATTAATAATTTGAGAAAACCTGCAAACATAAGGCCATGCTGCGCTTCTTTTACACTTTTCGCCGCCAGTCCCCGCTGTGTTATATACTGGTTGCATCCCCAATAAAAAAGATGAGCTATCCACATACCCCCGATCAATACCCAGATGCCGGGAAGCTCACCATAAAATTCGCTGTCTGTTGCCAGAATCATATGAAATTTATCGGGCGCCTGATCGATAAGCTGCGAAAGTCCCGTAAACATTCCTTCGCCTCCTGAAAACGCGTCAAGGGCGAGATATGTCGTCAGCAATCCACCCGCGATAAGCACTATTACCTGAAGCACATCTGTCCAGGCAACTGCTTTTAATCCCCCGTAAATTGTGTATAGTGAGGAAAAAATAGCAAGACCAATAACTCCGTAGATCAGGTCAACACCCATGATCGTTTTAAGACTCAGAGCGCCCAGGTATAATACCGAAGTAAGATTCACAAATATGTAGACCATAAGCCAGAATACAGCCAGACTTATCCTTATTCTCTTATCAAATCTTATCTCAAGGAACTGAGGCATAGTATAGATGCCCTTTTCAAGGAATATGGGCAGAAAATATTTAGCGACAATAATGAGGGTGAAAGCCGCCAGCCATTCATAAGAAGCTATCGCCAGACCTATCGCGTATCCTGAACCGCTCATACCTATTATCTGTTCGGCGGAAATATTTGCCGCGATAATAGAAGCCCCTACAGCCCACCAGGGTAGAGCCTTCGAAGCGAGAAAATAATCTTTAGTATCTTTCTGATGGCCTTTTTTTTCTCTCGACACCCATAACCCCAATACCACAATCAGGACTATATACCCGAAAAATACAATATAATCAAGGGCCGAAAAATCCATATTTACTCCAGTATTTTGTATTTAAAATCATAATCATAATCGTAATCGTAATCTGGCAGTGCCAGAAAAAAACTGAATCCGAAAAAAGAATCGCACTCGTTCTCGTAATCGTACTTCGTACTCGTCTTTTCAAAACACTCAGGTTATTCGAGAATGAGGACGATTACGAGAACCTGTTCTATGAGTACTATAAAATTTTGCCTTTTTGCGTAGCATTTAACTTCTTACGGATTAATTATAATCGTAATCCCTCCCGCGGTTTAAAACAACACCACCAAACACACTCCTCTCTCAAATTCTCACTCTTACCTGATATAAATTTTTCCCAATTCATGTAAAAAATTCAAATAATGCATCTGATCATTACATCATTCACAAATCAATTATCAATTATTTTAAAATAAGCATCTTCCTGCTTTCTGAAAAGGGACCTGCCTGAAGATGGTATATATATACGCCTGAAGCCAGATCCCCCGAATTAAAATTTACAGAGTGTTCTCCCGTTGAATATTCTCTCCCGGGAATAAAGCTAACTTTCTCACCAAGCAGATTATAGATATTCAGGGCCACTTCGGTTTTTTCCGGGAGGGAAAATGAAATTGTTGTTTCAGGATTAAAGGGATTGGGATAATTTTGATAAAGATTATATCCCTGAGGCATTTCATCATCTTTATCCACACCCGTAATCACTTCGTCAAGTTCAACAACAACCATTGACCAGTATTTAAGTTTCGGAAGAACAAGACTAACGTTGCTACCGTTTTGGGTCCATTCAATTTCTTCAGGAGTGAGATAATCATTATCGGCGCTGCTATACCATATTTTCTCAACAGTTTTATCTGTTTCAAATTTTAATTCAACATTTTCGAGCAGATCAGGTTCTGTCTGAATTCCCGCGTTATCCCTCCATAACATTGTCGCGGCCTGGGTGAAATTTATCACATGAAGCACCAGGTTATCCCTACGCGCCCTCGGGAAAGCCCAGATACTCCCCTGTTGCGGCGGCCATGTAACAACTGAGTGGTTATCAGAAGAAATATCAATATCATATCCCTCAATCCCGTCTCTTAACAAATTTTCATAAGCAACCATAAAATCATAATAGTTTTGCACTTTTTCTCTCAGTGTAAGTGTCATCCCCAGGTTGCTGTTGGGGAAATAGGGGTTCGCGAGCATGTGTTCTCCGATTTCGAGATGACTGCCTCCCGAAGCAAAGATCACCGCGTCTGCGAATAAAACAGAGTTTTTATTAAAATAACCTGTTGAACCGCTTTTCCCTTCATTAACATAAGCGGCAAGAACTGTTTTTAATTTATTCTCGCCGTAAAAATTATTAAGATTGATAACATTTGTTAAATCGCGATATTCATCGTTCGGGTCCCAAACCTCGGTATATAAAAATTCAACTCCTCCTCCCGCTATAAACTTCTGACCATATTGATTCACGGCGTTGCAAACGACAGGAACATCAAGCTGCATCCCGGCCTTTTTAATAAATGGCTCAAAAGTTTCCTGAACATAAATATTCTCTCCCCCATATTTATACTTTAATCCCCTGTCTCCGAGCTGATCCATGTGCCAGCCGTCGAAATCGAGCGCTTCAAATACTTTCGCGCTCTGCTCCATTATATAGTTTTGCCACAGGATATTGGAAAAATCCATTATATAAATATCACTTGCCCAGGAAGAAGGAAGATCATGATAATCAGGACTCTGGTGGCTCTGATCATTAAACATCCTCCATTGTGTAGATACTCCGTCCTGTGAAGCATTTTCATAAGCGCCATAAACAAGATTATATGCCATAGTTTTCATATTTCTGGCTTTTGCCCCGGCAATATACCCTTCAACAGTTGAAAGATATATAGTTCTGTTGGCAATATCGGGCCAGGTTGATGAAACATTTCCCGGCTCTCCCTTCAGAGGCATGTGATGTTTCCAGTGCCAGTCATAAAATTGCAATCCGTTTATATGGTGACGGTTAAGTTTATCGAGCACATAATCTATCTGCCCCTGGAGCATGTAATCATATTTTGAGATAAATCCGTAGCGGGGAAACATCTTCCAGTCGGAAGAGACATCAACCGCTATATTCGCAGTATCAATTGCCTGCCCGGCAGATTTTAAAACAGCCAGCATCAAATATCCCCTGTAGTTATCCGCCGGCGGCTGCCAGTTCCATGCGGCCTCATCACCTGAGAGGGTAATCTGATCGGTCTCCAGAAATTCATTGAGGTGATAATATTCAATCGTAAGCAACATACCACTAACATCCTCACTGAATTCCACCTTAAAATCAACGGCGTCGCCAGGTTTGTAAAATGCCTTTAACTTTGAAATTTCTTCAATCTCAGGTTGTGAAAACAGCAGGGATGTAAAAATTATAAGATAGAAGGGTAAAAATATTTTATATCGCATATTGTCATTCTGGCCGGTTGTGATATCTGATTATAATGAATTATATTGAAAAAATCCGAAAATTATCCGGGGGGGAATAAATCAGCGGACCTCATAAGGAGGCCCGCAAACCAACATATTATTTGAGGAGCATCATCTTTTTGGTTAAAACATTTCCATTAACATTCAGACTGTAGAAATATATTCCACTTGAAAGGCCGTAACCATTAAAATTCATTTGGTAAGTTCCCGCTTCCTGTACATCATTTACGATTGTCGCAACAGATTCACCCAGGACGTTAAAAACGGTCATAGTAACTTTTCCTTCTTCGGCAATACTGTATTTGATTACAGTTTCAGGATTGAAAGGATTGGGATAATTCTGCTCAAGAGTATATTTATCAGGAATAGTATTGTCTATCTGTTTCACACTTGTAACAAGAGTCGGCCAGATATCGAGCACTTCACTTCCCGCTGCGGTTGCCTGTATATTAAAGGAAAGGTCTTCTCCCGAGAGAGCCGAGTTATCGAGAGGAGCTCCGCTTGCGCCGGGAATAGTATCGCAGCCTGGATACCATATACCATATTTATATGGCGAGGCGCCCTGCATAGTTCCTGCCGCGAAAGTTACATTTGCCGACCAGATATTATCACCCGCAACCTTGTCGCCATTTTCTCCGGAGTCATTAATGACAATACAGTTTGAGTCAGCGGCTACAGTATCAGCGAGAGTCCAGTTTCCTCCCCAGCCGCCGAAGGCTGTTGAAGCCCCTTTAATAATGCCAAGAGTAACTTCATCACGAGGAATTTCGGAACCATCATACCTGTTGGCTGAACCTTCAACCAGATTAACCTGGAATAAAACTGAAATATCTTCCGAGAGGGGAAGTCCGAGAGGTGTTATATTAGGCTGAATTGCATCCATTGTCCAGGATGTGCCATTTTCTTCAAAAAGTATCGGTCTGTTTGCCGAGGTTTCCCATCCGGTATTGCTGAATCTTTCATCAGGGGAAGCTTTAAATTTAAATCCCGTTCCATTACCCGCGACAGCCCCTTCAGGCAATTCAATAGTCAGGGTAGTCGTATACAACCCTACCGTAAAGGGATCTGGTGTCATAACAGGATCGCCATCAACAAGAATCGCGTCAAAAATATTCGGATCATTTGCGTCTCCCCAGAATCCTTTTACTTCCATTTTGTCTCCCGCATCGGGATCAAAAAATCCAACTCCGGTTCCAAGCATATAAGAAAGATCGGCCTGGAAGGTTATTGTGTTCTGAACACCAACTCCGGTCTGAATCATTGTAATCCAGGGCTCGATGGGATCAAGATCGACCACCGAACCATCATCCTGAAAAACATAAGCGTGGCCGTCATACCCGGTTACAGGATTCGCGCTTTCCCATCCGCCGTCAACAAAATCATCATCCGGATATGCTTTGAATTTCCATCTCGCCGAATCACCTACAACCATATCAGGCGCCGTGGTAATTTCAAGAGTTACCGTATAATGCATCGTGTTATTTGGGTCCTGCAGCATTTCTCTGTCACCAACTACAGATACATTTCCGTTATCCCAGTTAAGACCTTCAATCTTTAAACCGTGTGTTCCCGGTGTAAATCCCTGTTCACTCAAAACAGAAATATCGGCAACAAAAGTTACAGTATTTGTGACCTGCGCGAATGATACACAGGAGATTAAAACAAGTAGAAATAATACTTTTTTCATACTATTGTCCTTAATTTATTAGAAACCAATTGATAATGAATATCTTAGTAAGTTGTCAAATTTGCCAAAATCGGTATAACTGAAATCAGCCTGTAAAAACAATGTGCCGAAATATTTTCTCAGGCCAACGCCGGCAGTCAGGCCTTCTTCAGCATAATTTTTAAATATTGAGCTGTAACCACCCCTGATAAACAACATTTCACTCCAGCCAAGCTCAGCGCCGGCGTTAATATAGGAGTTATTGTTATTTGGCATCAGGGCGTCGGCCGCTACTGTAAACTGCCATTCACCCGAATTTATCACTTTCATCGCGCTGCCTATGGTAAAGAGAAGCGGAAGTTCCCACGAATCGGTATCCAGCTTCGAGGTTATTGTCTGGTTGTTGCCTGCATTATCGGGGTCAATATCTATCGGCTGAAGCAAATCTTTTCCATCCAGTTTCATCTCAGTGCCGAAATTGGAAATATTCATCCCGATCTGAAATCCCTGGAATTCAGTTTTAAATAAAAGTCCGACATCAAAAGCAAAAGCGCTGGCTGATTCATGCCATATTGCCTGCCGGATATACTTTGCCGTTCCACCGATAGAAAAACGATCTGTCAGATTCCGGGCGTATGAAAGACCGATAGCCAGATCATTCGCGCTCCAGTTTTGTCCGGTGCCGTTGGGGTCCTCTTCAGTAGTGATCTCCTCTTCACCGTAATCGAGCTGGTAAACACTTATTGCCACCGCGCTGTTTTCATCAAGGGCAAAACGCAGCCCGGCCCAATCGAGATTTGTATCGAGCAGCCATTCCGAATGAATAATTGAGACCTCATTTTTGCTCATGGCCGCTAATCCCGAAGGATTCCAGAATGCCGAGGTAACATCATCCGACAGAGCCACGAACGCTCCTCCCATAGAGCTGGCCCTCGCGCCAACCGGAATTGAAAGGAAATTTGCCGCCGTGGTTCCGACCTTGTCCTGAGATAATATCAGGGATGAAGTCAGCAGAAATATTATTAAAATTCTTTTCATATCTATTACCTGTTGTCAGATTTCCATTATTTAATTATTGCCAGTTTTCCGGTTTTCTTTATTCCCAGATCTTCCGCTTCAACTATGTAAAAATAAACGCCGTATGACACATCAAGTCCTTCGCGTGTTTTAAGGTCCCACGTAACAGCGCCATTCTCAAGAGCGCCATCATGCTGAATCTCATTGATAAAGGTACCCGCCGAATTATAGATCGATATTTTGCAGGATGGAGGAAGATTTATAAAATGAATCACTCTTTCTCCCCTGCCCCTGATCTGGTATGGAAGAGGCTTCTCAAACTTGTTGGTAACAACATAGGGATTAGGAACAGCTTTAATTTTATCAAGCTGATCTTTAGCAGACTCGGCATTAAATTCCGCTTTTGAGGTGCTGAATGAAAATATATCCGCGCTGCTGACAGGTTTATTCATAACTATCGATAAGGTATCGCCTGTTGAAAGAGCCTGGTTAAATCCTGTTGAGTCAGCAAAAAAATCGAGATACCAGCTAAAGTTGCTTGTATCCTGGTTCAGCATAATAACTCTGTCAAGATTATTCAGAGAATCGTCACCGGACATAAAAAGGAAGGGCACTTTTTTCACTTCACTTTCAGTTACATCATATATTTCAAAATTGGTATTTATCGAAGGCCTGTTCACACCGAGCACATTACCGACTGTCGGTTTGTCATATGTATCGGTAAAAATGAATTCATAATCTCTCGCCACCCGGTCGCCAAGGGGAAAACCCTGAAAATCAAATACGGCGATAGTATAACGCAACTGATGCTCATAAGTGTTATTAAATCCCGACTTATCACGGTTGAGCCTGATACTGTCAACACTCTGAAAATCAGTGTTAAATGAAAGGGTAACACCGTTAAACACCTCACCTTTATCTTCCGTGAGCGCCTTTCCGGTTGTCACAATTTCACCGGTTTCACTGTTTGCCACGGTAAAAGATTCCGCCAGTCCTACCCCCTGTGATATCGAATCAGTGAAGGTCACTTCATAAGTGGCGTCTTCAATTCTGACCGGATCCACAACAGAAAAGTAAGGTATATAGGATGAACCTCCGCTTACACGGTCGAGCATAATTCCCGATTCAGGCGGTACATAACCCGATACAGGGGCCGAAGGTGTGGCAGCGGCTGTATTCTGATCGAGCTGCAGAACCCCGGCCGCGTCAAGATAGATAGACTTGGTGTTTTCCGACGGAAAAATATCACTCGAAGTTTGTCCCCTGTCATAAGCGACAACTGCGTAATAGTACGTTTTACCATTTATAACATCAGTATCGGTAAAAGTATTTTTGATTCCGCTGTCTTCGCCAAGGTAATAGGGCATTCCTTCCATAAGGGAGTATAATGTTTCACCCGGCAGGAAATAACCTTTGATTCCGTTTTTCAGATCAAACTGAGCTTCAGGCTGATGCCAGCGGGTATAACCGAGACCATCTGTTATCACAAAAGCGTCGGTAAAATCAGGATCAGTGCCTTTATATATTTTATATCCTTCAAAGTCCTGTTCTTTAGTAGTAAAATCTATTGATGTTTCCGCTATGCTGTCCCAATAGAGAGTAACCTTTCCATCTCCGGCAACAGCATGTACAGTTGGTTTTTCCGGCGGTTTGGGGAAATTATAATTCGAGTTATATATCATCTGGGCAATTCGTTTGGTTTTGAATATGCCGTTGCGGTCATCACCGAAGGCGAGGGCCAGGGAAAACCTCTCCGTCTCTCCCGGCAGCAGAGGAAAATATCCGGAACCGTAAACAAAGTCCCCATCCTCACCTCTTATCGCCACATTATTCTGGATAGAGCGGGGCACATCAAAATGTCCGGGACGCATCCTCCGCCACATATCCTCTTCATCGCTCATTACAATATCACCCGAGGGAACAAAATACTGGAAACTGGTCAGTCCTATCTGGTCAGATTCTTCTACATCGGTCTTATCGAAATTAGGTTCGCCAAATGTGGGCATTCCATCGTTTTCACCCGCGTCCATAGTTCCTTCTTTTCCATCTTCTCCAACATCATCATATTCAGCGAACCAGTCATTATCATTATCTATTCCGTCACTCCTCGATTCATCGATCATATCGTCATCTGTGCCGATAGCATTCACAAAATCTATATACTGGAGAGGATTAAGGGTATCAATCAGAACCTCACCGGTAGTAGCGTCTTCTTTATACTGTTTGAAATGCACCTGGTAGTTTTCATCTATAAGTCCATCCAGATCATTATCAAAACCGTCGAGAGCGTTGTCATTCAGTTTCGGCCCCCGGTTTGTCATAATCAGGTTACCTTCGGCAAGATTTGTAATACCAGCGTAAAGTTTATATTCTTTGCCGAGTGAATAGACCACCGCGCTGTCGGCAGGCATAACATATATGCTTCTTTTGTATGTTCCCGGTTCAATAAGTACCAGCTCATCACCCTCCTGCACGGTATGGTTAAGGAAACTCGCTTCGGAAAAATATGGAGCCGTGTTCGGATAATTTCTCAAATCACCATCATTATCAATTCCGTCATACTGGTTTCCCGGTGATTCGAGAAAGGCATAAGCGATATAACCCACCTGCGATGGCGAGGGCTGCCAGTCCGGGTTGGATGATGGACTGATATAACCGTCAAAATCCCATGAATAGGTTATCGCTTCACGAATATCGAAGAATGAAACATCATCATTCCATTCATCACCCGCTCCTCCTACATAGGTTCCTACAATAGTTCCGAAAGCGGCCTGGTCATATATTGTTGTGCCGATATTATTTATTTCATATAACCAGAAGATCACATCCTGGGCGAGAAAATTATTCCACTGAAGCCCCCTGACCATCATTCGCAGCGCCGCTCCTTTCCTGGTTTCATCAGCGCTGTCGGGAAGAAAATTGTAACGGTTGTACATTTTTTCATCCTGGTTATCATCCATCCAGAAATAACTCTCCTGGTCGGCGTTCAACTGTCCTCTTCCAAAATATCCATTCCATTCGGCATAACCATCTTCATCAAGCCAATCCGGGTGATCCGGCCAGAAGGTTGGCCATGACTCAGGCTGATGACTCATTGCCACACCCTTCCCAATTTCATTAAGAGTATCATTGGCAAACCCTGGAATTGGTTCAAAACCCCAGAAAGTGCCTCCGCCCGGCGCGTAATCTCCTCCACCGGGGCGTGAAACGGGAGTGATGATAACGCTGTGAAGAGTATCCGCGACTTCATCGCCATAATAATTTTTAATCGGCAGCCGAACCCCCACAAGCGGGGAAACATCACCGACATAAGCGTTCGCGTCATATTTCCAGGCGCCGCGCGGGCCCTGGTCCTCAGGCTGGGCTATCATACCGAAATTAGTAAAAACAGTCCGCACCTGGTTGCCCCGGTGAACCCCAACTTTTCTGAATGTCGGATCACCCCGCCTTATATTCTGCGCGAATGAAAAAGTATTCAGCAGAAAAAAACAAAGAAAAACTGATAAAATTATTTTCACTTTCATATTCATTCTTTTTTTATTCAAAATTTAGGGTGAATCCGATCTCAATTCTGCGAGGTTCCGAATAGAATGTCGGATTTCTGTAATATTCATCAAGTGTATTTATAATTTCCGGTTTGCCACCCTGTCTTCTCAGGTATTCTGTCAGGGTAAAATCGGCTGTGCCGCTATCGCCGTAAACATTTACTTCATTGCGTATATCAAACACATTGTATATTCTGGTGAATATTGTCATTTTCATAAAATCGAAAGGATAAAAGTCATAATATCCCCTGAGATCAAGATTTACTGTGGAGGGCTTCAGCTCGCTGTTGTTTAGCAGCTTGGAAAGGTTCATCGACTGCGAAGGAGTATATGGAAAACCGCTGCCAAACTGACCTATCAGGCTGAAACCCCAGTTTGACGTGGAATAATTAAATATTCCGTTGACTGTGTGCGTCTGATCCCAGTCGAGACGAATGAGCTGAATTTCGGGCTGTACACCACCCGCGAGCTGATTTCGCGTGGCATTCGGATCAGATGCATTACCTTTAGCCGACTGAAGTGTATAATCGAGCGAGGCGCTCCAGTTATCTGAGAATCTTTTATTCACACTAAGTATTATTCCTTTGATAAATCCAAAGTCACTGTTTACATACTGGCTGTACTTGTTGGTTCCTCCAAATATGTAAATCTCATCTGCCCTGGTGCCGGTCAGGTCTCTTACATCTCTGATATACCCGGTAAGATCAATTGAGATATTTTCTGTAATCGCCTGCTGAACACCAATCTCACCGCTTATTGTCTGCTCAGGTTTCAGGTCGGGATTTCCCGCGATTCCAAGGTTGCCGGTTCCATAGTCAAATTTGTATTCAGGATTGCTGTAAAGCAGATAGTAGCGGGGCACCTGAAAAAAGTGACCGTACGAAAAATGAACAACTCCCTGGTCAGTAATCGGGAAAGCGATTCCAAGCCTCGGGCTTAACTGGTATTTTGCCGTTGCCTCTTTGTACCAGTATGTCCTCCGTTCCTCAAGTGTATTAGCAATATTTTCCGGTTTTCTCGGCCTGTAAATATCAGGATCGGAAGGATCGGTTAATATTTTTCCATCCGGTTCAAAATAGTCAAAGCGTACGCCAATATTGACGATCATCTCGTCAAGTTCTATTTTATCCTGAATATAAAATGAGAATTCCATCGGTTTGGATATAAAGGTATTAACCGACATATTTTCATCAGGATTGTTTATATCGGGCGCCCTTACTCTTACAAATGGATTGCCTGTAATCTGTGGTTCTGAAATACCATCCTCTCCCGGATCAAAAATTCCGTTTTCATTTCTATCTATCCATGTCAGCAGATTAGCGCTGTATTCGCTAAGAGTCCTCAGTTTGAGGTCCACACCGGTTTTGATCTGATGAATGCGGGTAACCTGTGAAGTGAAATCCAGTTTCACACCATATTCATCGGTTACTCTTCTGTATCTTCCCTTATACTCCCCGCCGGTATTAAAACTTGGCATTTCGGCAGGTTCCTGATCAAGCAGCCTGTTGTGTGTCCATGCGGGATCGTCAAAGTCTTCGTGCACGAAATGTTTATACTCCTTGAAAAAATTTGAAAAATTCAGAGTATAAAATGTGGAGGCGGAAAGCGCGTGTGTAATGCCAAGAATATTGGTATTGGACCATCTGAATCTTTTGTACCTGCCATCAGGATTCAGCACCATTTCATGATTGTAATCCTGGTACCGTATTTTATCAAGGATATTTGTATAATTAATTTTTACTCCCGCGAAAGGATTGATGGTAATTTTTCCCTGGACATATATTTTTTCATTCCAGTTCATGTTGACGATCTCACCATCGCCCGTTTTTTCGATAACATATCTTTCATCGAGCGGAGCCGCGGGATCAAGATTAGTTGTGATATCCCAGGGATTATACTCTCTTTTTCCATTCAGCCAGCCTCCGAAATAAACATATCGGGAATTGAGGAAATAGGAAACAAAATTTTTATATATTGGTCCGTAGATAGTCCCGTTAAAATTGAGAATATTTATCGGATCGAAACTATCTATATCCCTGAATATCTGGGTTCGCGTGCTGAAATAATCGCCGAAATAGGTAGTAAATGATCCGCCTGTTTCAACGCCTCCCTCTTTTGTGGCAAGATTTACCACACCTGAAAGAGCGCGGCCATATTCAGCGTTAAAGGCTCCGCTGATAAACTGCATCTCCTGTATGGCGCTTGTATTCACATCAATGACAGTTGAACCATCGAATACATCTGTTATCTGCACGCCATCAATTGAGTACATAATTTCACCGCTTCGGCCGCCTCTTACCTTTCCGCCGACCACTCCCGCCTGGAGTTCCAGCACTTCTGAAAATTCAGTAACGGGCAGCGCCTCAATTTCTTCGGTTCCCACAAGAGCTGTCGAAGCAGTAAGGTCTTTTGTGATCATCGGCTTTTCAGCCAAAACGATAACATCCTCCGCCAGTTCGAGACTCTCCTGCTCAAGCTCCATATCAATTTTGGTTGTCAGATCAATGGAAACCTGAACATCCTTTAAGACAACAGTCCTGTAACCAACAGCGGATATTCGCAGAGTATATTTGCCGGGCCTGACATTTAATATCGCGTAATAACCTTCTATATCGGCAGCGGCGCCCATATTGGTTGCTTCAATGCCGACATTCACGAAAGGAACCGGCTCACCGCTTTCCTTTTCAGTTATCTGCCCCGCTATTTTTCCGGTTTGTGAATATAACGCTGATGTTAAAAACAGGAATAATAGTAGTAATTTTTTTCTCATATCTGTTTCCTTATATACCATAATTCTATGTTTCTGTTCAAATAAGATGCCATGATCAGGTTAACAGGTGATTTTTACCGCAGGTTTTCCTCGTTCAGGCTAAACAGGTTTTGTACCTAACAGAATAATATAATTTTGGCCGATTATTTGGAATTGAACTATGTTCCGGGAGCTCAAAGGAAATTCATACCCTCTTATTTCCTGCCCAATTTTCCTGAAAATAATTTTTTCTGTTCCGGATCAATCTTTTTTTATCTTAATGATAAAAAAAGTGTTATCATTAATACAAAAACCAAAAAATTATTTTATACCAAGCTGCTGGCAGAGCCGGAAAAAATTGGAAGGCGCCACACCAAGTTTTTTTGCCGCGTCGGAATCATTTTTTGAATGCAACAAAACAAACCTGATATATTTTCTGTAAACAATATCTTTAATTATCTTCAGCTCCTGAATATTGTCCTGGTCAAAGAGATCCTCCAGTTCCCCTTTTCCTTCACCAAGCGATGGATACATACCAAGTGAAAACCGCACATCCATATCGTTCAGATCTTTTTTATTAAGCAGCATCAGCCTTTGCACCACACTTTTAAGCTCCCGGATATTTCCGGGCCATTCAGAGTTTAACAGAATATTTTTTGCTCCCCTGCTAATATTGGGGACAAACCTGTTCATTTTGCGTGAGAAAAAACTGAAGAAATAATCTGACAGCGTTTCAATATCCTCACGTCTGTCCCTTAAGGGGGGGATATAAACAGGCACGACACTAAGACGGTAATAAAGGTCCTCACGAAAGTTTTTCTTTTTTACCTCCTGTTTCAAATCTTTATTTGTTGCGGCGATTACTCTAACATCCACAATTTTTTTCCCTGTCCGGCCGATCTTTTCAAGCTCACCCTGCTCAAGAAACCTGAGCAGTTTTGACTGTGAAGATAAAGGCATCTCCCCTATCTCATCCAGAAATACCGTTCCATTATCCGCTGTTTCGAGCAATCCTTTTTTATCTTTATTCGCTCCGGTGAACGCTCCTTTTTCATAACCAAAAAGTTCACTCTCAACCAGCTCCGAAGGAAGGCTTCCGCAATTTATCGCCACAAAGCTGTTGAATCTCCTCCCGCTTTTCAGGTGAATATTGTTGGCGACAATCTCTTTGCCTGTGCCCGATTCACCGATTATCAGCACGTTCGCGTCTGAGGGGGCATATTGTTCTATCTGTTCCTTAAGATATACCATGGGAGCCGAAATACCGATAATCTGTTTTTCATCAAGTTTCTCAATAATATTTTTTTCCAGTGTGCTGTCCGATTTCCTTTTCTCCTCCTCAAGTTTTGCCGCAGAGGCCGCGTTTTTTATACTCAGTATAAAATCTGTCGGCTGGTAGATATATTCTGTTACATCCGCCGGATATTTGGTGCAGAACCAGAAAGCCCCTGCATTTAAAAGCGCGTTGGCAAAATCAAAATCATTAATATTCATTGTCATCTTGGTTATAACGATGATCTGAATGCTTGACCTGATCGACTTTATTTTTCTTATCAGCTCTTCCCCCATCAGTCCCCCCGCTATCTGAAAATCCATAATGATCACATCATTAGCACGTGGTTCCTTTTCAACCTTCGCCACTGCCGCGGCGCCATCCGATACAACATCGGTTATCTCTATTTCATCCGGCAGAAGAGAAATTGTTTTTCTAACACGCTCAACATCAAACTCTTCATCCTCTATTAAAAATACTTTTATCTTTTCTTTCATTCAGCATCAACCTGTAATTTAAAATTGTAAAATTTATCTCCATCCCCAACAATCATAATCATAATCATAATCGTAAACTGGCGGAGCCAGAATTAACAAAGTTATCGAGTTACTTGGAGTAAGTCCTCCCCCGTCTTCAAAGAAAAACACTTTGAATCCACCCCCTCCAAAGGGGGATAAAAGACGTAATATCCCCCTTTGGAGGGGGTGGCCTCCGGTCGTCTTTTGCCGGAGGGCGGGGGAGGACTCACCTCGAGTAACCACAAAACCTTTAATTGGCAATAAAATTTTTTACTCGTTAGTAAAATTTTACCATTTTGCGTAGAATTTGACTCCTTACGGAGTAATCGTAATCCCGCAAGCCGGAAATAATGACGAATGACGAATTGGCTTTCCCCAAGTGTTACCAATTACTTGTCATTCCGGTTTTTTGCGTCCTTAGCAAAAAGATCTTCCGGAGGCAGAAAGACCGGAATCCAATGCCGGTCAAATAAAAACTAATACCGGTGGCTAAGCGGAGTCGAAGCCACACCGCCGGTTTCCAATCCGCCGGGCAATCGGGCTAAAAAAAAGTCTCAACCATTGCAAAACCACATTATGGCACAAAATATGTTTTCCTTATATGTTAAGGTACAAATATTGTTCCGCAACAGGAATAAATAAATTCCGTATGTTTAAGTAATAAAATAATCTCAAAAAGTGACACCTGCAAAAATCATGATAAAATATTCATTTTTTTTCTTTCTGCTTATAAATCTGACCATTTCCGCACAGGAAAAAATTATTGCCGAAATAAATGGCGAGTCTGTTACCGATATTGAACTGAAGGAACGTTATGAATTTTCCCCGGCTCTGAACAAATCGGAAAGATCAAAGGAAAAAATTCTTCGTGATCTGCTTTATACTCTAATCGCGGAAAGACTGCTGGCAGATGACGCCGTTTCAAATAATCTTGACAGGAAGATCGCGTTCCAAAGCGCTTCTGAATCTATCGGGAAATTATATGTGCGGGATAAACTTTATCATCAGAAAATACTTGATAAAATAAACATAGAGGATAAAGAGCTTGCCAGGGGAGCGACGCTTTCAAAGAAAAAATATTTGGCCCGTTTTCTTTTTTCACCCGACAGCGCGATTATATTTAACCTTTTTCAACTTCTGAATGATGGTGTTCCCTTTGAGGAGATATTAAACGAAAGACCTGAAAATGAAGAGCAGAAAGAAAAAATCGAAATATATTACGGCGACCTCGTAGAACATGTTGAAAAGCAGTTTGTCAAACTTAAACCCGGTGAATATACAAAACCGTTATTAACCGGGGATGGCTGGTATATTTTTAAACTTTATTCTGCTGAAAAGATGGACCTGACACAATTTGGCAATGAGGAGCAGTCTGCTCTTAAAATTGCCGAAAAAGTAATAAACAAACGAAAGGAACAAATATTATATGATAAATTCCGTCGGGAATTTTTCCCCGGAAATAAAGCAGAAACCGATCCGGGAATGTTTAACTCGCTCGCTTCCAAATTTATAAATCTGCTGCGAGACCGTGATACCTCAAAAGGAGGACTCTATTCAATTTCTGCCGGAGATTTACTGAATATCGAAAACTCCTTCGGCCCCGATTCACTTGAACAGACATTCATTGCTATCAACTCAAAAGAAAAATCTTTGCAGGATTTCCTCAGAGAATATATGCTCAGGGGAATAAATTTCGAAGAAAAATCAACCACTCACATTCTTGGGCGGCTGAACATGGAAGTACAGCATTATATAGAATCGGAACTGCTCGCTGCCGAGGGATTCAGACTGGGACTGGACATGGATCCCGAAGTTCGGTACTACCAAAAAATGTGGGACAGCCATTACCTCGCCGAAGCAGCGAAAGCTGAATTTTTCGAATCATCCCCCGATTCTCTCAGGAACGTTGATTCATTTAACCGCCATATCGCCAATCTCGCCGAAAAAGCCGAAATAAAAATACACCCCGAAATATTCAAAAATATCGATGTAACCAGAATAAACTCAGTAGTCTTCCGCTACATGGGTTTCGGCGGTAAAATCTCCGCCGTGCCCCTTACATCGCCTATGGTAGAGTGGGTGAAGTTTTTGAGGGGTAAAGGAAATTTAATTTATTAATCCCTCGGTGAATATTTAATTAAATACCGATTAAATATCAATTCATGGACACTTGGCATTAACTATTTTATTCCAAAACTACCCGAAAACCAAAAATTTCTGTTGCGCTGTTTGGATAATTTGAACTTCGCCAAGAACAACGGCAGCGGTCTTCCTCAAAAAACCATGAACCACCCCTTAAAATTCTTTTGTCTCCACTTGAAGGGCCGGGGGGATCATTTTGTGGGCTTATATTGTAATATGTGCTACCATATCTATCGTTACACCATTCCATTACATTGCCACTCATGTCATATAGTCCCAACTCATTCGGGGTTTTTGTCCCGACCTCATGAGTGCTCACTCCTGCGTTCCATTTATGCCAAGCAACATCATCAATATCATTACTTCCACTATATATATAGCCCTGACAAAACTGTCCACCTCTTGCTGCGTACTCCCATTCAGCTTCTGTTGGTAATCTTCCGCCAACCCATTCGCAATATCTTTTAGCGCCATACCAGGTAACTTCTGTAACCGGATGGTTTTCATATCCCGGACTCACATAAAACACCTCATTTTCAGCATATATACGGCAATGTTCATCTTCGAGATCGATCCAGTTTGAAAGCACAGCTATCTGATACCCGGCAGCATTTAATAACCGAAACTCCTCACAATTTAGGCACAGCATCAAACAGCTTCAAGAGAATATTTTGTTTTTTAGTTCTCTCATTAAACATAATTTCCCCATTATCATACCTGATAGCTTTAAGTTTTGACAATTCAAGTATTACTCTCTCAAAACTAAAATCCTCGTTCATCTTAGCATCTTTAAGAATTTTCAATATCCGCATTCTTAACAATAGTGATATTAACCCAATTAACATCAATCCCTTCAAAGCTTCATTACTATGAACATAAGGTGTTGTTATTCCAAGATCGTTTTTCAATATATCGAAACTCATCTCTATTAGTTGTTTGCTTTTGTACAGAGAAAGGCACTCCAATCCATCAAAGTTTCCATTATAAGCAAGATAGAATATTCCTTGTTTTTTTATCCGCTCTTCCACAAGAGACTCATTTATCCTTACTTTGACTTTATCTTCCTGGGTTGTCACATTAAAATATATTCTCAAATTTCCTGCCTGCTCACTGACTGTAGTTTCAAATTTTTCATCAACTAGAATCTTTTCAATCCGGGATTTTATTCTCAGAAGCCTCTTATAGAAAGTATCCTTTTCCTTCTCGGCTCTTTTAGCGTTATAATATGCATATCCTTTTAACGCCTTTCCCCCTGTGTTGATTATGACTTCCTTTATAAAATATCACTTCATCTTCAAACAGGACTCCATTTGCTATTTTCCCAATTTCTCCGGCAATATCATTTGTCAGTTCTTTTATGGCCTTGTATCGTTCTGGCACAGCGATAATAAACTGTGACTCCGATCCGCAGAGTTCTAAAAGGTTTGGGTTTGAGTAAAACCCTCTGTCTAAAATAAGTGAGATTTCTTCAAATTTATTTTTTTTCAGCCTTTTTAAGGTATTGCATAATGTGCTGACATCCCGAAGGCTTCCTGGATATAATTCATAAGCTATTGGTATTCCATCATCTTTGTCTACGATTGCTGAAAAGTTGACTTGGGGAAGGTCTTTGACATCCCTGCAATATCCCCATTCCAGCAAGCTTATCAGTTCACTATATGATGAAATCGATGTCAGATCATAATATAGAGTTCTTTTGCTCTTCAATAATTTTATCAGATGAGCTGAGAGTTTTTCACCTAACTTGCTTTTTCCTATATCTGAAAGCAATCGGCTTATTGTCTGGCTACTAAGAGCTAATTTCCCATACTCATTATTAAGGTAACTTGATTCATACCAGATTTGTGTATCACTGAGAGATAAAGAAGAGAGTGTTTTACAAACAGATAGAACGATAATTTGTCTGGCTCTGGACAGATCAAGTTCTGATTTCAAAAACTCTTCGATTTTATAACTATCGAGTATTTTTATCAGTGGCAGCAATTCGCCATAGTTAAGAACATCTTTGGGCTTTTTTTCTCTAACCTTAATTGTTTTATCGCCGACTTTTTTTCCAAGATATTTACTGCGCTGTTTTGTATTCTTGGTTTTGGGATCATAATAGGGGGTGATTTCATATTCATATTCTATGCCGTTGATAATTTTAGTTCTTATGAAAGATTTCATGTTTCCTCAAGCTTGTGCCTATATAGGCACAAGATACAAAAATATATTACTATTTTCAACTCTTTTGTTTACTATAAGTTATCTTTTCTTTGTTGCTTTGATGTGCCTATTTTTTGGGGAGTTTCGGTTAATAATTCAATAAACTGAGCATTTGTCACCTCAAACTGACTAATTTTAAAATCGGACAGTATTATTGTATGAACAGGTTTTTCATTACCGGCGCCTAGTGTAGTATCCCGTTGATAGATAAACTATATTTTCGTATTTTTGACAATGCGAAAATCAAAAACATTAAAATTGACAGAACAAGAAATACAAGAATTACTGGTTATAAGTAGATCTCAAAAAGCTGAAAACAGGTATGTACTGAGAGCCAAAATAATACTTATGTCCTCAGAAGGTAAAACACTGGATTATATAACCCAAACCCTAAACTGTAGCAGGGCGACAGCCGCAAAATGGCGTAAAAGATTTCACAAGCTTCGGATCTCCGGCTTAAAAGACAGCCAAAGACCAGGCCGTGAAACAATATATACCCCCGAAGAAAAGGCAGAAGTAATAAGGCTGTCATGTTCAAAACCGGAAGGGGGGTATACACGCTGGTCCCAACAAAGGATTGCCGAAAAAACAGGGATCAGTAAATCACATGTAAACCGAATTCTAAACGAGGCGACATTAAAACCGCATAAAATAGATCAATGGTGTGGGAAAAGCACAGATCCGGAATTTGAAGTGAAAATGGTTGATGTAATCGGCCTATACATGAATCCCCCGGAAAATGCTTTGATCCTCTCTGTCGATGAAAAGACACAAATACAGGCGCTTGACAGAACACAGCCTGAATTGCCAATGATTCCGGGGAAGCCCAAAAGACAAACGAATACATATAAAAGGAATGGAACTATTTCTCTAATAGCCTCATTGGCAGTCCATACAGGAGAGATTGTCGCGTCAACAATTGATAGAAATACTTCAGATAACTTCTTAAAGTTCTTAAAAAAGCTGGATAGAAAATACAGGAACAAACATTTGCATATCATTTTAGATAATCTAATCATACATAAAAATGATAAGATAAAAGAGTGGTTGAAGCATAAGAGGAAATTTACGTTTCACTTTACTCCAACATATTCATCGTGGCTAAATATGATAGAAATCTGGTTTGGAATACTTACGAAGGATGTTCTGGTCGGGGGCATTTGGGAATCTAAAAAGCAATTGATCGATCAATTGATGGAATATATAAAAACATATAATAGAACAAGAGCAAAGCCATTTGAATGGACTTATACTGGCAAACCCTTAAAAGCATAATGGTACGCTTTCTAACGGGATGCTACACTAGATCCCAGATATCACCCATATCGAAGCTTCCGCCTTCAACATATACATATCCTTGCGGGCTCAATAGATATTGAATATTCTTCTCGGTAGTAATGCCATATTCGACAGATACATCTTCCTCCTGCGATGTATAACCTTCAAGCTTGATTTTTAATACATAATCTCCGGCTTCCAGAAACTCAAGTTTATAGTTGCCATTCTCATCTGTTTCAGTTGATTTTGTGACCGGTATTGTGCTGATCTTGACATCGGATAAAGGATTTCCTGTCGCATAACCCGTAACAGTTCCAGATATGCTACCCAGTAACAGAATTTGGTAAGAATTGTCTATAGTAGTTCCATCTTCAACCTGCTCCGTATAGTTTTGTGTTAGGTAGTGTTCTTTGGATATTTCTAATGAATAAGCGCCAGCATTCAGATAATTAGCGAAAAACTTGCCATTACTGTCAGATTTCAGGAGAATTTCGCCCGGATTAATCAATATGTCCGCTCCTTCTATAACAGCTCCGGTATGATCCGTTATTTTTCCTTAGATGCTTCCTTTAATAGTCAGCATATAACTTTCATCGATTACCATTCCATTCTCAACATCTTCGGTAAAATTCGCTGCAACATAATGATCCTTATTAATTTCAATTGTATAGGTCCCCGCATCAAGATAACTGGCGATAAACTTCCCTTCACTGCTTGAAGTCAGTTTGATTTCTCCGGGATTAATTTCAACATCTTCGCCTGAAATCACATTGCTGTTCCGATCAATAATAGTCCCCTCAATACTGCCCTTCCCGACTAATCCGAAGTTTACAAAAGAAACTTTTCCAATATGAACCACCACGTTTTTTTCAATATCGGCAATACTCTCTACTCCGCTGACTTTTACAACATAACTACCCTCATCAATAAACCCGATTTTATATTTCCCCTCATCATTAGTTGTATAATTTCCGGTGACCGGTGTCGTTGTAATTTTGGCTCCTTTAACCGGTTCACCTGTTTCAGGATTATACACAGTGCCTTCAATGCTTCCTTTAACTATTATGGTAAGATTTGCCGTTGTCACCCTGCCGGCAGCAACGGTTACCGTATATGATGTATCCACATAAAATGAACGCGTTAATGTAACTGTATAGTCCCCGGAATCGAGATAGTCTGTTAATATTTTCCCTTCGCTGTCAGATTCATAAGAGATATCACCAGGTGATAAACCGACTGTAACTCCCGCGACCGGAGCGTCATCCTGATCTGTTATTGTGGCCTCGATTTTTCCCTGCCGTGCTTCAGGATTAAGATTCACCAAATCTTCCGAATCTTTTTGGCAGGAGATTAAAGTTAGTAATAACAATATAACTGATAATATAATTGTCCGCTTCATTTTTAATCTCCTCTGTTTTCTGATAATCGCATTCCTTTACAAAAACTGAATTTAATAAAACATTTTTTATAAATGATATATTCTTTGTAAAAATGGAGTGTAAAATTAACCGGATTACATTTTTGAAAAAAATTAATAAATACAGCAACCCGGTCAGAAATATAGTTTAATCCAGCGCCACCCTGAATCCCATATAACTTTCACTGCCGGATGGATTGAAGTTATAACGGTTGGATGAACGGTAAAAGTTTGGATAATTATACCATGAACCACCCCGCAGAACCCTGCTGGAACCGGTTACTGGTCCAGGCGGATCAGTATTGGGACTCTCAGAATAATATTCTGAATTATACAAGTCCGCACACCACTCCCAAACATTTCCACTCATATCAAAAAGGCCAAGCTCATTGCCCTTTTTTGTTCCTATTTGATAGGTATCGCCGATATCAATAAGGGCAATTTCATTGACATCATCACTTCCGCTGTATAAATATAACTGGCTTAAATCTCCCCCTCTCGCGGCATATTCCCATTCAGCCTCGGTTGGCAATCTCCCGCCAGCCCATTCACAAAAAGCTCTCGCGCCATACCAGGTAACTTCTGTGACAGGATGTTTTTCATAACCCACAACCGAATAAAATGTGCCGTCAGTTTCATATATTCTGCAATCACTGTCATTCATATTTAACCAGTTCTCTCCCCCTTCATTACCATTGCCATTTTGGTTTAGAAATTCAACAAACTGCTCATTGGTCACTTCAAATTTGCTTAGATAAAAGTCATCTATAGTCACAGTATGAACAGGTTTCTCATCAATGTTGCCCTCGTCCCAGACATCTCCCATTTCAAAACTTCCTTCACTGACAAACACAAATTTAATATCAACACTTCCCAAATCGAGCATTTCAAAATACAATGTGTCAATTACTCCATCCTCAACCGAAAATCGCTCATAATATGTCTGGTAGTCGGGATGCTCAATTTCGATATTATACATTCCCACATTAATCTGCGATGTCTCAAAATTACCTTTATCATCAGTGGTGTAATTTAAATTTCCCTGTGTAATTGTCACTTCCGCTCCTTCAAGAGCAAGACTGTCAGTATTTATAACAAATCCGATGATTATACCTTTTGGCTCGCCGATAAATGAATTGATATCAATTATATTTTCCGGCGCTTCATGGCAGGAAGTTAATATTATCGCGATTAGTAATAAATACACACCATTATTAATTTTCACTCTCTTTAATCCCCTGTATTTTCTAACAAATCAAGTTTCATACATAATTTCATTAATTCAATTATTTAAGTTCACATAATTTTCCAAAAAAAGCAATACAATTATTAGTTTATCAGAAAATTACTAAAAATGTGCCGGCAATTTTTTGCCGGATGTCCGGTTTATCTGCCTCCGGCTGCGGCTATTTTATTTGCAAACAGAAATAATCGAATTAACCCCCATTAAAAGAAATGGGCACATGATTATTGCTCGGGATCGGTGTATAGTACAGTTTCGAAGAAATTCTGAAATGAAAAGAATTATGCTCTTATCACCACACTAACGCTAACATGTTGAGGATAATTCGGAGAGCAAAATTTGTCAAAAAGCCCGCTAATAACATGTTGCCGATAGTCAGACCACTATTTTTAATCAATAAAATCGCCGAGCAAGAATAGAACTATTTAAATATCCGGGTTTAAAAAACAACTCACCCCCCAGCTCCCTCTCTTGAAAAAAGAGGGGGTGTCTTAAAGTCCCTCTCACGCCACGGCGCACTTTCAGCTTGCCAAGAGAGGGATTTTCCCAGAGGGATGCCTCTGGCAAGGGTGAGTTTTTTACATATCTCGAAATATTTTAAAAATTTAACTATTTTTTGCAGAATTTAATTTCTTACGAGATAAAATTCTTCCCCTTTAGGGCGTTTTCCTCAAGCTCTGCCTGGGGAAAAATTAATCCCTTACAACACGAAACCCGACAAAGATCAAACCGTCATAAGGAGGAAAGCAGTAGCGGCAGGATGAACGGCAATAGTTTGAATTATTGTACCATGAGCTGCCCCGGGTTACCCTGAATGTGCCGCTTGACGGTCCCTTTGGATTTTCCTCGGGACTCGATAAATAATAGTCTGAGTCATACCAGTCATTGCACCACTCCCACACATTTCCGCTCATGTCATAAATACCCAATTCATTTCCGGTTTTGGTTCCTGCCTCATGAGTATCATCACCTGAATTTGAACTGTACCAGGCCACAATATCAATGTTTTCACTGCCACTGTATAAAAATTCCCGGCTTTGTTGTCCACCTCTCGCGGCATATTCCCATTCCGCTTCCGTCGGCAACCTTCCTCCTGCCCATTCGCAATAAGCTCTGGCTCCATACCAGGTCACATCTGTAACAGGATGGTCTTTGTAACCGCTTTCCGAATAATACACACTCCCAATTTCAAAAATTCTGCAATCGTATTCCCCAATTATCAACCATGAAATACCACCTTCAATCTGATTTCCCATTTCATTCAGGAATTCCACATACTGTTCATTTGTCACTTCATATTTACAGATATAATAATCATCCATCGTTACTATATGTACAGGTTTTTCATCGCTGCTACCCTGGTTCCAAATATCACCCATTTCATAGCTGCCTCCTTCAATGAAAATGTATTCTGTAGTTATTTGAAAATTTGCCGAAATTGTTTCTCCATTGTTTACATCCACCTGCTGTTCATATTGATTATACAGTCCTTTCTCAGTTTTTATTAAATATGATCCCTCATTCAAATAACCCAACATATAATTACCCCCTTCATTTGTGTATACCTCTTCTGTTTCAGGCTCTGTAAATATCCTTATTCCTGAAACAGGCGCTCCTGAAGCAGAATCTGTTACTCTGCCTTTTATGCTTCCTTTAACAAATATTTTAAAATTTAATTTTGTTACATCCCCCTTTATTACATTAACGGCATGTGAAGTATCAGCATAGTTTGTCTTAGAAATTGAGATGGTATATTCACCTTCATCAAGAAGCTGGGTTACTACGTTTCCTTCGCTGCTGCTGATATAAGTGTAGTTTCCGGGGGTTATACTGATTTCAGCTCCCGAAATAAAAACACTATCCTGATCAATAATTGTTACATCAATTTTCCCCCGGACATTAAGAGAGTCTATATCTACTATTTGTTCTTTCTGATCAAGGCAGGAAGTTAATAATGCTATCATCGAGAGAACTAAAAGAAGTAAAGTTTTTTTCATTATTTCACCCTGTTTATTCGCTGCTTCTAATCTTCTTTAGTTGTGGGTAAATTGGATTACATTAATTATTTAAGCATTAAAAATATGATTATTTTTAGAATTATGCATTATTTTTAAGTTTATTAATGCAGACCAGATGGACTTGTCCTGGCTGATCAAAATAATTACAACAATTCAGCGGGGGAAATTCGGAGGTTGAAGAACAGGCGACTAAATTGCTCAGGTCCTCCAAAACATCTTCTTGCGGGTAAATATTGCCGCGGTCAGGGCAACAAAAAAAGTAAATATCACCCCTTTAAGAAAACCGATCCATGGCCAGGGCGCTGACATTTCAGAAAGCCAGGGTTCAACTGTCAGGATTGTCAGAGCCGGCAGAATAAGGTTGCTTCCCGCAATATAGGCTATCATGGGATTCTGACCGCTCTCAGTGATAACGCGGAATGGTTTTTTGTATCGCGATATATCAATGATAATTGAGAAGGTTATGTATGTAAATATCGCCAGTCCCGTGGTAACAAAATAATAACTCAGAGTTGAATGATCTTTTTTAATGCCCCCTTCGAAAGTTTCAAAAAACAGTCCGAGCAAGAGCCAGAAAGCCCCCCACTGAAACATCCTGTAAAACATCTTTCCTGTAACTGACTTTTGCGCTTTCAGGAAATACCACGCAGCTCCCAAAAGAAAAACGTTCAGCAGCAGATTTAATTCAATATAGCGGCTGAAAAGACATACCAGGTTACAGAGGAGTATCAGCATAAATATAAACGGAATATAAATTGACCATTTTACTGTGATTGCCTCTTTTTCCTTTGAATTAAGCCACTTATAGATAAAGTCGCCGATAATAGTCCCCGGAATCACAATAAAAAGATACTGAAGGTAATAAAATTTATATAACCAAGGGAAGGGAGAAAAATTCCATAACCACTGGTTCCAGGAGTCATCTATATCATGAGTTAATCTCATCGCGATGAGAAAACCGAGTATCGCCAGACGCAATAAAATATTATTTCGCGTAAATAACCATATCAGAGAACCGAAGAGCGCTGTGTTGGCCAGAACAAGAATAATTATATCGCTCCTGCCTGCTGAGAAACTCCCCCCTTTCGGATATTCAAGAAAATATAATAAAATAGCCGCGATCACCACTCCGGCTGATTTCAGTGATATTACAATTTTATTATTTACTGATTTAGGATATCTAAGCAGTATTATAAAAAGCAGCAGAAACCCGGCAATACCGGTTAGCCAGTTTAAAACAGAAGGAGTGGGATTGAGCGCGTAGGGTTTTACATGCTGAATAAAAATGGCGAACGCGGCGAGAAGAAGTCCCCTCTGGATTATCTGAAGTGATATTTTCCATTTGGCGATTCCCTTTTCCAGTCTCCTGTTGAGAGCCAGCGGGAAAGCCGCTCCCATCGCGAAAAGGAAAAATGGAAAAACAAGATCCACCCAGGTGATTCCCGCTACAGTGGGATCGAAGCTGTGACCTGGCGGGGGCACCTGCGCGTGGTACATCCATGCCGGCAGCGCTCCGCCAAACGGAATACTGCCCGATAAAATCATTAACAGTATCGCGAGTCCCCTCAATGCATCCAGAGCATCAGCACGTTTTTTCATTTTATCCTCATAATTATAATAATCGTAATCATAATCGTAATCGTAATCGTAATCCGGCAGGGCCAGAATTACCAAAGTTATCGAGCTGCTCGAAGTAAGTCCTCCCCCGTCTCCAAAGAAAAACCCTTTGGATCCATCCCTCTGCCACTGGCATCCCTATGGGGCGAAGGGGGATATTTATCGACAAACCGAAACAATCAGAATGTCCCCCGCCGTCCCCAGAGGGATGCAAGCAAGGGGTGGCAATGAAGCGCTTTTCTTCATTGGCGGGAGAGGACTAACCTCGAGTTACTACAAAATTTTTACTTGGCAACAAAACTTTCTACATGTTAATAAATTTCTTACCATTTTAAGCAGAACTTAACTTCTCAGGGAGTAATCCGGCAAAGCCAGAACCACACTAATTCTGTCTGCCTGTTCGCCGCGGAGAATCCCTACCGGGACTTATTTACCTTTCTTCATACATTTCCCCCTATTTGAAAATAGGGGCTATTATCTTTCATCTGTCCGCCGCGCAGGTTGTTGCAGATTCCCTTAGATAACAAGATTTCTTTCATTAGCCTTGTCACCCAAATATTTGTCAATCCCCTACAGGGATTCGTATTTCAATATTTCGCATATTTCTACAATAATTCCCGCATCTACAACGCGGTATTTTTAAAGAACCTTGTAGAGGTTCCCTGGAGTTTGGCATATTCATAGTTTAAAAATTGCAAAACGACTTGACTTGAAGGATAAAAATGGTTATATTCTATAGTTATATCACTATATTTTAAGGCTGCTTCATGGGTTACAAAACTAAGATTCAAGAGATTAAAAGAGCCAATAGTAAACAATATTACGTCAATTTTCCCGCCTTTGTTACTCATGCTATGCATTTCGGTAAGGGTGATGAAGTAGAATGGGAAATTGAAAACAGAGATACGTTGACTCTTAAAAGAGTTAAAGATGGTTCAGAAAATGAAGATAAAAAAAAACTCTGAACCCTGAGTTAATAAAAGAATTCGATTCTTTATTTGATTCCTGCTCTTCTGCATTTAACCAAGACAAAAGCGCCCAACTTGCCAAAGAGCTTGCATATGGCGCAATCAATTGTATGGGAAGACATACTATTACAGGAATGCTGACAGCAAATGGTTCACAATTCCGTGATTGGACAAGTACCTATCGCCTGTTCAACCAGGGAAGAATTGATACATCGGAAATATTTAAGAACATTATTGGCACAATAACAAAAGAAGAAACCAAACCCAATAAAGCAGTATATGGTCTCCTGGATGATACATTGCTCAAAAAGACAGGCAAAAAAGTAAGTGGGACAGCCTGGAGGAGAGACCCTCTTGGTCCCCGGTTCCGTACCAATTTAATATGGGGTCAGAGATTTATCCAGACATCAATCGCAATCCCGGAAAAAGATGGAGCTTCGAGATCAAGAGCCATACCAGTGGATTTCTATCATGCTCCCACAGCAAAGAAGCCAAAGAAAAACAGTCCCGACCAGGAGTGGAAAGAGTATAACGAAACTCAGAAAAGAACAAAGCTCAGTCAGGCAGGGATAGAAAGAATAGAGCACTTACGCCATCAACTCGATTGTCATGGAGCAAAAGATAGAACACTTATAATGAATGTAGATGGAAGTTATACAAATGAGACGGTATTTAAGAACCTCCCGGATCGTGTTATTCTGACCGGCCGGATAAGAAAAGACGCCGCGTTCTATAGTATTCCCGATACAAGCAAAAAGGGTGTTGGAAGAAACCGGGTTTATGGTGATCGTCTTCCTACCCCGGAACAAATAAGACAGTCAGATGATTATCCATGGGAACAAGTCAGAGCCTGGGGAGCCGGTAAAGTGCATGAATTTGATGTAAAAGTAGTAAGAGAAGTAAGATGGAAAAAGGCAGGAAAACAGGACCTGACAGTCATAGTAATCCGACCTCTTGCTTACAGGAAAACAAAAAAATCAAAAATAATGTACCGTGATCCTGTTTACCTTATCTGTACATCAACAGAAATTGACATAGAAGAAATATTGCAGGCATATTTGTGGAGGTGGGAAATTGAAGTCAATTTCCGCGATGAGAAAACAATAATGGGATGCGGTCAGACTCAGGTTGTCAAAAGCAAAGCAGTTGAAAGGGCGCCTGCCTTCATTGTCGGTGTTTATGCTCTTATGCTTCTTGCGGCAATAAGATCAACCAGATGTAACGGGAATAAAAATATGCTGCCAAGGGCAAAATGGAACAAGCCAGATGAAAACGACCGACAGTCAACAATGGAGATTGTCAATATGTTCAGGACTCAATATTGGGCTAGATCAATAAATTTGAATTTTGACCACTTCGTTGCAAATCAGTACGAACTGCAAAGCGGTGGTTTTTTAGTTAATCCTTTGATTTCTGCCTGTTTTTATCAACAGACTTAGCCAAACTCCAGAGAACCTTGTAGAGGTTCCATTATTGTAGCAGAAAATGGGGCTTTATTATAAATATTCCCTGGAGGGGATTTACAATATTTTCGATAAATCTTCCCTGCAACAACCTGCGCGGAGGATCCCTGCCGGGATTCTTTTTTACATGATACGATTAATAACGAGATGAATCAGATGTAAAAGTCCCGTTAGGGATTCTCCGCGGCGAACAGGCAGACAGAAAAACCTCAAATCGTTATTAATTGTTCATTATTAATTGTTAATTGTTAATTGTTCATTATTTCATCAGCATCATTTTGATATTCCTGGAAAATCCTCCCGCCTGCATTGAACAGATATATATTCCACTGGAAAGTCCGGCCGCGTCAAATTCAGCCGAATATCTGCCCGCGTTAAACTCTCCTTCTTCCACTATTTCAACCTCCCTTCCAAGCAAATCATATACAACAATCCTAACAAACTGCCTCTCACTCAGAGTAAACTCAATTGTTGTTGAGGGATTAAACGGATTTGGATAATTTGCCGAAAGTGTAAATCCCGCAGGAATAGTTTCATTTTCATCTTTTTCTTTTACTCCGACAACCACTTCGGGCGATTTTTTACGATTTAACATCAGCATGGCGGCGTCTGCCACGAGATATTTTCCATCCTCAAGCATGGAATTATCAAGCTTCAATACCTTTTTCATTCCAGACTCCAAAAAAACCGCGTCAAGCTTATTCCACCCCCTGCGGCTTAGATCGGACTGATCAACCACAAATGTTGTGGAATCTGATTCTCCGTACAAGGTGTAAAAAGCATTTTCTGTCCAGAGACTGTTATTAGTTGAGTAAATATACAGGTCATACCATGCTGAATATGGAACATCAAAAGAATATACAACAGAACAAAAACTATCTCTTTCCTCTGTTCTCAATATCAGTCCTTCAAAACCATGCATCTGGTATGTTTCCCAGTTACCGGTTATCAGGCTGTTGTCACCATCCTCATTTTCGATAGCTGCTTTCGGACGCCAGAATCCTCCTCTTTCAGGAACCATAGCAGGTTCGCTGTAATAGGTGGCTTTCAGGGTATCGCCGAGTAAATTATTATTTTTCCTGAATCCTTCATAGAAAAAATATGCCTCCCCCATTACACCTTTACTCCGATTCGCTTCAAGAGCGCTCAGAAGATAATCGGCTGACATCACATAAGCGCTGCTTCCTGTGCCTATATTCATAAGAATACCCGGAATAAGTTTGTGCAGATTACCAAGAGTAACCTGTTCAACAGCTTTATTAAGTTCATAGAGATAATCCGCGAAGCTGTATCGGTAGAGCTGCGGAATAAAATGATCCACAATATTTGAGTCTATCCAGGTCTGCGCGTCCTGAAGATAATTATCATATCCCCAGGGATAAATACTGGGACTCGCAGAAATAAACAACTCCGGATTTTCACCCTTAACAAGCTCTTTGACTCCTTTATACCATTCATTCAGTTTATCTCCCCTCCACCTTTTCCACTGGGTGTCGTTGTAATAAGAAGGTGGTTCCGCTCCTCCATGCTCCTGTTTATATATCGCGACAGTAACAGAATCGTAACCTCCTTCAATTGGCAATGCGGGAATACGGTCTGAAAATTCCACTCCGTCAACATCATAATTTTGAATAACCTCAAGCACGAGTGAGTTGATAAAATTCTGTACTTCGGGATTTATTGCCGACATCCAGTCAAAGCCATTTTTTGTACATATCTCCCCATCTGAAGTCCTGAGAGCCCATTCGGGATATTTAGCGAGTATATGCCCGCCGTAAGGAGGGGTTCCCCCCGAATACCATGTAGCGAAGCCATATTCAAACCAGGGATATACCTCAATACCGTTCCGGTGAGCTTCAATAATTATTCTTTTCAGGGGATCACGCCCGTAAAAATCGGGATCAATCGACCGTCCGAAAAGACTGTCCATTATCGCGCTCTGGTATTGTGTCCAGCCACCATTCAAAACAACCGGCAGAACAACATTAATTCCACATTCGGCCAGGTAATCCATAGCAGCCGCTATATTTTCATCGGTATACATGACCTGACTGTCAATGTCAGTAATTTTTACAGCCCTGAACTCAACCGGACTCTGGGCAAGAATAAGTGCAGGTAAAAGGGAAAAAATAAGTAATATTGATTTCATAGTTGATAATTCCGTTCTAACTTATGTTCAAGGTAAACTGGGAATAAATACTCGTACTCGTAAACTGGCAAGCCAGAGAAAACAAAGTTAACGAGCTACTCGTAGTAAGTACTCCCCGACTTCAAAGAAAAACACTTTGAATCCACTCCCTCCGCCACAGGCATCCCTATGGGGCATAGAGGGATAAAAGACGCAATGTCCCCCTCCAAAGGCAATGGCACTAAGATAGAGCAAAAACATAGTATTTTTAGTGTTTTCCTGGTATTCCGACCCCACTCTTGCTATGGGAAAATACATCCCCATATTATGAAGCCCCTCTCCTTGATAAGGAGAGGGGTTGGGGTGAGGTTGTAAAGAATTTAATAACAATAGGTTAGCTAATTAATGTTATCATTCTATTTAATAAATATTCGAAAAACATTTCACAATAAATATCGACATTGGGGAATAACTATATTCGCGCAATATTTCTTTCGTTTCACAATCTTAGTGCCATAGCCTCCGGAGGGGGTGGCAATGAAGCACTTTTCTTCATTGACGGGGGAGGACTCACCTTGATTATTTAAAAAACTCTTATTTGGCAATATTACTTTATACTCGTTGATAAATTTGCTGCCATTTTGCGTAGAATTTAACTTCTTACGGTGTAATCATCCTCGTACCCGGCTTTCAGTGTATAAAGATTTTTCCAGTATAAATATAAGTACCAGGTCCACTTCACTCCCGGAAGAATATTCCATAAGAATGAATGAAGCTCGTTTATATTAACTTGCACAATTCAATATTCTGCCAATTAAAAGCAGGAATATTATCAGGTCACTGAAATAAAATATGTAATCCTCTCCTGTCAGCTTAGGTTCTTGTTCATATCAATAAGAATCGTATCATTTTTTTGCCGGATTCCTCATAAAGGCTATCCTTTACTCAACGGGGATTCCTACTATTTCTCTGTCTTTCATACAGATCAATAATCTATAATGCGCCGGGAGCCTCAGCAATTATCTTAGCAGGATCATTTTTTTCGTTATTGTTACCTCTCCAGCTTCAAAGGTATAAAAAAATACGCCGCTGGAAAGTGTATTCGCGTTAAAGCTGACTTCCCCATTTCCTTCCGGATGCCAGTCGTCATAAAGTACTCCCACCTCCCGGCCCAGGAGATCAGAAACACTAATTCTGCAATGTGCCGCTTTGTCAATGTAAAATCTGATTGTTGTTTCAGGATTAAAGGGATTCGGATAATTCTGTTCAAGCCTGTAACCTGCCGGAATTACCTCTTCAACCGGGTCATCCTTCACTGAAACAATCACCCCGGGAGATAATCTTCTGTTTATCATCAGCATCATGGCATCGGCGACAACATATTTACCATCCGCGAGTCCTACGTTATCCAGTTTTACAACTTTATGGGTTCCCGCGGTAAGATATACCTGCCCGACCTTGTGCCATCCTTTTACATTAAGAACACTCTGATCAACATATACTTCGGTCGAATCATCACCTGAATAAAGCACAAAATGGGCGTTATCTGTCCAGGGTGTATTTGGTGTCCTGAAGCTGAAGAGATCATACCAGGCTTCATTCTCCACTGTATAATAATATTCGGCTGAGGCATATCCGGCGGTTTCACCTGTTCTTAATACGGCTCCTTCATATCCCTGCATCGGGTAAGTTTCCCAGCTGCCTGTAATTCGGGTATCCTGATCATCCTCATTCTTGATTTCGGCGGCCGGACGCCATGTATTTCCCCCGCGCCAGGGAAGAACAGCAGGGTCTTTATAAAAATAGGCGCCGAGATGATCTCCCAGGTCATTATTGTTTTTCCTTAGTCCTTCATAAAAGAAAAAACTTTCACCATTCACATTATTATCCCTGTTGGCGCTCATCATCTGCCCCATCAGGTTTTTATCGATGAGGTACGTGCCGACATTCATCAGCACTCCGGCGAAAAAGATTTCGGGATTATGCTGCCCGACATCATTTAATGTGGTACTGAGAGCGTAATTATAGCTGCCCAGGTCATACTGGTAAAGCTGAGGAATAATATTATCAACTATTCCATCAATAACCCAGTTTTTGCTGTCCTGCAGATACTCGCCATATCCCCAGTAATAAGGTGAAGGGGCAACAGACAATATCAGATTCTCCGACCGTGATTTAACCGAGTCCCTCACCCGCGCGAAATATTCGTTAAGTTTACCGGCGCGCCATGTTTTCCAGCCTGCGTCATTGTAACTTACCGGAGGTTCGGCGCCGCCATGTTCCGATTTATAAAGTTCAACCGTAAACTCTTCATAGCCTCCTTCAACAGGCATCGCCGGAAGACGGTCATCTCCCTGGACTCCATCAACATCATAGTTATCTATCACTTCCATAATGAGGGATAACATATAATCCTGCACTTCGGTATTAATACCTGAAAGCCAGTCGAAACCATTTTTTACAACCAGGTTGCCGCTGCGGTTTTTACATGCCCAGTCAGGGAATTTTTCGATTATGTGCCCGCCGTTAAGACTGTATGAAGATGAAAAACCAAACTCAAACCAGGGAATAACCTCAATCCCTACCCTGTGCGCTTCAGTAACCAGTTTTTCCAGGTAATCCCTGTTCTGAAAAGCGGGATCAGGCAGAGTAGCTTGTCCAAAAAGAGAATCCATAATAGCGCTGGGATAGAGTGTATAACCTTTGTTATAGACCACAGGAAAAACAACATTTATATTAATTGAAGCAAGGTATTCCATCGCTTCAGTTATATTATCATCAGAGGCAAGCACATAACTATCAACATTGGTCAGCCATACAGCTCTCATTTCCTCTACAGGCTGGGCGTTTAATATCCACACCGTGAGCAGAATCATCACGGCTATCATTCTGTATTTCAAAAGAACTCCTTTTTACTTCTTTATTAGTTTCGGAAATCTGATATTCTTATTTAAGTAAATTTCTTCGAAAAAATCAGGATATTTTTTTAATCCCTCGTAAAAGAAATAAACCTCACCCTGAATACCATTTTTTCTGTTGACCTCAATCATTTTTGCCATAAATGTTAAATCGGGATAATAGCCCCCCACTTTCAATAAAATTCCCGGGTAAAACTTATTAAAATCCTTTTCATCAAGCTGTTCATCGAGAATCAGCTTAAGCTCCTTTTCATATGCATCAATATCATACCGGTAAACCTGGGGAATTATAAGATCAACATACCCCTTTGCCATCCAAACGGGCCAGTCCTGCAGATATTCTTCTTTGCTCCAGGGGTAGAGGCTCGGCGCCATGGATATGATCATATCGGGATCGGCAGATTTCACCTCTTCATAAATCCGCCGCATAAAACCGGTCATCCTGCCGGCTCTCCATTCCACCCATTCAAAATCTTTTGAATATTCAGGGGGTTCCTCTCCATTATGATCTTTTTGATATTCAGCCACGGTAAAGGAATCATAACCCGCTTCCGAAGGCATCGCCGGCAGCCGGTCATCTCCCTGTATGCCATCTATATCATAATTATTTACCACTTCCAGAATTAATGAAATCAGGAAGTCCTGAACATCAGGATGAAAACCATTCAACCATTCAAATCCGTTTTTAATAACCAGCGCGCCATTTTTATCTTTTGAAGCCCATTCAGGTTTTTTCCTCAGAAGTACTCCCCCCTTTTCCTCATAGGAAGAGGAAAATCCGAATTCAAACCAGGCAAATACTTTTATTTCTCTTTTATGAGCCTCCTCTATCAGTTCTTTCAGAGGGTCTCTTCCGGTAAAAAGAGTATCTATTTCAACACCGGTAAAATTTTTCATAATCTTACTCGGATATGTTGTCATAGCTTTATTCCACGTAACAACAAAAATTGTATTTATACCTGTTTCAGCGCATAACTCGACAGTCTTTTTAATATTTTCTCTTGAATTAAGAGCGTCGCTGTCAACATTAGTCAGCCATACACCCCGAACTGCTTCAGCTCCGGATGCCTGAACGCTGATACTCATAAAAGAAAGTATGATGATTGTCAGAAGTTTTTTCACTATTAACCACCTTTGTTAAAATCTGAATTGTAAACCCGCTCGCAGATCAAACATCTGAAATCCGCTCACATTTTCAAGTCCCAGAGATAATGTCGGCCAAATCTCACCGACAACCAGCTTGTAATTTGCCGAGAGATTTAGCGCCAGCATTTCAATCATTGGGAAATTAATCTCGGCGCCGATGTTAAAAGCGCCGCTCCAGTCAGTCTGGGTTCTGCCCGGGACTTCAAGCTCATCAACCAATACCGGATCGCCTCCTTCGGGAGGTGTAACATAAAGTGAATCATAATATTCGCCCCGCTGATGTTCCCAGTAGAGAAAACCGAAACCGAAATTCAGATCTGTTTCCATGTATCCGGTTCTGAAAACATTCATTTTTGCTTCTGCCATCAGTCCAGCAATTTCCATTTCCATCTCAAGACCGGGCAGAGGGATGGAATAATCATTTGTAACACCATTAATCTCCGCCTGTATCATTTTTTTCAGGTTCTCCTCCCTCATTTTATCAAATTTGTAATAGAGGAGATTTCCGGTCCAGGTCCATCTTTCATTAATCTGCTTACCAAAGTAAACAGAATAACCGATCGCCGGTTCAAACCGCTGTGATAAAATACCGGCCGGAAGAATGGCGCTTCCATTTACCCCTGCGACAAATTTCATCTCCTGACCGGAAACTGTGAAAGCGCTGACCAGTGCAACAACAATTAAGATATATACTTTTTTTAACATTTCAGTAAACAATTGTTAGTCCGAGTTTAAGTGAAAATGAACTTTTAAAGGGAAAGTCATCATATCCCAGCGATCCTTCAGTCGGCAATATGCTGTTATACACAAGACCGGAGTAAAAGGAAAATCCTTCCGACAGGCTGTATTCAGCATCTATTCCGGCGTTGATTACAAATGGATTTCCCGACTTTCGGGGCGCGAAGTTTCTGTAACTGTATGAAAATGTATAGTCCTCATCCTCAAAATATTTGCTCCACTCTTCGACAACATAAAGCCTGCGGGTATAGAAATAAATACCGGCAGAGGCTGATGGAATAATTTTGACTTTGTCATTCAGATTTACATTGTAATCCAGACCAATCAAAACCGGGATAAGGTCCATCTTCTGGAAGGAGCTGATATCCGCGCTGAGATTCGGGTCTGCTCTCAGATCGGAATCGATTTTATCTGAATAACGGTCATTCCAGAATCTCCATCCCCATCCGTAAAGCTGATCCTCCTCAGATAATGAATAGAGACGGTAACCACCTGAGATATAGAGATTGAAGGGCTTAAAATCGAACAGTCTGATTTTAATTCCTCCGCCCACTGCGTCAGCTTCCCTGGTCCTGGTTTTCAGGGAAAGGGCGGAGGAATAATCGGAGTAAGCTTCAACCGATATAACCTGGGCCGAAACGGCACAGGCAATAATAAAAGATAATATTAATGTGTACTTAATTTTCATTCATAAATCCGTTTATAATATTCCCAGTTGAACAGTTATTCTGGTGATGTTTCCAAGTCTTCCATAATCGGAAAAAGCAAAATCAAGAATTACAGGCAGTTTAACAGGAGCGCTTATTCCCGCTCCGATGCTGAAGGTTTCCTCATCATAGAAAAATTTATATCCGCCGCGGAGGGTAATGATATTTTTCCAGGATATTTCAACCCCGGTATTTACTCGTTCATCGGCGTCATTCGGGTGGGTTGCCTCGGCAAGAAGTGTTACTCTGTAATCTGAATCTTTATCGCCGACAACTTCACCAGATATACCAAGCCGCAGAATCGCGGGCATCTTAAATTTATCATTCAGAAATTTAGCGTCAACTCCGAAATTCTGAATACTTGCCGCTATCCTCATCGAGCCGAGTCCCGTATAATAGAGCGCTCCCCCGTCGAAGAGAACATTATCGGCCGAATAAATATCAATTTTTTCATTAACATATTTTATTGACACACCAAAAGAAAAGCGGTCGGTAAGCATCTTCGAATATGATAAGCCGAGAGCGGTTGAACTTGCTTCAAATGTTCCGAGCACCTGGTAAACTTTCTGACCGCTGGCGATTTCCGTGCGGGGCATCGAGCCATAATCCATCATTATTGCCCCGACGCCAAACACGCCAAAATTAGATTTGAAGGAATAACTGGCGGTGTAATTTTTAATATCGGCAAACCATGGTGAATATGAAGCGGCGAAGGAATGTGTCCGGTTTGTAAAACCAAGCGCCCCGGGGTTGTTAAATACCGCGTCTGAGTTCAGATCGGCCAGCGAAAGTGAAGCTTCTCCGAGGGCTGCTGTGCGCGCTGTGGCGGGCAATTCAAGAAATACAAATCCCGATGTTGCCGTTTTTTTAAAGTCCTGCCCCGAAACCTGTGTGAAAACCGGAATCAATAAAAGAGCGGTCAGCAGGAATAATATTTTATAAGATATTTTGGGTTTCTTCAAAATCATAATTTATCTCACAATAGCCAGTTTACCGATTTTAGATTTACCATCATATTCTATATGGAACACATATATACCACTCTCAACAAACTGCCCGAAATCGGTTACCTGGTCCCAGGAAACGATTGCCCCTTCCCCGGCGCCGACATCGATAGTTTTAACGAGGTCGCCGCGGATAGTATAAATTCTTATTGTACAGGGATTCGGTATATTCACAAACTGAATGAGATCCTGTTCACCAGGTCTGGAAAATCCTTCACCCAGAACAAATGGATTTGGCACAACAAGCGCTTCTTCAAGATTATCCTTCGGAGGTAAAGTGGCAATGAAGGGAGTTTGCAGCCGATTCGCGAATATTGATGATTCAAGGGGATCAATATTGTTGATAGTCTGTACTCCGGTCCAGCTTTCCTTGCCGGAATCAAATGCTGTGAGGGCGTAATAATAACCCTGCCCTATATCCACCTGAGAATCGGTATATTTATATTCAATTCCGTCAAAATAGTCTGTATCCCCTTTGTATATTGTATCTATCGCTGTCCAGGGACCGACAGGCAGGTATTCCGATCTGTAAACAATATACCCTTCCAGATCATCGGTTCCGTCATCGGGATCGGGGATATTTTCCGCTTCCCTGCCCCACTTAAGAATTATCGCCACATCATCTGAATTCCGGTTGTAATCGACTGAAAATTCGGGCGCAGCGGGGGGATCGGGATGATTATAATTATTGTCAAATGTCAGTTTCGCTCTCTTTGAGCTGGCGTTAAATTTTTTCCGGCTTTCGGTGTCGATAGTGTTGCTGGCATAACTTCCCGGATCAATCGCCATTGAATAATCGGCGCCATCAACAATTTCAGCCACCACAATCCTCACCGAATCGCCCGGCATAAGGTCCCAGGGACCAACTGACATAAGAGACCACATTCTCGATTTGCGCATAAAGTTCTGATCGGCAAAACTTTCCACAAAGTTTGAAGCCAGTCTTATATCCTCCAGCGCCGAATATTGTGCCTCCCTGCTGCCTATATTTGTAAATGGCCCGCTCAGGTCAATTGAATTACTTGCCGCCGACCATCCCTGCTGCCTGACTTTAGTTTCGTCACCATCTTTGTTGGGTGAGGCATATAACAGCCTGAATCCGGCATAAGCGGGGGCGAGATATTCACCTGTTGGCTCCCCGTTAACAAGGGGCCCCATAGAGTTGGCGAGTCCGAATACTTCATTGCTTCCCTGGCTTTCATCATAGTCAAAAGCTCTGCCGAAAACAACCTTATCAACAAAATTATAATTGAACCCGGTATTCCGGGCGCCGGGGGTTAATGAGGGGAATAAAACTGTCCATGAACGGGAGTTGCAATGCAGGCCGTAAGTAACCAGTGAATAAAAATCTTTTAATGTATCGGCAATAAATCTGTCGGCAGGCAGAACAGTTCTCAGTTCTTCAGCAATATTTTTAATTACATACTCATGAATAATATAATTCTCATCCTCCATGGAACCGCTCCACTGGTAAGATGTTCTTGTAACCCTGATCGGCAGCATCCTTTGTATCTGGTATTCATCCTCATAATCTGTATTATATTCCCATACAGTTCTGATCTGCTCTTCAGCTCCCGAGGGATCACTTTTCAGCCAGTGATTTTCACCATCCGGGTAAATCCGCCTGTGTTCTGTTATTCTGTATTTTGCGGCAGCTCCTTCAGCGACAGAACCTGCATATAAAGCCCATTCCTCAACCGAAAGCACAGAATCACCCGCCATAGCGCCGACATACATTCCCCCCGAAACCAGGTGTGAAGGAGAACCGCCGATATTTTCCCCAATAAGGGATGGATCAAAACCGGGCCAGTCCAGTCCGATGCCCCTTCTGCTCCAGTTGCTGAACGAGGGTCCGGTTTTCCCGAAACTTATAGTCTGCCACAACTTACCCCGATTCAGAATAATTGAAGATGATTCAACCTGGGCCAAAGACACCTCAGCCAGAACCAGTGTAAATAGAATCAAAATTATTGTCAGTTTTTTTATCATTTTTCCCGCGAAAAAAATTATCATTAGAATATTAAAAGCCAACGCCGAAGGTAAAATATATTCTTCTCGGAAGATTGCGGAATGTTCTGTAGGGAGCCGCGATGTAGCTCAGCCTTGCCGGATCGTTGCCAGGATCGGCCATCGTTATTCCATCTTCAACCCACAGCCGGATATCTTCAGATGTTGACATAGGTGTTATCCAGCGGTTGTCAAATAGATCCATCACTCTTACACCGAGAATCATTTTAACTCCGCTGATATAAATTTCTTTGTTAAGATTAAAATCTACATTCGATTCAATCGGATATCTTCTGTTATAAACCACATCCTTGAGTGTAAAATCAGTGATATATGTATATGGTGTACCTGACTGGGCGGTATATGTTAAACTGATAACCATATTCTGAAGCGGCTTCAGGCCCCATAACTCAGGCCCCTCATTATCAACCCAGAAGTATTGAATAAGTCCCCTGAAATTATGTGTCCTGTCCCAGGATGCGAGGAATTCACCTGTGAAATTTCTGGCGGAATATCCTCTTGTGTCATCGGGATAAATTATCTGGGGGCCGTAATTTCCGGCGGTAGTCTGTGAAAGGCTGTAACTGAGCCTGTATGACCAGTTACGAGCTGTTACAGTTTCAAAAGTCGCTTCAAAGCCAACCGTTGAACCAAAAGCGTTATTCTCAAATGACCAGTAATAATAAAGTGGTGTATTATCACCGGCAAAACCGGCAAACTGGTTCCGGCTCCCTGTGTAAGAAGCAATATTCTGCCGCCCAATCTGGGTTGTTCTGTCATTATAATATAACACAAGATCGAGGCGGTGATTATCATCCATCTGCTGCTGCAGGCCAAACTCATAATTTATAGTTTTCTTCGGGTCCAGATTCGGATTGCCTATTCCCTGCCATCCTACCCAGGTCTTGCGTGATAATGCCTGTGTAAAGATTGGCATTGAGGCAAAATGACCATACTGAAAACGGAATGCTGTCGCCTCTCCAATCGGGAATGAAATTCCTATTCTGGGAAGGATAAAAAACTTCCATTCAGAATTTTCGGTTACCGAACTACCTGTCGTTCCCGGCCCGTCCGTGCCCGGATAAAGCACACTGAACCGGTCGAGGGGCGCCGATGTCTGAAAATTATAAGCTTCCGCTCTTACACCGATATTGGCGATCATTCCCTCAAATTCCATTTTGTCCTGCGCGTATATGGCAAAGTTAATCGGGTAGGCCGTGTAATAATCGGCAAAGCCGTTACGGGCTACATAAGAATTTGCCTGAAAACTTGAATTGACGCCATTATTTATCATATCCCAATAATAAAACCGCAGTCCTCCTTTTAACAGGTGTGACGTGGATACCTGGTTGGTGTAATCGGCTTTCATTCCAATATTTTTCGTGCGGCTGTCCTGGTAATAATTGGTGCTGAATCCGAAGGGAGCCCTGAAATAATCCTTCTCCCACCAGCTTCCTTCTCTTAGGACCGATCCGGCGTCATCGTTAAGGCTGTCAAGCCGGTCAACCTCAAGACCATACCCGGCCAGATAACGGTATGGCAGTTCATATTGTTCATCCTGATGTGAAAGATTAACTTCCATGAAAGATTTAGGATTGATTGTATAAACCCAGTTGAGTGACTGAGCGATTGTCTGCTCCTCTCTGACCGGGTCAACGGTAATCAGATATTTTGTAGATACTCCGGGAGGCGTAAACGCGAGTCCCGACCAGCGGATGTCTTCAGAACCTGACCAGATTCCTCCTTCATAATTCTGGTAGCTCGCCATAAGTTTTATTTTATGCTCAGCCACAGGCTGATAGATAAGGTTCATAATATAATTCTGCGTCACCTGAACTTTTTCAGGAGTGGGAAGACGGGTAGGATTCCTTTTATATTCTCCCGAAAAGAAAAATTTCAGCAGATTCGGGTCTTTACCGAGGGGACCGCCAAAACCGAACATATATCTTGTATAAGAATAATCACGGTAGTCATATACACCGAGAACATTATCATCGCCCGGTTCATGGTTTTTAATCCAGGTTTCATGCGCCCAGGCAATTTCCTGATCAACAAGGCGGTTATATTCATCAGGGTTTGAAACCTTAAGATCAGCATAACGGACATCAAGTTTTAATTCTTTTATTATATCTTCCCGCCGGTTCATCCAGTCTTCAAGCTCACCCCATCTCTGCCATTCGTAATTGGATTTACTGTAAATATAGTCACCATAATGATACTGCCCGGCAGGTCTGTATTCCACCCTGAACTCACCTTCGAATTTTGGTCCCCCCTCCTTTAAAACGACATTCACAACACCCGCCTGGGCATTGCCATACTCGGCTGAAAATCCGCCGGTTATAAGCTGCAATTGTTTTACTCCGAGGGGATTGACATCATATTTCCAGGAATTGTCCGCTTTTTCAGTATCAAATGTTCCGGGAGCGCTGGTATTGGAATTTGACTGGGTCATGCCGTTCACCTGGAAATTCAGCTCATAAGAACCTGAACCCCTTACCGAGTAGTTTCCGGTGGCGTTTTTCTGAAATCCTGCGGAAAGCTCCAGCGCGCCCCGAAGTCCTTCGAGTGGCGCCGCTTTAATCTGCTCGCTCTTAATATTTGTTGCGGTGGAAGTGCGGTCTTTTACAACCGCGGGCCTTTCGGCGGTGATTATCACCTGGTTAATCTCAATAGTTTCATCGGTCAGCTCAAAATTAAGGGATGTCGTTCGGTCAATAAAAACCATAACATCTTTCTGGATAACCTTCGCGAATCCCACCATGCTGGCTGATACATCATATTTTCCCGGGAGCACATTAAGGATGACATATCTTCCTTCCAGGTCAGTCGCCGCGCCGTAATTTGTCCCTTTGAGCATAATATTCGCGCCGATCAGCGCCTCGCCGGTTGTTTTGTCCTTAACAATTCCGGTAATTTTTCCATTCTGAGCAAATAAAAAAGATGTCAGAATCAGATATAAAGTAAAAATATAATAAATAAATTTGTATGTACCTTTCACGTTATCTTTTCCGGGTATCATTTTGTAAGGCAATTAATTAAAATACCGGGCCGTGGTTGGTAAGGCCGCCGACCCGGCACCTAACCTATTTCATCAAGAGCATTTTTTTAGTAATCTTTCCTTTGCCTGTAATCAGGGAGTAAAAATAAATACCGCTGGAAAGTTTTTCGCCGTTAAATACTTCAACATATGTTCCGGCATGTCTTATTTCATCAGCCAGCAGGGCAACAGTTTCACCCAATGAGTTTGTGACAACCAGTTTTATATTGCCCTGTTCCGGCAGTGTAAACTTTATAAGTGTCGAAGGGTTGAAGGGATTGGGATAATTCTGCTCAAGTGTAAAATCCATTTCAGCAATTGTATTATCATCTACACCTACGGTGCTGTTTTCAAATACAAACACCGATTTTGAATAGGCGTCAATTACATAAGCTTTCGCCGCGTCGGGGGTAAGAACTACATCGCAGGGACCTCCCATCGGAGCTCCATCCGGATCCGGTTCATCTTTGCTGAACTGGCTCGGCAGATCATATACAGCGACAGCGTTGATACCTTCAAGCTGGAATCCTTTTACCCAGCGGCGGGTTGAGTCTATTCCGGCCACCCACAGGATTCCATTCTTATCGACTGTTATTCCATAAGGAATCGGGTCTATAAAAGAGAGAAAATCATTAAAATCTATCACTCTTGAAGGAGTGTAATCAATCGGTTTTTCCTGGGTGCCGCCCATCCAGACAGCAATTCCGCCGGTAATCTGATCAATGGAAAATGAGTTCCTCGATGAATAAAAGGGCGTTTCTGTCGAGCTGTAATCACCATCCGGGATAAGGGCAATATCCCGAATAAGGTCTTTGCCCTGGTTTTCCGGTCCGCCCGGCTCAAGCTGGTTACTCCAAAGATTCCCGTCATCGGGATCGGGCAGAAGCCAGGTTCCTCTGCCCCTGTCCCCCTGCATATTGCTGTTGCTGAAATTATACCACCTGTGCGTAGGTCCCTGGAATGAAATCCCCATAATAACAGCCGAATCGCTGGTAGCTTCCAAACCATGGTTATATGAACCCCATCCGCTTCCTTCAAATACCTCTTTCTGAAGTGTATCGGCATCTGTGTAATAATATGATATACATATTGTCATAGGCTGAGTTTTTGGATAAGGCTGTGACGCGTTTATTAGAACATCATTGCCAATTGTTGTTATTCCCCTTATCGCTCCGACATTTCCCAGCAGTGTATCTGAATCACCGTTCAGGTCATAATCGATCATTTTGGTAAAATAATCTTCACCCGGATCGGCATAATATATCGCGTTATGAGCGTTGGGTGTTGTAGCCTTGGATGAAACGACATATAGTCTGCCATTTTCATCGAGAGTCCCGAGAAATGGCCGTAAGACCAGACTATCTTCTTCAGGGAAATTTATTGTTCCGGTATATTCCCAGTCATTTTGCGCGGATATCTGAAAGACCATTCCAAGTATTAGCAGTATAAAAAATATCTGTATTGTTCTTTTCATTTTCAGCCTCAATAAATTCATGTTCCAAATTCTGTTTTTCGACGATACCAAAATTTTGATTCCGCCCGGCAAATTCAACTACATCATGGTGTAGTTTTTTCACCTTGACCTATTAATTAAATTTGCACCGTTCTTAACTGGAATAGGTATATGGAATCAATTCAACTAATAACTCTGGCCGGAATTTTTATCGCGATGGCTCTTCTCATGTTTTTGAGAAAGATTCCGGCGCTCATAGCGCTTCCTCTTATGGCCGCCCTGATCGCGCTGGCCGGAGGTGTTAATCCCGCCGATGTAATCGAATATGTTATCGGGCACGGGGCGCTTAAATTAAATCAGGCATATACGATTGCCATGTTCGGCAGTATGCTTTCAATAATATTGCAGAAAACAGGTGTCGCTGAAAGTTTTATTAAAAAAGGAGCCGAATTATCAGGAGATAATCCCTGGGTAATTTCTGTAATCATGCTCCTTTTAATCACTTTGCTTTTCACTACCTTGGGGGGATTGGGCGCTATTATAATGGTAGCCACCATCGTTCTCCCCATTATGTCTTCGGTCGGAATCGGCCCGATGACCTCAGTAGGAATATTTTTGATGGGCCTTAGCATCGGAGGCACACTTAATGTCGGCAACTGGGCAGTTTATGTGAGTGTTATGGGACTCGAAGTTGAGGAAATAAGGCCTTTCGCCTTAATAATGTTTTCCCTCTCAATAGTTACCGCGATAATATATATCACAGTGCAGCTATACCGTGATGGTCACGACCTGAGTCCGGGTAAAATTATCAGCCGTTCTCTGGTCATCATTTTTTCCGCAGGTCTGCTCCTTATTTCTTATAACTATCTGCTTTCGCCGGAAATCAAAGAAACACTTAGCGAAATATACTCCGGTCTGATGATGGCGCTTAAATATATCATTTCGGGCGGTATAATATTGCTTTTCGTTTACGCTCTTTACCGGATAATATCGGGAAAAAGCGGCGCTGACAAAGAAATACACTGGATCAGCTTTTTCTCACCGGTAATTCCCCTGCTTCTGATATTAATGCTCGATATGAATTTTATCGCGGCCTTTGTTACAGGACTTATCTACGCTTTTGTAACCACATATAAGAAAGGAAGACTGAATCTTTTCATACAATCTGTTTTTGAGGGGGGCGCGGTAGTTATGCCCGCTGTCACTCTTATGTTTGGTATCGGAATGCTGCTTATTGCGATAATGGGGCCCGGGATACAGCTTGAAGCATATCCGGAGGGCTGGCCGGTGTTAAACCTGGTCAAACCTGTTATGGAAGCGGTTGTCCCCTCGAGCGGACTCGTTTATGTAGTAATTTTCACATTCGCCGCTCCCCTCGCGCTTTATCGGGGACCTCTTAATGTCTGGGGCATGGGATATGGTATCGCCGCTGTTTTTCTCGCGAGCAATATGAATCCGGGAGCTGTAATGGGACTTCTCCTTTCGGTGGGACAAATTCAGGGAATAAGCGATCCTACCAATACACATAATGTCTGGCTGGCAAATGAGATGAGAGTCGATGTTCAGAAAGTGCTCTGGAATACCATCCCCTACACCTGGATAATAGCGTTTCTGGGACTGGTGATTTCCGCGGTAATATTTTATTGATGGTGACAAAATGAACAGGAAAATTAAAATAGGCATAGATGTCGGAGGCACTTTCACACATGCAGTGGCTGTGGATATAAGCGATTATTCAATTATCGGGAAAGCCTGTGTGCCGACCACACATACTTCCGGTAAAGGTGTTGCCGAAGGTGTTGTCGAATCAATGAATCTTCTGCTGAAAGAATCGGAAATTTCACCGGAAGAGGTAATTCTTATAGCTCATTCCACCACCCAGGCTACCAATGCCCTTCTGGAAGGTGATGTTGCTGTTACCGGTATAATCGGAATGGGAAAAGGACTTGAAGGCCGGAGAGCAAAAAAAGAAACAAATCTGAATAACATCGAACTCTCTCCCGGTAAATTTTTGCCTGTAAGATTCAGGTTTATTGATACACGGAAATCCCCCGATGAGGGAACCGTTAAAAAGACTATCGCGGCATTGATCGGGGAGGGAGCGGAAGTGATTGTCGCGAGTGAGGCATTCGGTGTTGATGATCCCCGCAATGAAGAGCTGGTTCTGAAAATCGCCGGAGAAATGGGAATTCAGGCTACAGCGGCAAGCAGAATATCAAAGCTTTATGGATTGAAGGTTAGAACCAGAACCGCTGTAATAAATGCCAGTATGATGCCCAGAATGCTTGAAACCGCCAACATGACAGAACTTTCGGTAAGGGAAAGCGGAATCAAAGCGCCCCTGATGGTAATGAGATCGGATGGGGGCATCATGGATATAAATGAAATGAGAAAACGCCCCATCCTGACTATGTTATCAGGCCCGGCTGCCGGTGTGGCGGCCGCTTTAATGTACGCGAAAGTTTCAGACGGGATTTTTATCGAAGTCGGCGGCACTTCAACCGATATTTCGGTCATAAAAAATGGCAAACCCCAGGTAAAGAGCGCTCAGATCGGGGGCAACAGGTTATTCCTGCGAACCCTTGATGTACGCACTCTCGGAATCGCGGGAGGCTCCATACCGAGAATAAAAGAGGATAAAATAATTGATGTCGGCCCGAGAAGCGCGCATATCGCGAGTCTCGCTTATACATCCTACTCAGGAACAAATGACTTTGACAATATTGAGATTGAGACCGTACAACCAAAAAAAGGAGACCCTAAGGATTATCTTAAAATTTCAAATCTCAGCGACAACAGCAAATATACAATCACACCCACCGGGGCTTCCAGTTATCTCGGGCTTGTTAATGTTAAAGGTCATGGGCTGGCTAACAGAAAAGCCCTGGAAAGCTGCTTCAGCAGCCTGTCTGACAAATTCAGCCGGGAACCGGAATTATTAGCGAAGAGAATACTTGAATTATCCTCTGACAAAATTAAACCGGTAATAGAAAGACTTTCAAGAGAATATAAACTTGATAATGAAGTCATCGAGTTTGTCGGGGGCGGAGGCGGAGCGGCAGCTATTGTGCCCTTCACTGGCAACAGTATGAATATTCCCTGGAAAATCGCAGAAAACACCGAAGTAATTTCCGCTATCGGAGCGGCGCTGGGAATGATCAGGGATTCGGTTGAAAAAAATATAATCAATCCCACAGAAGGGGATATAATCGCGCTGCGTCAGGAAGCGGAAAACTCTGTAATAGCGATGGGCGCTCTGCCCGATTCGGTGGAAGTATCTGTCGAAATTGATTCAAAAAATAAAAAAGTCATTGCTGTGGCTATGGGCAACAGTGAAATGAGAACCCGTGAACTTGAAATAAAAGAGCTTGATGAAGGAGAATTGCTGGAAATTTGCTCAAAATCTTTTAACGCCGCTCCCGATGACCTGTCAATTGCCGGTAAAACTTCATTCCTCCGGGCTGTTTTATTCAGCAGCAGCAAAAAACATCTTTTCGGCCTGCTCAACAGCAGGAAAAAAGGGATAAGGGTTATTGACAAGGAAGGGACGATCAGGTTAAGATTAGCTGATTGCGAGGTGGAATCGGTTCAGAACGGCAGTGTAAAACGAGCGATATCCGAGATGATTGAAACTCTCACTACATTCGGTGACGCGGGCGCCCTGGTGCCCGATATTTTTCTGCTCGCCGGAGCTAAAATTATTGATTTCACCGGACTTGTAAATGAATCACAGATTCAGGCTCTTGCCGATATTGAACTGGCTAAAGTATCTGCCAATGATGAAGTTGTTGTGATCGGAGCGTCAAAAAAATGATTAAAGAATTTTACGATTATATTATATATGGCGCCGGATATAAAGGGATCATCCTTGCCGAAAAACTTTCGGAGAGAGGGGCTGAAGTATTACTTCTCAACAGATATGGTTTTCCCGGGGGAGACATTACAGAAGCTCTCGATCTGATAGCGCCCGCGGAATCAGAACATCCCTTTCTGAAAAAAATTAAAATTTATCCCTCCGGATTTTTTTATGAAGGAAAGGATAAAATAATCCTCAATCCCGAGGCTGTAAAAATATTATTGCTTAAAAGAATTATTGACAGCAAGCTTGATACACTTTTTCATATCCATCCCTGGAAAATTGAATCCTCACCCGATTTTTTCCATGTTTCCATCGCTGCCCGGGAAGGAAACCGGATCATCAATTCAAAGGCGCTGATAGATACTTCATCTGAATCTGAACTGATTAAGCCTGTTTTGCCCGCGAGAGATGAGAATTTTAGCCATTCCCTGAATCTGTTGATCAACAAACAAAATATGAATGGAAATATTCAGTTACTTAAAGAATATTCCCCGGTTCCCCTGACTGGCAGCCTATTATTTTTATCAACAGAATTAAAAAATAGGAATAATCTCAACATTGATCCTGAACATGAAGCGATAAAAACAATACGCGATAAATCTTTGGAATCAGGCTTCACCATATACCTTCTCCCACTGAAATCAAAAAGGATCCGGAAAACTGAGCCCGCGGCCTCCATATCCATGAAGGACATATTTCAACTCACGGATACTGATTTTTTAACCACCGATTTTCTTTCTCAGGACAGGCAAATCGAATCGCTCATCAGGGGGCTGAATGGAAATGTTTAATCGATTAAAGCATGGCCTTGTAGTCTCCTGCCAGGCGGAGGGAGGTTCACCCTTTAATTCACCTGATGGTGTAGCTCTAATGGCGGAAGCCGCTGTCAAGGGAGGAGCAGCGGGAATAAGAACCGAAGGGAAAGAAAAAACCGCGGAAATTATCAGGCGGATAAATCTTCCCGTAGTCGGACTAATGAAATCGGAATTCGAAGATGGATATGTCAGAATAACCGGCAGCTATAATGATTTTGAGGCCCTTCTCAATGTAAACTGTAACTTTATCGCAGTGGATGGAACATTCAGAAAACGGGAAGGACTTACCGGACCAGATTTTATCTCCGACCTGAAAAAAAGATATGGCGCGATCATTATGGCTGATATTTCCACCGTGGAGGATGGACTCGCCTGTGCCGCTTCCGGAGCCGATTGCCTTTCTACAACTTTAAGCGGTTATACTCCCGAAACAATAGTTAATAAATCAGACCAGCCCGACTATGTTCTGCTTGATACCCTTTCTTCGAAGGTTGATATCCCTGTATTTGCCGAAGGAAGAGTAAACACCCCTGAAAGAGCTGCCAGAATGCTTGAGCTTGGCGCCTGGTCTGTTGTGGTTGGTACCGCGATTACAAGACCGGTGAATGTAACAAAATGGTTCGTCGAAGCTATGAAAAGTGTGGGAGTGGTCCGATGAAAAAGAGCTATGATGTTATCGTCTGCGGAGCCGGGATAGCAGGAATAACCGCGGCGGTTAAAGCTTCCAGACTCGGGGCTTCGACACTGATTATTGAGCAGTATCATTTTGTCGGAGGAATGTCAACCGCGGGACTTGTATCCCCATTCATGAAACACAGCGTCAATGATATACCTCTTGTGCGGGGCATATTTGAAGAGATTGAACTTGAGATGATCAAAACAGGCGGTATGATAAATAATGGATTTAATTCTGCCTCATTCAGACTGGCGGCATATAAGCTTTTAAAGGATAGCGGATGTGATATTTTATTTGATTCAACCGTTGTTGATACAAATTTGGGAAACAGGAAGTTAACTTCTGTGAAAGTAATAACTCCTGATGGTCTAACGGAATATGAAGGAAAAGTTTTTATAGACACTACAGGAGACGCCAGGCTGGTTTTTCTGGCAGGACTTCCATTTAATAAAGGTGATGAAAAAAGCGGTCTTCTCCAGGCGCTGACTCTTTTTTTCCGTATGGGAGGAATAAATATGGAAACTGTAGCCGCGGAAGTGAAAAAAAATCCCGCCGATTTTCTCCCCTGGGTCATTGATGAACTTGGCAAAACGGGTATTGTTTCGGTAGCGGGATTTCTCAGTCATGTACAAAAAGCCCGTCAGGCAGGATTGCTGAGCAAAGAAATTGAATATATATTTTTCACCACCCTGCCCGAAACCGGAGAAGGGTCATTTAACACAACCAATATTCTTGATCTGGATGGTTCAGATTCTGCACAGCTTACAAAAGCTGAATTTATCTCAAGAATTCAGACAGATGAAGTGGTAAACCTGCTTATTTCCGAAGTACCCGGATTTGAAAACGCATTCCTTATCGAAACCGCGCCGCAGGTTGGAGTCAGGGAAACACGCAGAGTGATTGGCGATTATATCGTGACAGGAGAAGATATCAAAACTGGAGCGAAATTTCAGGATGTTATCGCGCGGGGATGTTACGGAATTGACATTCATGGTCAGAAGGATGAATCCTCCAGAATGGAAGATCTGCCGAATGGATTATTTTATGAGATCCCCCTGCGAGCCCTGATTGTGAAAGAAGCGGACAATCTGCTCTCTGCGGGGAAATGTATTTCATCAACCCGGGAGGGACATAGCGCGCTGAGAATTATGCCCACCTCAGCCGCGACCGGTGAAGCATGCGGCGCCCTGGCGGCTCTCGCCGTAAAAACCGGCAAACAAATACGTGATATAAACTATTCTGATGTTCAAAAAGAACTGGAAGGAAATATATGAACATATTTTTCGGAACGGATGGCTGGCGCGCGATAATAGATAAAGAAATTAATACCGGATCTGTAATGCTTGTCGCGCAGGCTTTTGCCGATTATACACATTCGGTTTCAAAAGAAACAAGACCCAAAATAGCAATCGCGTACGATGGCAGGAAACACTCCTTTGATTACGCCGAACTGTTCGCCTCTGTGTTGTCAGGAAATAAAATTGATGTATTTCTTTCTGACCGTATTATTCCCACTCCTGTTCTCTCCTGGTTCGTTGCTGATCTTAAACTTGACGCGGGTGTGATGATAACAGCTTCACATAATCCCCCGCAATATAACGGAGTGAAATTTAAGGGACATTATGGCGGACCATTTTTTACTGAAGAGACTCATAAGGTGGAAAATCTGCTGGGTAAATCCAAGGTAAAAAAGGATTTCCTGAATGTCCTGAAGCAGGACTTCACAAAATTTTATACAAGGCATCTTTTAAATATTATAGATTTTTCACTTATCAGCAATTCCGGATTAAAAGTAATTGTTGATTCCATGGGGGGAGCCGGAGAAACTTTTTTGCAGGATATTCTGCTCGATACCGATCTCGAAATCGATACAATATTCGGGAATGCATCAGCAGATTTTTACGGCAGAAACGCCGAACCAATAGAAAAAAATCTTTCGCTGCTATCTGAAACCCTCGCTAATGAGCCCTATTCAATCGGCCTCGCTACAGATGGGGATGCCGACCGGCTGGGAGTGATGTATGACGGCGGCGGCTGGCAGAGCGCCCAGGATACCATTCTTATGCTGGCAGATTATTATTCCCGAAAGAGTTCGAACAGGGGTCCTGTGATTAAAACAGCTTCTGTCACCAATAAACTGAATCAACTATTCGGAAAACAAAATCGTGAAGTCGAAGAAGTACAGGTGGGCTTTAAATATATCTGCGAAAAGATGATAAGTGATAACGCTCTATTCGGATGTGAAGAAAGCGGCGGTTTTGGTTACGCTGGTCATATTCCTGAAAGAGACGGCATTCTCTCTGCGCTGCTGATGATAGAAATGCTTGCATCCTCGGGCGCTGAAAACCTGTCCTCCTGGCAGAATGAGAAATGGAAGGAATGGGGAAAAATATTCTATAAACGTGAAGATTTCCTCTATGATGTTCCTGAAAGAGCTGAAATTCTGCCCGGCATCTTCCGGGAGATTCCAGGTAAAATTTCCGGTTTTAATATTTCCAGTATTAAGGAATTCAGCAGCAGCAGAGGAATAATCAACGGCTTAAAACTGTATTTTGATGATAATCAGTCATGGCTTCTGCTGAGGTCTTCTGAAACAGAACCCCTCTTCAGAGTATATGCAGAATCGGTAAATGATTTAAGTGTAAAACATTTACTGCAATATGGAATAAAACTTATAAAGGATTATGGCAAATATTAAAATAATTGACAGGGACGAAGCATGCGGGCTCATGCCAGGTTCAAATTCTGAATTCGCCTTTATTCAAAATCCCGGTTATATCCATCCGCGATTTGATATTGTGCCTCTGGCATCAAGAATAACCAGTCATGCCCCATATTTTCTCGGGGCGGTTATGGATATGGATGGCACAACTACCACCACAGAAGAACTTTGCATTCATTCCCTTGAATATATGATCAGAAAAATGAGCGGCAGGATGTCCCTCTCCGACTGGCAGGGCCTTGATCCCGAGCAGGATTATCCTAATATCATCGGGAACAGCACAACTAAACATGTTGAATATCTTTTGAACAGATATCAGCCATTATTAAATGCCACCGATATAAAAGCCGCGCTTTTTTTCGCAAGGATATGGACCCTCGTAAAAGGAAAAGATCAGCAGAGAAAAGATGAAGTGGAAAGAAATCTGAAAAATTCAGGGTTTTCGGAAATAACTGACCTGGCTAAATCCCTTCCATCAGATTATTCTGATTTGAAAATAAAAGAAACTGCTCAGAAATATGCTAAAAAGCTGAAAGGAGATTTCACTCCTGATGAACTCACAAGGGCAGGAATTGATATTTATTACCAAAAGTACCATGAAATTCTGGAACGAATCCGTCAGGGAGAAAGCACAAAAGTATCAGATGAGATTTTTGGCGATCCGCAAAAAAAACTGATCGAGCCGATGCCCGGCATTGAAATATTTCTCCCTCTGATCAAAGGGTGGCTGGGAAAAGATATAAAAAAACTTTCCGGAAAACTTATTGATTCCGCGATTAAAAAAGGAATTGATACAGACAAAATACCGGATGAAGCTCAATTAAACAACGCTCTTGTCTCTGTTTCTGATAGATTCACCCGGCGCCCCCTGAAAACAGCTATTGTTACTTCCTCAATATTTTACGAGGCAGATATTGTGCTTTCGGAAGTTTTCAGGCAGATAAATAATTTTATAAATAATTCTGATCTTCCTGAATTGACAAAAGAGAAAATTTCAGTAGGTATGCAGACCTACGGTAAATATTATGAAACGGTGGTAACCGCCTGTGATTCAAGTGAAATAAGGCTAAAACCGCATCGCGATCTTTACAGCATAGCGCTTCATCAGCTTGGATTTACTCCCGATAAATTTGATAAAGTATTAGGTTTTGAAGATAGTGAAAGCGGCACCGTCGCAATCAGAGCCGCCGGTCTTGGAAGGTGTATCGCTCTCCCCTTCGCCGAGACTTCGGGTCACGATCTTGCCGCAGCGGCCAAAATATGTAAATGTGGAATCCCTGAAATTATAATAAGGAATAAGGTTTTTCTTGATGGAATCGATGGTTAAAAATAAAGTTTTTCATGTTATCTCAAATACTCACTGGGACAGGGAGTGGCGATACCCCTTCCAGCGCAACAGGCAAATGCTGGTTGATATGATTGACCGCGTTCTGGAAATTCTGGAACAAAATCCCGATTACAAAGCTTTCCACCTCGACAGTCAGTCTATTGTGCTGAAAGACTACCTGGAAATAAAACCTCATAAGAAAGAGATAATTTCAAAATATCTTAAAAACAAAAGACTCCTGGCGGGTCCCTGGTATATTCTTCCTGAAGAATACCAGGTCGGGGGTGAAAACCTGATCAGAAACCTTCTTCTCGGACACAAAGTTGCAGAGGAACTGGGAAGGGTTTCAAAAATCGGCTACTCCCCTTTTTCATGGGGGCAGATATCTCAGCTTCCCCAGATATACAGGCAGTTTGATATCAATCTGATTATGTTCTACCGGGGTATCAATTCCATCGACAGCCCCAAAGCAGAGTTCCTCTGGAGAGGAGCCGATGGAACGGAAGCAGTTTCATCCCGGTTTTCGACCATGCCGCGTTACAATTTTTATTTTTATATCTACCGTCCCGTAATGTTTGATGAAGGATTCGCGGATGTCGAGCATAAATGGAAAAAAGAAGAAACCCCTTTTCATTTCGCCGATAAATTTCAGGCAGATGAAGACTGGTTTGTTTTATCCCCCGAAGCTCTTTTTTATGAAGAAAATATATCTCCTTCGGTAAAAAAAATCATTGAAGATCAGGCATCCGACTTTACAACCAGACATATTATCTGGATGGAAGGACATGATTCAAGCGGGCCGAATTCTCACACGACTAAAATAATTTCATCAATAAGAGATAAATTTCCGGGAATCGATATCAGGCACAGCACACTTGAAGATTACGCGAAATTATTGGATGAAGAAATCGACCGGTCATCACTTAAAGTGGTGGAGGGAGAAAGACGAAGCGCTCAATATGACCTCAGAAGCGGAAACCTCTATGGATATACCACTTCTGCCAGAATGTACCTGAAACAGATAAACTTTGACGCCGAAAGATGGATACAGTTTTACGCCGAACCATTCAATATCTGGTCCGCGTTTGCCGGACGGGATATAAACGATACCTATCCTGAGACTGCCTGGGAACTGATAATTCAAAATTCAGCCCACGATTCAATCGGAGGATGCAGCCTCGATAGTGTGCATGAAGATATGGAGATAAGATATAAACAGTCAATAGAAATCTCAAAAGGTATTTTTGAGCGTTCAGCTAAACATATCATAAAAAACCTGGATACTACTCCACTCTTCGAACATAATCCTGAAACCCTGCTGATTTTAACCGCGATGAACGGGACAAACTTCAGCAGATCGGAAGTTGCTGATATTGTTATTGATATTCCCGCTTCACTCGACAAAGGTTCTATTGATGTACTCGATTCATCAGGCAGCCGGCCCCCTGTTCAAATTATCAAAAGAGAGAAAATTCAGCCGGTGCTTGAGCAGATGATCAACCGGCCTAAATATTTTAAAATGGTCCGGTATGAAGCAAAATTAGCGCTCACTTCTGTTCCGCAGTCGGGACTTAAATCTTATTTAGTCGCGGCGGCGGATTGTAAAACAGAGGATAGGGAATATATCGCCTCTCTAAAAGAGGATCGGCCTGTAATGGAAAATACTTTCCTTAAACTTGCAGTTAATAATAACGGCACATTTGATCTTAAATTCAAAAAGACAGGAAAAGTTTATAAAAACCTGGGATATTTTTACGATGAAGGTGAAGCGGGTCACGCATGGGTAAATGAACCGACGGAACCATTTATAACATCTCTGGACTCTACTCCCCTCATCACCCAGAAGGAAAACGGGCCCCTGTATGCTAAAGCTGAGATAAAACATCTGCTTTCACTTCCCGCCTCACTTGAGGAGCGAAAAAACAGTGGGGAATTTGTAAATATCCCTGTTACTATGACATTAGTCCTGTCAAAAGATTCTGAAAGAATCGATATAAATATAGAACTGGATAACAAGGCTGAAAGCCATCGTCTGAGAATTATGTTTCCATTGGAGCTAAACGCTGAATATAGTCATGGCGAAGGTCAGTTTGATGTAGTCAGAAGAAAAATCGCGCGGGAAGATACAACAGGCTGGGTGGAACAGCCGATGTATGATTACCCCATGCATCATTTTGTCGATGTATCGAATAAAACTGAAGGGGCCGCGATCCTCGTGAATGGCCTGAAAGAATATGAAGTCCTCGACGATGATAAGAATACACTGGCCATTACTCTGCTCAGGGCTTTTGAATATGTCATAGCTCCCTCCTCCCGGCAGGAATTTAAAGAAATGAAAGGTTCGCAATGCCCGGGAAAACACAATTACAGATTATCATTTTACCCTCATTCCGGCGACTGGCAAAAAGGTAATGTTTACAGCGAGGCGTTAAAGTTTAATATACCTCTTAGGTTTGCCCAATCGGGAGTAGGGAAAGGAAATATACCGCATGAATTTTCTTTTCTTAATATTTCGGATGAAAGGGTAATTCTTTGTTCTGTTAAAAAAGCTGAAAAGGGTAAGATCAATGAAGCCGTAATCAGGTTCTATAATCCCTGTGAAGAGCAGATCAGTTTAAATATTTCTTTTGCCGCTGAAATTAAAGAAATCGCCGCTGTTTCTCTTGAGGAGCTTGAACAGGAAAAGTTATCCTTTAAGAATGGCGTGTATAATATCGATATCAAATCGAAGGAAATTAAATCAGTTAAAATAAATTTTGGACCAATTGATGTTAAAAAATAAGTATGGTTATTTCTCTGAAGATCACCGTGAATATGTTATTACCGATCCCGGGACGCCCCGTCCCTGGTTCAATTATATATGGAATGAAAATTACGGAGGCCTGGTATCGCATACAGGTGGAGGATTTTCCTTTTTGCAGTGTCCGAGGGATAACAGGCTTTCGAGAATGAGGTATAACTGCCTTCCCTGGGACAGACCCGGCCGATATATCATGCTGAAAGATAAGTTAAATAATGATTACTGGTCCCTGAGCTGGGCGCCGACTATAGAAAAAAAGTATGATTTTTATGAGTGCAGGCATGGCCAGGGATATACAACTATAAAAACGAAATACAGAAATATTTCCGCGTCACTGACATACTTTGTACCAAGAGATAAAAATGTTGAAATCTGGAGAGTCTCCCTGAAAAATGAAGGCGCTGAAGACCGTGAACTCGAGATTTATTCCTTTCTTGAGCTTATGATGGGTAATGCCCTTAATGATATTATCAACCAGCCGAATGACAAACATTTCACAGATATCAAATTTAATAAAGAGCATCAGACACTCGTTGCGACAAGAAGATACTGGGTGCTGAATAAAAAAGTATCGGTCGCCCAGCCCAATATATCATGGGAGAATAATTTTTTATTCGGCTCCACCCTGCCTGTTGAAGGTTTTGACAGCAGCCTCGATTCTTTTATCGGCCGCTGGCGGTCTGAGGCTAATCCGGAATCTGTTGAAACCGGAATTATGCATAACAAAGAAATTACAGCGGGTGACCCTGTGGCGGCGTTAAAATCATCAGTAAACCTTGAAGCGGGTGAAACCGGGGAATTTGCGATTATAATGGGAGCCGCTGATAAAGACAAAAATCCCTTTACAGAACTAAGCTGGGTAAATTATCAAGATACCACATATATTGACCGGAAGTTTGATGAGTTAAAAAAATATTGGGATGGTTACCTCTCAACTGCTCATGTTGATACGCCCGATGAAAATATGAACGCGATGGTGAACGTCTGGAACAGATACCAGACCGCCGTTACATTTGACATGGCGAGAAACGCCGGATATTACCATGGAGGACTTCTCTTCGGGACCGGAATTAGAGACCAGTTTCAGGATATACTTGGGGAAGTCATCTCACGCCCCGACAGAGTCAGGAAAAGGCTGCTCAACGCCCTTCAATATCAGTTCAGCGATGGTTCCACACTGCATAACTTCTTTAAACTTACCGGAAGCGGTGAAAAAACCAATCACTCCGACACCCCCTTGTGGATACCTTATGGAATTATTGAATACCTTAATGAAACGGGGGATTTTTCAATTCTGGAAGAAATTGTACCCTGGCATGATAAAGGACAGAACACCGTATATGAGCACATGGTAAGAGCGCTTGACTATTCTATTGGCGCCGTGACTGAAAGAGGCATGCCCAAAATTATGAATGGTGACTGGAATGATACCCTCGACCATATCGGTCCCAAAGGCAAAGGTGAAACGGTTTGGGGAGCTTTTTTCCTCGCTTATATACTGAAAAAAACTTTTCCGCTGCTGGAAAAAATATCAGATAAAGAAACACTCGCGAGATGGCGGAAAAGCTACAACAAACTGAAAAAGGTTACTAATGAATATTGCTGGGATGGCGAGTGGTACCTGAGAGCATTCAGAGATAATGGAGAGAAGGTCGGCTCGGTTTCACATGAACAGGGCAAAATATTTTTGAATGCCCAGACATGGTCGGTAATATCAGGCCTTGCCGATAAAGAGAGAGCCGATAAAGCCCTTTCAAGCTGTGTAAAATACCTCGAAACAAATTATGGGATGCAAATCTGCTGGCCTTCTTACCGAGAAGTTGAGGATAATGTGGGACTTATCAGCCGATGCGTTCCCGGCAAAAAGGAAAACGGAGCGGTGTTTAATCATGCCTCATCCTGGTTCGTGCTGGCCGCGATATTAAATGGCGACAAAGAAAAAGCCTGGGAGATATATTCAAAAATGCTCCCTGTAAATTCATCCGCCGATATTGATCGTTATGAGACCGAACCTTATGTCTTCTCAGAATATGTCACAAGTCCCGATCATGAAACGGAAAACCAGGCCAGCCATTCATGGCTCACCGGTTCGGCGGTATGGATGTACAGAATCGCTCTTGATTACATTCTGGGATTCAGAACAACATTGGATGGTTTTACAATTGAACCGAAAATACCCTCCTCATGGAACGGTTTCTCAATGACACGTAATTTCAGGGGAAAAAAATTTAATATTAAAGTCATCAATAATTCAGGTGAAAATTCCATATCTATTGATGGTGAAATAATGGAAGAACAGTTCATTGATCCTTCCCTCTTCACAAAAAATGAAACAAAAATAAAAGTTAATCTAAAGTAGATTTTCAGGATGTATATGAAAAGAATAATTATAGTCTTTTTTATAATCGCGGCTTCAATCAGCGGACAGGAAATAACCTGGACAGATATTACTTCAAACTTTCTGCTGCCGCAGGGTATAAAAGTATTTTCAGGAACGCGGACAAGTCCCAAACTTACAATCTGGTATATTGATGTTGACCTGAATAATGAAGAGCTTATTGTGAGACCTTATATTACAGAAAGCCCCAAAAGTGTACCCTCATTCTGTAGTTCGGTCGGGGCTTATATGGCTGTCAACGGGGGATATTTCGGAGGAAGCGCGTCATATAGCGCTGTGGTTTATCCTTCCGTGGTTAAAGCGCAGAATGTGACCTCTCTTGCGCGCAATTCACATAGTTACCCGGTAATGAGAAGTTTCTTCCACCTGAAGGAAGACAGGCAATGCTCAATTGACTGGATATATCATTTCGGCGGTGAACCTGAAGATATTTATTCTTACTCGGAACCACTCCCCTATGTATATAATGATCCCACACCAAAGCCGGCGCCTTCGCAATCTGCCGGTATTTCAATTGACGATATATTATGTGGAATAGGCGGAGGTCCGACCCTCGTAAAGAATGGTGAAATAAATATCACCTATAATGAGGAAATTTTCTGGGGATCAGGTGTAGGCTATGATAACAGCGACCCCCGAACCGCTGTAGGATATACCGATGATAATCATGTAATTATGCTCACGGCGGATGGAAGGCAGACAATATCAGTAGGAGTAGGGTTACCAGAGCTCGCTCAGATAATGATTGATCTCGGATGTACCGAAGCGATGAACCTGGATGGTGGCGGCTCCACACAGATGGCAATTGACAATACTTATCTCAATAATCCATCCGAAACCAGGGCAGTGCCAACAATACTCGTGGTGACACACGTCGACTCACTCCCCGTGGCTCAGGAACCCACCTTTGAAAAAATTATCGATACAGGCGACCCTGAAGCTGAAATAATCGGGACAGGCTGGTTTGAGTCGGCTAATGCAGGCTACTGGGGTGATACCAAGGCGCTCCTTCATTCTTTAGATCCTCCGGTAAGTTTTGTCAAGTTTTCTCCTGAGTTACCCGCTCAGGCTGAATATGAAGTGTGGGCATGGTGGGTCGCTTCAGGCAACAGGTGCAAGAACACACCTTTTGTAATTGAGCATGCCACCGGTTCGGATGTTGTCTTTGCCGATCAAACCGGGAATGGCTCCTCCTGGCAATACCTGGGAACATGGACCTTTGACCCTTCAGGCGCTGAGATAAGTGTCAGCAGTGAAGGTTTCGGCGGAGGGACTTATGTTGTCGCCGACGCTATAAAGCTAATATCTTACGATGATTTACAGACCGGATCAATAAGTGATAAAAATTTTTATAATCCCCGGGAATGGCTGCTTGGCAATAATTATCCAAATCCATTTAATCCCGAAACAAAAATTACTTTTTCCGTGCCTGAGAGAAATTTTCTGAAACTTTCTCTTCTGGATGTGCTTGGCCGTGAAATAAAGACGCTGGCTGAAGGTGATTATGAAAGAGGAAATTATTCGATTACCATAGATGGATCGGATCTTTCATCAGGTATTTATTTCTACCGTCTGCTGTCAGACTCATATTATGAAGTAAAGAAGATGACTCTGCTGAAATAAAATTTGCTTCAGGTATTGAATATCCTTTTCTTGATAATGATGACGGTTGTGGTTAAATTTATACTACAACTGTCGGAGTCATATTTGTCTAATGGTTAAAATACTTTTTCTTTTCCTTATCGCTGTCTCATTTATTTTTCCATCAGGGAAGAGTAAAATTAATTTTGAGCGGGTTTCAATTGAGGATGGCCTTTCACAAAGCTCAGTGTTTGATATTTACCAGGATTCAAGGGGTTTTATGTGGTTTGGCACTCTTGATGGCCTGAACAAATATGACGGCTATAGTTTCACTGTTTACCGCTCGGAACCTGAAGACAGCGCCAGTCTCAGTCATAATACCGTTTTTGTTATTTGCGGCGACAGCAGTGGAAGGTTATGGATTGGCACTCTCGGCGGCGGTCTCAACAGGTATAATCCCGCAACAGATAATTTCACACAATTTAAGAATATTCCGGGTAATGAAAACAGCCTTTCCGATAACAATATCAGGTCGATGATGCCGGACAGATCCGGGAAAATATGGGTGGGAACGGAAAAGGGTTTGAATATTTTTGATCCTCAGACCGGTTTATGCAAACGTTTCATTCACGATCCCGGCAATCCCCTTTCATTAAGTAATAATTATGTATGGTCTCTTTATGAAGATAAACATGGAGATATCTGGGTCGGCACTTATGCTGGACTTGATAAGTTCAATCGCGCTGATTCTACATTCCATAATCATACGGAAGGATTTGATCTGCCGGAGGAATCTTCAGGATTATATGTCTGGTCTATTCTGGAGGACAGACAGAATCTGTTATGGCTGGGCACTAAAAGCGGATTGATCGGTTACAACCAAAAGGATAAGATATTTAAAGGTTATGATGATCGAAAATTTACCGGGACTTCTCTGAGCCATAATAATGTCTGGACATTATTCGAAGACAGCCGGGGCCGGCTTTGGTCGGGAACTCTTGGCGGCGGACTGAACCTCGCTTCAGGCCCCTGGGATAATTTGCGATTCACCTCCTTTCTTCACTCTCCGAATAATCCGCGTAGTATCAGCCAGAATTTTATCTGGTCGATTTTTGAGGATAACAGCGGTATAATCTGGATTGGAAGCGACCTGGGAATCAATAAGATTAATTATTCCAGGGAAAAATTCCCCCATTTCGCCAATGATCCCAATAATGGAAACAGTATTAGCTATAATGAAGTTACCGCGATTCTTAAAACGGACAATTCAAAACTCTGGATCGGTACGCGGAATGGATTAAATATCGTGGATGAAAAGAATAAAAAAATCAGAAGAATTTTTCACAACCAGGATAATGTCTATTCAATCAGCAATAATTATATAAGAACAATTTACCAGGATCAAACCGGAAAAATATGGATTGGAACTGACGGGGGCGGCCTGAATTATCTCATTTCAGATAACAGGTTCGCCCATTATAAGTTAACCGACAAACCGGGCAGCCTGAGCAATAACAATGTTACTTCGGTGATTGAATCAAACGATGGATATTTATGGGTGGGCACGCTTGCAGGATTAAACCGTCTTGACAAATCAAACGAAAAATTCAGATATTATATTGCCAATAAAGAGAATCCCGGTTCTTTAAGTCATTCTTATGTTTACTGCCTTTTTGAAGATAGTCGTAATGAACTTTGGATAGGAACACTCGGAGGGGGATTAAATAAATACCGGAAAGAAAATGAGACCTTTAAAGTTTATCTGAATAATATTAATGATCCCGCTTCAATAAGAGATAATTATATATGGACAATTTTTGAAGACTCAAAAAAAAGGTTCTGGATAGGCACTAATAACGGGTTGGAACAATTGATTCGTGAAGAGGAACGTTTCATTCATTTCAGAGAAAGTGACGGATTTCCAAATGATGTGATTTATGGAATTCTCGAAGATAAATCGGGGAATCTCTGGTTAAGCACCAACAAAGGCCTTATTAAGTTTAACCCTGATACAAAACAGGTCAGAGCGTTCGACATGGCCGATGGCCTCCAGAGTAACCAATTTGGCGGCAACGCTTATTTCGCTGATAAAAGGGGAAAACTTTATTTTGGAGGCATTAATGGTTACAACGCGTTTTACCCTGACAGTGTAAAACTGAATACCCATATCCCCCCTATTGTGATAACGAGAGTTGAAGTTCTCAATGCTTCCGGGAATGATCAAACGGAAAACTTTATACGTGAATCTATCACAAATAATGAAATTGTAAAGCTGCCTTATTCTCAAAATACTTTTACTATTGAGTACGCGGCCCTTGATTATTCCTTCCCGGAAAAAAACAGGTATAAATATATGATGGAGGGTATCAATAATCAGTGGATAAATACCGGAACAAGGAGATATGTAACTTTTACGGCGCTGGCTCCGGGTGAATACCAATTCCGTGTAATAGGCTCCAACAATGATGGAATCTGGAATAATACGGGGACATCATTCCGGCTTAAAATCACTCCCCCCTTCTGGATGACCTGGTGGTTCATTTCCGCAATAATCATACTGGTTTTATCTATTGTCGGAATCTTTGTCTATAACCAGATTAATCATCTAATACAAATGGAACGGCTCAGATTAAAAATCGCCGCTGATTTGCACGATGATATCGGCACCCGTTTAACCGAAATATCATTATTAAGCGATATGCTTTATCACCGAAACAACAAAAAAACTGATTTGCAGGCGGAAACAATTCGAAAAATCGGGGGAATCGCAAGAACTCTTATTGATAATATGTCCGATATTGTCTGGCTGATAAACCCCAAAAGAGATTCACTCTATGAGCTGCTGCTGAAACTTAAAGATAATTATGAAGATATTCTTTCATATAAGAATATAATGCTTTATATAAATAATCTCCGGTTTCTTGAAAAAATCAGGCTTCCTATGGAGCAGCGGAAAAACCTTTACCTCATTTTTAAGGAAGCCATGAATAACAGCATCAAACACAGTGAATGTACAGAAATATCTCTGAATGCGATGACAAACGGGAAAAAACTTGAACTGACACTTTACGATAACGGAAAAGGTTTTAATACTCAGTCGCGCGCAGTCGGCAACGGAATATCCAATATGCAAAGCAGAGCGGAGAGCATCGGCGGTGAATTACGTATTCAATCATCTCCGGACACCGGTACAATGATCAAATTTACAGGCAGAATAAACGGAACAGGCTAATGAAAAATATTAAAGTCGCGATAGTTGAAGATAATGAAATTATAAAGGATACACTGGCAGCCCTTATTGATCAGGCAGATGGCTTTGAATGCGCCGGAACTTATGGCGACGCTGAGTCATGCCTCGATAAGATAAATATTAATTTACCCGATATTTTACTTATGGATATAATTCTGCCGGGAATGAATGGAATTGAATGCGTCGGAAGGGTAAAAACATTATATCCGGATATGAACATACTTATGCTGACTATTCATGAAGAAAACGACCTTATTTTTGACGCTTTATGCGCGGGCGCCTGCGGGTACCTGGTGAAAAAGACACACCCCGAAAGATTGCTTGACGCTATTCAGGAAGCCCATGAGGGTGGTGCCCCGATGAGTTCTCATATCGCGCGCAAGGTAACAAGCTTTTTTCAGGGTAATAAAAAACTTGCCCCCGACGCCGATCTTCTTACCGACAGGGAACAGGAAATATTAAAAGAACTTATTAAAGGCAAAACATATTACTCTATCGCCGTATCTCTTAATATCAGCAAAGATACTGTCAGATTTCATATAAAAAATATTTATAAAAAACTGCATGTGCACTCACAGGCCGAGGCGGTGGCCGAAGCGATTAAAAAGGGTTTTGTCTGATAAATATTCTATGCGGATATAATTCTGTCAGGGAATAAATTCAACGGTAAAAACAGTCCCCTCTCCTTTTTTACTCTTTACTTTGAGTTTCGCGTTATTCAGCTCACAATATTTCTGAACCAGCGCCAGACCGAGCCCGTTCCCTTCATAACGTCTTGTATAACCCTGGTGTTCCTGTGTGAATAAATCAAACAGGCTCGGCATATATTCTTCATCAATGCCAATCCCCGTATCGATCACATCTACCACAAGGTTATTCTTCTTATTACGGTAAACAACAACTTCAACTTTCCCCTCATCAGTATATTTGATCGCGTTATCAATAAGATTATAAAAAATTTGTTTGAGCGTGTATTCATCGGCGCTGATAGTTGAGTTATTCTCTTTTTTTATTAGTTCAAATCCGATTTTCTTTTCGTTGGCGCTCTTTTTATAGTCAAGATATATATTTTCCAGAATATCGGAACACAAACTCAATTCCCTCTTTACATAGTCATAAGTTCCCGTTCTCATCTGGGACATATCAAGCAGGAGGTCAATCGTTCTAATAATCCTTTTGCCGGCTCTTGACATAATCTGAAATGAGCTTTTCAGATCATCCTCAATATTATCTCCTATCATTTCTTTAAGTAATCCTGAAAAACTGAGGATGGCATTCAGCGGAGTCCTTATTTCATGCGACATCTGGGCAAGAAATTCAGACTTAAGCTGATCTGATTTTTCAGCTTTGATTCTTGCTTCCATGATAGCTTTTTCGGCATTTTTTTGAGAGGTTATATCCTCAATGGTGCCCTCAATAATAAGATTGCCTTCAAGATTTTTTGTTAATCTGGCCGATTCCCTCACTTTTATGATATTTCCATTCTTTTTCCGGTATTCTGTTTCAAATCCTTCCAGACTTCCGAACTGAAGGAGAAGTTTATTAAAACGTTCATGCTCAACTTTATCGACATAAAAACTCTCCTTCATACCTTTTTTAATAATCTCTTCTTCCGAATTATATCCGAAAATCCTGACGAAAGCCGGGTTGCATATTTCTATCATTCCGTTGAAGGTCGACTGATAAATTCCAAAAGCTGAATGTTTAAAAAGACTGCGATAACTTTCCTCACTTTTCTGAAGGTCCTCTTCAGCTTTTCTTCTTTCATTATTTAAAAACAATTGTGAGATCTGATCGGCAATCTCTCCGGCAAAGTTAATCTCATCCCCCTGCCAGTTTCTCGAACCAAATGATTCAATTGTAATAACTCCCCTTACCTCACCTGAAATCCGGATTACAGCATCAAGTTTGGACCGAACATCATTTTTTTCAAGATAATCTGTTATCCCCTCAAATTTCCCGCTTTTAAAAACATCGTCAACCGGGACCGCCCTGCTCATTCTCAGCAATTGAAAATATTCCAGGCTGCTGTTTCCATTTATAATTTCGTACTTTTTGTGTTCCCTTTCATTTGTATTAAACATATCAAAGGATACAAGCCGGCTCATTTCATTTTTGAATAACCAGATACCCACTCTGTCAACTTTTAAAGCGTTTGCGACAGTCTCGGTAATAATGCCAAACGATTTTTCTGTGTTGCCTCCTACAATGTCCCGGTTAGTTGAAAGCCTGATTATTGCAGATTGATATTTCTCGAGTCTGCTCATTCTTTCTTTTCTTTCAAGATCAAGTCTTTTTCGCTCTGAAATATCTCTGATTATTGCCTGAATATACTGCCCGGAGCTTAATTGGAATACACTTAAACTTATTTCAGAATGGAACAGGGAATTATCAATTCTCCTGTGCTCCCACTCAAAAACCTGGTTCTCCCCCGCAATTGCGCTCTGAATCTTTTTTTGAGCCATGTCCTGTGAAGCTTCTCCGCCTGGCTGCACAGAAGGAGAAAGATAATGTGGAGTAAAGCCGACAATGTGCTTCCTCTCTCCTCTGAAAAGCTCCAGCGCTTTATCATTACAGTCAATTATCAGGTCATCAACCATTATAAAAATAGCGTCGTTGGCGCTTTCGAATAACATCCGGTACCTGTTTTCACTTTCTAAAAGCGCGGCTTCAACAATTTTCCTGTCTGAAACATTTCTCCAGATTGTAAGCAAAGCTTTGTGACCCTTATAATCTATCCCCTTCGCGCTTATCTCTACAAATATCCCCTCCCTGTTCTTCGGCAGTGCGAATGATTCAAAAACTGTATAAAAGTCATCTTTTAGAAACCAGTTTTCAAGCATCGCAACATCGTTATCAGGTAAAAACTTTTTTGCCGGATTACCCTTTAATGATATTTTCGTTGTATTAAGCAGGTGGCTTATTTCGGCATTAAATTCAATTATTTTTAATTTATCGTCAAGGATTAAGATCCCATCTGAAGCATTATCAAATATTTCTCGGAACTTTTTTTCTTCTGATATAAGATTTGCTTCCGCCTGTTTCCTTATACTTATATCGTAAAAAGTGGATACCATACTTTTCTGGTTATTGTAGTCAATTTCTATTGAGCTGACTTCACAAAAAACAGACTCCTCTTTCAGATTAAAAAAATTAATTTCGAATTTTTCCTTTTCTGCGACAATTTTTTCGACAATGCCAGGATCAGATTTTCGAAGACTGACAAATAATTCTCCAACTGCTTTTCCGGTTAAATCCACTTCCTGACTATTACCTAATAAACCTGCCATTTTTTTATTGGCGTAAAGAGCTTTCCCTTCTGAATGAATCAGGATGCCCGACCTGTTGTTTTCAATATATTTACTGAATAAAATTTCATTTTCAAGCAAAGCTTCTTCATAAACTTTTAACTGTGTGTTATCCCTTGCAATTCCTATTAAAGCAGCAGGCTTACCCTCACTATTTTTTAGTAATTTATTACTCTGCCTTATCCAAACACTTCTCCCATCCCGATGAATTATTTTGAAATCATAATAATCATCAACCACCCCGTTCATCAGTTTTTTCTGTTCTTCAGTCAAATAATCTTTGTAGTCGGGATCAGCTATTCTGAAAATAAAACCAGAATCGGAATAGAACCGGGATTCATTATAACCACATATCTCTCTAATGGCAGGATTGATATACAGATACTCACACTCAGGAAGTGACATCACAAATATCAGGTCTTTTGAATTTTCCAGAATTTGTTTGTAAATGAGGTAGTCATTTCCGGGTGTGATGTGGATAATAACTGCCGAGAATTTATTTTTTTTATTAAATATATTAACAAGACATCCGGCAAGAGTCCTTTCCCCGTTAAAGAAATCAGCGAAAAATTGACTCGTCTCCTCTTCGATCATCAATTGTTCCTCAGCCACCCCGGGAAATAATGAATTAATTGTTCTGTCCCTTATCTCTGTTTTTTGCGAAGCCAAACCGGTAGTGAATGATAATATTTTCCCCTCTGAATCATACTCGATCAATAATACATTTACATTATCAAGCCCGTATAAGTTAGCCGGAGTTTCATCATTTCCGGCAAGCTGCTGTAGTTTTTTACTCCGGGCTCTATTTAATTTTTGTTCAGTCATACAATGTAATTTAGTATTTATCCGGCGGGCAGGGTAAAGCTGAAAATGCTGCCTATTCCGGGAGTACTTTCGACAGTAATTTCACCGCCATTTTTTTCCACAAGTTCCTTACTAAGAATCAAACCGAGTCCTGTACCCTCTTCATCATTTGTCCCTTTCGATCTGATTTTATTATCAATCACAAACAGTTTATTAACATTTTCCTCCGACATACCCGTTCCGTTATCTCTTACCGATATTTTAACATCATCATTTATTAATTCCGCTTTTATCGATATATTGCCGCCGGGATGAGTAAATTTTACCGCGTTTGATAATAAATTTCTGAGGATTGTTTCCACCATATTTTTATCGGCAAAAACTTTAAAACCGGTTCCCGTTTTATTCTCAATAACAATTTCTTTTTCGGACGCGTTAAATTTTAATAACTCCAGTACTTCTCCTGTTAAGATGGAAAGATTAAGCTTTTCGGGACTGAAATCCATTCTTCCTGATTGGATCCTCGCCCAGTTAAGGAGATTTATCAGCAATTCATTCATCCTCTCAGATACATCCCTTATATTAGCGACATATTCTTTTTTTTCATCATCCGATAAATCGTAATAAAATTCTTCTATTAATTCTGAATAACCTAAAAGCGCATTTAAAGGACTTCTTAAGTCGTGACCAATAATTGAAAAGAATTTATCCTTACTTGCATTCAGTGTCTGAAGTTTTTTTTCAGATACGACCAATTGTTCATTCGCGACTCTCAGGTTATAAGTCTGCTCTTCCAGAAAAGACTCATTTTTTTCCAGTTCAATTACAATATCTTTTAATTTTTTTTCTGCTCTTATTCTCTCCTGCACCTCATGGAGAGCTTTATCTTTCATAACTTTAAATTTTTCTATCTGAAGGCTTTCGTGAGTAATATCCTGAATGGAAAAAACTCCATAAGTTTTGCCATCCCCGGGATGTTTTAACCCCGCGAGAGTAGTATTCTGCACTCTTTCATTTCCTGTTCCGGAATAACTGGGAATAAAACATTTGTGAAGTTTATACGAGAAGATTGTCGGGGGACCTCCTATCATCACACCACCGATCAAAGCTCTGTAATAATTTTTATTTAGATGAGGAAAAACTTCAAACAGGTTTTCCCCAACAATCTTCTCTGACGGAATATTGGACTGATTTTCCAGAACATTATTCCAAAAAACTATATTATTCTCATCATCAATAACAAATATGCCGGAATTGACATAATTAAAGTTTTCAAAAATTCTTCTGTTCATTTCATCTCTCCAGAAGTTTATCCAATCCCCTCTTTAAATTGTCAAAAGAGGGTAATTCCATTATCAGATAAAAATCTCCTTCAATATCCATCTCCTTCACTTCAAAATGGGTTTCACCACATAAAACAACCATATCATCCTTTAATCCATGCCCAACCAGAATACCACTGGTATCTTCATTGAACCGGGGAATAGAATAGTTAAAATGATCTTCAAAAATATTGCTGATAGAACCGAGCACCCCGTTTAACATAACATTTGCCACTTCATTGAGTGTGCCGGCTTTAATATTATCAAACTCGTCAGATTCCTCATCTTCACCTGTTAACACAGAAACGAGGTTAAGCGCGCTTCTTGCCGGAAATACCACTTCAGCGCGTCCGGAAAAAGAACCTTCGAAGTTTAATTCAATTGAAGATAACTTTTCCCCCTCAGGATAAGAAATATTGGATTTTAATTCTTTTAAAAAGCTGACCCAAATTCTTGGAATTTGCATTGATATCGGGGCATTTACCATTTCATTAAGCAGCGCTGCCGATTTACCCGCTCCAATGTTGATTACTTCCCTGATCACATCAAGTTGTTCTTCAGTTAAAAGCATAACTTACCTCAGTTCTGCATTTAGAAGCTCATTAACTTTATCAACCAATTCAGCTTCTGACGGGGGTTTGTTCAAAAAATAATCAGCCCCGAGTTCATATACTTTTTCTTTTGTCGAAGACTGTATATCTGCTGATAATACAATTACAGGGATACTGTTATTTCTCTCCCTCAGAGCTTTAAGCACCCCAATTCCATCAACTTTAGGCATCAATAAATCGAGAATTATCAAATCGGGGTTTTCCTGTTCAATTTTCCCCAGCACATCCTCCCCATCAACCGCGTGCAAAATCTCATCCGCGCATTGTTCAATAAATTTTGAAATTCTTTTTCTTGCAAAAAGCGAATCGTCACACACAATAATTTTTGACATGCTTCCTCTGAATAGTTTAGTATAACCAGTTATTAAATTCATTCTCCCAGTTTTCACCTTCCTGGGAACTGAAATATTTTTCTCTCGAAAATGTACCCGCTTCTTTTGTCATCCTCCTGTAGAGAGCAGTTTTAAGGCTGCTGTTAAGAATATAGGCTGTTCTTCTTACTTTTGTCCTGAATAATTTAAAGCGGCTGTTATCAAATATCTCCCTGCTCTCAATAGAAAGAGGTTTCATATTTCTCATATCAAAACAAATATTGCTCTCATAATTATTGTTTTCAATTTTGGATTCGACCTTTTTCATACACTCAAACATTTCATTCGCATCAATGGTCTCATAAAATTCAACAAGCAAGCCATATTTTGTTTCTTTTATCGAATACATCTTAATACCCGGGATATCCATTTTTACTAAGAAAAAGGGACCGGAATTTTATCCGGTCCCAAATAACACAACGCAGCTAACATTTACTACTATCAGGCAGCATGAGAAGGACCAAGTAACCTTTCCTCGCCCAGGTATCCGCCTGTCCTGGCTTCGATCTGGTTATAATAGGCATCCTGATCATCTGCCAGTTTGAATGCGCTGACCATATCCTTTAAATTTTCCATTAATCTGTTCAGGTCCTCAGTTGAGCGGGCTATCTCCTGAATACCTGCGGCAGATTCATTTGTTACACTGTTTATCGCGTCAATGTTTTTACTTATTTGTTCTGCGGCAGATGATTGTTCTTCACTGGCTGCGGCTACCTGATCAATCTGAAAACGAACACTTTCAGTGCTATCCAGTATACTACGGAGCGCTTCTTCCACTTCTTCAGTAAGCATTTTTCCATTATTCACTGCGACTCCGGCTTCTTTCATTGAGTCATCGGCATCTTTTGCTTCTATCTGAATAGCCCTGATCGTTTCAGCTATCTCTTTGGTAGCCTTGGTTGTTCTTTCAGCCAGTTTACGTACTTCATCAGCCACAACTGCAAATCCTCTGCCTTGTTCACCTGCCCTTGCCGCTTCAATCGCGGCATTGAGCGCGAGGAGATTAGTCTGATCGGCAATATCATCAATCACCTGCGCGATTTTGCCAATCTGATCAGTTTTATTAGCCAATGATGAAATAATCTCTCCGGTATTTTGAGCAGAGGAAATTATTCTGTTCATACCTTCTTTCGATTCTGTTACTTTCTCGACACCAACTTTTGCCTGGTCGCTCGATTTTTTTGACGCTTCCGAAGCGATGCTGGCATTATTGGCTGTCTCAAGAATTGTCTTAGTCATCTCCTCAACAGCGCTCGCCACCTCTGTAGTCTGAGCGCTTTGCTCCTGGGAACCGGCGGCGATCTCTTCGGTGCTCGAAGATATCTCAGTGGAAGCATTGGCAGTTGAAACTATTGATTCGGTTATTTTTCCGATCAGGGATGTGAGGGAGTTGCCAAGTGTATTCATGCTATTCTTAAGTTTGTCATAGTCACCCTTGTAATCACCTTTTACTCTCACCGTCAGATCACCATTCGACATATCCGCTAACGCATCCATACTTTCTCTGATAGGGGTGACAATCGCGTCGAGAAGACTGTTTATGCCAACAATCATCTCTTTCCATGCTCCGGTATATTTTTCAGAATTTCCTCTTTCCGAAAGATTGCCTTCGCTGGACGCGTCAATCAGTTCTTTTGTTTCGCTGATCAGGTCACTTACGATATCCACCTGTTTGTTATAAGCTATTCCCAGCACATCCCTGTCGGATGCCAGTTCTACTTTTGCCAGTTTCCCCGCGGCCATATCCTGTACAGCCCGGACTTTTTTCTTTTGATTGTCCACTAAATTTTTAAATGCCCTTGATAAGTCTCCTATTTCATCAGCCATACTTACATCAACCACAAGCTCAACATCCCCATCCGATACCTTTCCCGCGGACAAGGTAAGATCCTGAAGAGGTTTGCTGATCAGTTTCCCGATAAAATATCCTATAATTATTGTAATCACAATGGCTAAAAAAAGGAAAAATAATATGCCGTTTGTCATTGAGGCTATTTCAGCTTCAACATCATCGACATAAACGCCAGTGCCAATAATCCAGTCCCAATCCTTAAAATGTATTACAAATGAAATTTTTGGAACAGGTTCCGAAAATCCTGGTTTCGGCCACATATAATCAACATACCCTTCTCCTGATGATTTCGCGACTTGCGCCATTTCCACGAAAAGAAATTTTCCAAGCGGGTCTTTCGATTCTTTAAGTGATTTATTGTTAAGATCCGGGTTAAAAGGATGCATTACCATGTAGGGCCTGGAGTCATTTATCCAGAAATAATTATCCCCCGCATACCTCAGGCCTTCTATTACATCGAGGGCTTTTTCTTTTGCTTCGGCCTCACTTAATTCTCCCCCATTATATTTAGTATAAAATTCCTGAATAACGCTGAACGCTACTTCTGTGTTATCTTTTAAAGCTTCTTTTTTGTAACGATATAACGATTCCTCGGAATCGGGGATAATATAAACCAAAAATATGAAAGTAAATATCAATATTGGAATGATGGCTGCTGTTAAAACTTTCCAGAACATCTTCCAGTCCTTAAAATTTCTAATCTTCATTTTCAACCTCCGACAATATAAAATTTCAATCTGCGGGGAACGCAAACGGTATAAACGATTTTTCAATTCCCTTGATTAATAATCGGAGGTTTAAAAAATATATCTATTGCGAGTAGTTGGTATTTAATAACGTAAAAAGTAAGTAATCTTAATACCAAGAAGTTGGTATGCCCTGCGCTTTCTGAGTTGCGCTAAAGAAATCTTTTGTGAAATGACCACGATCGATTCTCAATTCCGGTTCGACCAGTTAAGGTGTCAGTCCGTTCAATATTTTGGAATTTAGCTCTGAATAAAATTATAACAAAACCATGCTACACAATCCCCGACGAAAGGGCGAATTTTATCAGTTCCGCTGTATTCTTAACCTGAAGTTTCTCAAGAATATTTTTGCGGTGTGTTGTTACGGTAAAATAACTGAGGAATAGTTTCTCGGCAATCTCTTTGGAAGTCTCACCCTGCGCGATCAATTTCAAAATCTCTTTTTCTCTTTGTGTTAATTTCGACTCTTTTTTGTCAGTTTCACCAAATTTCTTTTTAACAATAATATTTGTTACTTCCCTTGAAAAATATGGTTCTCCCTCAGAAATAAGTCTTACCGCTTCTTTAAAAATTGTCAGGGGCGACATTTTGTAAATATATCCGTCTATTCCTGCCGAAAGCGCGTTAAACACATAACTTTCGTCACTCATCATAGTCAGAATAAGAATTTTAATATTTTCATCAATCTGTTTGATTTTTTTCGAAGCCTCAATTCCATTCATAACCGGCATATCAATATCCATAACTATAATATCGGGCCGTAATTTTTCAGCCAGCCTTACACATTCCTCCCCGTTGCTGGCTTCGCCGGCTATGACAAGGTTCTCCATTCCGGCTAAAGCAAGCTTAAAACCTTCCCTGACCATAATATGATCGTCGGCAATAATCAATGTTTTTTTATCCATTTGGAATCTCAAATTTTATTTCTGTTCCTTTTTCAGGCTCAGCAAAAATATGAAAGTTGCCGCCAAGCATTTCTGTCCTGTCGCTCATATGCATCAGTCCCCACCCCAAAGATTTCGATTCAAGGTCTGAAATATTAAAACCTTTTCCGTTATCCCTTATCAAACCTTTGATAACATTTTTCGTAACAGCCAGCTTCACTTCAATCATTCCGGCATCCGAATGTTTTACGGCATTATTTAACGCTTCCTGAAATATCCGGTAAACATCAAGCTCAACCTTTTTATTTATTGCCATGTTGGTGGCATTTACCTGGTAACTGATGTTATAATCTGTTGACTGATTAAATTCCTCCACGAGAAGCTTAACCGCTTTCGTTAATTCATATTTTTCAATAACAGTGGGAGTAAGAGATTTGACAATACTTTTAAGATCCTGACCAAGCTTTATCAGGTTTTCAGTTGCTGTATCGAGATAAAGGCTGTTTATACCCTCATTTTCTCTGAATAATTCAATATTGAGTTTTGTAAAAGTAAGCCTTTGGCCAATGACGTCGTGGAGCTCTTTTGCCAGTCTTCTTCTTTCCGACTCAAGAATTTCTTTTGAGTTTTCGAATAGTTCTTTATACTTTTCACGGCTGTCTTCAAGTTGCCTTTCCGCTTCTTTTCTCTGGGTAATGTCGACAGCGGTAATATATACCGCGGGTTCATCAAGATATTCTATCAGGTCGCTTGTAACTTCAGCCCACATCTCGCTGCCGTCCGATGATATTACTTTCACCTCATATTTTTGAATCCCCCTCATCCCTTTCATCCTTTCATGATGTTTTTTAATAAGAAGCGACCTGAAATCGGGGTGTACAAATTCAGCGAAATTCCTGCCAAGAACCTGTTCAGATGTAATCTTCAATAATTCAGTAACAACCTGGTTGGCAAAAATTATTCGGTTCTTTCTGACAATAAGAATTGCCGCCGAAGTCGAGTTTATCAATACTTTAAATCTTTGTTCACTGACCTTTAACTGGCTTTGAGCCGACTCAAGGAATATCGCGTTGCCTAATATGCGTGATAAAATCAGGATTTGTTCCGTCTCTTCAGGTGTATATAACTTTTCCTGATCAGAATACGCGATTCCCCATACCCCAATTAATTCCTCCTTTGAAAAGAGAGGAATTAAATAAAAAGCAGATATATTTTTATCCGTGGAAAGATTATACCTGATTAAATTAAATACCTCCAGATTTTTCAGTGGATTACATATACATATTTGATCGGAATATAATTTAATTCTCACTTCATGTGTATCCAAAAAATTCAGCAGCTGATTATTATAAGAATAAACACTATTCTCCTCGATCCAAAAATAATCTCTTTCTTTTTCGGAGGCATATTTCTTACTGACATGCAAAAACTGCAAGGGAGAATGTAAGGTCAATCCAATTTTTTGAAGAGAATCTGTAACTTTCTCACGCAAAAAACCATATGGCAGACTTAAAAATCCGGAAGAAATATCTGATATAAGTCTGCCAAAACCAGCCAGATTTTCCAGCTTCAGTTCAGTTTGTTTTTTTTCAGTTATTTCCCTTACATAAGCATAATAACCGGAAATATTCCCATAATTGTCCCTTAAAAGGAAAATATTCTGCTCGAAAGGTAAAATTCTTCCATCGGCAAGTATGAACATTACCTCTGTATATCCGGAAAAACCGCTGAACTTAACTTTATTTTGAACAATATGCTCTACGTAATTTTTCCATTTTTCCGGCAGCAGATCCCACAGGCATTTATTTAACAACTCATTTTCTTCATATCCGAGATGCGATGAAAACGCGTTGTTAAACTCCAGAATTGAAAAGTTTGTGTCGAAAGAAACGATCCCAAGATCAGAATCCTGAAAGAGTTGATTATAAAATCTGTTCCGGCTGCTATTATTAATTTGCCTCTCCATAAGTTATTCAGAAATTTGATTGTGAAGCGGAAGAGTAAAAGAAAAGACACTTCCGGCGCCTGGTTTACTTTTGACTTTTATTTCACCTTTGTTTTTTTGTACGAACTCCTTACATATAATAAGGCCCAATCCGGTTCCTTTTTCATTAAAAGTTCCGGAGCGCGATTCTCTGTTATCTTCTGAAAACAGATTATTTATCTGATCTGAATCCATTCCGATACCTTTGTCAATTACATTAATTTCTGCAAAATCATCTTTCCGTCTTACCTTTACAACTACTTCGCTGCCAACCGGAGTAAATTTTATCGCATTTGAAAGGAGATTCCTCAGGATGACATCAACCATCTGTGAATCCGCGCTGATAACCAGATCATTTTCCTCAACGAGAGAAAGGCTGATCTTTTTATTTTTTGCTGCTCCTTTGAAAATGCCGAAAGTTCTTAAAATTGAATCATGAAGATACAATTTTTCGGCTCTGCTTTCAATCCTGCCCGATTGTATCAGGGCCCAGTTAAGTAAATTTTCAAGCAAATAATACAAATTTTTTGTGGAATTATAAATACTGGTCTTTAATTCAGTTTTTTCCTCTTTATTAAGGTCTGCTTCTGTGGCGAGCAATGAGGTTGAGCTTAACAAAGCCGCGAATGGATTTTTCAGATCATGCGCAATAATTGAAAACATTCTGTCTTTATCCCTGTTCGATTTAATAAGCTCTTCTTCCGCCGCTTTTCTTTCCACTATTATTGCTCCCAGTTTTCGGTTGGCTTCTTCCAGCTCTCCTGTTCTTAATCTTACAAGGCTTTCAAGTTCAATTTCCCTGTTTTTTACAGTTCTCATTCTTAAATAAATAACACCTGAAACAAGACTGATAATAATTAAGGAAAAAAGAATTTTAAAAAGCAGTGTATCCCAAAAGGGAGGAGTAACAATAATTTCCAGCTCTTTCAGATGTGGAGTCCAGATACCATCATGGTTTGCCGCCATCACCTGTAGTTTATAATTTCCGGCGGGAAGATTTGTATATGTGGCATAACGTCTCTCATAATTAACAATATTCCAGTTCTCTTCAAATCCTTTTAACCGGTATTTATATTTATAATCTTCGGGAAAGGCATTATTCAGTAATGAAAACTCAAATGTAATAATAAAATCTTTGTGGGATAATGTCAGCTTATCCATTTCATTTATAGAATAAGGAAGAATAATTCTGCCATCATATTCTTTACCGATAATAACTGAGCGGTTGAAGATACGAAGGTCGGTAAAAACAATATTTCCGATAAATTCGTTATCCCTGATTGATTCGGGATCAAACCAGGTAACGCCATTTATTCCGCCAAAATAAATAATGCCATCTTTATCCTTATATGAAGCTGTGGCATTGAATTCACTGGAGGATAATCCATCAATCTCAAAATAATTTTTGATCTCTCCTGTAATAATATTAAAACGGGAAATCCCTTCGTTAGTGCTCACCCAAAGCTGGTTGTTATTATCAGGCTGAATGGAATATATAACATTATCTGCGAATCCCCGTTTTCTGTCATATCTCTGAAATTTTTTCGTCCCTTTTTTAAGAAAATTTATTCCACTGCCGCTGGTGCCTGTCCATACATTGCCATATTCATCAATATACACCGAAAATATCCGGTTACTGCCGATAGAAAAAGAATCGGATGGATCGTGAGTGAATGATATAAATCGCCCGTTATCGCGGTTAAGATAATTTAGTCCCCCCGATTCTGTCGCAACCCATAAATTACCTGTTGAATCTTCAACAATTTCCCAAACGAGATCATTGGAAATTGAATATGGATCATCTTCATCATGATTAAATATTGTAAACGTTTCTTTTACCGGATCAAATCTTACCAGCCCGGCGCCATCAGTTCCCAGCCATATCAATCCATCCCTGCTTTGATAGATATCCCATATTTTATTCGATCCCGGGCTGTTTTCCAGACCGGGGAAATACCTGTATCTCTTAAAATTATCACTTTTTTCCAGATATTTAAACAATCCGAATGTTGCCGTGCCTACCCAGACTGTCCCCCCTTTATCCTCAAAAAGTGAAATTACAGTATTTGGAAGATTGGGAGAATACTTCGTTTGAAAATCGTAGTTAACAAAACTGTCCTGCTGATAATCAAGCCGGTTCAACCCGCCCCATGAAGTCCCTATCCATAAATTTTTCCGGCTGTCTTTTAATATGGCCCATACATTGCTCCCTTTCAGACCGGATGAATATTTATCTCCAAATTCAATTGTATGAAACTTTTTATAATATAAGTTCAGTTTTTTCGGCACATCCCCAAAAAGCCCGACCCACATTATTCCGCTGCTGTCTTCACAAAAGGCAAAAATCCTGTCGTGCGGGTTAAATCCGTTCTCAATATTGCTGTCATTATACCTTTCAAATTTCCCGGTGAGATAATCATACCTGTTAAGCCCCCCGGCTTCAGTTCCTATCCATAGATTTTTTTTGCTGTCAGAAAATATTCTTGTTATTGAATTAATTGAAATACTTGAATCATCACCCGGAATATTAGCAAACCGTTCAAAAGTCCCTTCTTTTTGATCTAATCGGAAGAGACCTTTCCTGGCAGTTCCAAACCATGTATAACCTTTTCCATCATCATGAACAGCCCTTATTCCTGATGAATTCAGCATTCTCCCATCCCGGCTTTCAAAATTATTACTGACCATTTGATCTTTTTTTTCACTGTATACTTTCAATCCGGCCGCGGTGCCAATCCAGATTTGGCCGTCAATCTCTTTTATTGACCAAATCCTATGTCTTTCAAGCGGGATATTCTTTTCAGTACCCCATTTTATTCTGCGGAAACTTTTCTTATTCCTGTCAAATAAATTCAGACCGCCATATGCTGTCCCCACCCAGAACCTGCCGCGGGAATCTTCCAGTAAGGATACAACTGCATTATCACTGATTGATTCAGGATCATCTTTTTCATGTTTAAAGTGTTCAAATATTTCAGTTTTTCTGTCAAAAAGATTCAGTCCCCCTTTCGCCGTGCCGGCCCATATATTTCCCCTACTGTCTTCCAGCAGACTAATAACATAATTATCGCTTATTCCCTCCGGATTCTCCGGATTGAAATCAAAAGTTTTAACTCTGTATCCATCATACCTGTTCAGACCATCTTCTGTCGCGAACCATATAAATCCATATTTATCAACCATAATATCCAATACCGTATTCTGCGATAATCGCGCGTTCATTTTCAGATATCTGAATTCCGGATTATTCGCAAAAACCTGGTAACAAAATACAATGGAGATAAAAAGAAATATTTTGGATTTCCACTTCATTTTCTGTAAGGATACCCTGAAATTTATTCTTACTTTCTTAAATGGACAGATCAATATTATATAATCGGAATAAATTCTTTTTTTTTTACATTTTATTCGTTTTTCATCCGTTTTTCTTAATATTTTTCTTTCTTTCAGCCAAAGCCAATGTAAATATTTTTAAATTGGCCGAACAACAGAGAAAACATTCTTTCTTATCTCTGTCCAGATTTAACTGATAAAGTAAAAGCTGGCAGAGCCGGAACCAAAAGGAATTGTAAAAGAAATCATTATAATTATAAACTGGCTAAGCCAGAGTAAAGAGTGGTTTGTTACGAGTGAAGAGTAGATGCACTTTTCTGATTTTTTCAAAAACCCGGTTTCGATGACGACTTCGATTCCGACAGGCTCTTATCACCACACTAACGCCAACATGTTGAGGATAATCCGGAGAGCAAAATTTGTCAAAAAGCCCGCTGATAACATGTTGCCAATAATCAGGCGGCGATTCTTAATCCATAAATCTCTTTCGTTTTTCTCTGCTTCAGGTGAGTTCTTAATTAAATTTTTCATTAAAATATCTTACTCGTTTTATATTAAAAAAGGGACGTTTCCGGAATAAATTCAGATACTATAAATCCCGAAGGGATGACAGGATTGTAGAAATTGAATCAATCAACCATATTGTCGAACCCTGAAAGGGTGAAATATAAACAGGCCAGACGAATTTTATATCACCCCTGCCGGGGTTTTTGAATGGTTCATTTGCCCAGTCTATAATCATTCCATCCCTTTGGAATTGATGAAATAAAAATCGACGTTAAAGGTAACTTCATGATAATATTTCCTGGACAAGCTATGCTGAAAACGGAGTGGATTCCGGTCACGCTGCTTTGAGAAAGAAACCATGCCGAAACAAAACAGGCAGTGAAATACTCTTGAATTAAGTTGAAATGTTTCTGTTTTTCCTCTATACGCCAAACTCAGGTTTGTTGAAAATGGAGGAATTCTTCTACTATTGAGTGTTTTCCTTAAGCTCTGCCTGGGGAAAATTTAGCGACCTTTGACCCTGTTAATCTTTGTAAACCACATAATCCTGTTCAAAATTTTTTCGCGTACACCAGGAAATCGGTGGAAAATTTTCACCCTGGCTAATAAGGTTAAAACAAAAGAATAAGTTTTTTTGTGATCTTTATAGGGTTTTGTTCTTTGTTGATTTTGTGGCCTTTTTTCTGTCTCAATCCTCGCAATCAGAGAAATCTGCGATAAACTTTGCCTTTTTTAATAGTTCATCAATAATTATTCAGTCGCCTGCAGCGAAATAATTGTACAGGAGTTTGATTATCTGTTGTTTATCAAGGCTTTTGTCTAAAATATTTAATACATTATCCGATAGTTTATAATGGTTCTAACATATTAAGCAGTTTAATAACAATATTCTTCCTTTAAATGGAAAAAATTGAGTTGAGCCAGTTAGTAAAGACGAGCCACGCTTGCACTGCACTCACAGAGCAGGTAATCGTTATCGTACTCGAAAGGAGGATTATGATGATTTCTTTAACAATTCCTTTTGGTTCTGGCTTTACCAACTCAGGAATTTGAAAAATTAAAGATACAGGTTGATATGTCAGGTGATTATACATATACCGGTCTGAGAAAATTTGTCGCTCCCGAATTTGTGTTTGGAACAGGAGCAATTGATCTTACTCCAAATTATATAAATAATCTCGGCTCTGGAAAGGTCCTCCTTGTCGCAGACAAAAATATTATTAAGCTGCCCTGGTACGAAAAAGTTAAAAAATTATTAACAGATTCGAAAATAAATTACTCATTATTCACCCAAATAACACCAAATCCGAGAGATTTTGAGGTAGCAATGGGGACGGACAAATTTCTCACCTCAGGCTGTGACACAATTTTAGCGCTGGGAGGGGGAAGTGTCATGGACTGTGCAAAAGGAATTGGAATTCTTGTCTCGAATGGAGGTGAAATAAATGATTATGAAGGAGTTGACAGAGTCGCTGTACCGATACCTCCTCTTATCTGTATTCCTACCACCGGAGGGACTTCAGCAGATGTATCGCAATTTGCAATTATTACTGACATAGAAGAACAGATAAAAAGAGCTATAATCAGCAAAACAATTGTGCCGGACGTTTCACTTATCGATCCGCATACTTTAACCACAATGGACAGTTACCTGACTGCCTGTACCGGAGTTGACGCGCTCGTGCACGCAATTGAAGCTTTTGTTTCTAACGCAAGTTCACCTATTACCGATACACACGCCCTAAATGCGATCAGGCTCATCAACGACTATCTTATTAAATCGATAAAAAATCCTGAAAACATAACTTTCCGAACGGCGGTGATGCAGGGAAGCCTTGAGGCGGGACTCGCTTTTAGCAACGCCAGTCTGGGCGCTGTACACGCGATGGCTCACAGCCTTGGCGGATTGCTGGATTTACCGCATGGTGAATGCAATTCAAGTCTTCTTGATCATGTTATTTCTTATAATTACGATTCGGCGCCTGAAAGATATACAGAAATTTGTAAAACTATGAAACTGCCCGTAGAGGGATTAACCAACAATGAGATTAAAAAAACTTTGACCGGCCACATAGACAATATTAAAAAAGGAACCGGCATAACAAAAACTTTATCAGATAATGGATTGAAAAGAACCGATATTAAAGCGCTTGCTGAAAAATCGATTAAAGATCCTTGCATTGTTACTAATCCGAGGAAACCAAATCTGAGGGATATAGAGGTTATTTATGAAGAAGCCCTCTGAGAAAGAAGAAAACTGGAAGCTGCTCAGGGATAAAATTATCGGGCTTGGGGAAAACTCTGCAAGAAAGAGTTTTTATCCGCAACTGAGAAAGAGGATGTCCGAACTGGAAACATTCAGAAAATTGCTGGATAAAGTAAATGAATCCATAATTCTCTTCAACGCGAATAGTGAAGAAGTTGCAGACTTAAATTCCACCGCGACTGAACTTTTTGGATTAAATGATTCTGAAAAAAAATCATATTTTCTAAGCGATATTCTCCCCGAAAAGGTTTTAATGAAAATCAGGTCCGTTTCCTCGGATCAAAGTTCAAAAGAGAGAACTCTGGTCTTTGAGTACGAATTAAGCCCTAAAAAGGGGAAAAAGATCTGGGTTGAGTTTTCCATCGATTTTACTTTGCTGGATGACAGCATTTTTGGATCAGTGATCATCCGTGATATAACCGAAAAGAAAGAATTTACCCGAAAGATCACTGAAGAAAGAGCCAACCTTAACGCGGTAATTGAAAACAATAATGCGTTTATATGGTCATTAAACAGAAATTTGCAAATAAAAGCGATGAACGCAAATTTCCGCTATTTTCATGAATTGTACACTGGTATCGAACCTGAAGAAAATCAATACATCATAGAAACTCTTCCCCCCGATGAAAGCATTATCTGGGAACACCGCTATAGAAGAGTATTGCAGGGAGAATCTTTCAGTCTCGTAGAAAAATTTATACTGGAAGAAAGGACAAGATATTTCCAGCTCTTTTTTTTCCCGATTATTCAGGAAAACAGAGTACAGGGTATCAGCGCCTGGGCCGAAGATATCACCGAAAGAAGGTTAAATAATTTCCAGCTTAATGACTACAAAACCTCAATCGAAGTCTCCATGGATGGTATTGCTTTTATCGACAGGAGAGGGATATATACTTATCTGAATGAAGCCTACTCTCGGATTTTTGGTTATGACAGCGCGGATGAACTGATCGGGAGTATATGGACAGACCTCAGTTATGACAACAAATTTGAAAGTTTTCTTGATTTTATGGAGTATCGAAAAGATAGTTCAGGTAATTTTCAGGGAGAATTACGGGGAAGAAAAAAAGATGGAACTCCCTTTTATGCAGAGCTTTCTATTAACAGACTTGATGATGATCGTTTTGTTTGTGTTGTTAAGAATATTGATTTCCGTAAACAGGCCGAAACAGCCCTCAGAGAGAGTGAACAAAAATTCCGCACTGTTTATCAGACAAGTCCCGATGGAATACTTTTAAACAGGTATACAGATAATGTTTTCATTGATTGTAATAACAGTTTTACAACCATTACCGGATATACATCTGAAGAGATGATTGGGGAAAAATTATTTGAATTGGGTATATGGAAAAATGAGGATGATTATTCCAGGTTCATGACATTGCTGAATAAAAATGGAACTGTGAATAATCTCGAAATTAATTTCAGATTAAAAAACGGAACTGTTCATTCCGGACTTTTTTCCAGCCGTCTTGTGATGCTGAGCAGTGAACTTAATATAATAACTATCATAAGAGATATTGAAGAATTAAATATTGCCAGGAAAAGGTTAAAACAAAGTGAAACCAGGTTCCGAAGCATGATTGAATCGGCGCCTCTTGGCATAACAATAACAAAAGCGGGTATAATACAATACATCAACGGAGCCGCGCTTTCTCTCTTCCGATATAAATCACCAAAAGATATGATCGGTCATTCTGTGCTTGAATTTATATCTCATGAAAACAGAGATAGAATCAAATCTATTATTACCCAAAGAGAGACCAGCGTCGTCACTCCCGTGAGCTATAAATTCAACGCTATCAGAAGTGATGGTTCTTTTTTCCCGTTATCAGGCTCAGTAGCCCGAATCAATCTTCCCGAGGGAGAAGCAACTATCTCCTTTTTCGATGATATAAGTGAAATTACAAAGGCGCAGGAACAGATAAACAAACTATCGAGCGCGGTAACACAAAGCCCCGCTTCAATAATAATCACAGACCTTAATGGCAATATTGAGTATGTGAATTCAAAGTTTCTTGAGATAACCGGATTTGAACATGATGAAATAACCGGACAAAATTTCGCGGTTATGAGAGCCGGAGCGACCCCATGGACGATTTATAAAAAAATCTGGGATACAATCGCCGAAGGAAAAGACTGGCATGGAGAATTTCACAACCAGAAAAAAAATGGTGATGATCTCTGGCAGCTCGCTTCTATTTCCCCTGTCAAGAATGATAAAGGTAAAATAACACATTATCTTGCTGTGATGGAAGATATAACCGAAAGAAAAAAAGGAGAGGAAAATTTAAGAATAGCGAAAGAAAATGCCGAAAAATCGGAAAAGCTTAAATCTGAATTTCTCGCGCAGATGTCTCATGAAATCCGGACTCCGGTTAATACCCTCCTTAGTTTCGCGAGTTTGATAAAGGATGAAGTATCCGGAAGCCTTCCGGCTGATCTCGATACAAGTTTTGTTATTCTGCAGAGAGCGGGAAAAAGGATCATCAGGACAATTGATTCCATACTTAATATGTCTGAAATTCAGACAGGAACTTATGAACCATCTTTTACCGACCTGGATATTTACAGTGAAATCCTGTTATCATTAAAAAGCGAATTTGAATATGTGGCCAGAGAAAAAGGACTGGACTTTGCTCTTGACAATTCTGTGGAATCCTGTACTCTTAGTCTCGATGAATATACCGCGACACAGATATTCGCTAATCTGATCGATAACGCTATTAAATATACACCCGGGGGAAAAGTAACGGTAACATTGAGCAGGAACTCTGAAAATCTGATTTTTGTTGAAGTCAGTGATACGGGAATTGGAATTGACAAGGACTATATTCCAAGTTTATTTAAACCTTTCACACAGGAAGACCAGGGATACACAAGACAATATGAGGGAAACGGACTTGGTCTGGCTCTGGTTAAAAACTACTGCGCGATAAACAATGCCGAAATTACAGTTAAAAGCGTTAAAGGAAAAGGAACCACATTCCGGGTTACCTTTTTTAGCTGAGAGAAAAAGAAAAATATTATTTTGCTATTTTCTTGAGTAATTAAATCCTAATAATTATTTTTACTTGATTGTTTTTAAATTTGGGAGCAGATGTGTCAGGTAAAAAAGGAAAAATAATAAGAATCCTTTTGATACTAATAACCAGTATCCTTATCGCTGTATTTTGCAGCGCCGGAGATAATGGCAGGGATAAAATTTTTGTCAGTATTCTTCCACAAAAATATTTTGTCGAAAAAATTGCGGGCGATCTCTATGATATTCAGGTGCTTGTAGGTCCTGGACAAAGTCCGGCAACTTTTGAGCCAACCCCTCTACAGATGAAAGATCTTGGAGACGCGGAAATATTTTTTACAATCGGTGTGCCTTTTGAAAAATCATGGATCGATAAAATTCAAAATAATTTCCCCGATCTTAAAATTGTTGATATCAGCAAAAAAATCACCAGAAGAAAGGTTAAATCTTACGAACATCTTTTTGATGATTCCGATAAATCTCATAGCGATGATCATCACGACCATTCCTTATCCGATCCGCATTGCTGGTTATCCCCCGGTTTGACAGCCAAAATGGCCGTGGAAATTTATAAAACTCTCGCGGTTTACGACACGGCACACAGTAAAAAATTTCAAAAAAACCTGGTAAAATTCCAAACCGAACTCGACAGTGTATCAAATAAAATAAAAAATATTCTTTCCGGCGCCGAAACTTCAACCTTTCTTGTATTCCACCCGGCTTTCGGTTATTTTGCCGATGAATTTGGACTTCGGCAGATTCCATTTGAAATTGAGGGCAAAGAGCCTGCCCCTGCCGAGCTTGCCGAAGTAATAGAGTTTGGAAAAAGAAATAAAGTGAAAACAGTATTTGTGCAGAGACAATTCAGCGTTACGAGCGCGAAAATACTGGCTAAGGAGCTGGAAGCAAAAATTGTTACGATTGATCCTCTGGCAGAAAACTATCTGGAAAATCTGATCCTTATCGCGAAATCATTCAGAGCCGGAAATTAAAATGAATTCGGTTGTCTGTATAAAGGATGTATTCTATTCTTATGAAAATATCCCTGTTCTGGAAGATATTACACTGAATATTAATGAAAGAGATTTTGCAGGTATTGTCGGACCAAATGGTGGCGGAAAAACTACGCTGCTTAAACTTATCCTCGGTCTTTTAAGTCCGCAAAAAGGAACGATTAAAGTATTGGGTAAAAATCCGGCGGAGGTAAGGAATCTTATCGGATATGTGCCGCAGTATGGAACAATGGCTGATAAATTCCCCGTAACCGCCTGTGAAGTTGTTGAGATGGGACTCTATAACAGCAGTTTCGAATCCTCATCCAGGTCAGAAAAATTGAAACGAATTAAAGAGCTTTTTTCTCTCGCAGGTCTCACCGGACTTGAGGACAAGCCCTTTTTCACCCTCTCGGGAGGTCAGCAGCAGCGCACTCTGATAGCGAGAGCGCTTATATCCGATCCGGAAATTATTCTTCTGGATGAACCAACCGCCAGTGTTGACAGCTCATCGGAAATTGATATTTACGAACTTCTGAAAGAACTAAACAAAGAGAAAACAATCCTTCTCGTCTCTCATGATGTTGCTTTTATTTCCACCTATATAAACAGAGTTGTCTGCGTTAACAAACGTCTTGCCTGTCACAGCATAGATGAAGTTAAATCGGAAAACGTTAAAAACAACCTCTATAACATCGATGTTAATTTTATTCAGCATAGTTGTGGTCTCTGATGCCTGATTTTTTTACATATCTTACGGAATATTCTTTCCTGCAAAATGCTGTAATCGCCGGACTGCTTTCCGGAATTGCCTGCGGTATAACCGGGGTATTCGTTTATGTTAAAAAGATGAGTTCCATCAGCGGTGGTATGGCGCATACTGTTATGGGAGGCCTGGGCATCGCTTATTTTTTTAATCTTAATCCTATCCTCGGCGCGCTCGTTTTCGCCATTTTTGCAGCCTTTATTATCGGCTTTGTTAAAATAAACCTGAAGCAGAATGAAGATACCATTATCAGCGCGTTATGGGCTATCGGAATGGCGGTCGGTATTATTTTCACATATCTGACACCCGGTTATAATGTGCAGCTTCTGTCATTCCTCTTCGGAAATATTCTCCTTGTCACTTCTGAAAACCTTTATATTTTGCTGGTTGTTGATATCATAATCATTATTACTGTTGTTATCAACTACAGAAAACTTGTCTTTATCAGTTTTGATGAAGAATTTGCCCGATTAAGGGGGTTAAATGTTAAATTTTATTACCTTATGCTTCTTTCTCTTATCGCGGTAACCATCGTGGTTCTCCTGCAAACAGTGGGAATTATTCTTGTAATTGCTCTCCTGACCCTCCCCCCTGCTATATCAGCAATGATAGTCAGCGATATGCGGAAGATGATGGTCTATTCATCAATTCTGATTTTCCTCTTTATCCTCGCCGGACTGGCGCTCTCTTTTTACGCCAATCTCCCTTCGGGAGCCTCAATCATTGTAATTGCCGGCGCCGTTTATCTGCTCGCTTTTCTGATAAAAAGGTGATCTGCCTGATTTCGAAATAAGAAAACTCAATAGAGGGGCGGAAATCCTGTGTACCTGTCGGCGCGCAAGGTTGATCAACTTTTCTGTTTGCTTTGGAGACATCTTAATCGAACTCATGTTAACCTGCCAATACGGAACCAATCTGATTATTAAGTGAGTCCTGCGACAGATTTCCGGCAACAGACAGGAAAATTGGGTTGATATTATCTGTAAAAATCCTGATGTTTATAAACAGTTAAATAAAATGGTCAGATGAATAAATTATCCCGCAGAAAATTTATCGGAAACAGCTGCAGACTCGCCTTATATGGCGCAGGTTTAGCCTCATTGACCGCCAGCCCGCTGGCAGCGGCTCTAAGAATATTTCGGGAATCTGATAGTAGAGCCGGATTAATTTTCACGGGTGATGATTACAGCCAATATCCCGAAGCCCGTTATTGGTTGAAAGCGGATAGCAGGGAAAGCTGTAAAAGCTGCCACGGCACAGATGAAATAGCATTCGCGGACAGTTATCCTCACAGTTCGAAACCGGTTAAATGTCTGCTTTGCGCTAATCAGTGTATCATTCTCAAGGGAGAAAGAGGTAAATGCCGGGCGAGATATAATGATAATGGTATTCTTCGCTCCCTGGTTTATGGCCGCCTGGTTTCAGCTAATATTGATCCGATTGAAAAAAAACCTTTTTATCATTTCCTGCCGGGAGCGCTCGCCTTTTCTATTGCAACAACAGGCTGCCCCCTTTCCTGCCAGTTCTGCCAGAACTGGGAGATCTCACAGGCAAGCCCCGAAGATTTCAAAATTGAATATACACCTCCTGAAAGAATATCGGCGATAGCTGAATACCGAAATGTGCCGGTGATCGCCTATACATATAATGAACCGACTGTCTTTACAGAATATATGCTTGACACAACCCGGAAAAGCAAAGAGAAGGGATTAAAAAATGTGCTGATAAGCTGCGGGTTTATGGGAGAGCTGCCGCTAAAGGATATGTGTGAAAACCTGGATGCCATCAAAATAGATTTGAAAGGTTTCAGCAAAGATTTCTACAGAAATGTCTGTAAAGCTGATCTGGAACCGGTTCTCAGGTCAATAAAAACCATTGCGCGGTCCGGAGTTCATCTTGAAATAGTAAACCTGGTTGTTCCGACACTCAATGATTCAGATAAAATGATGGATGAACTCTGCAAATGGGTATTCAATGAAACCGGCCCCGATACTCCGGTGCATTTCACCCGGTTTCATCCTGATTATAAACTTCAGAATCTGCCCCCCACTCCCCCCTCAACTCTTGAAAAAGCTCGTGATATCGCCTTTAAAAACGGGCTTCATTTTCCCTATGTCGGGAATATTCCCGGGCATCCGGGCAATAACACTTTGTGCCCGGAATGTGGAAAAACTGTAATTGAACGGAACGGATTTTTCATTAAGGGTGTAAAACTGACAGATGGTAAATGTAATTTCTGCCAGTCCCCCGTTTACGGAGTCTGGAAATAGACCGGGAACTTTAGATGAAAATTAAATTCTGGCTTATTTATTTATTCATTTTTTCCTTCTGCATTCATCTGGAAGCACAGACTGAAGGAGAATGCAGGCAGCCCGCGGTGGCGGGGAAATTTTATCCCGAAAATACTTCGATGCTGAAAAATGCTCTGAAATTTTATTTTGAGAACGCTGTCAGCCCCGGGAAAGAAAAACCTGTTGGTATTATAACTCCACACGCGGGCTATATTTATTCAGGACAGATTGCCGCCGACGCGTGGAACCAGACTAAACCATTTAATTATGACATAATCATTTTTCTCGGAACCAACCACACTTCCCATTCACTTAAAAAAATATCTGTGTATAATGGGGAAGGATATAAGACCCCCCTCGGAACAGCCCAGATTGACCCGGATATTACAGCGGAATTATTAAAACACAAAGATATAGTTGAGTTTGACCCCGACGCTCATAAAAATGAACACTCCATAGAAGTACAAATACCTTTTGCGCAGACACTCTTCCCCGGCGCCAAAATCGTCACAGCCATAGTCGGCGTAAATGATCCGGAACTCGCTGAAAATTTCGCGGAGTTATTATATAATTTACTGAAAGAAAAAAGTCCCCTGTTTGTGGCAAGCTCCGATCTCTCCCATTATCCCCCTCTTGAAGTTGCCTGCGCCGCTGATTCATCAACATTGAAAATTTTTGGCTCGGGAAACGCCGAAAAAATATTTAACGGGATGAGAAAACTTGAGAATTCCGGTTCCTCTGAAGTTTCCACATATGCCTGTGGTGAAGGTCCGGTGATGGTGCTTTCGGAAGTTGCCCGGCTTTTTAATAACGATATTTATTCTGTTGTAAGCTACAGTAATTCAGGTAAAACCCTGATCGGTAAAAATGACCGGGTAGTCGGGTATGGAGCGGCCATTTACAGAAAAGATGGCGAGACAACAAGTCCTGTTTATTCTGACCATTACCCCGATAAACTTAACGATGAACTTACAGAGGAGGACCGGAAAGCTCTGCTTCATTACGCGAGAAATACACTTGAACAATATTACAGTTCCCAGACTCTTCCATTGCCCAGAAATTTCAGCGCTCCAATCAGGAGTCTTGCCGGAGCGTTTGTCACATTAAAAAAAGATGGCATGCTGCGCGGCTGTATCGGGCACATGGCGGAAGATACCCCTTTATGCAAAACAGTCGGGCTGATGGCGCTTCAGGCCGCGCTAAATGACAGAAGATTTAACCCTGTAACCGAAGATGAAATTCCCTCCCTCGAAATTGAAATATCTGTCCTGACCCCCTATTCAAAAATAGGAGATTATAAAGAATTTGTTACCGGCAGAGATGGAATTCTGCTGGTCAGGGGAGAACACAGGGCTGTTTATCTGCCGCAGGTGGCCCCCGAACAGGGCTGGGACAGAATTGAAACGCTGCGGCATCTCTGCCAAAAAGCGGGACTTGAAGAATCTTCCTGGAAGGATGCCGATCTTTATACTTTCCGAGCCATTGTTTTCAGCGAGTCTGAATATAAATGAGAACAAAGTATTTTCTTTTCCTCACCGGGTTTCTCTCCCTCGTTGCCCAGATAGCCCTGCTCAGAGAAATAAACGCTGTTTATTATGGAATCGAACTGATTTACCTGATTGGAATCGGATTGTGGTTATCAGGAACCGCCGCGGGAACATGGCTGGGGAAAAAGGTAATCTCCGATAACTTTATTTCTATCTCAATTCTTTTAATAATAATAGCCGTTCTTATTCCCTCCGATATATTTTTAATAAGAGCAACCAGAACAATAACAGGAGAAGCGAGAGGCTCATTTCTCCCTTTCCATCTGCAGCTCATTTCAATTTTTATCATTATTTTCCCGGTCGCGGCTCTGAATGGAATTCTTTTTAAACTGGCCGGATATCGTTATCTCATTGAAGGAAACAGCCTTGCCGCGGCCTATTCTATCGAGAGCGCCGGCGGTCTGATTGGAGGGCTGGCTTCTTACCTGCTCATTCTGGCCGGTGTATCCAATTCGGTAATTATCCTTTTAACAAGTATAATCGCGTTGACCGGAGCGGTAAAACACAGAAAGCCGGCTTCACTCCTCTTTATTCTTCTTCTGACCGGGTTAATTTTTCTGAACAAAATTGATCTCTTCCTCCATTCTTTTGATCATCCCTTCATAACCGAAGCGAGAGATACTCCTTATGGCAGGTTGATATTTGAAGAATACAGAGAACAAAAATCAGTTTTTCTTAATGGCAACCTTCTTTTTGAATCGGAATCTGACAAGAGTGAGGAATTTATCGGTCTTACTCTGACTCAAAGAAATAAATATGGACATATCCTTCTTTTAGGCGGGGCGCTTGAAGGTCTGGTTGACGAGGTTCTGAAATATTCACCGGATACCCTTACAGTAATAGAGTATGATAAATCACTGGTAGAATCATCAGGTTATAACTTCAAAACATTTTCATCCTCGGTTGTTAATATTTTAATTGACGATCCGAGAAAATATCTGTCAAACAATCAAAAATATGATCTGATAATAAGTTCGGCAATCGCTCCCGTAACCGCGGAACAGAACAGATTTTATACAATCGAATTCTTTAACTTATGCAACAGACACCTCAGAAATGACGGCTTAATGACGCTGAGAACCTCCTCCGGAGAAAACGTATGGAGCAGACAGCTTAGGAAACAGAACTCATATATTTATGCTTCATTAAATACAGTTTTTAGAAATATAATTTTTCTCCCCGGCTCACAGGGAATAATTATGGCTTCAAACAGCATACTCATAGATCAGCCGGATAAACTGAGCTTAAGGCTGCCTCCGGAGGGTGAAAGAAAACTGGTGGATTCGAATTACCTGTCATATATGTATTCTGACTACCGCCTTGAACAGATAAATAATTATATCGATAAAAATTCAGAACCAAACAGGGATACAAGACCATTTGTATTTCTGCTCTCAACCGGAATATGGTTATCAAAATTTTTCCCGGGACTCGAAATTACCGATACTGTTCTTGAAATAGTGTCAATATTCACAATACTGGTTATTCTGATAATTTTATTCATTTTACAAAAATATGAGAGAAAAAAATTCAAGTCGTCTCTTCTGGGACTTATCTTTTTTTCCGGGTTCGCCGGTATGCTCCTCGAATCGGCTCTTATCCTGCAATACCAGATCAGCCAGGGAGTTTTATACCGTGACCTTGGAATTCTTGTTACTATTTATATGGGGGGATTATGGGCCGGTTCTTCCCTCTCAACCCTGATGGGAAAGAAAAAAATAGTGAGCGCTACGAACCTGATCTTTTATCTGTCACTTTCGCTGAATATTTTTCTTGTTTATTTATTGATAGCGTATAACATTTCGGGCAATTTATTTTTAACAGGAATAATGATATTTCTATCATCAGGATTAACAGCCGCGGTATTCGGAAATTCAGCCGCGATAATAAATGTTTCAAAAAGATCTCTGATTCCCCTGCTCTACACAATTGATCTGTCAGGAGGAATTTTTGCCGCTCTTACAGGGGGACTGCTGTTTATTCCCTATGTCGGAGCCGAAACAACTTTAATCGCGATGCTGTTACTTTCTTTCCTTCCGCTTCTCTTTTTATTACGCGCCGGATCAACCGGGGGAAAATAAGCGGGAAATGTGTCCGGTATTTTTAAAAAGAATTTATTTTTTAACAATTATTTCATTGATTTGTGAACCATAATTCATAAGTTTGTTTATTAATTTTTAATATCCGGAAAGTTATTGTGACATTTGAAAATATTTTTGAAGAACATAAAGATAAATTTCTCAGTTATTCAAATTTCTTTAACTCAGGCGACCCCATCTACACTCATCACATAAATCAGAAAATCACTCATACACTAAGGGTTACCGATATAGCGAGGTATATCGCTGAATCGGAAGAGCTGGATGCCAGGGGCATTTTGATCGCGCAGCTCGCGGCTCTGTATCACGATGTCGGGCGTTTCATCCAATATCACAAGTATAATACCTATGATGACAGCCGTTCGGAAAATCACGCTGAATTATCAGTAAAAACAATAGTTGAACAAAATTTTCTTTCAGATTTGTCCGATGAAGAAACAACAACTATTCTTAATACGATTCAAAATCATAACCTGATTAAACTCCCTCAACTCGCTGATAAAAATATTTTATTTTACTCAGGGTTACTCAGAGACGCTGATAAAGTTGATATTATCCACCTGATGGCGGATATCTGCTCGGGAAGAAATGAAATCCCTTACGGAATAAAGACTGAAGGAATTCCAAAGGAGGGAAAACTCTCACCAGGCGCCATAAGTGAACTGGAAGCCGGCCTGCTCGTAACTGCAAAAAATGTGAAGATTTTGGATGATTATAAACTGCTGATGCTTGGGTGGGTATATGATATTAATTTTACACCGACTTACAGAGCGCTGCTTGAAAATAACTATCTGAATGAAATTATGTATTCCATCAGAGACTATAATAATCATAAAGAGCTGCTCACTTCAATTATATCCATTGCCGAAAAAGAAGTTAACAAAGAACCGGAAAATATAGAACTAATTTAAGGAATCCGGTTTATGGGCTCCGGATTTATCCATCGAATTTTCATCTTATGTCAGGATGCACTTCAGACCGGACCAGGATAACAAGCAATTTTTACTTCCATAAACCGCCAAAGCCGGAAAAATTCGCCTGTCAGGTGGCTGAATTTGTCGAAGCCCCGGAACTTGGCCTCTATAAAGACGATACCGAAAAATAAGAAATCCTGCCGGTCATATAATTCTTCAATCCTTATCCGGACAAACCGGCGCCAAAAAAGAATAACAAAAGAAATAATCATATTTTTAATCTTAAGCGACTCCGAATGGAGTAGAATATTATTAGCCCCGGATGCAATCCGGTGGTGTTATCAGGCAAATATCAACCGCGACGCTGAAGGGGTCGAATATTAACAACCCAGAGTAAATGATATCTGAAGGATAATATTTTATCTGAGCATGAGAGTTATATTCAATCCCTGTTGGGGATCAACAGAACTCAGCTAAAACAAAACTACAATCCAAATAGTCGCCAAAATTTTTGCCATTTCGCGTAGAATTTGAAAACTTATAATCAACTCCCATTCTGTTTTCCAATCAAGACTTAACGATCACCAGGCAGCCGGAAGCGATATTTTACAATTATATAATTTTTGATTTATAATAATTATTTCATTATATTAAAATCAGTCCTTTCGGTCCTGAATCTTATGTGTCGCGGGCAAATATTATCCTGATAACAAGTTATCATCAGAGAACTATTACGGATTAACTGATGCACGAATTATCAATCGCTCAAAACATTCTCTCCATTCTCCGTCAGGAGATACCATCCACCAATCTGTCCAAAATAAAATCTGTCAAACTGAAGCTTGGCATCTTAAGCAACATATATCCTCCCGCGCTTGAGGAAGGATGGCAGGTTGTCTCTCAAAACTCCGGTCTTCCTGATTGCAGACTGGATATTGAACAGATCCCTATGACAATCAATTGCCTCGATTGCGGTCATGATTTTTCAACCAATGAATTTGCCTTTACCTGTTTTGCCTGCGGAAGCACTAATATAGAGGTCAAAAAAGGAGAAGAAATTACTCTTTCAGAAATCGAATTATAACCAGCTTACGGAGATGATATGCCGGTAATTACTGTCGAAAGAAAAGTACTGGAAAAAAATGATAAGGTCGCGGAATCACTCAGGAACCTGTTCAGACAGAAAAAAATCTTTGTCATTAATATGCTGAGTTCCCCCGGGTCAGGAAAAACAAGCCTTGCCGAAGCATTGGCTCATTATAGCGGCAATTTATTCAACATGGCTGTGATAACCGGCGATCCTCAGACACGCAACGACGCCGAAAGAATTGATAAACTTGGCATTCCGGCAATACAAATAATTACCAACGGCGCCTGCCATCTCGACGCCTCTCTTGTTAAAAACGCCGCGGAAAATATCATTAACCTCGATATCAATTTTCTGCTTATTGAGAATGTCGGCAACCTCGTATGCCCCGCGGGATTTGATCTCGGTGAAAATCAAAAAGTTGTTGTAATTAGTGTGACTGAAGGTGTTGATAAACCTCTCAAGTATACCAAGGCTGTTCTTAATTCTGAAACATTAATTATTAATAAAACCGACCTTCTTCCTTATACTGATGTTGATATTGAACAGTTAAGAAAGAACGCGCTTTCCATTAACCATAATCTGGAGATATTCGAAACCTCGTGCCGCAGGGATGAGGGAATTGACCTGGTGGCTGAATGGATCAAGAGGGAAACAGATCAGCTTTGAAAAAACGGCGAAAAATTCATATAACGGGAACTGTCCAGGGTGTGGGATTCCGTCCTTTTATTTACAACAGGGCGAATGAATCGGGACTCACAGGTTTTGTGGCAAATTCAACGAGCGGTGTTATTATTGAAGTTGAAGGAGAGGAAACAATCCTCAATAATTTCAGGGATATAATTAATAAAAATAAACCCGAATCAGCGACAATACATTCATTTTCCGAATCGGATTTGCATTTATCTAACGATAATGTGTTTATAATTAAACCGAGTCTGATTGAAAAGTCCTCAGGTTTTAATGTGCTTCCCGACCTTGCCATGTGTGATGATTGTAAAAGAGAACTATTCGACAGAAACGACCGCCGTTATCTCTATCCCTTTATAAATTGCACAAACTGCGGCCCGAGGTATTCCATTATTGAATCAATGCCCTATGACAGACCGGGAACAACAATGCGGCAATTTGAAATGTGTGATAACTGCCGTGCTGAATATAAAAATCCCGCCGACCGGCGCTTCCATGCCCAGCCGGTGGCCTGCCCGGAATGCGGCCCCGAACTTGCCCTCGTTAATAACAGCGGAAATACAATCAGCAACAACATTGAAGCTCTCAATAATTGCGCGGAACTGCTGAAAGCAGGTTATATAATATCGTTAAAAAGTATCGGCGGATTCCAGATACTGGCCGACGCGGCAAATCGGGAGGCCGTATTAAGATTAAGAGAAAATAAAAGGAGGAAAAAGAAAGCTTTCGCGATGCTGTTTCCGGACATTGAGACTGTGGAAGAAATCTGTTTTGTTTCTCAAATGGAAAAAGAACTGCTGCAATCAGTAATTGCTCCCATCATTCTGCTTAAAAGGAAATACAAAGATGATCCTTATAGCTCAAGCGCTCCCGGAAATCCTTACTACGGAATAATGCTTCCCTTCTCCCCTCTTCATCATCTGCTGTTGGAAAAATTTGGCCGGCCCCTTATTGCCACAAGCGGGAACGCCTCCGAAGAGCCCATTTGTATTTCTATCGAGGAAGCTTTGCGCAGAACCGGCCATATCGCTGATTATTTCCTTACCCACAACCGAAAAATTGTTCGTCCTGTTGATGATTCGATAGTTCGCTTTTTTGATGAAAAACCGACCGTTTTACGCAGGGCGCGGGGATATGCCCCTTCACCTGTTTACCTGAATATAAATAATAACGATAAAACCATTCTGGCATTCGGAGCTTATTACAAAAACAGCATCTCGCTAAAAAAAGATAAAAGGATTATCACAAGTCAGCATATAGGTGACCTGTCGAACCTGGAAGCGACAGAAAATTTTGAGCGGAATATTAAAGATATTTGCGCTCTGAATGATGTCACCCCTGGTTTTGTTGTTTCAGATATACACCCCGATTATTATTCCACTCAGTCCGCTAATAAAACCGGGCTCCCCCGCGCTGAAGTTCAGCATCATATAGCCCATTTCGCGTCTTGTTTTACTGAGAATAATATAAATGCTGACTGCGCGGGATTTATATGGGATGGCGCCGGATTGGGCTCTGACGGCAAAATATGGGGAGGAGAAACTTTCCTGCTGAAAAATGATAAACCGGAAAGAGTGTTAAAATTCCGGGATATTATGCTGCCCGGAGGCGATAAAGCGATAAAGCAGCCTTTCAGATCGGCCATAGCGGTTTTATTTGATCTGTTTGATAAGAAGATACCGGAGAATGTATTAAAGAAGCTGCCCCCGTTCAGTCATGATCAGTCCGGTTTTATTATTGATATGCTGCGTGGAAATACGAACTGCTTCCCGGCTTCTTCGGCAGGCAGATTATTTGACGCGGTTTCTTCATTGCTCGGCCTTGTTCATATAAATGAATATGAGGGGCATGCGGCGGCTGAGCTTGAATATATATGTGAAAACGATGACAAGAGTTTTTATCCGGTCAGAATAACTAAAAATACAGTGGATGAATTTGACTGGCGTTCAGTGGTAATGCCTCTTCTGGAAGATATATTTAACGGTGAGGCAGCGTCTGTAATCTCAAACCGGTTTCATAATTCCCTGGCTCACCTGATACTGGATATCAGTTTCATTTGCGGCAGTGAAAATGTTCTTTTCAGCGGTGGTTGTTTTCAGAACTTCCGTCTCGTCACCAAAGCGAAAAAACTGCTCGAACAAAATGGTTTCAGAGTATATCTCAACCGAAATATTCCCCCGAATGACGGCGGAATATCATTTGGACAAATAGCGGCAAAACTTAATGGCTGGGAGGTATAAAAATGTGTCTCGCGATACCGGGAAAAATAATTGAGATTTATAATCCCGATGATACAGGGATAAAAGCGAAAGCAAGTTTTGGCGGAGTTATAAAAGAAATTTATACCGACTGGCTGCCAGACCTTAAACCGGGCGAATATGTGATGGTACACGCCGGGTTCGCCATTAGCAGGGTTGATGAAAAGGAGGCGGAGGAAACTATCAGATCAGTTCTGGAGGTTGAAGAACAGATCATCAAAGAGATGAAAAAATGAAATACCTGGCAGAGTTCAGAAAAGAGGAGCTCATAGAGGCGCTTAAAAAAAAGACAGATAAATATGCTGGCCCCCCTGTGAATATTATGGAAGTTTGCGGAGGACAGACTCACACAATATTAAAATACGCGCTGCAGGATTTACTCCCCCGGAATGTCAGCTTCATTCACGGACCCGGCTGCCCTGTGTGTGTTACCCCCGAAAGTACAATAGAGAGCGCGATAAAATTATCATTGAAAAAAAATGTTATACTTGTTTCATTCGGCGATATGCTCCGGGTTCCCTCCCCCGCCGGAAGCCTTTTGGAAGCGCGCGCGAATGGAGCGGAGATAAAAATTGTTTACAGCCCGATGGAAGCGATAAAAATTGCGGCGGATAATAAACAAAAGGAAATCGTTTGGTTCGGTATAGGATTTGAGACTACAGCGCCCATGACAGCTTCACTTGTAAAAAAAGCCGCTGAACTCAATATACCCAATCTTTCCGCGTTAGTATCTATATTTCTGGTGCCCCCGGCGCTGGAATTTGTACTGAATAACGGATCGGGAAATATTCATGCTTTCCTTGCCGCGGGGCATGTGTGCGCGATTACAGGATTAATGGAATATGAAAAAATCTCAGCCGGGTATAAAATCCCTATTGTCGCGACCGGATTTGAACCCGCCGATCTTCTACAAGGTGTTTTGATGTGCCTTCAACAAATTGAGAAGAAGAGATATAATACAGAAAACCAGTACAGCAGGGTAATTAAGAGAGAGGGAAACATTGCCGCCCTGAAACTGATGGATGATATTTTTGAAAAAACGGACCGTGAATGGAGAGGAATCGGTACAATACCGGCAAGCGGGCTCGCGTTAAAAGAGAAATATTCCCGGCTGGACGCCGGTTTGAAATTTAACATTAATGAAAAAATATCCGATAATAAAACGATGTGTATTTCCGGAGAAATATTAACCGGGAGAAAAAAACCTCCCGAATGCCCTGAATATATGAAAGGCTGTACACCCGATCACCCGCTGGGAGCTCCGATGGTTTCGGCGGAAGGAGCCTGCTCAGCCTACTCACTTTATTTTAGCGGAGAAGAGGCGGATGGATAAAAAAAGAGAACATTTTTTTAATTGTCCCCTCCCTTATGAAAATCCGGGAATAATTTCGATCGCTCATGGCGGCGGCGGTAAAAAGAGCAGGGAACTTATAGAAAAAGTATTCATTCCGGCATTCGGCAATGAGTACCTCGAAAAGATGCATGATGGCGCGGTAGTGCCAATTCCGGGAAGAAGAGCCGCTCTCACAACCGATTCTTACGTAATTGATCCTTTTTTTTTCCCGGGTGGGAATATCGGCAGCCTTTCAATCCACGGAACTGTGAATGACATATTAATGTGCGGCGCCGAACCGCTTTATATATCCCTCGCCTTTATTATCGAAGAGGGATTTGATTTTAATTCCCTGGCTAAAATCTGTCTTTCAATTAAAGAAGCGGCCGATAATGCCGGAGTTAAAATCGTAACCGGCGACACAAAAGTGGTGGAAAAAGGAAAATGTGATAAAATTTTTATTAACACAACCGGACTCGGAGCTGTGAGACCCGGTATAAACATCTCGGCGGATAACATCGCAGCGGGTGATAAAATAATTATTACCGGCAGTATCGGGGATCATACAGCGGCTGTTCTTTCCGCGAGGGAAAAATTTAATTTCGAGTCTGATATTATAAGCGATTCAGCCCCGTTAACAAAACTTATCCTGCCCCTTATCGATAATTGCGGCGGAATAAAAATGATGCGCGATCCCACAAGGGGAGGTCTTTCTTCCGTATTAAATGAAATTGTGACCGATAAAACTTTCGGTATCAGCATTGATGAAAAATCTGTGCCTGTAAAACAACAGGTAAACGCCATTTTTGAGATACTTGGTCTCGATCCCTTTTACGCCGCGAATGAAGGTAAAGCGGTTATTTTTGTTTCATCCGCCTCCGCCGATAAAGCCCTTGAAATACTAAAACAAAATGAAAACGGTAAAGATGCCGCGATCATAGGTGAAGTAACTGAAAATCATCCCGGTAAAGTTGTACTGCATACCCAATATGGCACCAACCGAATCCTCGATATGCTCTCCGGCGAACAATTCCCCAGAATCTGCTAAATAATCATAATCGTAATCTTAATCGTAATCGTAATCCCCAACCCAGAAAAAACAGAACACAATCCAAATAATCACCAAACTAAATTCATACTCTTACTCCTTCTCTTACTCTCATTTTTTTCTTCAATTAGACTTCATTAAATAATTCTAAAATCAATTGCTCTTAATCCGATTATTTGTTATTATAAGCATATTTATAATTAAATTATTAGACCTATACTTTAACTCTCGTATGAAAAGAATCAGAATATTTTTAGCTTCATCCAATGAACTGAAAGTTGAACGGGTAAAATTTGAGATCGAGGTTTATCGTAAATGCAAAGCATGGTTTGAAAAGGATATATTTTTACACCTCGATATCTGGGAAGATCTCACAGCGCGAATGTCAAAAAACCGTTCGCAGGATGAATATAATAAAAAAATAAAAGAAGCCGATTTGTTTGTATTGCTTGCCGCCAGTAAGGTGGGAATGTATACCGCCGAAGAATTTGAAAATGCTTTCGGATTCTTTCAAAGCGCTCAAAAACCTTTTATTTTTACCTACTTCAGGAATTTAGAGGAAAGTGGCGATAAAAGCCTGGTATTATTTCAGAATGAACTGAATAAGCTGGGGCATTTTTACTCCTTCTATTCAGGCTTCGATAACCTTTGGAACCAGTTCAATAAAGAACTCGACCGGCTTCTGTTAAACCGTTTTGATAAATTTGAATTTGTCGGGAGCGAAACAAAAAACGGCAGAAATATAAAAATAGGAGATAAAAGTTCATATTTTGAAAATTCGGGTAACGTGACAATAAACATTCAATGAGGCGCTTAAAATGACGGATTTAAAAAGAGACATTACTCTTGGTGATAAATCGGTATTTTTGAAAAAGCAGAAAATGCTTATATCAATTACGGCGAAAAAAGGATAAAAAAACTGATGGGGGCTGTTCCGGTAAATCCTGAAATATTTATCGGCCGCGATAACGATATCACTGAAATAAACAAAATATTATCTGATAACGATAACTTCCTGCTGCTGGTTAACGGCGAGGGAGGCATTGGTAAAACTACGGTGGCTTCGGCTTATTACCACAAATATCTGGAATCTTATTCACATCTTACCTGGATTGCCGTTGAAGAAAACATTGAGGACGCTTTATTGCCGCTGGCCTTTGAGCTGCAATTAACATTTGATGATAATATAAAGGCTGGTCAAAAAATTGAATTGATTCTGCGTGAGTTATTAACACTCCGGAAACCAAGTCTCCTTGTGATAGACAACGCCAATGATTTTGACGATCTGAATAACATTTACCCGGCGCTGAGAAAATGTTCATCGCTTCATTTGCTGATAACAACCCGCGTGACAAAATGTTCACATGCCAAAATGTATCCTGTAAACTGCCTTAATGAAAAAAACGCGCGAAAAC
>CAXXGF010000009.1:0-7196 GCA_963677445.2 Melioribacteraceae bacterium | reverse complement strand
CCTGACTAAAAATAGTTTGGGGATGAAGGTCAGAGTAATTCGCCAAATATGAAATATCTAATTATCGTAAATGATTCACATTTTACCAGATAGTGTTAACATGCTTAGAGTCAGCTATCATTTGATCGTTTGTTATAAGCTTTAGATTCTTCGTGTAAGCTGTGCCGGCAATGATCCGATCATGCAATTCAGGAATATCATCAATTTCAAAACTCTTATGAATGATTTCTTCAATTATCGCTTCAACATGGACAGAAGAATACTTCTTACAATAATCTTTAACCTCCTGGAGATTCGTATCAATTCTTTTTCTTTCCGACAAATAGCCAATTTCAGCTAACACCATTGCCGGAATTAGAAGTGTTACTTTACCCTTCTCAACTTCCTCGAAAATCGCTTTTACCTTTTGGCTTAATCTCCTTTTCTCAAGTCTTAAAACCACCGCCATTGTATCAACAACGTAATCACTGCTCACGAGGATATCGCTCTTTATAGTCTGAGAATTCTTCTTCCAGATGAATTAACGATATTTCACCAAGATCAACTAACTCTTGTTTTATATTTTTCTCAAAAGATTTTTTTTCCAATGCCTTCATTTTTTTAAACTTGATAAAATCGAGGATTTCATCAAGGGTTTCTGAAGGTAAGGATTTCGTTTCTTCGAGAATCATTTTTTCCACTATTGCTTTATTCATATAAACCACCATACGATTTAACAGTAATAAACTAAATATATTTACCTGTAAAAGCAACACTTTAAATAGCGAAGTCATTGTTTTCATAGCCGACACGGTTTATTCAAACGTTGCAGAATAAGAAAATATTAACATAGGGTAGTTTGGTTAATAAATCGTTGACTTTTTCACATATTCTTTATGGTACGAATCGATTTGTTCCTTTCAAACACAGTTCCCGTAATCCTGTCCTTTTTTTCTTTGCCTCTTTGCGGCTTCGCGTGAGATTTTTATTAATAACCGTTCTCGGACGGCAAGTTCCCCGAATTGATTCTTTATTACCAAAATAATGATATCCCGGGGCCTTATGGATTTTAAGATCAATACAAAAACGTTTATTTATTTTCTCTCAAGAAAGTTGATGTGTTCTTTAAATCCAAAGTCATATCCTTTTGTATATTTGACAGCGTTTTCAGGACAAATATTGACGCATTGCTGACAGGATATACATTCGGATGACAATACCCTTTGGTTGTTTTTCATATAAGTCAGCAACTTAATATTCATTGGGCAATTCTCTTCACAAAGTCCGCATTCAAGGCAGTCCTCCTTATTTATTTGAATTTTCCATATAGAAAAAGGTGATCCAACCTTCATTAAAACAGGTATAGGACAGACATATTTACAAAATGCTCTGTTGTCCTTTAAAACAATCGTCAGAACAATAGCGATTAAGAAGTAGGCCAGGTTTCCAATTATCAGCCAGTTTAATTCTATGACAGAATGTTTATCAAAGTCCTTCATTTCCGCACCATACCACAAAAACAAAATTAAAGCCATTATCACAAAAAAGTGAACGTAACGAAAAATGCCAAAGTATTTTAATCTGGCGTTTTGTGGTTTCATCCAGGGGAAAAAATCGGTGACCATTGTTGTCCAGCAGGCCCAGCCGCACCAGCCTCTTCCGAATAAAAATGTTCCTCCAATTTTGGCGATCAGGTAATGCAATACCGGTCCGGAAAAAACCCCGGCAAGCAGGTAAAAGAAAAATCCCTCAATCTGCATATTTTCTCTTCCAAGAAAACCGAGGACCCCGAGCATATATAAACCAATCATTAATTGACTGATCTTTCTTCCGATTACCTTTTTCTCACGGGGAAGAACACCAAAAAGCAATTCACCAAAAGCAGCCGCGAAACCAATATATACAAAATTGTATAGAAAGAAAGAATGGCCCTGCGTCTGCCATAAAACAAATCCTATCACACTGAAAAATATAAAAGTAATTATACTTTCAGTGATCACTTTTCTTTTTACTTTTGACATAATGTATTAAATATCATTTTTGCAAAATTCCCGCGTGAAAAATAACGGTTTGTTATTTGGTAGTGTCAGATAACCGGAGTTACCATGTTAAAAAGTCGCCTTGTTTGCGTATGACGCATGCTGAAAAGCCTGCACTATCACTAATACCTAAGCTGACAAAGCCAGAACCAAAAAAGAAATTCAGAAAAAAACGTTCTCGTTCTCGTAATCGTACTCGTACTCGGCTTTTTTTATGGCGAATTTTTCGAGTACGACTATTTAAATCAATTTACTCAATTCAATATTCTGCCATAAAAAGCAAGAATATTATTATTAAGTCGCCTATATGGTAAAAGTCCGCTTGACAGCAGCAGACATCTATAATTTTTTCTTCAGGTAAACCATATTTATAAGTTGTATTCCTTCTTCAAACATCGGGTGATCATAATTATCGGTAAAAAAATTCCTGATTAAATGAGATATTTCAAATCCGCAGCTTTCATAAAATGACAATATTTTCGGAGTTTCTCCTGTCCCGACGAGCATTGTTTTATAGCTGTTTTTGTAATAATTGGAAATATATTTTATCATTGCCCTGGCGTATCCATTGCCCTGGTATTTCTCGTATGTCGCAATATTTTTCAATTCGCAGGTCTCTTTGTCTGCCGCCGCGACAACACAAACAGTTTTTAAATCATCATCATATAGCGCGAACATATCGCCACTTTCCAGATAGCGGTCAATCATATCCTCCTGCTCATCCGCTAACAGCAGTAAATCGAGGTATTGTTTTTTGTTTTCAGTGATTTTTTCAATTCTCATTACTTTCTGTTTTTCTCTGTTATCTCAAAATTTTTCGTTATTAATACTATTTCTCTTTCTTGTCCTGAATGAAATTATACTTAATCAAAATCGTAAAAAAATAATCCTTGGCTAATCAATTCGCTTATTACCCCGAAAACAATCAATCATACGCAAAATAATAAAATATTGTACAATTAACAATGGAGTAATTAATGATGAATGGTGAATTATGCTCTCCTGCGCAAAAAATCAGCTTCGGCGGAAAAAAATGATGAATGAAAAAATATTAGCGTATCGATACCTGTTTTTATCCTGTTTATCTGTACAATCCTGTAAATCCTGTTCTTCTTTGCGGGCTTTGCGTTTACTTTTCCTTTCGCGGACTTTGCGTGGACTTTACCCCCGGGAAACAAAAAACCGATTGCGAACCCGACAGCGCTTTTAACCAGGCAATCCTTAAATCCTTTAATCATGGTTCAGATATTGGCGGGGATAGATAGTTGCTCATGCGTGCTCTTTGCGCCCTCCTTGTGTACCTTGTGGTTAATTAATCGATTTCGAATATTTTTGTAAGTTTGATATCAATTTTCTGGAAAATAATTCTTAATAAAAAATAGCTATGAGAAGAAACCGGGTTTTAATTTGTTTACTTATTTTTGTGATAGTTTTTTCATGCGGACCCGGGCGGGTTACGAAAGAAAAACCGAAGGTGGCGTTTTCTTTTGATGACGGGAGCACAAAGGATGTTTTATCCTATACAGATGAGGAATGGAATGCCATGATCCGGCGGCAATTAAAAGCGCGCGGGCTTCAGGCAGTGTGGTATGTTAAGGGTAAAGGTTTGGATAATGAGGAAGGAAAAGAATTGCTGAAAAATTGGGATGAAGAGGGGCACATTATAGCCAATCACACATATAGTCACTATAACTACAATAATCCCTCGATAGATTTCACCCGATTCTCGAATGATATAAAAAAATGTGATGCCCTGATAAATGGTTTCGGGAATTACAGTCAATTATTTCGTTTTCCATACCTGAAAAGCGGCGCGACCCGTGAGAGCCGGGACAGTATGAGGACTTTCCTGGAGGAACGGGGCTTCCGGCAGGGATGGATTACTATCGACGCCTCCGACTGGTATATAAACAGCCGCATGATCAGACAGATGAAAAAAGACCCGGGGATGGATATCTCAGGTTTTCGGGAGTATTATCTTGATCATATTTTGGACCGGGCAAAATATTATAATGATCTTTCTGTGGAAATAAATGGCCGCCAGATTTGCCATACCTTATTGTTGCATTTTAACCTTACTTCCGCTCTATTTTTAGATGATCTGATTGAAAAATTTGAACGGGAAGGATGGGAGATAATCAATTATACCGAAGCGGTTAAGGACCCTGTTTATAATAATCTGCCGGATGTAATGCCAGCCGAACAGAGCCTGATCTGGCTGATGGCAAAAGAAACGGGCAAATATGAGGTGAGGCTGAGGTATCCTGGTGAGGATGGGGAATATGAAAGGGAAAAAATGGATAAATCAGGTTTGTAACAATCCACGGAGTAAAGTTGAAAAAGAATCTGTTATTGGTAATTACCGCGCTTCTTATTTCCTCTCAAATTTACGGGCAGGAAAAATTGATAATCAACGTTTATAACCGAAGCTCCCTGTCTTTAAACGGCCATTGGCGCTATATCGTCGATCCTTATGAAAACGGCTATTATAATTACCGCTATGAAGCATTCGACGAGTTTGAGAATCCGGACCGCGGCGCTTATTTTACGAACAGCAAACCTGAAAACAAATCTGATCTGCTTGAATATGACTTCGACAGCTCCGATTCAATTTTTGTACCGGGTGACTGGAATTCGCAAAAGGAAAAGTTGTTTTATTACGAAGGCACAGTATGGTACAAAAAATCTTTCACTTTTTCTTGCTAATCAGGAGGTTTTATGTGTGAGAATAATTCACAGCTTATTGAGCCTTTTTTTATCTTCAACGCGGGGATTATCCTGGCGAATCCATTTCTGCCGACATTATTTCAAAAGTGCGGATATACAAAAGGCAATAATTTTATCGATGATAATTGCAGGAAAAAAGCTGTGCTGCTTCTTGAGTATGTAAGCACAGGCAATGCCTGCGCTGATGATACACAACTTATGTTTTGCAAATTATTGTGCGGAACAGATTTATCTGAGCCGGTAAAGGATAAAGCTGCCATTTCGGATGAGGATAAGGAACTGGTGGGGAGTATGCTTAAATCAATGATAGAAAATTGGGGGGCGCTCAAACAGACTACAATCGAGGGGCTCAGGAGCTCCTTTTTCATCAGGGAAGGAAGGCTTGAGGAGAAAGAGGAACGGTATTGCCTGAAAGTTGAACACAAAGCCTATGATGTTTTACTGAATAGCCTACCCTGGAGTTACAATAATATTAAATTCCCCTGGATGGACAAAGCGCTTTATACTGATTGGATGTATTGATTTGCTTATTAGTACGGAATGAATTTCTACATTGTGGGTTATTCAAAATTTTTTTATAATTATGAATGAAGAAATACATCCGGGGTATCGCACCTGCTGTAAAAATAGAGGAAAATTCTTAGAATTTTTTGAGAAACTTAACAATTATTTTCTTGCATTTTATGGCATAATATTGAATAAAGTAAATTGATTTAAATAGTCGTACTCGTATTCATGGGACAGGTACTCGTTATCGTACTCGAAAAATTCGTCATAGAAAAATAAAACCGGGCACGATTACGAGAACGAGAACGTTTTTTTGATTTTCTTTTTGGTTCTGGCTTTGCCAGCTTAGGAAATATATCAGAAGTGAAGACCTATATATTACGCTTAATTTAGCGTTATTGATATAATAATAATTTGAGATGGAATTATGAGATTTATAGTATTAATTTTGTGTTTGATCTTGGTACTGCAAAGTTGTTCAGATTCTTCAATGGAACCGGAAGTCAATGAATTTTCATTAAGAGCGCTTGAGGGACAGATTCAAAATTATAATCTTGGAGATAGTGTGGAAATAAGGATGAACCGGATACATAGCATCAGGCCTGATGGAGACTCAATTGTGGTTGTATCGTCCGGAGTAATTAATAAGGATGGAAGATTCTTTATTGGCCTTGCTAAACCTCCTGATAGTATGCTCCAATACTATCCTGTTTGTACCGGAATTGAAATTAGTGACAATACCGCGATGGTTTATTTGCATTCATCCTATATACTTTATAAGAACAATTTTAAAATTGGATACATGTATTGTTCAGAAAAACCATTGAACGAAGATTCTTTGGGTGGTAGTTACGTAACAGGTTTACTCTACTCTGATAAAGGCTTTATAGTAAGTGGGGATTGTATAAGCGGGGATCAGACAAAAAAAATTATTTCCAAAAACAACAGACATCATTATAAAGGGTGGAATTTGATTATTCATTCGATAATTGAAAATTCGGATACACTTTTTATTACTGAATCAAAGGTTGATAATAATTTTACAGGTAACTGGTTTGTCGCTCTTTATGATTGAATTTACCTGCCAATTTTTCTATTACAGCAGATTGAGATCAGCAAAAGGATAATTATGAAAATTCAACAGTTCTTTTGACATTTTACCCACCATAAGTTAAATTAAAATCTGTTCAGTATCAGTTTGTTGTGATTTTATAACCGCATGATTTTGAACTGATATCGGCGCTAAAAATATCATGTTTACAACTTTGGAGAAACAGATATGGAATTACCACAAAAATTAATTGAAGAAATTGCTGATGAACTGGACTGCGGATTAAAAATTTACCTGAACAAAGAAACAATGGAAAAAACATCAGTCCCTGATTTTTATGGCGATGGTCCTATGGATGAGGAAATGTGGGCGGATCAATTCAATGAAATTGATGAAAATATTGATAAATTCATCATCTTTGAAAAGATGGATTCGAGGGAATCATTTTCGGTTATCCGCGATTTTGTCGATACTGTTGATAATGAAAAGCTCAAAGATCAATTGGAATTAGGGATAAGTCTGGTTAAACCATTCAGAAATTTTAAGGACATTATCAGCGGATGGGGAGAATACAGGGAAAAGTGGTATCAGTTCAAAAAGGAAAGATATATTAAGTATGTTAAGGAGCAGTTGGAATATCTGGATGATTGAATCACCTATCTGACTTTCTTTTTTGCCTGTCAGATTTTTCCAAAAGGGATTCAACATGAATAGCCCAGGGCGGCGAAAGAAGAGAGCAGTCCGGGGTAAAGTGAAAAACAGATGAAACCACGGCCCTGACAGGATCGAATATAACTCTCATGTACAGAAAAAATGTTATTCCCCGGATATGATTTTTTGCGGGTTGTTAATATTCGACGCCTTCAGCGTCGCGGGTAATATTTGCCTGATAA
>CAXXGF010000008.1:0-11109 GCA_963677445.2 Melioribacteraceae bacterium | reverse complement strand
TTATCTCTCCATATTTCCCCTGCGGCCCCACATAAATTTTCTCATTTCGTGGCGAAATTTATGCTCGAAAAGGATAAATTTGACGATTTGTTCTTTATTAAGAATATCACCGAGGGAGTTAATAAATAAACTACGCTGCTTCACTGCTTCCTCTTCTAAGCCAAGAAGCTGCTGTACAATTTTGTCAGCCTCGGGACCTGAAGCGTCTATTTCACCTTCCATTATTTTGTCATCGAGCAGATGATAAAGACTGTCCCTTCGTTCAAATATTTTCTTTACCTCCTCCCTGTGAGCGTTTCTTCTTGCGAAAAATTTAAGCATGGTGGCTTCATCGAGGTCGAGAGCTTCGATAAGTTTGATTTTTTCAAGCTGCTCTATCCTGTCATTCTTCATTGCCCGGCCTCTTCCTCTGCCATAGGGGGGTCCGTCCGGTTCAAATTGAGAAAATATTGTTGTCGATAAAAACAGCATCATGGCTGTAATGATGAAAACTTTCATTTTACTCACCTATAGAATCTTTTTTCAAGGATTGTATTATATATTTTTTCAAACTCTTCATCGGGCATTTCTTCAATATACCTGTACATTTCCTGACCCGAAATATAGTCGTTGATATTATAATAATTATCGGGACTAACAGAATTCCCGAGGAATTCGCTGTTCAGATCGAGAGAGGCAAAACTTTCATCATCGTTGTAATTCCACTTTTCGGTGTGAAAAAGAATCTCAAGTGATTTTGTTTCGGTTTCATTAAGCTCACTACCGATAAGGGACGCTATTTCATCTTCCGAAAGAATATTCATTTCTTCGACGCCGGGCGACCTTAGTACAAAAATGCCTGTCAAAATTATAAAAGCGGCCGAAAAAACCGGAGCGAGAACAGAAGCTCTGAATGGTTTTTTCTCTTTCTGAAGCCTCTCCCTGACTTTAGGCACAAGATTATTGAAGTAGGGATCTTCATCTACAGGTTTTGATACCGCTTCAAAATTCTTAAGCTGGTTTTCCATTTTGTTAAATTGCCCTGACAACAGGTTGTTGTTCTTCAGTTCTTCCCTGAAGTTTTTCTCTTCCCCTTCTTCCATCAGTCCGGCAAGGTATCTTGCTATTTTATCCCTGTAGTCCATCTATAAGCTCCGTTACTTTTTTATCGCGTGATAATAATTGGCCTTAAGGCCTCCGACACTTTTTCCTGTGATTTTTGATATTTCCTCATAGGTAAGGCCGTCAAAATTTTTTAATATGAACACTTCTCTCTGTTTTACCGGAAGCATTTGTAAAACTTCATTGAGCTGTTCGAGCTTTTCTTTTTCATCAAGTTCCTTCACAATATCATTCCCCGATTTCAGATTAAGCGCTTCACTATCCTCAATCGAAAAAAACCTTCTGACATCACGTTTTCTTATCGCGTTCAGACTCCTGGTTGATGTTATTTTGTATATCCAGGTAGAAAGTTTAGAATCGAACTTGAAAGTTTTCAGCTTTTGATAAAGAACAATCAGAACTTCCTGTGTTACCTCATCTGCTTCCATGTGACTGCCGAGCATCCTCCTGGCGTGCCAGTAAATATTTTTCTGGTGTAACATTGCCAGTCTGTTAAAGGCTGATTCATCACCTTCAAGAAACTTCCGTATTAAGTCAAAATCTTTATCTTCCGGCATTCACTTTTTCGTTTGCAATTTAGACAATCTAATATAAAAATTAGTTTAAACAGTCTGTAGGAAAAATTAATAATAATCGGGGGAGTAAATGATATTTCTTCTTTCCGGGAGCAATAAAAATCTTAACAGAGTCCCCGGCCTGAAGGCGCGGGGTTATTTAAAACTCAATTTTATATTAGCTTGATATCTTTAAACATCATAATCGTAATCTTAATCGTAATCGTAATCCCACCCCCAGGACAAAATGAACAACCCCGCCGCCGTCATCTATCCGGCCATCATACTCCTACTCTTACTATGATTTTTTAATACCGATACTGAAAAATAATCATGCAATACATAAATTCTTAAATCATGGTTCAGACAATGACGGCTTGGCGTGAGGTTTTTGCCACGTTCAGGGGGACAAGTGGGACACGAGGGACTTCGGAATGCGGCAGTTTTTTCCGCGGAACTTTAATAACCTGGGGAAAAACAAAAAACGATAGCGAACCCGATAGTGATACCGATTCCTTATCCTGTTTATCTATAAAGTCATGTTAAACCTGTTCTTCTTTGCGGGCTTTGCGTTTACTTTTCCTTTTGCGGCCTTTGCGTGGAATTTACCCCCGGAAAACGAAAAACCGATTGCGGAATCAGCAATGCTTATAATCTGGTAATTCTTAATCATGATTCAGACAATGGCGGGGTTGGAGCATACACATACTTTTATCTTCCCACCAACCGTTCTTTGGGCTAAAGCCCTTTTTGGGTATCGGCTTTCCACAGGGGCCCCGGCCTGAAGGCCGGGGTTATTCATACTCTTTTTCTGCCAATATTTTGCCTCTGACGGGGCAATCATACAAAAGAGCAATGAAAACTTGCCCCGATCAGGACCCGTCATGCCGTAATTTTTGGTCGTTTGAAACATTACAGGCTTTATTGTTGTAATAAAAAATGAATAAAATTGTTTTGCTGATACAATATAGTTTGCATGTATTGAGGATTTGGTTTTATATTTCCTTTAAAAAAATCAGCTACGTGTTAGAAGAAAAATTTACAATTCCGGCCAGCTATAGTGATGTGGGGACATTAAATAGCCAGATCAGGTCGATTCTCAAAGAGAATAATATCACCAGCAGAATTTGTGATGATATTGAACTGAGTCTGCATGAGTCATTAAACAATATTATAAAACATGCTTATGGTGAACAACCGGGCAAAACCATTGATATAGTCCTTAGAATTACGAAGGAAAAAGTTGAGATAAAAATGTTTGATGAAGGTAAGCAGAGAACAAATTTTAAAAAACCTGAACTAAAGATAGATTTCAAAGATATCGATTCTTTGCCTGAAAGCGGCATGGGATTATATATCATTGATAAACTTATGACCGAGACAAAATACCTCTCCGGGGGTGGGAAAAATGAGTATACACTTATTAAATCTTTGACGAAGTAATTTCCGGAAAAAATGTGAAAATATTCACTTTAATTATCCTGCTTATTTCCTTTGGTTTCACCAGCGCGCAGGACACTCTGAAAAGCCAGGCATTTAAAGACACACGCATAAGGCCAAAATTACCCCTTGTAAAACCAAAACATCCATCCTATCCGCTTATTAATGGATATATTCTGGTAAAAGAAGCGCAGCAGGGCGATCCCTTTGCCCAGCATGAACTGGGGCTCCGCTACCTAATGGGTAAAGGATTCTCGCCAGACACCAGCGCCGCGATAAACTGGATAAAAAAATCGGCGGCGCAGGGAGTAACATCCGCTTTATTCAACTTCGCTATTTTATTGAACAGCGGAACAGGGGTTGAGTGGGATCCGTTCAGAGCTTATAAAAATTTCAGGTTATCGGCGGAAAGCGGCATGTCGGACGGCCAGTATATTTTCGGATTGTTTTTTACCGATAACCTGGTGGTAAATAAAAATATGAACAGGGCATATTACTGGATAAAAAAAGCCGCCGACCAGGGGAATGAAGACGCTCTTAGAACGATAAAGGAACTTGAGGAAAGAGGAGTAAGCTACATCCCTGATTCAAGTATGACCAAAGAAACAAACGAAAATCTTATCTATTATAAATCGGCTGAATCTGAAACACTATCTGATGAACTTGTGGAACTCGATTTTTTTCAGTTTGATGATGACACATCAGAGCTTTCAGGGCAAGATGTTATTGAAACTCTCGAAAAACAGGGAAAGGAGAAGGTTCAGTCGAAAGTCGGACTCAGCGATGAGGTAGTTAAATCGGATGTAACCGATACAACGATAACAGGAATAATAAATTTTGCCGCTGAGGCGGGAAGTCCCGAAGCTCTTTTATTAAAAGGGAAACTTATTGAACCGGAAGAAAAGATAAACTCTGAAAGCATCAAAAGCGCCGTTTATTATCTCAGGGCTCTCAGACTGGGAAACAGTAAGGGAGCGGGTGAACTGCTCAGGCTTTCGAATAATGAGGAATTTGTTGAAGAGCTGAAACGGGGATTGAAGGAGGAAAATCCTGACGCGCTGTATGTATTGGCGAGTCTTTCCGCTTTGGGACTTGCGCCGCGGATAACTGATGAGTCGGCGCTCGGGATGTTTGAAAAAGCGGTTAAACGGGATCATGTTCCCTCAATTATAGCGCTCGGCCTTCTCTATTACCAGGGAGACCTGGTGGAAAAGGATGAAGAGAAATCGCTGCGGTTGTTAAAGCATGCGGCGATGATGGGAAGCCGGGAGGCGGAAATCAGGCTTGCCGCCGAAATAATTAAACAGAACAGAACTGACGCAGATGCCGCTGCCGCGGTCCGGCTGCTGACAAATGCATCAGACGCGGGCTCCGTTCTGGCCTCACTTACTCTTGCCTATTGTTACGAAAACGGAGTGGTGGTAAAACAACATAAAGGAAAAGCCTCCAGATTATACAGGAAAGCGGCGGCAAGGGGAAATGAAACCGGCTTTAACGCTTTAAAGAGAATGTATGATGAACTCCGCCCCTCCGAAGAGGAGTTTGTTATTTTTGAGGAGTAATGGATATAATGAAGGGATTTTAACCACGAGGCACAAAGGGAATATTGCGGGGTTGTTAATATTCAGATCATATATCAGGCGCGCAAATTTTATGTATCCGTTTCGTTTTCCCATACCCGAAAGAAACAACGCCGGGGTGCTCAACTGTCAAAAAAATCAGAGATTCCGGATTTATTTCACTTTCAGGATCACCAGTGTAATATCGTCAAAATAGGGGGAGTTTCCTCTGAAAGCGGTTAAAGAATTGTGAATTTTCTCTTTTATATAGGTGGCGCTCTCCTCACGGTTATCACTTATTATTCTTTTCAGTCTGTTTAATCCGTATTGTTTTTTCTGTTCATTCATTGTTTCGGTCAGACCGTCTGTATAAAAAAGGAGGATATCTCCCTGGTCCGGTTTTAAGTTTACCTCTTCGATCGTTGATTCGAAGATTCCCTTGTTGTTCAGCCCGAGTCCCATACCTTTGGGATTTATTTCCTGGAATTCATCTTTGCTGTTTACATAATGAAGGACCGGGGTATGGCCCGCTCTGAAGATTGTCATATTGCCATCCTCCTCAATACCGGCGCCGGCGAGAGTAAGGAAATGGCCGCTTCTTAAATTTTTGGAAAAATAATTATTCAGGTTAATCACAATATCTTTGGGTGATTCATAGGTATTGATGAGGCAGTGAATGAAGGCCTGCACTCTCATCATATATAATGCTGCCGAAAGACCTTTGCCTGAAATATCGCCGATTATGAGATAACTTTTATATTTTCCTTTATCCGAGGGAACGATATCAAAATAATCGCCCCCGACTTCACGTGCCGCTTCATACATTGTGGCAATATTATAAACACCTTCGTTTCTTACCTTGTCGGGCATAAGCTTCGACTGGATCTGCCTGGCAAGTTCAAGATCATCTTTAACGGTAAGTTTATCGGCAAGCTCAAAAGCGAGAAGGCCGTTAAGCAAAATAAACGCTACAATCACGTAACTCCCGATTCCCTGAACGAAACCGAGAAAAAATATGATCAGCGAAATAAGATAAACAATTCTTCGCCCGGGGGTCAGCTTCAGGATAAAGGCGTTAAACAGGCTGCGTACAAAAATCAGGGCTCTTACCAGTTTGTTTTTTGTCGTATCCGGTTTTGGAATATCAGAAGCGAAAAAATCGTAAACCTCGGCCGCGTCACGTTTAATCAGCCTTTCAATTTCCTGCATACTTAAATCACTGGTATAGAGATCAAAAATTCTTTTTATTGGATTCTGACGGGCCATAAAATTATTCTTCCGTTAACTGTTTAATTTTAACTGAATCCCTCTTATCTTTACTGACGATATTTTCTGAAAAAAAATTATAATTCAAAGTTTTTCTCTGTATGTTCATAAATCTTAGACGAATAATATATCACTATTGTTTGATAATTTCCCTTTTTTCTGTTCCTTTATCTGCCCAGAGTTTTGAGGTAAGCGCCTATAATTTAAAAGATGGCATGCCGAGCCAGGAAATATATGATGTAATTCAGGATTCAACAGGCCTGCTCTGGTTTGCCTCAGCGGGGGGTATCATCACCTACGACGGCAGCTCATGGGAAAAATATAACACAGGGGATAAACAAAAAGATATTCACTATATACAGCTTGTTCTTTCCCGGTCGGGTGATATTTACGCGCTTCCCAATTCAAAAAAACATCCCCTGTTAAAAATTTCAGCAAAAAGACTTACACAGATTTTAATTGATATCCCGGATGATTATGAAAAATATTCCTTCAGCCGCATGGCAATCCTTGAAAAAAATGGCGAGACGATATTAGCCACCGGTTCACATTATGGTGTTGAGGTTTTTAAGAACGGAAAGTGGAAAAGACTGACATTTCGAGAAGGATTAAAAGGAAACTATGTTAACTATCTTTCATCAGATGAAAATTATATCTATGCTTCAACCCTGAACGGGGTATCACTGATTGATTTTGATCTGAACATATCTGATTTAAGAGATAATAACATTATTCCCCCCGGCAAGTTACTTTTTGTAAAAGCGGAAAATCGCGGCATGGAAAAGCGGCTTTGGATAGTTGGCGGGAAGTGGCTCGGTTTTATACGTAATGACCGGTTTCTGATGGTAAACAGTAATATTGAATTTCCCGAAGTTAAAGGTTTTAACAGGTATTTCCTCTATGATGACAACGACAGAATATTTCTGGGCAACCAGTCTGTTATCTATTTTATCGACAGAAAAATAAACTCAATTGAAATTTTGAACAGCCGAAATGGTTTAATTTCGGATGGAGCCACCGGGGTATCTCCCGACTATGAAGGTAATATATGGATTACCTCCATGAGAGGAGTTAACAAAATTGTGAAAACCCCGTTTCTTAATTATTACAGGGAAAACGGATTGCTCGAGGATGAAGTTACGGCAATTGAGCTTTTCAAAACCGGGGAAATGGCGATGGGGCATAACCGGGGTATATCTCTTTTTACATCCGAGGGTCCGAGGAGAATTGAGTTCCCTGAGAAAAAATATTTATTGCGCACTCCTTCAAGAGTATTTGATCTGTATCCCTCATCAGCTGATTTTTTGTGGTATGTTTCTGCCGAAAGAGGAGTGGGTAAGGTATACGTTTCCGGAAAATTTGAATGGGTTGAGCATTCAAAGGAGCTCTATTATACTTCTATATTTGAAGACAGCAGGGGGGATGTATGGGTTGGAGCCAACAAAGGATTATTCAAATTGAAATCGGGTAAACTTCGGTTATATTCCAAACTGGATGCCTGGGGAATATATTACGTGAGGAAAATATTTGAACTTTCCGATGGCGCCATTGTCTGCCCGACTATTTCTCACGGGATAATTATGATTGAGGAAAACAATGTAAATTTTATTCATTCCGAAGAACTTACTCAACCAGATGTTTACTCTGTTTGCGAAATTTCACCCGATACAATTCTGGCCGGAACGGGAAAAGGATTATATTATACCGACAGGGAGTATATGAGAAAATATCCTCTCGGAGATTATTTTTTCAAATACCCGGTTTATTTTATTGAAAAAGGTCCTGACGGTTCTTTATGGTTTGGCACCTCTAACGGAGTAAGCAGATGGGATGGAAAAAAGTTAAAATCTTATTCCGAATCGACCGGAATGTCGGGCAATGAAACCAACCGTGACGCTTCGAAAATGATGCCCAATGGAAGGTTGTGGATTGGAACCGACAAAGGTATGTCCTGCTATATACCGGAATTTGATACGGTTTCTTCTGTTAAACCAAAACTTGAGTTAAATTACCTGGAGGATAATGAAGGCAAAAAATATTCCCTGGAGGAAGAGATTTTCCTGGAATCAAATCAGAACAGTTTTCATATTAATTACACAGGTTTTTCATTTATTGATGAGGAGAACCTGCTTTACATGATATATATATTAAATAATATGGAAACTGTGACAGACAGTTTTACCACCACGCAAAATTTCGCGAGAATAAGCAATCTCCAGCCGGATGGTTACCGGTTTGGAATAAAAATGAAGAATGCGAGGGGAACCTGGAGCGATATAGTTTATAGCGGGAATATCACAATAAAATTGCCTGTTTATAAAAGATGGTGGTTTTACCTGGTTTCGGCTTTTATTGCCACAGTCTTCTTTCATATTGTTATTACAAATATTACCGGCAGAAAACATTCAAGAGAACTTGAAATAAAAGTAAAAGAGAGAACTTCGGAGCTGAAAAAATCGGAAGAAAAATATCGTAAGCTTATTCATACTGCAAGCGACGCGATAGTATCCACAGATCTGGATTTTAAGATTTTGACCTGGAATTATTCGGCTGAAAAGATATTTAAATGGAGGGGCATAGAACCTGAAAAAAAAGATCTGTTAAAATTCACGGCAATTCAGATCATGAACTCCGAAAAGGAGTTTTTACAAAAGAAATTTGCGGAAAAAGGAAACTGGAATGGTGAAGCGATGTTTTCGGATAACGGGGAAAAAAGAAACCTGCTTGTCTCTGTTTCGGTAATTACAGACAGGGATAATTCCGCGGCTGGATACCTTATGATATTCCGTGATATATCGGAAAGAAAACAGTATGAGGAGCTGAAATCAAGAGCTGTTTTCGAAAGTATTGAAAAAGAGAGAAGGAGGATATCAAGGGAGCTTCATGATGATCTGGGGCAGATTCTTGGTAGCGCGAAATTTATGCTTGAGGCGTTCGGGTATAAGTTTGGCAAAGAAGATGAAAATCTTGATAACGCTCTTGAAATGTTAAAAAAGGCGGGAAAAGAGTTAAGAAATGTAATACACGATCTGCATCCGCCCGAGCTTGAGAGATACGGGCTGGCAACCTCGGTTGAAGACCTTGCAGGCTGTCTTCGTGAAAGAGGTATAAAGGTAGATTTCAGGAATGAGGGATGCTGCACTGATCTGGAATCGAGGACTGAGATGATGGTCTATAGAATTATCCAGGAAATAATAAATAATATCCTGAAACACTCTGAAGCCTCAATTGTAAAAATTTCATTATCAGCCGGTGAAAACTTCTCTATTTCTATCAGCGATAACGGGAAAGGTTTTAACCCGGAGGAAGTTCAGAAAAGAAAAAATCATAGCTACGGCTTAATTAATATGATGCAGAGGGCCGAGATAATCGGCGGACAACTGCAAATTAATTCTTCTCCCGGAAAAGGGACCGAAATAATATTAAGAATTGAAAATAAGGGATAATAATGGAAAAAATTTCTTTGCTGCTGGTTGATGATCATAAGGTGATGAGAGAAGGATTAAGAAGCGCGCTTGAGATAAATGAAAGGATTGAGATTGTTGCGGAAGGTGAAAATGGAACGGAAGCAGTAGAATTATGCAAATTGTATTCTCCCGATATAATCCTGATGGATATTGAAATGCCCGAAAGAGATGGCATCTCGGCGTCGAGGGAAATTAAAAAGTTATATCCTGAAACCAGGATAATTATTCTTACGATGTATGACAACAAAAACTATATTATGGAGGCTCTTTCAACCGGGATAGATGGATACCTCTTAAAAACCGCCGGAATAGATGATGTACACAAGGCAATTAAACGCACAACCAGGGGGGAGAATTATTTTGATCCCCAGATAACCGAAGCGATAAAGGAAATCAGGAAAGGAGACACTGAAGATAGTCCTCTTACATTAAGAGAAAGGGAAATTGTCAGAATGATCTGTATGGGCAAATCATCGGCTGAAATATCGAATGAGCTGATGATCAGCAAACATACGGTAAATAATCATCGCGCGAATATTCTGAGCAAACTTGGCATAAAAAAAACAGCCGAACTTGTTAAATATGCTCTGGAAACTAATCTGCTGGGCTGAATTATCAGCTCTATGTGGATAATTGAATTTGAATCAGCAACCCGTCGGGTTGATCTATTTTTGTTTTTATATCCTGAACCGGTTCAGAACCAGAAGAAAACTCAGAAAAAAGATCGTCCTCGCACCCGGCTTTATTTTTCTCCAGTTATTTATTCGGGTACGACTACGTGTGCTGCTACTCCCTGAAAAGGGATGTTTCGTGATGACAAAAAGATATTTTCGCACCTGATGTCAATAATAGCCCAAAATCTTTCTTACGTTCCGGAATATATAGGACGTTGTGCATTTTTTGTCTCCGCCCCCACGGGGAATTCCCTGTGGGAACACCCCGTGGCTATTCGGCTTTGCCCCCTTCGGGGACATATTTGATGCAATTATCACTATGTTGACTGTAGCGCTTCGGTTCGGAGGAGGTGGCCCCAACTTGTTGCGCCTGCTTCAGGTATGGTCTTTCTATGGAGACGGAGGAGGGCTTTTTTCGAGTTAATCTATTATCTTTCAGTTCTGGCTCCGCCGGTTTAGGCGTTTGCTAATGTCAATTTAGCAATCGGTTGTTTTTTCATTACTCAATTGGTTTTTATAAAGCGCCAAATTTTTTAATATAGGCCGCGACATCAAATTTTCGTTTGCATCCGTTGTAATTCATGTACCTTATTTTGCCGAAAATAGCTCGTTCGGCCCAGGCCCTGTCATGAATTCCGCCTATTGACCAGGCAATTCCGGTATAACCATTCGGGTCCCTTCCATCGAGCTGGTATTTATCATTAAGATATATCGCGGTTTTCATCGCTTCCTCAGCTGATTCTGTCCATTCAAGAATCTTCTTGGCCCAGTACATCCGCATATAACCATGCATTCTGCCGGTCAGGACCATTTCCATCTGAGCGGCGTTCCAGAGGAGATCGTGAGTATTCCCCGGTTCAAACTCATTGGTAGTATAGAGATATTCCCGTTCATCTTTTCTATGCTCATTTATTGTTTTTTTTGCCCAGTCGGGGAATCCCTCAACACTGTCGTAGTTGCTGTTATAAAAGCAAAAATTATCGGAAAGTTCTTTCCTGACTACAAGCTCCTCGATAAAAGGCGCGGTAAGTGAGGGATCAATATCCGC
>CAXXGF010000007.1:0-41306 GCA_963677445.2 Melioribacteraceae bacterium | reverse complement strand
TTTCCTGCCAGCCGCTCTTTGGGCTAAAGCCCTTTGGGGTTGTCAGGGTTTCCCGCAAATCTCCGGCCTGAAGGCGCGGAGTTATTCCCCTTGTGCCCTTCGCGCCTTCCCTGTGTTCCTTGTGGTTATGTATTCAGCCTTCCGGTATTCGATTTCGACGAACTAATCACTGACATCCCCGCAAAATAAATTATACTGTTAAAAGTTTAAAAAAGTGTTAAATTTTTTAACACCCCGTAACTCATTGTTTTATAAAGAGTTAAAAATCTGCTGTTAAATTATTTAACAATCCGTCCACAAAACCTTTTCAAAAATTATTCAGAAAACGGGCCAAAAAGGGGCAAAATGCTTTTGGCACGGCCCTTGCATATGAAGGAAGCATAAGACAAAAAAAACTAAACCAACGGAGATAAAAAATGTTAAAAAGAGTATTGTTAATCGACGACGAATCAGCATTACGCAGATCTTTATCAATTGGCTTAAACCAGTATGGTTATGATGTTGAACCTTGTGAAACAGGAATTTCAGCTCTTAATAAACTTGAATTATATGAAAAAAACTCAGTAAAACTTGACACTATCGTACTCGATATCCAGCTTCCCGATATCAATGGAATCAAACTCGGCAAAATCATCAGGGAAAAATATCCCGACGCTTCAATGCTTTATGTAACCGGATATGCCGATAAACTTGACGAACTGGAAATGGAAAAACTGGAATCGGACGGAATGCTTCAGAAACCTTTCACCGCCGAAGACCTGAGCAGGGAAATCAACGCGATTCTTGAGAAAAAAGAGGAAAAGAAAGAAATTGAAATCCAGGAAAAAGTTGATGATAAAGCTGTTTCAGCTTACATATTCCTGAAAGTTGAGGAAAAAGCCGATTTCTTCAAACTTTATAAAAAACTTTATTTCATGGAATCGGTGCTCTATTGTGACGCCACAAGAGGGGATATCGATATCTTCCTGCTGCTTCAGTCAGACTCAGTAAAAGATATTGAAGAAATCTATAACAACGAAATCAAAAATCTCGAAGGGATCAAATCGAGTGAGTTCCTCCCGGTAGGCATCCCTGTAATGAATGACAATATTAAAGAGATCATCAACGCCGCCGGCATTTCGATGTTTGAAGATGGTCCTAATGCCGAAAAACTCCGCGACTCCAAAAAATCAGTCTGTTCCTATGTGATCGTTGATATTGATCGTGAAAAACTTGAGGACATTTATCCGGTGCTCCGCCTTACTGAAAATGTTCTCTACTGCGATTACACCGATGGCAAAAACAGCCTGGTTCTTATGATTCACGGAACGCAGTTTAATGAAATAGATAAAGTAGTTGAGAATAAAATCATCAATCTCGATGGTGTGCTGAAGGTAAAAGAATACCCGATAATCAACATTTTCGAGATATAAAAAAAGAAAAAATTGAACTAAATTTTACGAAATCAGCGCCAAAATGTTACAGGACCTGGCATCCGAAAGGATGCCGGGTTTTCAAACTTTAAACAAGGTAAAAAAATGGAAACAATAACACAGGAAAAAACGAGCCAGATTGTAAATTTCAAACTTGAGCTGATAAACAAAAGAAACCAGACCGGGTCACTTATTCCCCTGCTGCAGGCCGCGCAGGATTCCTACGGTTATATACCGGAGAAGGTTATATATTATATAAGTGAGCTGGTAGGTATTCCGGCCGCTGAAATTTACGGAGTAATTACATTCTATTCCCAGTTCAGGTTAAAACCTCTCGGGAAAAATATTATCCGTATTTGTGAAGGCACCGCATGCCACGTAAACGGGGCAAAAAGTATTCTTCAGATACTTCAGGATGAATTAAAAATTTCGGTTGATGAAACTACCGAAGATGGTCTTTTTTCACTTCAGTCGGTTGCCTGTCTGGGCTGCTGCTCACTCGCCCCGGTTATTATGATAAATGATGAAACTTACGGCAACCTTACAGATAAATCACTGAAAAAGATCATAAAAAACTTTGCTAAAGAAGAAAAATGCCAGGAAGAAAAATGAAAAAGATAAAAGTAGGACTCGGCACCTGCGGTATTTCAGCGGGCGGCGAATTGGTCTTTAATAAATTCAAGGAAGAACTGAACAACCTGCATATCGACGCTGTTCTTTCGGAAACAGGTTGCAACGGAATGTGCTACCAGGAAGCCCTGGTGGAAATTGAAGAAGAAAATGACAGCTTTCTTTATTCGAAGGTAACAACAGATAAGGTTGGTAAAATAATAAATGAACACCTTATTAATAACCGTCCCGTTACCGACTGGATAATCAAAAGCAATGAAATTAAAAAAGAGGATTCTTTCCTGAAAAAACAGAAAAGAATTGTCCTCAGAAACTGCGGAGTTATAAATCCCGGTTCAATTGATGAATATATGGCACACCAGGGATATGACGCTATCCGTGAGGTGGTTTTTAATAAAAGTCCCTTTGATGTCATTGACACAATAATTAAAGCGGGACTCAGGGGACGCGGCGGCGGCGGATTCCCGACCGGACTTAAATGGAAATTTGCCGCTCAGGAAAATTCCGACAAAAAATATATTATATGTAATGCCGATGAAGGTGATCCGGGCGCGTTTATGGACAGGTCGGTTCTGGAAGGCGATCCCCATTCAGTTATTGAGGGAATGATGATCGGCGCCTACGCTATCGGCGCGGATGAGGGTTATGTATATGTCAGGGCTGAATATCCTCTCGCTATAAAAAGATTAAGGAATGCTATTAACCAGTGCAGAAACCGGGGATACCTCGGAGAAAAAATATTCGGTTCCAATTTTAATTTTGACCTGAAAATAAAAGAGGGAGCCGGAGCGTTTGTCTGTGGTGAAGAAACCGCCCTGATGGCCTCTATTGAAGGTAAAAGAGGAGTTCCCAATCTTCGTCCTCCATTCCCTGCAAAAAAAGGATTATGGGGCAAACCTTCAAATATCAATAATGTTGAAACTTATGCCAACGTACCCTGGATTATTAACAACGGATGGGAAGCTTATTCGTCGCTCGGCACCGAAAAGAGCAAGGGAACAAAAGTATTCGCCCTCGCCGGAAAGGTTAAAAAAAGCGGCCTTGTTGAAGTGCCGATGGGTGTAACAATAAATGAAATAGTCTTTGATATTTGCGGCGGAATAAAAGATGACCGCGCGTTTAAAGCCGTTCAGATGGGAGGTCCGTCGGGCGGATGTATTCCGGCTGATATGTGCGACCTCAAGATCGACTATGATGAGATTACAAAAACCGGCGCCATCATGGGATCGGGCGGCCTTATCGTAATGGATGACACAACCTGTATGGTGGACCTGGCAAAATATTTTCTCAACTTTACCCAGGTTGAATCATGCGGTAAATGTACCTTCTGCCGGATAGGCACAAAAAGAATGCTTGAAATGCTGGAAAGAATTACAGATGGCCTGACACGCTCAACAGATATGGCTAATCTCGAAGACCTGGCTTATAAAATAAAGGCGGGCAGCCTTTGCGGGCTTGGTCAGACTGCCCCCAACCCGGTTTTAACCACCATGAAATATTTCAGAGATGAATATGAAGCTCATATCGTCGATAAAAAATGCCCGGCTCATAGCTGCGTATCGCTTCTGGAATATGATATTGTCGCTGAATATTGCAAAGGCTGCGGCGTATGTATCAAAGCCTGTCCCGTAGGCGCTATCACCGGGGAGAAAAAAGAGGTTCATCATATCGATAAAGATATCTGTATTAAATGTGGAAAATGCTTCGATGTCTGCCGACTGGGAGCTGTTGTAAAAAATTAAAATTTAAGGATTCAGAACAATGGCAAATGTAAATATTAAAATAAATGGAAAAGAGTTAACCGCTGATTCCGAAAAAACAATCCTTCAGGTTGTAAAGGAAAATGGCATCGATGAAATTCCGACACTATGCCATGATGACCGCCTGGAGCATTTTACTTCCTGTTTTGTATGTGTTGTTGAAATTGAAGGAATGAACAAGCTTGTTCCTTCATGCGCGACCAAAGTAAGTGAAGGAATGAGCATTATCACAAATAATGAAAAGGTCAGGTCATCAAGGAAAACCGCTCTTGAACTGCTGCTTTCGAATCATTACGCCGACTGCATCGGGCCATGCCAGGATAACTGCCCCGCCGGTGTTGACGCGCAGACATATATTGCCCTTATCTCGATGGGTAAATATAAAGAAGCGGTAAAACTGATAAAAGAAAACAACCCGATGCCTCTTTCAATAGGAAGGGTATGTGTAAGGGATTGTGAAACAGGCTGCCGCAGAAACTTTGTCGACGAAGCGGTCGGGGTAAACATGCTGAAACGCTATGTTGCCGATATTGACGCCGCCAATAAATGGACACCCGAAGTAAAACCCTCAAATGGTAAAAAAGTGGCAATCATCGGCGGCGGTCCTGCCGGACTTACCGCCGCGTATTACCTGACCCTCGAAGGTTACAGGCCGACAATTCTGGAAAAACTGCCCAAACTCGGGGGTATGCTCCGTTATGGAATACCTGAATACCGGCTGCCGAAAAATATTCTCGATTCCGAAATACAGTGGATTCTCGATCTCGGAACGGATGTCAGAACAGGTGTGGAAATGGGTGTTGATTTTTGCATAGAAGACCTTAAAAAAGAAGGTTTTGACGCGATATTTCTTGGCGTCGGCGCTCATAAAGCCAGCAAACTGGGACTCGATGGCGAAGACAAAACAGAAGGAGTTTTCCGCGGAATCGATTTCCTGAGAGAAGTTGAGTTAAGCTACATTCCCGAGCTGATTGGTGATGTGGTTGTAGTCGGCGGCGGAAATACCGCCATAGACGCCGCGAGGACAGCCTTAAGGTGCGGCGCCGAATCGGTGAAGATAGTTTACCGAAGAAGCATCAAAGAGATGCCGGCTCATCATGAAGAAATTGAAGCCGCGCAAAAGGAAGGTGTTGAAATTCTTTTCCTCACTAATCCCAAATCTCTTATTACCGAGAATGGCAAGCTGAAAGGAATTGAATGCCTTAAGATGCAGCTTGTGGAAACAGAAGCCGGCAAACGTCCCCGCCCGGTTCCGGTTGAAGGTTCCGAATATGTTGTTAAATGTGAGTTCCTCATCGGCGCGATAGGTCAGGCTGTTGATACACATTTTGCCGCGAGTGATAAAGCGTGCCATCTTGAAAAATGGGGAACAGTGACAATCAATGATAAAACATTTGAAACTTCCATTGAAGGTGTTTTTGCCGGCGGCGATGTTGTTACCGGTCCTCTTACAGCTATAAGCTCCATTGCCCAGGGTAAAAACGCGGCATATTCAATTATGAGCTGGCTTGAAACGGGAAAAGCCAAAGAACTGAAAGACAAATTTGTAAGTCTTAAGGACAGACTTACTCCGATAAATGAACATGAATTTGATACATTTAAAAAGCTTACCCGTGAAAAGATGGACGAGATGGAAATATCGGAAAGAATCCACTGTTTCAAGGAGGTTGAGCATGGTATCAATGATAACCAGGCTGAAACCGAAACTGTCAGATGCCTGGAATGCGGCTGCTCCGATTATTACGACTGCAATCTGCGTCAGTATTGTGATGAATATGAAGTTAACGTGGAAGAGTTTGTTGGTGAAACAAGAAAATATGATGTCGATTCACGTCATCCCTTTATAAAACTTGATCCGAATAAATGTATCAACTGCGGCAAGTGTATAAGAACATGCAGTGAGGTTCTGAAGGTAGCTGCGCTCGGATTTGTAAACCGTGGTTTCAAATCAATCGTAAAACCGGCTATGGAAAAAGCGCTTCAGGAAACCAATTGTATTGCCTGCGGAAATTGTATTGACGCGTGCCCGACCGGGGCAATCAGTGAAAAATTCCCATTTAAAATTCTTGGAACCCTTCCAAAAGAAAATATTGAAACAATTTGCAACTTCTGCTCAGTCGGATGTAAGATCAACTACAAAAAAGTTAGTGATGATATTTTTTATGTTTCCAACACTTCGGAAGAGATCAAAGATACTCATAACCAGGGATTCCTCTGCACCAAAGGAAGATTCGGCCATCGTTATCTGATGGAAAAAAACAGGCTGCTCAACCCTGTAATCCGTAAAAACGGGCTGAATCATTATGTAACTACCGATGAAGCGCTTCTTTACGCTTCTAAAAAAATCATATCATTGATTGATGAATATGGCAAAGACTCGGTAGCTCTTTTTGTTTCTCCAAAGCTTTCGAATGAGGAGCTTTATCTTGCTCAGAAATTTGTGAGAACAGGTTTCAAAAACAACAATATTCACAGCCTGGGTAATATGCTTTACGGACTTGAAACCTCAAGCCTTGATGATATGCTTGGCTTCACATCTTCAACATTGCGGATGGAAGACCTCGACAACGCGGATACAATTGTTGTGGTAAATTCCAACCTTTCGGAAGAAAACCTGGTAATGGAACTTAAAATAAAAGCTGCCCAGAAAAAAGGGACTAAGGTGATTCTTGTCAATTCATCCGAAATTAAACTTACCAAATATGCCGATCTGTGGGTCGACAGCCGTAAAGGCACTAATACAGCTCTCTTTAACGCGATTATGAAAAAAATGCTCGATGAAGAGAAATTTGATGTTGACTTTATAAATGGCAGGACTGACGAATTTGCCGGTTTCAGGGAAATGATCAGTAAATATGAAGCCGCCGAGCTTTTAGGTTATAGTGAGATTGCTCCTGAAAAATTTGATGAATTGTATGATGATCTGACAGATGAAAATAAAAATGTCGTCTTTATATATAATATTGAATCGACATCGGACAAATCTGTAAATGATCTCAGGGCGATTGCCGATTATCTTCTCCTGACAAACCGTATTGGCAAAGATAACAATGGTGTTTTGGTTCTAAGGGAATCAAATAATTCAACCGGACTCGCGGATATGGGAGCTTTACCCGATTACCTGCCGGGCAGAGTAAAAACAGGTGAAAAAAGTGACATTGAAAGAATAGAAAAATCATGGGGAGCCGGAATACAGGCTATATTTAATCCGGTCGATCTGGCCCGTGAAATGAAAAAAGGAAATATCAAAGGAGCCATCGTAATAGGTGAGGATCCGCTGATCTATAAAGAGAACCACAGATTCTTTAATCATCTTGAATTTATAATGGTTATGGATTCCTTTAAAACCGAAACTGCCGGTGAAGCCGATGTAATTATTCCAATGGCAACACATATCGAAAAAAGCGGTTCATATACACGTCTGGATAATGTAATACAAAAATCGGATAAAGTAGTAAATTCCCCGCTGGATGTGGAGAATTGGGAAGTAATTTGTAAATTTGCCAAATACTTCGGAATTGATTTTGAATATCATTCAACCGAAGAAATTTATAACGAAATTACACAAGTAAACAGATATTACGATAATGTGGATTCAGGAAAAAGCTGGCTGAACAATTATTACAACAACGGATTCAGCCATAATAAAATCAAGTTCCTGGATTTTGAACTTGACTTCTCAACTTTCGACCCGGTAAGGCCGGCAATCCAGTATCCCGAGAACTATTATCTGAATGTAATCAAACAAAAATTGTCATAAGAGATATGGAAAAAACTGCTAATCAAAGTCTGATCACCGATCTTTTTGATAACTTTGCCGTAGCCGGCCCTGATTATCGAATCTGTTATATCGGCGATTCCTTCCGGAAATTATTCGAAAAGAATAATCTTATCGAAAAACCGGAAGAAGATACTAAGTATATCCTTAAATCAAAGATATTAAGAGAATCAATTGACAGGTTACAAGAAGAAGGTGACGCGGAATTTGTTGAAGCAGATGAAAAAGATATTAAATGTCTGATCTTCTCCTCCGGGCATCCCGGGGGAGAAGTGATTATTGCTTCCGATGAAAAGGTTTCTAATATAAGTCACATCAAACACGCGCTTCAGGAAAGGGTTAAAGAGCTGAGGTGTCTTTTTGATGTAACGGTTCAGCTTGAATCTTCGGAACCTTTTAATATCGTTCTCTCAAAACTGACAAAGATAATTGAAGATGGTTTCCAGTATCCGGATAAAACCTTTGTTAACATCATTATCAAAGATAAAAAGTATGGAAGGACCGATTGGCACCAGGATAGTATCCGTTCGGTGATTACCTCCGAAATTGAACTGGGTGAGGGGAAAAAAGGAAAAATCTATGCTTATCTTCAGAATGACGAAGGATTCCTGAAGGAAGAAAAGAGCCTTCTGGATGAAATATCAGGAAAAATTACCAGGTCGATTGAAAGAAATGAAAAGACAAAAGACCTGGAAAAACAGCGGAAAATTTTGCTGGCAAAAAATGAAGCGCTGCTCAGACTCACAGAAGAATGTAACCAGCGGCGTCAAAAACTCCGCACCTTCTTCAGAGCTATCACCGATAAAATTGTTGTTATCGACAAAGAGTACAATATCATAATGTCGAATAAAGATGATATTGGTGAGAGCGGAAAATGTTATAAAAAGCTTTTTAATCTCGATTCGCGCTGTGAAGAATGTCCGGCTGTGGAAACATTTACCACTGCCTCCGATCAGGAAGCGGAAAAGCAGATGGGCCGTAACTTTTTTATGCTCAACGCCTATCCGATATTTGATTCCAAAGGTGATGTTGACAGGGTTCTTGAAGTATGTAAAGATATTTCAGACCAAAAAATACTTGAAGACCAGTTAATACAATCCTATAAACTTGCGTCTCTTGGAAAACTTGTCGCCGGTGTTGCCCATGAAATTAATAATCCCAATACCTTCATACTTGGAAACCTGAAAATAGTGCAGGAATCTTTGAAGGATATATTCCCTATCCTCGATGAAGTTTATAAAGAGAAACCTGATCTAAAAATTGCCCGGCTTAATTATGAGTTCTTTAAAGAGAATATAAACGTTCTCGTGGAGGATATGCTTAAGGGGGCCAACAGAACTAAAAAAATAGTGGGGGACCTGAGAAACTTTGCCAAAAAGGATGAAGGAACTCTGGAGGATATGGTTGATATCAATCATATTATTATGAACAACCTGACAATTACCAGTAAGCAGATTAAAAAATATGCCGATCTGAAACTTGATCTGGAACCCAATCTTCCAACTTTCAGAGGAAATATCAACAGGCTTGAGCAGGTTTTGCTTAATCTTACCCTCAACGCCTCGGAAGCAATAGAAAATGGCAATGGTTTTATAGAAATTAAAACTTCACATAATAAAGCCGATGATGAAATTATACTGACTATCGGTGATAACGGCTGCGGAATGAGTGAAGAAGTTGTTAAAAATATTTTCGATCCCTTTTTTACCACTAAAAGGAATCGTGGTGGAACAGGACTTGGCCTTTCAATCTCTTATGGCATTATAAAAGACCATAAAGGAAGTATTGAAGTTAAATCAAGTCCGGGTGAAGGCACAAAGTTTATTATTCATATTCCTGTTAAATCAAGGTAGTTACAATGGCTAGGATTTTACTTATAGATGATAACCAGGCAGTACTTAATTTTTTACGTATTCTTATTCTCCAGTCGGGCAAATATGAGATAGAAACGCTTCAGGACAGCACAGAAGCTTATGATCTCCTGCAAAAAGAACAGTTTGATGTGCTATTGCTCGATATGGATATGCCCGAAGTAAGCGGACTCGATATTCTCAGGTTTATCAAGAACAATAATATCAACATTATTACTATTGTCCTTACCGGGGTGGAAGATATTGATCTGGCCATTACGGCGATGAAACTGAGCACTTATGATTATCTTCTTAAACCTGTGGATGAGGACAAACTTTTTAAGGTAATTGATTCGGCGATTGAAGAAAAAAAACTTCAGGAGGCTGAAACCGATCCCCTGCAGAAATTAACTCTCGAAGGGCTGAAATATAAGGATGTATTCAGCAGCATAATTACACAGGATGAAAAGATGATAAAAATATTTCATACTGTGGAAAAATTTGCGCGCACCGAGAATAGTGTGCTTATATGGGGTGAAAGCGGTTCGGGCAAGGAGCTTATCGCGCGGGCTATTCACGATATCAGCGACCGGGCTGATAAAAAATTTCTGGCGGTAAACGCGGGAGCTTTCGCCCAGGAGCTTTTTTCATCTGAGTTTTTCGGTTATGAAAAGGGAGCGTTTACAGGGGCGCAGTCTAATAAAACCGGATTTATTGAGGAAGCCAACGGAGGAACTCTTTTCCTCGATGAAATAGGAGAGCTCTCACTTCCCATTCAGGTTAAACTGCTTCGTGTTCTTCAGGAGGAGGAGTTTTACCGGCTCGGTTCAACACGCAATATTAAAGTGGATGTGAGAATCATAGCCGCGACAAATAAAAATCTTTTTGAGGAAATTAAAAAGCAGACATTCCGAAAGGACCTCTTTTTCAGGCTTAATATTAATTCAATAAACCTGCCCCCTTTGCGTGAAAGAAAAGGGGATATCGAACTCCTCGCTAATTATTTCCTCAAAAAATTCAATAAAAAGTATAAAAAGAATGTAACGACAATTGCGGATGGAATGCTCAACGCTCTTAAAAGTTATCCCTTTCCGGGCAATATCAGGGAGTTGATGAATATTATCAACAGCGCTATAATTGTTGAATCATCCAGAACGCTGCATAAAAAATCGCTGCCGAGTTATTTCCTCGATAACGGCTGTTCGATTGAAAACTTTGATGATGATATACTGCCATGCTCACTGAACGACCTGGAGCAGGTGCATATTAAAAAGGTGCTCGATTTTACCAATTTTAATAAGTCGAAAGCATCCGAAATACTCGGGATATCAAGGGTAAACCTGATATCAAAAATTAAGAAATACGGACTGGAAGGCTGAGCCGCTATTTAACCGGCTCAGTTTCTTCTTCAACAAGGTTATTGATTTCTTCTTCCGTAATTTTTCGGAAGGAAAATTTGTATCCTTCGTATATCGCTATTCCATAAAAGAGTAGGTCCATTCCCTGGAAGGTTTCTTTCAGAATGTCGATGATCATTGAAAACTCAAGCCCGAAGAGGATTGTAAAGAATGAGGTTTTCATCTCGATTGAGGCAAAAATCACTATGGTAAATAAATTGCCCAATATGCACCCCAGCAGCGACATTACGGCTCCGATTACACCATAAACTTTGTCTATTCCTTTACCGAAAAACTGAACCGCGAACCCGGTAAGAAAACCTACACCTACAGCCATAAAACCTATCTGGAATTCTGTCTGCCATGTAATAAGAGCCCATATTATCGCCCCTATGTGAGCGGCGACCAGTCCGGAAATTAATGCCATAGGAAGATTCTGCTCATCCCGCAGCTCATCGATATACCGGTCCAGCTTATCCTGATCAATTTTAATCTCTTCCTCTTTTACTTCTTCTGATTGTGAAGTTGATTCTTCTTTTCCCGGCTGTTCATTTTCAGCCTGATTTTCCGGTACTAAATCGTTGTTCTCTTTTTCCATTTTTCCCCGCGCTTTAATATTGCTTATGTTCTTTAATAAAATTTGATTAACCTGATTAAATTACAAAATATATCGCTGATTTCATCATTTTCTGGAATTATTTAACCTATTATTAAAAATCATAAACTTAATCTGGCCGAGCCAGAAGTGAAAAGTGGTTAGTGGAGAGTTAAAAAACAGCAATTCTTCTTTTAGATAAATTCAAAATCTCCAGAAAGTTCCGTTAGGAACGAAAGATAATAGCCCCACAATTCATTGTGGGGTAATAGGTTAAGAAGTTGATCAAAGTCCCGCCAGGGACGACAGATGTTTTCATGAAATGAATTTCTTACCATTTTACGTGGAATTTAACTCCTTACGGAGTAATCGTAACCCGGCAAAGTCAGAAGTGAAGAGCGGTTAGTGAAGAGTAAACAATTCTCTGATTTTAAAAAATCCGATTTGGATTTCGATTTCTGAATGGGGTTTAATTCCTGTTGATTTATTTGGCTAAGTTCTAAATAATACCGCAAAATTTATTATATTAGCAGTATGAAAAAACGAAAAAAGATAAAGCTGTTATTCAGCGAGTTGCCTAATATTTCACAAAAAGAACTATTAGATGAATTACTTCAAGAGCAAGAACTAAAAGGGTCGATACTCGAAATCGCCCAAGAAGAAGTAACAAGAAAAAGAAAAAAGAAACCATGTCCCCATTGCGGAGGGAAGAATGTCTATAAAAGGGGCAAACAAAAGGGTGTGCAGATGTATCGTTGTAATGAGTGTAAAAGATGGTACAGCGAAACGACGGGTACACCGCTGTATGATATAAAACTAAAAAGGAAGTGGCAGTCATATTTACGCTGTATGGAAGAAGGGAAGCCGATAAAAAAGATAGCCTCGGAGTTGGGCATAAGCATACAAACGAGTTTTGATTGGCGACACAAGATACTGAGTTCCTTAGAACAATATGCTCCTGGGGATTTGACATCGGAAGTAGAATGTGATGAATTAGAGCTACCAGTAAATAATAAAGGATCAAAAAACTTAGAGCGGAAGCCAAGAAAAAGAGGAAGCGACTTCAAACGTAATCAAGGGGAATCGGAAATTACAACGGTTCAAGTATTAACAGCAGTAGAGCGGAGCGGAAGAAAGTATCTGAAAGCCGTAGAATCAAAACGTCTGAGTAAGGAAGAAATAGAGAAATCTTTGGAGGGCAAGCTATCCGGTGATGTTGTATTGATAACAGACAAACACCCTTCATATAAGGCTTTCGCGAAAGAAAATAGATTGATAAAACACAAAACTGTAAAATCCGGGGATCATGTTGATAAAAATGATAAAACCGTTAATTTGCAGAAAGTGAACAATGTACACTCACAAATAAGGAAATTTTTGCGTCCCTTTAATGGAGTAAGTTCAAAATATTTGCAGAACTATTTGAACTGGTATGCATATGTAGATAATATCCGTATGAATAAACAAACCTTATTACAGTGGTTCTTGGCGATCTTGGCAACTGATCAAGCATATGATCTTTTTCTACTATTCAAACAAAATGCTGTTATTATTAGAACTTAGCCATTTATTTTATCCCCGCAATTCGTTTTTTTTACTTTTCCAGCTGTGAATATGATTTCTTACCGGGTGATTTGTTAATCCCTATTGGATTATATCAATATAGTAAAAATCCTTGTAGGACAGAATTGTACCTGTGCGCCGCGGTGTAATCTGTCCTTGCCCGGGGGGATATAAATCTTCAAAAAAGTGATCTGCGCTACTCTGAGCATTCTGGACAAAATTCCCCCGGCGATCCGGGAATATCCTGAATCCTGTAAATTTAATTTTGCTTCTTAAGTGTATGTGGAAATAATCTGTAAATAAAATCAATATTTTTAAGGAAGTGAGTAGAAAATAAGGTTGTATATTCATACATTTCGAAGGAGTGTCTGATTACAGAATATTTTCAGAAAATTAGTTCGGGAAAAAAATGTCGAAAGCCGGAAGGTTAAAACAAGAGAAAAAACTGCGCAGGGAAAAAAGAAAGAAGAGGAAAGAAAAGGAAATCGATGTCCTGGAAAGAGATCAGAAAAAACTAAGGGAAGCTGTTGAAAAAGATAGAAAGAATATTATCATTGGGGAAACAACTCCCGGCAGGTTAAAAATTTCTGAAATTGTTAATAAAATGATAGAACCTCTGCTGGAGGGTTTAGAAACAGAAGAAGAAATCAGGGCAACATATAGGATGGGAATTCTTGCCTGGAATGCCGCGATATTACAATCTCGTGATGGTGAAGGTTCCCTGAGGTCAACTGTTCCCGGAATATATGAACAACTGGGAGAGGAAGCTTCAGAAGAATTCGATAATCTGATTCAGTATAAAATAGATTATTATAGTGAGTATAATGAATTTATTCTTGATCATATACTGTCTATTGAAAATGGTAAAGTGTATTTATCTGTAGTCTTTGATAGATCTCAAAGTGACAAAATAGGGTGAATATATTCTAAAAATATAACCGGGACTTAAAATACAGCTTATATTCTCTCTTTAGCCGGTTTACCATAAACTGGCTTAGCCAGAAGTGGAAAGTCAGTTAATTGATAATTAAAAGATGACTCAGTTCTTTATTTTATTAAAAAATCCTGACCATCATTCTTATCCTGATAACCCTTTTTTTCTGCGTCCAACAGCAAAATCCGCAGGGAATAATGCCCCTGTAAAAAAGGCAATAAGGTTGAAATTATTGAGGATTTGTCATTGCTGCTAAGGTTGAAAGATTAAAGAATAAGGTTCTTTGTTTTTTAAGAGAGAAATTTACGCATCAAAAAAAATCACCGTTTTACGAAAAATTTTTAAGCTCATGGAATATTTTTCAATTGTATTTTAAATTGTTCATTGAAATTTTGCCATTTTGCGCAGAATTTGACTCCTTACGGATTAATTCCCCGGGGGATAGGCCTTCAGGTTTCTGCACTGCAGCGCGGCCCGGTCTCAGCTCAGCTACAGGAATCAGGTTATATTTACCCGGCATTAGATTTCGGCCTGGTCAACCCGGAATTATAACTCCTGAACCGTGGAGCGAAAAGGGATACAGCCTGCGGGAAGTATACCAGCCGGCTGTGAAAATTTTTATATTTTTGCGGGTTGTTTTTCTTTGTTTTGCCGAAGTTTGTTAAATTGGATTGTTTATTAATTAAATGAATCACTCTTCACTTATTGGCGGAATTGCCCATTGATTTACCCTGTGACCAATTGTGAATTTTCCCGGCAGGAATAAAAATGGAGAAAAAATTGACCGGCAGAAAAATTTTTACCGTTGTTATAATCTGGATGTTTTCTTTTATTTTCAGCTTCGGCAGTGTTAAGGCGCAAAGATATGTGACAATTTTTTACGCCTGCTGGGCGAATGAGTGTCTGAATACTACGTATGGTGAGGATGTGTATATTATGGGAGTTACACCTTACAGTCCTTATCCTGAATGGAACTGGTGGGGCAAACCCTATTATGCCGCCACTACAGGGGATGGAACAATTAAAAACAATTACAGAATGTATTTTAATTCTCCCGATAACCCAAATAATGATCTTATCGACTGGCACGCAGAGCTTCTGGTTTCTGCCGGCATAGATTTTTTAACCCTGGACCTGACGAATGGAACGCAGACCAAAATAGTTAACGGAGCCAAAGCTATATGCAAACGGTATGGAGAAAGGTATAACCAGGGATTGCCTTCGCCAGGGATTGTTTTTTGGGTGCAGGACAGTGTCTGTCTGCATAAAGTTGAAGCGGAAATATTTGAGGTGTATCCGGAAGAAATATTTTTCGAATATCTTGGAAAAAAGCTGGTTAATGTAGCCGGAGGAAATGTGCAGCCTGCCATTCCTGTCGAAGGAATTTTTGGAAGGTATACATGCCGGCGAATGTGGGGATTGAATAATTCGGGCAGTTTCTGGCAGTTCAAGGTAAATTCAGCGATCCCCCCCGCTCCTTTTTATTATAACGGCGAGCCGGAGCAGATGTGCGCTCCGGTGGCGACACAGGCTACGGTTATGACAAATGATGGAATATATCCGGCTCCGGGAGCTGTTGGAAGAGAAAATGGAGCATACTTTATAAAATATATGGACGCGGCAATCTCAGCCGGGGTAAAATTTCTTTTTATCCATTCCTGGAATGAATGGACTGCCCAGAATCTCGGCTCGCCGGTCAGTCCGATGTTTGTCGACCAGTGGAAATCGGAATATAGTTCCGATATTGAGCCGGTATCCGGTTCGCACGGATGGGATTATTATGATCTGATGTGTGAAAAAATTGCCGAGTTTAAAAATGCGAGCAGCTTTAAGAATGAAAATATATTGGAATCTCGCAATATATTCAAAGTCGAAGAAAGTTATCCGAATCCCTTCAACGTTTCTACAATTCTGAATTATTACCTTCAGGAGAGGGGGACTGTGAAAATATCAGTATTCAATTTCCTCGGACAGCTCATTTCTTTTGAAGAAAAAAATAATATTGTTTCGGGTAATCATTCATATATCTTTAACGCGTCCGGATATCCATCCGGTGTATATTTTGTGAATGTAAGCTTTATCGGTGAAAGCGGGTATTGTAATAGCGTTACTAAAAAGCTGGTGTTTATGAAATAAAACAGTATTACGCTGATTGAAATGATTGACAGGATCTGTGGTGACCACCGGGATAGAAATCGTTCACACTCATCCGGTAATTATACTTTTATTCTGGCATTTTTTAAAGACGATACTCTGCCTGAAAATAATCATGAAATCCTTTAATCAGGGTTTAGAAATGAGCGGATTGGATTATGAACAACCTGGTGTAATTTCCCTGTTTTAATACAGCGCCATATTTATCCAGGGAATATAATTGTAATTTTAAATCCGCCAACCGAAGTTTTAACGCGGGATAGTACCCGCTCAATACGTACGTATACGATTCATTAATTCATTATACCGGATTCATTGCTCTGTTATAAAAAGGAAATAATTAGTTAGTCTCCTAATTTTCATCCCGGTTTTTTTTAGGTTGTGATTATAATTTTGGGAGCGGGCATATATTGAATTTCAAACAAAAGTTGAGTAATATTATTTTTTAATATCGTTCCATTTAAACAGATGTCGGGATAACAAACTGAGCAGGCTTAAAGCATATTTTTTTATAATCAGACCGGGGAACGCGGTTATTACATTTATGGGCGTCGCGCTTGGGTTTTTAATATGTGCCGATGCCGGTTCTGATTCAATGAAACTTATCTTCGCTGGAATTTCGGCATCGGTAGCGGCGATGGCGGGTTATGTTATCAATGACCTTTTTGATATCGAGATCGACAGGATAAATCGTCCGGAGCGAGCGCTGCCGGGGAACAAAATGTCTCTCAGGGGCGCGGTAATTTTATACATTCTTCTTCTGGTAATAGCGCATGTATCAGCGATCCCCGCAGGTTTTGCCGCCATCTGGATTGTAGCGGCAGCGTCACTCCTTCTTTATCTTTATTCATGGCGGCTAAAAAAAGCGCTTCTCGCGGGGAATATATCAATTGCGCTTTTAACTGCTATCGCTGTAGTTTATGGCGGTTATGCCGCCGGTAATCCTTCGGGAGCGTATATTCCCGCAATATTTGCCTTTATTGTGAACCTGATGAGGGAAATAGTTAAAGATATTGAGGATTTGGAAGGTGACAGAATTGTTAATGTTATTACCTATCCTGAAAAGTTCGGTATTAAAAGCACAATAAATCTTGTTTCGTGGTTGGGAATAATTCTTATAATACTTACTTTGCTGCCCTGGCTTTTTTCAATCTATAATATATATTACCTGGTTGTAATTATAATACCGGTTGACCTTTTATTTATTTATATTATAATTACCCTTAATAAAGATCAGACAGGTAAATCATTAAACAAAATAAGCTTCCTCCTGAAACTTAATATGTTATTCGGAATGGCGGCTGTGTATACCGGGACCATAATTTGATATTTCAGTTTGAAAAAAAATATTACCGGGAGGGATATGAACTGATAGGGGGAACTGATGAAGCAGGCCGGGGACCCCTGGCAGGTCCGGTTGTCGCCGCGGCGGTGGTTTTCAGGCCGGACACAAGGATAGAAGGAATAAATGACAGTAAAAAACTCACCGAAAGCAAAAGAGAGAAATTATTTGATTTGATAGAACTGAATGCCCTTTCGGTCGGCGTTTCTGTTATCGATAATTATAAGATCGATGATATTAATATTCTTCAGGCGTCACTTCTGGCAATGAAAGAATCGGTCTCACGGCTTGATCCGCAACCGGGAATAATCCTGATAGATGGCAATAAAACTTTTACGTCCGATATCCCGGTCGAAGCGATAATAAAAGGAGACTCATTATCATTCTCTATTGCGGCGGCGTCAATTATCGCAAAGGTAACACGGGACAGGATCATGGTGAAACTTTCGGAAGAATATCCTGTTTATAACTGGAAACAGAATAAAGGATATCCTACTAAAGAACACAGGGAAGCGGTATTAAAATTTGGTCTTTCTCCATACCACAGGAAAAGTTTCTGCGGGAAAATCCTTGAATCCGAAAAACAAACGGTGTTATTCTGATGAATGAATCTACCAGGAATAAAGGAAGTTACGGAGAGGAACTCGCCAAAAAATTCCTGCTTAAAAAAGGATATATAATACTGGAGGAAAACTACCATTTTGGGCATGGTGAATTAGACCTTATTGCAAAAGATGGAGAAACGATAGTATTTGTGGAGGTTAAATACCGAAAATCGCTGGAATATGGAAGGCCGGAATATTCAGTGACAAAACAGAAGCAGGCGCAGATAAAAAAAATTGCGCAGGCCTGGTTATATGAGAGAGAGATCACAGACACTGAGTGCAGAATTGACGTTATTGCGATTTACAGAGATGAAAAGAACAGATTTAACACAAATCATTATGAAAACGCGTTCTGATTGTGAATAAATTTATTCATACCATATTTAAATAGGAATTGCTAAATTACTATATTTGATAATTCTAAAACGGTTAAGCATGAATCTGCCTAAAGTCCGCCATAAAAAAAGGCCCTCATTCGGCGATAAAGTTTATAACTTTTTTGTTACCATAAGCGGACTGACCATTTTCAGCTTTCAATTTTTGAAAGAAGTTTTTCTTCCTCCCTATGAGATATACGAGATAAGGAAACACATGAATGAGCTGGGGGTGAAAACATTCCCGATCGTAAGTGTTACGGGAGTGATAATCGGATTGGTTTTGGCGCTTCAGTCGCAGCCGGTATTTCAGCGTTTCGGCGCGTCCGATTTTTTGCCGGCAACAGTAGCGCTTTCGGTAATAAGAGAGCTTGGCCCTGTAATAACCGCGCTTATTTTTACCGGGCGGGTCAGTTCGGGAATTGGCGCCGAGCTGGGTTCGATGAGAGTTACCGAGCAGATTGACGCGATGGAGGTTTCGGCCATTCAGCCTTTTAAGTACCTCGTGGTAACAAGGGTATTCGCTACAACAATGATACTGCCCATATTAACCGTTTATGTAGTTTTTCTGGCCCTTATGGGGGGATATATCGCGGTAATTATTACAGAAAATATGAGTTTTGAATATTATAAAAACGCGGTTGTTGAGGCAATTAAGTTTGGGGATTTTATTCCCGGTATTGCCAAAACATTCGTATTTGGTTTTATAGCGGGAATAGTAGGGGCATATAAAGGATATACCGCTGAAGGAGGAACTGAAGGAGTTGGCAACGCTTCCACTACATCTGTTGTTGCCGCCTCACTGCTGATTCTTCTTGTTGATACAGTTTTAGTAAAAATTACCCTGTGGTTATGGCCGACATTCTGATAAAAATAAAGGGACTGCTGAAATCATTCGGCAGCCATGTGGTGCTGAACAGGATTTCTTTGCAGGTTGAGCAGGGAGAAAATCTGATTGTCTTCGGCCAGAGCGGCTCCGGTAAAAGTGTGCTTCTGAAATGTATTATCGGTCTGCTTTCCCCCGATGAGGGAGAGATTTTTGTTTATGACCAGGAGATACAAAAATTATCCATTAAAGAGCTTAATGAAATCAGAAAAAGCACAGGCTTTCTTTTCCAGAGCGCCGCTTTATATGATTCCATGACTGTAAGGGAAAATCTCGAATTCCCCCTTAAGAGAAATTTTTCCTTTACACAGACCGAAGTTGATAAAAAGGTAATGAATGCCCTGAATATGGTTTCACTCGCAGAGGCGGTTGATAAAATGCCTTCGGAACTTTCCGGCGGAATGAGAAAAAGAATAGGACTGGCCAGGTCGATTATCACCGAGCCGCGAATAATGTTTTATGATGAACCGACAACCGGACTCGATCCTATTACGTCAAAAGAGATCAGCAGCCTTATTCTCGATTTACAAAAGAAACTGAATATGACCTCTATAGTGGTAACACATGACCTGATATGCGCAAAGATTATTGCCGACAGGGCAATATTTCTTAAGGATGGAAATATTTATTATGAAGGAACGATGGACAACCTGGAACATACCGGCGATCCGTTCCTGATGAATTTTTTCAGTGATGATATTAAAAGTGAGCAGGGAGAAATAAATGCTTAAACAACTTGAAGGGGCCCGCCTGGGTATATTTATTTTCCTCGGCACAGTCCTTTTTGTAATCGCGATTTTTCTTATCGGTAACAAGGAATCACTCTTTGCTACCACGATCAATATTAAATCCCGTTTCCCCGATGTTCAGGGATTAAAGTCGGGAGCGCCGGTGCGCCTTAGCGGTATGGATATTGGAAGTGTGGGAGCAATCGCCCTGGTTGATGATTCGTCCGGCATCGTTGAAGTTAACCTGAAAATTGAAAACAGTGTTAAACATCTTATCCGGCTGGATAGCGAAGCGACAATTGAAACCGAAGGACTTGTGGGCAAAAAAATCATTGTTGTTTCTCCCGGCTCAATGGAATATGAAATGATAAGTGAAAACGGACTTATCAAAGCGAAACCGCCTGTAAGCATTTCGGAAATAATTGGGGAATCGCAGGCCACGATAAGCAATATCAAACTTATAACAAAAGATTTTTCGGAGATTGTAAATAAAATTAACCGGGGCACCGGAACGATTGGCAAGCTTGTTAATGATGACAGGCTCTATTTTGCCGCGGTTAATGTTTCCGAATCTGCCGATACCAGTCTTAATCTTATGACCGAACGTTTTGATGTGATAAGCTCTTATGTGCTTGAAGCGGGAGCCAGTGTTGAACAGATAATCGCCGGGCTTGATTCACTTATTAACGATGTTCAGCTTGTTGTCGACAGCGTAAGAGGCGGCCGGGGTGTTCTTGGAAAACTGATAACCGAATCGAGTCTGCTCGATAGTGTTAAAATTGTGATGGATAACCTGGTAAGAACTTCGAGCGCGGCTTTTAACGGCGCTGAGGGATTCTCGGAAAATATGGAGGCTCTTAAACATAACTGGCTTTTTAAAGATTATTTTGAAGCCCGCGGCTACTGGGATAAATCGGAATATGAAAAAGAACTTGACAAGAAGCTGAAAGAAATTAAATTACAGAATGAGATTCTTGATCAGAAGATTGAAGAGCTTAAGGAACTGGAAAAGAAAAATACAAAATGATGAAAGGACATGTTGTGAAATTAAAGTATGAATTGCTTCTCCCGTCAAGAGAAGATGAACCTGAAGAAACCGGTCTGGCCACCGCGGAAGAAATTGAGGAAAAACTTAAAGAACTGGAATGGGAAGAGCATGTGGAAACTGCCAACCGGCTCGAGACCAACTCTCCCATACTTACTCTCTTTAAAGATAATCTTGAATTCTGGATTGCCGGCGCCGAATGGAAAGATGAAATTATGTTCCTTGCCGGTGTGGATTATGTGAATCAGACAGAAACCGAGTTTAATATCCAGGCTGACTACCTTGAGGAGCTTTTCCCACTCTGTAAAAAATTCTTCTCACTGAATAATGAAGATTTCCTGGACTTCCTCCAGCACGAGGCTTAGTCCGGGGAAATTTCCCCCCCCTCCGGAAAACATTACCGGCCAAACAGAACAGGATTTACAGGATTGTATAGATTACCAGGATAAAAATTCTGAATCGCAATCGTTTTTTACCCACTACCTATAAGCAAAATGAATAACCCCATACAATCACCAACCCCGCCATCATACTCTTACTCATACCCCTACTCTGATTTTTTTGAAACACAAAGAACAGAACGATAATAACACCGCGCCTTTAGGCCGGTGATTTGCGGAAAAACTCAACATCCCGGGAATGGCTTTAGCCTCAAAAACACATAAAGGATGGCTGACAGTCTCTGAACAACCCAAACCGCCAATCCCTGAACCATGATTAAAGGATTTAAGGATTGCGTGATTAAAATTCGGTATCGATATCGGTATCACATTAGTTTTTTGTTTTCCGGAGAAAATTCCACGCAAAGGCCGCAAAGGAAAAGAATACGCAAAGCGCGCAAAGAAAAACAGGATTACCAGGATTGTATAGATAAGCAGGATAAAAATTCGGTATTGATATAGCTTTTGCTTTTCCCCTGGATATTAAAAGTTCTGCGGGACTATGACGACCCGGACGACAGTTGTTTTTTCATTGTCCCTCCATCCGAACTAAAAAATATTTTCAATAATCAAAACTCACCGACCCAAAGTCCCCCGTGTCCCACAAAACCTCCCGTAAAAACCTTACGCTGAGCCCGAGAAAAAAGAATAAATCCAATTTTATCACTTATCCCCTGATAACCGTTTTCAAACTTATTACTCCTATTCTCACTCTGATTTTTTATAACTGACTTTTTTCAGAAAGAACTTGATTTAGTATATCACAATGTGTTATATTAAATCTATACTAAGGTTAAAAACAAAATGGTTTATCAAATGGGCTGATAAAAATTCAGTTTCAGATGAAATCCTGTTAAGAAACACTACTGATTTGGCTGAGAATTTGAACACTGCAAACCTGGGTGGTGGATTATTTAAAGTCCGCGCACCCGGAAAAGGTCATGGCAAAAGCAAAGGATTCAGAACAATAATTGTTTATAAAGAAAATGATATGGCAATTTTTGTTTATGGTTTTTCTAATCGGAAAAGGATAATCTGGATGGAGAGGAACTAAAATACTTTAAGAAATTGGCCGGTGATTTATTACGAATAGAAAATGACAAATATTTGCAGCTTATTAAAAGCGGCAGCTTTATTAGTCTTAAGGAAGGAATATGAGAGAAAAAGTCAAACACGCCATTGGTGATACAGTTCAGGATTTAATCAATCACGGGTTTCAAACATCATTTACCGGAAAAGAATTAAATGAACTCGGAGTGAAAATTCCCGAAGTGAAAATGGAGGCGAGGGATATCCGCGATATCCGCGCGAAAGTAAATTTAAGTCAGAGTGTATTCGCTAAATTATTGAATGTAAGCTCATCTTCGGTTAAACAGTGGGAACAGGGAAAAAGAACACCCTCCGGCTCAACCAAAGTGCTGTTGGAATTGCTTCAAAAGAACCCGAGAATACTGAACTACCGGATAAAAAGGGGAAGATATAAATATGAGTAAACAGTATAAAAAAATTAGAGTGCTTGACAATACAATTACAATCACACCTGATGACTTTATCTCTTTAACCGATATGTTAAAATCAAAAGATGGTGATTTTTTATTTCTGATTGGTTAAGAAACAGAAATACCCTCGAGTATTTGGGCATTTGGGAAAGAATCCATAATCCCAATTTTAATTATGGCGAATTCGCCACAATTAAAAGTCAGGCAGGATTAAATAGTTACAAAATAAGTGTTAAAGAATGGGTTAAAAAAACAAATGCTATTGGTTTAACGGCAAAAGCGGGACGATATGGTGGCACTTATGCACACAAGGATATTGCATTTGAATTTGGGATGTGGATTAGCGCAGAGTTCAAGATTTATTTGGTAATTGAATTCCAACGCCTGAAGGAAACAGAATCGAAAGAACTGGAATGGAATATAAAACGCCAACTTACCAAAATAAACTACCGAATACATACCGATGCCATTAAGGGGAATTTAATACCACAAAACCTTAACATACAGCAAATAAACCTGGTTTATGCCAGCGAAGCCGATGTGTTGAACATGGCCCTGTTTGGAAAAACAGCTAAACAATACCGTGATGAGAATCCGGATAAACAAGGCAATATTCGCGACTATGCCAATGTAACTCAATTGGTTTGCCTGGCTAACCTTGAAAACCTGAATGCGGTTTTTATTGATGAAAGAATGCCGCAAAGCGAACGCCTGCAGAAACTGAATCAAATAGCTATCGGGCAAATGCGGATTTTGTTACAGGATAGTTCTGTGAAAATTCTGAATGACAAGGATTGAGGGATTGCCTGATAAAATAATCGGTATCGGGTTCGGTATCGGTATCGCAATCATTTTTCGTTTTCCCGGGGTAAAATTCCACGCAAAGGCCGCGAAGGAAAAGATTGATTCCCGAGGTGAAATATTCCCTTGCGGCTTCGAAAAAAAATGGTTATTATTTATAGGAATTACAAAATGGTGTTAATAACAATATTTTTGAAAAAATTCGATGGTTGTTATATCCGCGAATGAGTGATGCAGATGCGAATAAATAGCAGAATAAAAAGCGGAAGATATAAATATGAGTGATCCGAAATTAAAATATTTTGAAAAAGAGGACATTTTGCATCTGGCAATAACTGATGAAAAGGAATCCGGCAGTGTTGAAATAAGCCCCAATATTACAGCCGAACTAAATGAGTCGGGCGAACTAATTGGCATTGAGATTATTAACGCAAGTTTGTTTTTAAGAGACTCAATCCTGGAATCCGCCCAGGCAAAACTATTGCAGATATCAAAGAATGTAGCTTAATATTGTCAGCATTTCGAAATTCCTTCGTACAAATCGCCTTCACCTTAATACTTTTTTTCCTGACCACATGGGACACAAAGAAGGCACAAGGGGCACAACGATAATAACACCGCGCCTTCAGGCCGGTGATTTGCGGAAAAACTCAACATACCGGGAAGGGCTTTAGCCCAAATAGCGCATAGAGAGATGGCTGACAGTTTCTGAACAATCCAAACCGCCAATCCCTGAACCATGATTAGAGGATTTAAAGATTGCGTGATGAAAATCGGTATCGGGTTCGGTATCGCATTCGTTTTTCGTTTTCCCGGGGTAAAAATTCCACGCAAAGGCCGCGAAGGAAAAGAATACGCAAAGCGCGCAAAGAAAGAACAGGATTGCAAAGATTTTAATGATAATCAGGATAATTTCTACAGGTCCTAAGACCGAGATCCTTTTTCCAAATTATTGAATCCGCTGAAAAACCCGCGGAGAAGAGATGTAAGTATTATTATTAATGCAAAACTTGATACTAACACCAATAATTGGTATCTTTTGAAAAAAGAGAAGATTATTCCATAAGAAGTCAAATTCAACGCAAAATGGCAAAATTTTATTTGACCATCAATTTACTGGGGAATACTGTCCGCCTGTTCGCCGCGGAGAATCCCTGGCGGGACTTTTGATCAACTTCTTAACTTATTTCCCCACAATGAATTGCGGGGCTATTATCTGAAAGCCTGTCCGACGCGGCGGATCCCTGACGGGACTTTTTTGGGATTTTGAAGTTATCTTAAAGAAAAATTGCTGGTTCTTATCTCTCCACTAACCACTATTCACTTCTGGCTCGGCCAGTTTATGAATAAAAATACTTCAGTATCATTAGGCAGCTATTTTAATAATTTTGTAGAAGATAGTATTTCTAAAGGCCGTTACAAAAACGCGAGTGAGGTTATCAGGGCGGGGCTGCGCCTTCTGGAAGAAGAGGAAAACAGGATCGCCTCGTTAAAATTTGCTATCCGGGAAGGAATAGAGAGTGGACCAGCGCCCGATTTTAACGCTGAAAAACACATGGAAAAATTGAAAGCCATGATGAATAGGAATGGCTGAATATTATTTCACAAGAAAAGCTGTTGATGATCTCTTTAAAATTTGGAATTATACCTGTCTGAATTGGTCGGAAGTGCAGGCTGACAAATGGTATCAGGCGCTTATAAAACCTGCAAGATATTAACCATTAAGCACACTAATTAATAATTATTCAAACACTTTTTATATTGTTTTTCGAGAAAAAAAGAGTAAATTCATTATTTTCGTTTCATAAATTAAGCTGGATCTCAATCTAAAGGATTTATTAATCGAATAATATTTGAATGGCAAAAGAACATCAAATAGAAGAAAATCTAATCAGGCAGCTCAAAGAGTTGAAATACACTCATCGACCTGATATTACAGACAGGAAATCGCTTGAACAGAACTTCAAAGCCAAATTTGAAGCGTTAAACCGTGTCCGACTGTCGGAAAGCGAGTTTTTACGTTTACGGGAGGATATCATTAATCCCGATGTTTTCGCTGCTTCAAAAATGTTGCGGGAAAGACAATATTTTCAACGAGAAGATGGAACACCTTTACATTACACCCTTGTAAATATCAAAGATTGGTGTAAAAATGAGTATGAGGTAATCAGCCAGTTACGCATAAACACTGAAAACAGCAATCAACGTTATGACATCATTCTATTAATTAACGGCTTGCCGATAGTTCAGATTGAGTTGAAGAAACTTGACATCTCTCCACGAAAGGCCATGCAGCAAATAGTGGATTATAAAAACGAACCCGGCAATGGCTATGGAAATACATTGATGTGTTTCATGCAGTTATTCATCGTTAGTAACCGCAGCAACACTTTCTATTTTGCCAATAATAAAAATCAGCATTTTTTATTCAACGCAGATGAACAATTCCTGCCGATTTACAGATTAGCAGATGAGCAAAATAATAAGATAAGCCACCTTGAACCTTTCACAAAAAAGTTCTTATCAAAATGCACTTTGGGTGAAATGATTAGCAAGTATATGGCGCTTGTAGAAAGCGAACAAAGAATACTTGTGATGCGACCGTATCAGATTTATGCGGTTAAAGCTATAGTTGATTGCATTCACCAAAACAGAGGAAACGGCTACATCTGGCACACTACCGGAAGTGGTAAAACACTGACTTCTTTCAAAGCATCTACCCTGTTAAAAGACAATCCTGATATTGAAAAATGTCTGTTTGTGGTTGACCGTAAAGACCTTGACCGACAAACCCGTGAGGAGTTCAATAAGTTTCAGGCAGGAAGCGTCGAAGAAAACACCAATACTGAAACTTTGGTAAGGCGGTTGCTTTCTGCTGATTATGCCGATAAAGTTATTGTTACTACTATACAGAAATTGGGACTGGCCTTAGATGGCACACATAAAAATAACTTTAAGGAACGTCTTGAGCCATTGAGCAATAAACGTGTAGTTTTTATTTTTGACGAGTGCCATCGTTCGCAGTTTGGCGAAAATCATAAAGCAATAAAAGAGTTCTTCCCGAATGCGCAGCTTTTTGGATTTACCGGGACGCCTATTTTTGATGAAAACGCGACTTATAAAATACGTGAAAAGCAATACGAAACCTATAATACGACTGAGGCGATATTTGAAAAACAGTTGCACGCCTATACAATTACCCATGCGATAGATGACAAGAATGTTCTGCGTTTTCACATGGATTATTTTAAAGGCAAAGGCAATCAGAATCCAAAACCCGGCGAAGCTCTCGCAAAGCAGGCAGTAGTGGAAGCCATTATAGAAAAACATAACGCCGCAACAAACAATAGAAGATTCAATGCCCTTTTCGCGACAGCATCAATCAATAATGCCATTGAATACTATCGACTTTTCAAAGAGATACAAAAGAAAATACTCAAGGAAAACCCCGAATTTAAACCGCTCAATATCGTAAGTGTTTTTTCACCTCCCGCCCAATTGATTGCGAAGAATGGAGACCAGCAAAGTCAGAAAAACGCGGCGGATATAAAACAACTTCAGGAAGATTTAGCCCAGGAAAAAGAAGACAACAAACAGAATCCTGAAGAGAAAAATGCCGCATTAATGGAAATTATTGCTGATTACAATAAACAATACAGCGCTAATCATACTATCAATGAATTTGATTTGTATTACCAGGATGTACAAAGACGTATCAAAGACCAGAAATACAGCAATGAGGATTATCCGCGTAATAACAAGATTGACCTGACAATTGTGGTTGATATGCTGCTTACAGGTTTTGACTCCAAATACCTGAATACTTTATACGTGGACAAAAACCTGAAATTCCATGGATTGATACAGGCGCTTTCACGCACCAACCGGATTCTTAACGATACAAAACCGTATGGAAATATTCTTGATTTCCGCTCGCAGGAGGAAGCGGTAAACCAGGCAATTATTCTTTTTTCAGGTGAGGATAGCGATAAGGCAAAAGAAATATGGATGGTTGATCCTGCTCCGGTGGTGATTGACAAATACCAAAAAGCTGTTGAAGCGTTAGGTGAATTTTTGCGGGATCATAATCTGGTAAACGAACCACAGGAAGTATATAACCTGCGCGGTAATGCTGCCAAAATTGCTTTTGTGAAAAACTTTAAAGAAGTGCAGCGACTTAAAACACAGCTTGACCAATACACCGATTTGGATGAAGAGCAACAATCAACCATTGAATCCATTTTACCGAAAGAAAAATTGCAGGAATTCAGAAGTTCATACATAGAAACTGCAAGACAATTTAGAGAAATACAGCAAAAAGAAGGTGATGACGCGCCGGAGGAAATCCAGCAGCTCGATTTTGAATTTGTATTGTTTGCTTCTGCGGTAATTGATTACGATTATATCATGAACCTGATTGCCGACAGTACCCAGAAAAAACCTTCTAAACAAAAAATGACAAAAGCGCAGGTAATTAGTTTGTTGAAATCCAATTCAAACCTGATGGAGGAAGAGGAAGACTTAACCGACTATATCAGGCAGGTTGATTGGAGCAAAGGACAAACCGCGGATGAACTGAAACAAAACTTTGAAATCTTTAAAGTCGAGAAATATAACAAGGAGCTGGCTGCCATCGCCAATACTCACGGCTTGCCAACTGCGGACTTGAAAAACTTTGTCGAACAAATAATGAACCGGATGATTTTTGACGGTGAAAAACTTACCGACTTAATGGAACCACTGGAATTGGGTTGGAAACAACGCAGCAAAGCCGAATCGGCTTTAATGAATGATTTGGTTCCGCAATTAAAAAAACTTGCCCGTGGAGGTGAAATATCAGGATTGGCAGCTTATGAGTAAAAATCTAAATATCGACAAAAAGTTTTTTGCTGATATCAGTGATTTACTGATAGAGGCCAGAAACAAGTCTTTCCGGGCAGTTAATACAGTAATGGCGCAAACTTACTGGCAGATAGGCAAACGTATTGTGGAACAGGAACAACATGGGAAAAACCGCGCCGGGTATGGCGAATATTTAATCACCAATCTTTCAAGATATTTGTCCGACACTTTAGGGAAAGGTTTTTCAGAGGCCAACCTGAAGAATATCAGGCAGTTTTTTATCACCTTTCCCGAGTATGACCAATTGGATACGCGGTGCGTAGCCAATCTGAGCTGGACCAATATCCGCATAATTATGCGTTTGAATACGCCGGAAGAAAGGGATTTTTATATTAAAGAAGCGTCAGCGCAAAATTGGAGTTCCAGACAGTTGGAGCGAAATATCAAAAGCGGCTGCTATCATCGTTTGCTTGCTTCACAGGATAGCCAAACGGTAATGGAGACAGAAAAATACAAGCCTGCCGATTTTATCAAAGATCCTTACATTCTTGAATTTTTAGACGTCCCGGAAAATCTCACAGGTAAAGAGTCTGTTTTGGAAAAGGCGCTCATCGAAAACCTGCAAAAATTTTTACTTGAACTGGGGAAAGGTTTTTCTTTTGTGGATCGCCAAATGCGGATTAGCACCGAAAGCGCTCATTTTTATATCGATCTGTTGTTTTATAATTACCTGCTCAAATGTTTTGTGGTGATTGATTTAAAAACCAGGAAACTCAACCATGCCGATATTGGGCAAATGGATATGTATGTGCGCATGTTTGACGCGTTAAAACGTGGTGAAGGTGATAACCCCACAATAGGCATTATCCTTTGCGCCGAAAAAGATGAAACCATTGTAAAATATTCCGTACTGCAGGAAAATAAACAACTATTTGCCTCCAAATATAAAACGGTGCTGCCTTCTGAAGAAGCACTGGCTGATATGATAGCAGCCCATAACCGTAAACTGATTGAAACAAAGACTGGAAATGAATAAAGAAAAGAATTTGCTGCCCGCATTGCGTTTTCCTGAGTTTGTGAAGGATGGAGAGTGGGAGGGATCAGGTATTCTAAGTATTGCCTCAATGAAAGCCAGAATAGGATGGCAAAATTTACGAAAAGAAGAACACTTGGATAAAGGTGATTATTTTTTAATAACTGGTACTGATTTTAAAAATAACATGGTAGATTGGGAAAATGCCAAATTCGTTAGTTATGGCAGGTATATTCAAGATGAAAATATTATTTTAAAAGAGGGAGACATTCTAATTACAAAAGATGGTAGTATAGGAAAAGTTGCTTATGTTGAGAACTTGAATAACAGAAAAGCAACTTTAAATAATGGTATTTTTAGGATTAGAGTAGTAAATCAATATTCTAAATTCATTTTTTATACTTTTTTGAGCCAAAGATTTACATTATTCTTACAAAAATTGTCAGGTGGTTCTTCAATAGTCCATTTATACCAAAAGGACTTTGAAAAATATGATTTAATTATTCCTCCAACTAAAAAAGAACAACAAAAAATAGCCTCCTGTCTTTCTTTTTTGGATGAGCTGATAACCGCACATAATGAAAAGCTGCAAGCCCTCAAAGACCACAAAAAAGGCTTGATGCAAAACCTTTTTCCGCAGGAAGGGCAGAAAGCGCCTAATTACCGTTTTTCGGAGTTTAAAAAAGATGAGGAATGGAAAACAATAGCTTTAAAAAAAGTCACTCCGCCTGGGAAAAAATATGGAATTGTTGATGGTCCATTTGGTTCGAACTTAAAAACCATTCATTATAAAAAGCAGGGTATTCCAATTATAACAAGTGGATATGTCACTGATGGAATCTTCCATGCTAAAGATTATTTATATGTTACAAAAGAAAAATTTGAAAAAGAAAAAAGGAGTGCTGTTAATGGTGGTGATATTGTTATGGCAAAGATTGGTGCAAGATGTGGTGCAAGTGCAATATTTCCATTGGAGCATGAAGAAGGTATTTTGTCAGGAAACGCTTTGAAAATAACAGTTGATGAAAATAGGTTTTCCACAAACTTTATATGGCAGCAACTTTGGTTTCATCACCAAACTCAAAAATTAGATGCAATTAAAAAAGTTGGTGCACAACCTGCAATCTCTATTTCAAATCTAAAAGAATATTGTTTGGTTATTCCAAAGCGCCTTGAAGAACAACAAAAAATCGCCTCCTGTCTTTCGGCTTTGGATGAGTTAATCACGGCACAGTCAGAAAAAATAGAGCAATTGCAGCAGCATAAAAAAGGTTTGATGCAGGGGTTGTTTCCGAAAATGGAGGGATAAAATTGAGTACAAGAAGAAATTTTGAAAATTTATTAAATATAGCTGCACATTTTAGAAGAATTTTCGCAGGTGATCATGAGAATAAAAAAAATCTTATTTTATTATTTGCACACAATGGTATTGGAAAAACTCGTTTATCAATGGAGTTTAAAGAAATAGGCAAACAAGGTGACAGTATAAGAGACACATTGTATTTTAATGCTTTTACTGAAGATTTATTCTCTTGGGATAATGATTTAGATGGCGATGAACATAGAGTACTTTTACTGAACAAGCATTCTAAATTTTTTGGTGGTATTGAGAATTTAGATATAGACAATAAAATTCGGCCTATACTTCATAATTACAGTGACTTCAACTTTGTAACCGATTTTAATTACGTGAAACCTACTGAGGTCGGGGAAGAGAATCCCAAGACATACTGGGCGGTTAGATTTATGAGAGAAGAGTTGGTAGATGGTGTAGCACAAAATGTTGAAGATATTAAAATATCCAGAGGAGAAGAAAATCTATTTATCTGGTGTTTCTTCTTAGCCATTTATGAATTGGCAATTGATGGTGCTGAAGGCTACGATTGGGTAAAGTACGTATACATTGATGACCCAATTTCTTCATTAGACGAAAATAATACGGTTGCATTAGCCTGTGGTTTAGCTACAACTATGGAAAGTGGGATATATAAAGAAATCGAGGAAGCTGGGGAGAAAAAGAAGGTTGAAAGAGAACGAAAAGTAAAGGTAGTCTTGTCGACTCACCACAGCCTTTTTTTTAATGTGATGTATAATGAATTAAAAATGAAACGCAAGACATTTTTCCTTCATTCAAACGGCTCGAAAGATTATAAGTTACAAGACACAGGTGACACACCATTTTTTCACCACGTTGCTTTATTGAGTGAACTTGACAGAGTGGCTAAATCAGAGGTTATTCACACCTACCATTTTAATGGTTTACGTACGGTTATGGAAAAAACAGTAAGCTTTTTTGGATATGATAAAATTGATGAAGTGATTCATGGTTTAGAGGATGAAGTCCTTTTTCACAGAGCGGTACAGTTACTAAGCCATGGCAAATATTCCTTGTTTGCTCCATCACCAATGACGCCTGACACTAAAGATTTATTCAAAAAGATACTTCAGGGCTTTACAGAGAAATATAAATTTAAATTCCCAGAAATATTCAACGAAGAAATTCAACCGGAAGAAGAATGACACAAAAAGAACAACAACAACTGGGTAAAACCCTTTGGGACATAGCAGACCAACTTCGTGGAGCGATGAACGCGGACGATTTCCGTGATTATATGCTTTCATTTCTTTTTCTAAAATATTTGTCTACAAATTATGAAGAGTCTGCAAAAAAGGAATTGGGGCGTGATTACCCGGCCGATACCCCACCGGATATAACCTCTAAACTTAAGATTAAGCCACCATTAGAGAAATGGTACAAAGAAAATCCGGATGATGTTGTTGACTTTGAAAAACAAATGCGTAGAAAAGTGCATTATGTAGTCAAACCGGAATTTTTGTGGAATAATATCACAGAACTTGCCCGCACGCAGGATGGAGAATTGCTTGAAACACTGGTAAAAGGTTTTAAATACATTGAAAACGAATCGTTTGAAAATTCTTTCCAGGGTTTGTTTTCGGAAATAAACTTAAATTCTGATAAACTTGGAAAAACACCCACTGAACGAAATAAAAAACTTTGCACCATTATCCAAAAAATTGCGGAAGGAATTGCTGATTTTTCCACTGACACCGATACCCTTGGGGATGCGTATGAATATCTGATTGGTCAATTTGCCGCAGGTTCGGGCAAAAAAGCAGGCGAATTTTATACTCCCCAACAAATTTCAACCATTCTTTCGGAAATTGTAACACTTGATAGTCAAGACCCAAGCACTGGAAAGAAAGGCAAACTGGATAACGCGCTGGATTTTGCCTGCGGCTCAGGTTCATTATTGTTGAATGTGAGAAAACGAATTAAGGATAACGGTGGCAATATCGGCAAAATATATGGTCAGGAAAAGAACATTACCACCTATAATCTGGCCCGTATGAACATGTTGCTGCATGGCATGAAAGATACCGAGTTTGAAATATTTCATGGAGATACCCTGATCAACCAATGGGATATTCTTAATGAAATGAATCCGGCAAAAAAAATGGAATTCGAAGCCATCGTGGCAAATCCTCCTTTTAGCTTACGATGGGAACCGAACGATACCCTGGCAGAAGATTTCCGTTTTAAAAGTTATGGGCTGGCTCCAAAATCTGCAGCCGATTTTGCTTTTTTGTTACATGGATTTCATTTTTTAAGTGGTGAAGGAACCATGGCTATCATACTTCCCCATGGCGTTTTATTCCGTGGCGGAGCGGAAGAACGAATTCGCACCAAGCTATTAAAAGATAACAATATTGACACAGTTATTGGTTTGCCATCTAAACTGTTTTATTCAACGGGAATTCCTGTTTGCATTCTTGTATTAAAAAAATGTAAAAAAGAAGATGATGTTTTATTCATTAATGCCAGTGAGCAATATGAAAATGGAAAACGACAGAACAGTTTAGCTGAAAAACATATTAAATCTATAGTAGAGACTTATAAATACAGAAAAGAAACGGAACGCTTTTCAAGAAAAGTTTCGATGGAAGAAATTGAAAAGAATGGTTACAACCTTAACATTTCAAGATATGTCAGCACAGCAGAAGATGAAATTTCAATTGACCTGGATAAAGTTAACGCAGACTTGAAATCGATAAATGAAAGGATAAAGACCAATACTGAAAAACACAATGAATTCCTGAAAGAGTTGGGATTAAAAACAATATAAAAATAAATGTAATGCCAACCCACAAGTTCAAGTACACTACAACCTTGGCGAAAGGAGTGGTAGAATTAAGTTTTTCACAGTTTTTCAAAAAAAGCCCCGCTTCCGCGGGGCTTTCACAATTTATTTCGATTTATCGGGATAATCTGGTTTTTCAGGTTTTGGCGGGGGATTTTTGCTTAGTTCATCTTTGATGATTTCTATGGCTTTGTCGAGCTGCTGATCGATATCTTTGGCGAGGAGGTGGGGCATGTTGTCGATATCGCAGCCGGGATCGGGATCGACGCCGTGGTTTTCCACATCCCAGTTGCCGTCGGGAGTCCAGAATCCGAATGTGGGTGCGGTGATGTAGCCGCCATCAATGAAACCGGGATTGCCGCTGATTCCCACGAGTCCTCCCCATGTGCGTTTACCAACAAGTTTGCCGAGTCCCGCCTGGCGGAAGAAATAGGGGAAAGCGTCGCCGCCGGAGCCTGACCACTCGTTCATCAGCATTACCTTGGGGCCGGTATTGGTAACAAACGGAGTGCGGTAATTATTAAAATCTCTTCTTGCCCAGTAACTGTAAACCTGGCGGTTAAGCAGTTCGATAAACCGGTCAGGAATCTGGCCGCCGGCGTTAAAGCGGTCATCGATGATCAGCGCGTCTTTGGTGTACTGAGCCATAAACTGCCTGAGAAGTTCTGTCTGGCCGTTGATGCCTGTATTGGGCACATATATATAACCGCAGCGTCCGTTTGTGGCTTTATCAACTTTGGCCCTGTTGTGTTCAATCCAGGCCATATTCCTGAGTGAAGCTTCACTTCTCATCGGTTCGACCATTATTTCACGGGCGCCGTCGGATGAGGGTTTGTCGTTGATGGTAAGAGTTACCACCTCGCCTGCGAGTCCCTGGAAAGCGGCCCACGGATCTTTTTTGATATCCGGTTTGCGGCCATTGACGGCTATAAGATATTCACCTTCCTTAACATCAATGCCAGGCTCTCTGAGTGGTGAGCGGGTATCGTGATAATCCCAGGGGGCGCCTTCATAAATTTTGCTGAAAGTGAAATATCCATCTTTGATCTTATAATCGCAGCCGAGCAGTCCCACATTGATAGTCGCTGCCCTTTCCTGATCGCCGCCGCCGATATAAGCGTGCGACACACTAAGTTCGGCTATCATCTCACCCATAATATAGGTAAGATCACTTCTGCTATTCACATAAGGGAGCAGTTTTGAATAGCGGTCATACATTTTATCCCAGTCGACGCCATGCATGCCGGGATCGTAGAAATAATCTCTTTCCACTCTCCAGCCTTCACGGAATATCTGTTTCCATTCCTGCTTCAGGTCAACTACAGTCTGCAGGCCGCCGAGATCGAGCTTGCCGTCTCCGACTTTTTTACCCGCGCTGATTCCGATAACGCCGAATGTTCCTCCCGCTCTGTAAAGAATATTTTTGCCGTCGGGAGATACGGTAAAGTTAGATATCCCGCTCATTATTGTTTTGGCTTCCCGCTCCTCAAGGTCATAATATTTTAATGTGCCGGAGGGTCCTGAAGTTCTTTCACCCGAAACGGGATTGATAATATAGAGTACCTTGCCGGATACAGCTTCCATATTGCCGACATTGCCGCCGTCGCTTCCAAGCTGTACGATTCTCTTTTCCATATCGTTAAAATCGATCACTACAGCGTCGTCATCTTCCTCTTTTTTCTCTTCCTTTTTCTCTTCATCTTTATCAGCGTCTTCCTTTTTTTCCTCCTTTATTTCCACTTCATCACTGCGGGGAGCAAAAGGTGATTTTTCCTCGCTATTGAGCACCAGGGCGTAAATATAAGTGGCGTTGGGATATACCCATGTCCGCTGGTAGTCGCTGTAAACCGGGCGGAAGGTGCGGTTGGAATAGAAATAAAGATATTTGCCGTCGGGATCAAATACAGGCTGTGAATCGTTATAATAATTATCGGTAACCCTGTGAATTTTTTCCTCTTTTGTATCGTATATAAAAATTGATCTTACCGAAAATGTTTCATGTTTCTGATAAGCGAACCACCTGCTGTCGGGTGACCAGTCGAAATCGGTGAAAAAATAAAAATCATTTTTATCAACTTCTGTTATGCTTCCCGATTCCGCGTCGGCGATATAAATTTTGCCCGCTTTATCTGAAAAAGCGATTTTCTTGCTATCGGGCGACCATTTAAGGTTGTAACGGTAAGCCTCGCCGCCGCTGGTAAGCTGTTTCTCTTTTCCAGTCAGACCCGGCTCACGCAGGTATATTTCATATTCGCCCGTTTTATCTGAAAGATAAGCGATATATTTTCCGTCGGGTGACCATACAGGATCTCTTTCAGCAACACCGCTTGTCTGAGTAAGATTCCTTGTGCTGCCATGTTCTTTCGGGACGGTGTAAATATCGCCGCGGGCTTCAAATACCACCCTGTTGGCTTTGGGTGAAAGGTTGTATCCTTCAATATTACCCGCTACATTTTTATTGGCGGGGCGTGACTGCAGCAGTTCGGAAGGAATGGATATCTCAACCGCTTTGCTTTTCCCGCTCGCCAGATCGAGAAGATAAAGCTTGCCTCCGTTTTCGAACACAATCTCTTCGGGTCCGAGCGAGGGCCATTTTACATCATATTCATCAAATTTTGTTACCCGGGTGAATTTTTTGCTCCCGGTGTCATAAGCCCAGATATTCAGTTTTTTGTTGTCATCACGGTCGGAAAGGAAATAGATAGTGTTGCCATGCCACATAGGGAGCGCGTCGGCCCCGGCAAATTCTGTCATTTTTTCCGACTTGTTGTTTTTCAGATCATATATCCAAAGCTGGCTTGCCATACCCCCCCGGTATCTTTTCCAGGTGGCAAACTCACGGTTGGATGGCTGATAAACAATCTTTGAGGCGTCGGAATTAAGAGAAGCAAAATCACCATAATCCATAGGCAGTTTTTCCGGCAGGCCACCCTTTACCGGTACTTTATAGAGCTGGCTGTATCTTCCGGAAGGGGATGTCATGGCGGTTTGGTAAAGCAGACTTTTGCCGTCCGGGTACCAGTCAACCATATTATCGGAGGCTGAGTGATGTGTTACTCTGTAGGGCGCTCCGCCGAGCGAGCCTGTAATATAGAGGTCCCGGTTGCCGTCATAGTTGGCTGTAAAGGCGATCTGCGATCCGTCGGGTGAAAATTTCGGAAAGGATTCATTGCCATCGGCCGAACTTAACCTGCGGGCCATTCCTCCCGTTTTGGGGGCTACCCAGATATCACCGGCGTAAATAAAGGTTATTTCAGTCTTGCTTACATCGGGATAACGGAGCATGAGAGCGTCGGGGATGTGTGATTTGTTCTGTCCCGCCGCCGGGATGGAAATAAGTAAAAACAGTAACAGAAAAACGAATTTTTTGAACATAATTCTCCCTGATTAATTTATTATTTTGTAAAAAGCGCCGGAAAGTTTGTCAAGATTTCCGCAGAATTCACCATCCGTGGCGCTGATTTCACTTCCGGATAAAATGTCATGCAGTTTTTTCCCCGGAATTTGTTCGGCTTTAATAACAAATTCTGCCGGAGATCCGGTTGTGTTTATAATTATTAGAAGCTTTTCTCCCTTAAAAGTTTTCAAATCGGCATGAAAAATTTCATTTGCGAGTATATTCGTCCTCTCTCCCTGTGATAACGCCGGATATTCCTCCCTCAGTTTTAACATTTTCCTGAGGAAATTCTGCAGATCTTTTTCCTTTTCGTCAAATCTTGAAATTTTACCCGATGTGCGTGAAACATGATCATCACATAAATTTTTAACGATGCAGGAATCGGTAGTCCTGTTGAGTAATTTATAATAATTTGGGTGGTCATACCCGATCTCATCACCATAATAAATAGTAATGGGACCTGTATAAGTTGCCATGAATGTAAAGGCGCATTTATGCCTCTGCCAGTATTCTTCGTTGTCCCTGCCTCCGTAACCCGCTCTTTCCAGCAGATCGCCAAAACGCACAAGATCATGATTGCCGAGCATCAGGTTGGGGATGGCAAACTCGGGATAAACCTTATGGGTGGCGTAACCATTCTCAAGTATCCAGGCGGGAGTTTTGCCATGGCCGTTTTCCTCAACTGCGAGCGCCTGAACGATTCGGTAGCGCATCGGGAAATCGAACGCTGAAAAAAGTCCGGCGGTATCAACAGTGCCATATCCTTTTTCCGATATAACAAACTCGCTGTTCCATATTTCGGCTACCATGTAACCCAGGGTTCCCCATTTTTTGCCGGCCGCTTTCCTTTTGGCGCATAGTTTTTCCACATCCTCCCGGATAACTTTCCAGCAATATGTCGGAACCTGGTAAGCCTGATCAAGCCGCCAGCCATCTATTTCAATTTCATTTATCCACCATACTGCCACTTCCCTGAAAAATTCGAGGCTTTCGGGGAAAGAATGGTGCGCCGGATCGCCATAGATGTTATTTCCATTCGGCGATGGGGGAACATTTCCCTTGCTGTGTCCGAATACTCCATCCATAATTACATATAGTCCCAGTTCATGAGCTTTCCTCACCATCTCCTTCGCGTCTTCCATCGTGCCGAAATTGGGATCAACCTTGAAGTAGTTGCGGGGGAAATAACCTGTCGCGTCGAGCCGGGGATTGCCGCCGTTTCCTTTCTCAGAATCGAAGATGGGCGTCAACCAGATGGCGTTAACACCAAGACTTTTTATATATGGCAGAGCTTTAGTAATTCCCTTAAGATCACCTTTGTGGTGACTCGGGCCATACCCGGTGTCATAGTTTCTTTCAGGATCGCCATCTATAAAGGATTCCACCATCACCTGGTAAATTCTCAGGTTATTGAACTCAAATAACTTTTCATTGCTGAGGAACATATGCCTGCGCGGTTCATTTTCCCTTTTCGCCCCGCACGCAAACAATAACAGGGATAATAAAATCAGCGGAAGGATTTTTTTCATTAAAATTCTCTCTGGATTATTAAACTATTTCTTATTCTGCTTAAAGCGCAAATTACGAAATATCATGATATTATTCTAACCAAATAAGAATATCCTATCCTTTAAAATCATAATCTTAATCGTAATCTTAATCATAATCCCACCCCCCAGAACAAAATCAACACCCCCGGCGCCGTCACCCAACCTGGTCATCATACTCATACTCATACTCTTACTCTGATTTTTCGATACCGATACCGATACCGATACCGAAAAATAATCAGGTAATCCACAAATCCTTTAATTATGGTTCAGACAATGGCGGGGTTGGAATGCGCAAAGATGGTCATTCGCCAACAACCGTTCTTTGGGCTAAAGCCCTTTGAGTGTGTTCACGTCAGCCCGAGGTCTCCGGCCTAAAGGCGCGGAGTTATTCCCTTGTGTTCTTTGTGCCTTCCCTGTGTTCCTTGTGGTTAGGCTTTTATCGACTTAGATTTGGAATTCGGGCGGCTCTCAGATCAAAATGATATTTGACTTATATTTAGCTACCAAAGAATCACAGGTCATCAGGTGAAGCGGTTCCGAAATACTTTGGGCAACAAGCATTCTGTCGAAAGGATCCCTGTGAATATTTTCCAGTTCAGCTAACCGTAACGCATGGTCAGGTTTAATGTCGAGGATTCTGAAACCGCTTCTTGTAATCTCCTGAACGAAATGCTTTAACTCCACTCCAAATTTGATTTTTCCAATGGAAATTTTTATCGCGACTTCCCATATATTTGCCCCACTGGCATAAACCTCATCAGCAGCTAAAATTTGTCGTTTTGCTTCAGCGGGTAATTTTTTACCATCATCCAGACACCACAACAGAATCTGTGTATCAAGCAATATTCTCATTCTTCCGGACCATAAAAATCTTCCAGTATTTCATCCGGCAGGGGCGCGTCAAAGTCGTCGCTGATTTCAATTTTACCCTTCAGTAAACCGAATTTCACTTTTGTCTTATTGGATTCAAAAGGGACAAGCCGCATTTTGGGTTTTCCCGATTTGGCAATAATGATTTCTTTACCTGCCGAAACCTCTTCGGCAATTCGGGATAAATTTGTTTTTGCCTCATGAATATTGATCATTTCCATGAGAATAGTTTGTTCTTTTTTGGTTCTATGTGAAATACAGTGGGTGATTTTTGTCAGTCCTGACAATTAAACAAAACCTTTTGTTAAAGTATAACCGGATAATCCCGACGTGTAGCTTCCGCCCCTACAAGGGCTTAAATACACTTTTTCTTTTATTACCCCGGGCGTTGCCCGGGGCTGTTGATTGTCGCGCTTTCAGCTCTAATAATAATTCCAGTTTGTCACAGATGGATATAAAACCCTGAAAGGGTGCAGGCAACAGGCCGGGGCAACGCCCTGGTTAAGAAAAACAAAAACATTATCAGAGCCCTGAAAGGGCGAAAGCAGCAAACGCATAAAGATATGGAATGCTGAAAGCGTCTGGCTCAGTCGGGGGTAAGAGGGACTTTAAGACTCATCCACTTTTTTAAAGACCGTGCGCTCTGTGGTGGTGAAGACCAGGGGCTGGTTTCCGGAAATCAAACATGACAATTTGCGAATCTTTGATTCATATCTTTATGCGCTATTTTATTACTTTACCCACTAAATTTCATATAGAACCTTCTATTTTTATCATAAGTGCAAGCTTTTTTATTGCAATATATTAATTCCCTTGCACTTTTACCACGCTTAATCCCCCTATATTATTTTATTACAATAACTTATCACTTTTTCAGTACACCCTATTTTGAATTACTTTTGCATAAAATAGCCGATAGCAATCGGATTTCTGCTGTAACTGATTATTCAGGCAAAAATTACTCCCTTCAAAAAAAATCTACAGCCAATCCTTTCTCCTGAAATACCAGAGCATCAGGGCTGTGGCGATGAACATCAGTCCGAGTAAAATGAAATAACCATATTCCCATTTCAGTTCCGGCATATTTTCGAAATTCATACCATAAAGCCCGGCGAAAAAACTTAAAGGGATAAAGATTGTGGCTATTATTGTGAGCACTTTCATAACCTCATTCATTTTGTTGCTTGCCAGACTGAGATGGGTATCCATAAGTCCCGAACTCATTTCTCTCAGCGATTCGGCCGAGTCGGCGATCAATTGATAGTGGTCTGCCAGGTCATTAAGATAAGGATGGATGGATTCGGTAATAAGGGAAGTTTCAGATTTCAAAATCTTCTGAATCACATCTTTAATCGGCCTTACCGCGTGAAGATAACGAAGCAGCATTTTTCTATAGGCATGAATATTGGCGACGCTGATATCTTTACTTTCGAGAATAATCTTCTCCTCGTAATCTTCAAAAATTTCTTCCAGAGTGTCATTAATATTAAAATAGCTGTCGAGCATAATATCAAGCACGGCATAATAAAGATAATCGGGGCCAAGGTTTCTTATACGCACTGAAGGATTGTTTATTCTTGTTACGAGGGGCAGGAAAATATCGGTCTCTTTTTCAAGAATTGTGATCACAAAATTTTCAACAAGCAGACAGCTTACCT
>CAXXGF010000006.1:0-64921 GCA_963677445.2 Melioribacteraceae bacterium | reverse complement strand
ATCAGTATACGCCGTCAGGTAAATTATCGGTACCTGGTATTTGGAAAGGATAATCTTTGCGGTTTCAATACCATCAATATCTCCGGAAATATTTATATCCATCAAAACAAGATCAGGTTTTATTCTGCTTATTTGATCGATCGCAGTATAGCCTTCTCCGGCGCTGCCGGCAAAAGCATAGCCAAGTTCAAGAATTCTTTGTTTTAATTCCAGTGCTATTATTGATTCATCATCGACTACGAAAATATTATATTTCGGCATATACGTGGATTTAATTACTTTCTTTCAGACATTTGACTGATCTGTAAATATTGGTTTTCAGTTTGATTGTTTGTAAAGAAGATACCTCCGTATCATAATATATTAACTTTAACATAATTTTATTATCGTTGATTTTATCCGTTTGTTTAAGGGAATCATTCGTTATTTTGCTGTTCTGTTTTTCTGCGCTCAATATTTTAAATTGTTGCAGGTAATATCCAAATTAAGTTTGATTATTCCCTCCCTAATATTTTATTAAAAGTGATACCCTGAATAAAAACATTATCAAGATATCTTTTGTTCCTGTTTCCGGGGGAAACTTTATATTATACTTTTTTTATTTACATTTGTGATCAAAAGTAAATGTTATTTAATAAGTGATTCGGCGATAACTGCAAACTTTAATGATGATATGAATTATATTCCCGGACGTAACAAATATTACAATCACAAAATATTATTTCTTTTTCCTATATTATATATTTGGATGATTTCAGGGATTTTCGCTCAGAATCCTTCCGGGATACACCTGGGCGCTGATATTTCTTTCCTTCAGCGGATAGAAGATTATGGGGGGCTTTATTATCTTGACGGAGAGGAAAAAGAGTGTCTACAGATTTTTAAAGAGAAAAATTTTAGTTATGCCCGTTTAAGGATCTGGCATAATCCTTCAGACGGGTATAGCGGTCTGGATACGACTTTGTCCCTTGCCGCGAGGATTAAAGAACATGATTTAAAGTTGTTTCTCGATATCCATTATTCCGACTGGTGGGCTGATCCGGCACGCCAGACTAAACCGGCGGCCTGGGAGGGATTAACATTCGAGGAGCTAAACGACAGTGTATATCAGTATACTTACGATCTGATAGCCTGGTTTAAATATGAGGAATTGCTGCCCGATATGGTTCAGATAGGGAATGAAATTACACCCGGCTTTCTTTGGCCCGAAGGGAGAGTTAATGGCCAGTATAACACACCTGAGCAATGGAATCAGTTTATAACGCTGCTAAAATCAGGGATCAAAGGAGCTGAAGACGCGGCTGGGGGTGAACCATTAAAAACTGTTATTCATATTGATAAGGGAGGGGATTTTCAGGCCGCCGATTATTTCTATTCTATGCTGAAGGACCATGAAGTCCGGTATGATATTATCGCGTTGTCATATTATCCGTTTTGGCATGGGGGACTGGACAGGATGCAATATAATGTTGATCACCTTGGACAAAAATTTGGCAAGGATATTATTCTCGCTGAAACAGCATATCCATGGACTCTGGAATGGTTTGATGATAAAACCAATCTCGTAGGGGAGATAGATGAAGAATTTGCCGGTTATCCGGCGACAATTGAGGGGCAGGAGAATTTTATTTCTGATCTTTTGTCAGCAATTGGAGCAGATGGAAGTTTGGTCAATGCCGTTTACTGGTGGGAGCCTGAATATATCACATCCGGTTTTACCTCTTCATGGGAGAATATGACCCTGTTTGATGAGACTGGTAACGATCTGCCAGGGTTGTCAGCTTTCTCCTCAGTCCAGAATTATAAAAAATTTTATCACCACGTTGAGCTTCCTTTAAATGTTTCATCTATCCCGGATACTTCCGGTTACGATGAAATTATTGAGCTGCGCGGATCAGTGAATAATCAGAATCCCTGGGTATTGTCCGATGGCCGCTACATTAACTGGGAATGGGGTGAGGATATGAGGCTCAGCCATTCCGGGGGAGATAATTATAAACTGATCATCTACGCGCCTGCCGGGAAAACACTTACCTTCAAGTTCTGGTCCGAGCGGACTTCAGAGCTTGGCCTCAATTATGGATGGGATATTGGGGAGAATAATGGAGATCCTGATGGAAATAGTATACTGACAGTAGAATCAGATACAACTCTGCCGGTACACTTTTTTAACGCCAAAGGCAGTCTGAAAGATTATTACTGGAGGCCATGGGAAGTAAAGCCGGACAGTTTAGCTCTCTGGTTGCGAGTATTTATGAAAACTCCCGCCGCGATCAATCAGGGCTATACAGATAACATGGAATATGTTTATTTTCTCGGGGAGGAAACAGGCAGAGGGACTAAGAAGAAAACAAAACTATACCGCGAATCGGGGGATTATACTCTTCCATCATATTATATATATTCAGGGGCTGTGTATTATTCACCCGAAATGGCAGGATTATCGGGTGAATATTATTTCGCGCTTGATGAGAATATTGCCGAATCTGTATATCTCCAAAATCCGCGGGAATTTGTAATACCAGAGAGTGATTCAACGATTCATTGGGTTTATTACGGCAATACACCTCCGGGAACTATTCTTGGTATTGAAGAAAACAAGGAAGAGAGTGTTTTCAAAAATGAACTGATAATAGATCAGAATAGAAGAAACGGACTGGTGTCAATAACCATTTCATCTGGAGTTAAAACTTCCGCGCGGTACAGGATATTTGATATACTTGGCAGAAGTATGAATGTTACGGGCGATTTATATTTACCTGCAGGCAGAACCAATTTTAATGTTAATGTCTCTTCTCTTTCAAGCGGAGTGTATATACTTTCCGTAACAGGCGAGGGAGTAAATCTCTGCCGCAAGTTTTTGAGAGTTAAATGAGAATCCCGTAAAGGATAAAAATATATTTTTTGTTGACATTCTTATTCCATTTTATTTATATTTCGGGTCTACATTTTGACGGGCAGATAGCTCAGTCGGTAGAGCAATGGACTGAAAATCCATGTGTCGGCGGTTCAATTCCGTCTCTGCCCACTCTAAACAGCGAAAGCTGAAAAACCAGGTTTACCGAGCCTGGTTTTTTGTTTTTAAAGAGGCGTTCATAAACCGGCAGGATCGGGAAAAAATGAAATCCTGTACAAAAAATCGTAACCTTCTCGTACTCGTTTTTTCAAGAACCTCGGATTTAGGGCTTCCTTTGAGAAAACAAACACATAAAATTAAAGAATTATCTTTTAATAGAAAATTGCTGTCGGCGGGTTCCCCCATCGGGATGTCGCTCGCTTCGCTCACTCCAAATTCCGTCTCTGCCCACTCTAAACAGCGAAAGCTGAAAAACCAGGTTTACCGAGCCTGGTTTTTTGTTTTTAAAGAGGCGTTCATAAACCGGCAGGATCGGGAAAAAATGAAATCCTGCACAAAAAATCGTAACCTTCTCGTACTCGTTTTTTCAAGAACCTCAGATGTAGGTCTTCCTTTGAGAAAAAAAACACTTAAAATTTAAGAATTATCTTTTAATAGAAAATTGCTGTCGGCGGGTTCCCCCATCGGGATGTCGCTCGCTTCGCTCACTCCAAATTCCGTCTCTGCCCACTCTAAACAGCGAAAGCTGAAAAACCAGGTTTACCGAGCCTGGTTTTTTGTTTTTAAAGAGGCGTTCATAAACCGGCAGGATCGGGAAAAAATGAAATCCTGCACAAAAAATCGTAACCTTCTCGTACTCGTTTTTTCAAGAACCTCAGATGTAGGGCTTCCTTTGAGAAAAAAAACACGTAAAATTAAAGAATTATCTTTTAATAGAAAATTGCTGTCGGCGGATTCCCCCATCGGGATGTCACTCGCTTCGCTCACTCCAAATTCCGTCTCTGCCCACTCTAAACAGCGAAAGCTGAAAAACCAGGTTTACCGAGCCTGGTTTTTTGTTTTTAAAGAGGCGTTCATAAACCGGCAGGATCGGGAAAAAATGAAATCCTGCACAAAAAATCGTAACCTTCTCGTACTCGTTTTTTCAAGAACCTCGGATTTAGGGCTTCCTTTGAGAAAACAAACACATAAAATTAAAGAATTATCTTTTAATAGAAAATTGCTGTCGGCGGGTTCCCCCATCGGGATGTCGCTCGCTTCGCTCACTCCAAATTCCGTCTCTGCCCACTCTAAACAGCGAAAGCTGAAAAACCAGGTTTACCGAGCCTGGTTTTTTGTTTTTAAAGGGGCGTTCATAAACCGGCAGGATCGGGAAAAAATGAAATCCTGCACAAAAAATCGTAACCTTCTCGTACTCGTTTTTTCAAGAACCTCAGATGTAGGGCTTCCTTTGAGAAAAAAAACATGTAAAATTTAAAAATTATCTTTTAATAGAAAATTGCTGTCGGCGGGTTCCCCCATCGGGATGTCGCTCGCTTCGCTCACTCCAAATTCCGTCTCTGCCCACTCTAAACAGCGAAAGCTGAAAAACCAGATTTACCGAGCCTGGTTTTTTTGTTTTTAAAGGGGCGTTCATAAACCGGCAGGATCGGGAAAAAATGAAATCCTGCACAAAAAATCGTAACCTTCTCGTACTCGTTTTTTCAAGAACCTCGGATTTAGGGCTTCCTTTGAGAAAAAAAACACGTAAAATTAAAGAATTATCTTTTAATAGAAAATTGCTGTCGGCGGATTCCCCCATCGGGATGTCGCTCGCTTCGCTCACTCCAAATTCCGTCTCTGCCCACTCTAAACAGCGAAAGCTGAAAAACCAGGTTTACCGAGCCTGGTTTTTTGTTTTTAAAGAGGCGTTCATAAACCGGCAGGGTTGGGAAAAAATGAAATCCTGAATAAAAAATCGTACTCGTTCTCGTCATCGTCTTTTATCAAGCGGATATTAGAGGTACTATTATTGGTCGCGCTTTCAGCGCTTATGAAAAAAGAAATATTTATCATAATAGTTGGATGTTTTGTTCTTCCGGGCATTATCATAAACCAAAGCTGCGTTTACAGGCAATACTGAAAATGATAGTCAGCATAGTCTGCCGAACGCACTATATTATTTCTTTCATATAATATATTGAGTCAAATGTAGTTCCTTGAGTTCAGCGAAAATATCATGATTTTAGTTGAATTATAACGAATATAAAAAACTAAATTGAATTGATATTTTAATGATATTTATGTATAATATAGATTATAATTATAGCCGGAGGATAATATGTTTGATAAAAAATTTCATTTCAGCTATATAACACTTTTTGCACTCATACTGTTATTCTTTATGTTTCTTTTATCGGGATGTGTGGAAGAAGAAAATACTTCAGGTATAACAATTCCGGAGAGAACCGGCAGGATAGAGATAATTCTGCATGATGGTTCTGATAATCCGGTGTCTGAAGCAAAAATAATTCTTCAATCACAGGACGAAGAATATTTTACTGATGCCGATGGAAGAGTTTTTACCGGACTTCTGGAGTGGGGAACATATTCTTTTCAGGTTTCAAAGGAGAAATATCCGGATATGACATCTGAAATAATACTTAAGGAAACAGAAAAACAGGTGACATTATATTACCCCGAAAAAGGAAATCTTGAGTGCCGCTTTATTTATGCCGCCGATTTATCTCCTGCTGCCGGAATCGAAATTAATATAACATCTCTTTCAAGAATCATTACTACTGACGCTGAAGGAAAAATATTTTTTGATCATATCGACCAGGGAAAATATGAAGTGTTACTCTCAGAAGAGGATTATTTTCCGGGAGAACTTTTGCTTACGGTAATAAATGGGGAAACAACACAAAAAGAGGTTTACCTGGTAAGCCGTGATAAATTTGGACCCGATGTTGTATATGTTCAGGGGGGAGGCTTCGAGATGGGTGACAGGACCTGGGAATATCAGGAGGATGAACGCCCTGTGCATTCAGTTGTGGTGGATGATTTTTATTTTTCTCAATATGAAGTTACTAATGAGCAATTCGCTTTATTCCTGAATGAAAAGGGGAATATGACAAATGAAGGAGAACTCCGATTAGACCGAGAAGTGCAGATTGAAAACAATTCGGGATACTATTCCGCGAAAGCCGAATATGAAAACAGACCTGTTGTATACGTAACCTGGTATGGAGCGAGGGATTACTGTGAATGGGCGGGCGGAAGGCTGCCTACCGAGGCAGAATGGGAGCATGCCGCGAGGGGCGGAGTATATGACAGGGAGTGCAGGTATGCGGGAAGCAATAATTATGATGAAGTCGGCTGGTGTGAATATAATTCCATAACAAGTTCAAAACCGATCGGGCAAAAGGCGCCAAACGAATTAAATCTATATGATATGAGTGGCAATGTTTCAGAGTGGTGCGGCGATTGGTATGAGGCATATACGGAGGAGTTCGCATTAAATCCCGCAGGACCCGGAAATGGTGACAGGAAGATACACCGGGGTAGTTCCTGGAATTCACATCCCCTTTTTATGAGACCGTCGAACAGGGATGTTAAAGAGCCAATTCCCGGATGGTCAACCATTGGTTTCAGAGTGGCCTTTTCAATAGTGGATTAAATTTTTCGCTAAGCGGTAAGTTTTAAATTAACAATTAACAATTAAAAGCAAAAGTTTATCTTTTGTTCAGTAGAGCTATAATAAGATTTATGATCAATCCGAAAGTTTACCGATTCCCGTGGGGAAGAAAACCAGAGAATATCTAAGCTGTCTGAACCAGAACCAAAAGGAAACTCAGAAAAAAATCGTAATCTTTCTCGTAATTGTCCTCGTACCCGGCTTTAATTTTCTTTGGCGATTAATTCGGGTAGGATAATGAGTACCTGTTTTATGGGTGCAAGTACGATTGGCTGTGTTAAGATTCATCTTTTCACCATGTGAAAATAATTTTTGATAAACTCATTTTTAGTGATGATATTCACCAAAAGTTTAAATATTTGGTGAACAGGATCACTGGAAGATGATAAAAAGAGATTTGGAAGATGTTATCAGGGATAAATTTGGGCAGGGAAAGTTATGATGCGGAGTTCAGCGTGGTTCACAGGGATAATTTTACGGAATTCATAAACTGGCAGAGCTAGAACCGTAAGGTAATAGATCAATTCGAAAAAAGCCCTCCCCCGTCAATGAAGAAAAATCCGCCGCGGCGGACCACCCCCGCCGGAGGTAATGGCGCTAAGATAGTGCAAAAATATAGTATTTTTAGTGTTTTCCTGGTATTCCGACGCCACCCTAAATCCCTCCCCTTAATAATGCTTTTAAAGTGCGCCGTGGCGTAAGAGGGGTTGGGGTGAGGTTGTAAAGATCATAATAACAATAGGTTAGCCAATTAATGTTATCATTTTATTTAATAAAAATTAGAAAAACAATTCACAAAAAATATTGATGTTGGGGAATAACTATATTCGGGCAATATTCCTTTCGTTTCACAATCTTAGCGCCATTACCGCTGGAGGGGGTGCCTGAGAGTGCTTTTCTCGAAGGCGGGGGAGAGGACTCACCTTGAGATACATAAAACTTTGCCATTTTGCATAGAATTTAACTGCTTACGAACTAAAGGATAAAATCCGGGAGTTTTGATACTCCCGGATAGCTGTATATTATTTTTTACTTACAATCTCTTCTATCTGGTCGATTACTTTATTCATTTTGGACATGGTAAGGTCGAATGCTTCTGAGGATAAAGGATCGATGCCTGCTTCACGGATAAGTTCTATCGGATAATCGGAGGAGCCGCCTTCGAGCAGTTTCAGATATTTTTCTACGGCGGGAGCCCCTTCTGTCTGTATTTTTTCAGCGAAAGCGGTTGAATAAATTAGTGATGTTGAGTACTGGTAAACATAGTATGTGTATATGAGGAAATGGGGTATGTAAGCCCACTCATAGCGCACATAATCATCAACAAAACAAATTCCCTCATCGTGGCCGTAATATTTTTTAACGATTCCAAAATAAATATCGCTCATTTTTTCGCCAGTCAGAGGCTCGCCATTTTCAATTTTTTCATGGATGATCATTTCAAATTCGGCGAAAGAAACCTGGCGGAAGATAGTCTGCCTGAGTAATTCAAGAACCGATCCGAGAAGGTACAATTTTTCTTCATCGGTTTTGGCGTTAGCTATCATATAATCATTGAGCAGATTTTCATTTGTTGTGGAGGCAATCTCGGCGATAAAAGTTGAGTAGTCGGTGTACTGGTATGGCTGGTTCTTATTTGTCAGATATGAATGGAGGGAGTGACCAACTTCATGGGCGAGTGTTGAGGTGCCTTCGTAATCATCATTGAAGTTGTGCAGAATATAGGGATGCACATCATAAGCCGAACCGCTTGAATAAGCGCCGCTTCTTTTCCCCTTGGAGGGATAATAATCTATCCATCTGTCGGTATAAGCTTTTTTGAGCACTTTCAGGTAGTCATCTCCCAATGGCGCGAGAGCTTTTAACGTAGTTTCCTGGGCTTCTTCAACAGTAAAAGGCATTTCAACCGCGTCAACGAGGGGAACATATAGATCGTAGTAGCGAAGTTCATCGACTCCGAGCATTTTTTTCTTCAGCTCGAGCGCCCTGTGCAGGGTGGGGAGGTTATCATGAATCTGTTTGATGAGGTTTTTATATACTGAAACCGGGATGTTGTATTCATCCAGCTCTGATTCCAGTGTTGAGCCATATTTACGGCTTTTCGCGAAGAACCAGTCGCCTCTTACTTTTCCGGCCAGATTCGCGCCGAAAGTATTTTCATACTTTTTATAACCTTCAAACTGGGCTTTAAAGATTTTTGCCCTGTCTTCACGGTTTGATACAGCGCGGTATCTCGAGTAACCAGCTGAGGATATCTCAATTTCTTTACCATCTGAAAGAGTTACTTTCGGGGGAGTGCGGTCGCCGTTATTAAAAACGTTGTAAACATCCACCGGGGTTCGTGCCATTCCACCGGCGCTGGCCAGTATTTCTTCTTCACTCGCGGTTAAAGTATGCTTTGAAGTTCTGAAAAGATCTTCCAGAGAAAACTTAAATTCCTTCAGATTTTTATTATCCTTCAGGAAGGACTCAACTTTTGATTTGCCTATAGCAAGAATCTCCGGCTGGATATAAGAGGATGCTTCGGCGAATTTTGTAACTGTTCCCTGTGCGAGCTGTTTCAGTGACTGGTTATCTCCTACCCTTACATCTTCATCGGCAAGCCTGTAGGCATATACCTGAAGCCTTGCCAGCTCTTTGCTGATATCGTAATATGAATCAAGTGTCTGAAAGAGATAATCTGATTTATCAGCCAGTTTCCCTTTATATTTACTGATTTCCGGAATTCTCGCTTCAATTTTTTTTAATCCTGCTTTAAATTCATCATTGTTTTTAAAAAGATCAGAAAGGTCCCATTTGTATTTATCGGGAATTTCACTTCTCTCTTTATCCTGCGCTACTACCAGGGCTGAAATTGAAAAAAAGATAATAATTAAAGTTAATATTCGGTTCATTCATTACCTCGGGTTAATAAAATAATTAGTTGATAGTCAATTAGATTTAGACGGATGAGCGCTTCAGTTGTTAGACGGATTTTTAGCTTGTTCTTAAGTTATCAATTATCAAAGATTGTTTTGGGATTTTGCCGGGGTGAAGCTGGCGCTGGATTGTTGTTATGTAGCCTTTTTAACCTCATCCTAAATCCTTCTCACGCCCCGGCGCATCTACGACCTTATAAAGGAGAAGGACTTTTTAAATCCCTCTCCTTGCTAAGGCTTTTAAGTGCGCCGTGGTGTAAGAGGGGCAGGGGTGAGGTTATAACGTTATATATTACAATAACATAGGAAAAATCCCAACACCAAAATCATAACTCCCTATCCCTTCCCCTTCAAATCAGTAATAACCCGGCTAATTCTTCCAAAAGCTGAATCAGGGTTGCAAGGCGTCTTCTCATATTAGTCCAGGCATACCCAATAATCAGATATCCTAAAATAAGTGTTTAAATGGTGAAATATCCCCAAATGTTGAATCAATTTTTATTTGCCGTACAAACGTAGAGACGCAAAATTTTGCGTCTCTACACTGGAATTTGGGTAATTCTGATCTTAAAACCAGGCTGAAATCAAAGGATTTTCCGCTGAGACGCAATGTATTGCGTCTCTACAACTGATGTTGCCATTTTATTAATCAGCTGTTGTTATTTTTATTGATTTTCAGTCTGAAACGATTAAATTTGTATATAAAATTCGATATATGAAAAATATGTAGTTGGTAACAAACTGATTTGCCAATTAAATAATTTAACGGAGAAATGGAGAACAATGGATTCGAATGAATTAATAAAAATAATTTGTGGTGGTGAAACAAGCAAAGCGCAGTTTAAGGAAAAAATGCCTCATATTGAAAGCCTCTCCAAAGAAATTGTGGCAATGTCAAATTCTCTTGGCGGAGTGATTATTTTCGGCGTTGAAAATATTACCGGGGAAGCAAAAGGATTATCAAAAGAAGAAATAAAGGATTATGACAAAATAGTTTCTGAAATAGCGGATAATATAAAACCTGTTGTTTACGTCAGTACGGAAGTTGTAGCTATTTCGAAGGACTCGTCGATTGTTTATGTTTTAGCGCTTCATGTACCGGAAGGAATAAATAAGCCATACAAAACTCCGAAGGGAGAAATATACGTAAAGCAAGGTTCAAATAAACGTTTGTTAACTGAGAATGCCGAGATAATGCGTTTATTTCAAAGCAGTGGAAATTTATTGGCTGATGAAATGGAAGTTTATGATACATCAATAGATGACTTGGATGAAGCGGCATTCCGTGATTATTTCAAAAAAGAATTTGGTCAATCAATAGAAGAAGCGGGTCTTACCTATCAACAGGCGTTAAAAGCCAAACGTGTTTTGAGAAATCAACATATCTCTCTGGCAGGTCTATTGTTTTTTGGCATAACTCCGCAGACATTTAAACCCGCCTTTACAATTAAACTTGTTTCATTTTACGGCAATGATATCTCAGAAAATGAATACAAAAGCAAACCGACAGATCTGAAAGGCAGAATTCCCAAATTGTTTGAAGATTGTCTGAACTTTGTTAAATCAAATCTGCATTTCCTTCAAAAAGAGAAAGATTTCAACTCAAAAGGGCAATTGGAAGTTTCGGAAATCGCTTTTAAGGAATTATTACAAAACGCTCTTGTACACCGGGATTATTTCAGGAATTCACCAATCAGAGTATTAGTTTTTAAAAACCGGATTGAGATTATCAGTCCCGGCATATTGCCAAATGGGTTAACTGTAGAAGATATTAAGTATGGCAATCCTGTTATCAGGAATAATCAGTTAGTCGCGTTCAGTACACAATTATTGCCATTCAGCGGTTTGGGTTCGGGGATCAGGAGATCATTAAAGGAACAGCCGGATATTGAATTTATTAATGATGTCAATGGGGAACAATTCATTGTAACAATTCCCCGGCCAAATGTTGATTGAAACAACACTATTACCGGATTGAGGAAAGGGTGGTGGAAGAGACGCAATGCATTGCGTCTCTACACTGGAATTTGGCAAAGTCTGTTTATAAATACAGGTTTAAATCAAAGGATTTACGGTAGAGACGCAAAACATTGCGTCTCTACACAAAAATTTTATTTCCTGAATTTCCCCAGCATACCGGTAAAAATATCAGCAGCCTGGTCTATTTCATCGGGGGTGTTGAATATTCCGAAAGAGAGTCGGAATGTGCCGGCGGCGTCCATATCACTATAGCCCAGGTTTTTTATTACGTGCGATGGTTTAATTACTCCCGATGTGCATGCTGATCCTCCTGATACTGCGAGGCCATTTAAATCAAGATACATGAACATAGCTTCAGGATCATTTTTATAGGTTTTACTGTCGAGAGTCAGGTTTAATATATAGGGGGAAGAGTTATCATCTGAATTGATAGTGATACCGCAAAAACCTGAATTTTCCAGCAAATTGATAAATTGTGATTTCAATCCGGAAACATGGTTGAAATGAAAATCGAGGTTTTCATGGGCAATTCTGGCGGCTTCGGCAAAACCGATGATCGCGGCGGGATTTTCGGTGCCTCCTCTGCGGTTCCTTTCCTGGGGACCGCCAATCATGAATGACTGAAGGGGAGCGCCGTTTTTAATATATGCCGCGCCGATTCCTTTGGGGCCATTTATTTTATGTGATGACATACTCATCGCGTCGAGATTAAGTTTTTTAACATCAATGGGGAATTTCCCGAAAGCCTGAACGGCGTCGGTAAAAATTTTCGCGCCGGTTCTTTCCTTAATTTCAGCGAGTGAAGCGATATCATTAACAATACCTGTTTCATTATTGGCGAACATCACCGCTATAAGAGAAGCTTTTTCAGTCGTTTTTCCCGAAAGATTGTGGAAATCGACAGCTCCTTTTTCAGTTGTAGCTTTCAAAAATTTTATCCCCTTTTTTTGAAGTGATTCCCCGACTTCGAGAACCGCCTTATGCTCAGAGTTCCAGCAGATGAATTCATCCCGTTCTTCATCTTCCCGTGAAGTCAGTGTAATCCCGTTTAATATGAAGTTGATTGCCTCTGTCCCGCCGGATGTAAAATAAATCTCGGAAGGATCGGCGTTAATGAATGATGCTATTTTTTCTCTCGCTTCTTCAATCGCCACTCTTGTTGCTCTTCCGAAAGAGTGGGTTGATGATGGATTGCCGAATTTATTTTTTAAAAATGGAAACATTATTTCGAGAGCTTCGGGATGAAGGGGAGTGGTTGCCGCGTTATCAAGATATATATTCATGGTTAATACCTACCAATTTTTTGCATATTGCAGGAAGTTTGCCGATTGTATAAAACTACATCCAACTTGTGCCAGGGCGCATGTCGTAAGATTATCCTTCAAAAAACGAGTACAAATGACGATTACGAGAACAAGTACGACTATTTTTCGTTGGTTTATTGCTATAGCTTTATCTGTTAATGTTATAAATGGCGTTTATGCCTCTTAAAACAAGTTCATCGACGAAAGAGTGCTCAAAATCAAGATAATTTTTGATATAATCGTATCCGCCGCCGGTGGTAAATATATGCAGTTCAATCAGGCTATAACGGTTAACTAATCCTTTTATTGTCTTTTCCAGCATACCGGACGCGGCGTTAAAAATTCCCGCGGCAATGGATGAAGGTGTGCTCTTACCGATAACTCCCTCAAAATCGGAGGCTGATACAAGCGGCAACTGAGCGGTTTTTTCATTAAGAGCAGATGCCATCATGTGCAGACCGGGAGCAATAATGCCCCCTTCAAAAATTTTGTTATAATGAATGAAATTTAATGTTATGGCTGTTCCAAAGTCAATGCTTATAATACCTGTTCTCTCGTTATAAAGAGTCTCGGTGTTTTCTTCAAGGTAAATATCGAGGGCGCCTTCCGCGCTGCATATACGGTCAATTCCCACTGTCTCGGGAGTGCGATAGTTTATTCTTAGATTAAACCTGCCGGTATGATCAATTAAGAAAGGTACGACCCCGGTTTTTTTTACTATTTTTTCTCTTAGAGCTTCTGTTTTATCGGGAACAACCGATGAAATGGCCGCTGAACTTATCGGGTAATCATCAAGAAAATTGAGATCGGGGATATCATCTTTCAGGAGGAATTTTTTTTTGAAAATATTTCGCTGATAAATTCCCGTTTTAATGACTGAATTGCCTATGTCGCAAACGAGAGTGTTCATCGGATGCTCACATCTCCAAAGTGAATTTTTTCATCCCGTCCGGAAACTTCAAGTATCATAAACCCGCTGTCGTCGATATCTTTGAACTTGCCAAATTTTGTTTTTCCTTCTCCCGCGTCAACTTTAATTTTTTCACCCAGCATCTTGCAGCGGTTTTTCCAGTCCTCCAGAATTTTCCAGGGATGAGCTTTACATACTTCAAGGAGCTCCTCAAAATTATTCAGCATTTCACTGAGTGTTCTTTCTCTGCTCGCGAGTGAATGAAATTCATTTCTGATCGAAGTTGGGGGGATAATAAACTTACCTGTAAAGCTGGTCTGGTTGACATTAATTCCGAAACCGATAACAATTTTATCAAGTTTGCTTCCCTTTGATGTTGATTCAAGCAGAATGCCGGCGATTTTTTTAGAATTTACCAGAACATCGTTCGGCCATTTTAGTTCTACCGGAAGCTGGTAAAGGTTTTCAATGCTCATTGCCACCGCGAGGGAAGCTGTGAGATTAATAATATTCGGATTAACAGATTGAAAGCCCTTATTCAGCAAGATGGAAAAAGTCAGATTCTGATCTTTAGCGCTCTGCCATTCCCGGCTTAACCTGCCACGTCCGTTTGTCTGATATTCTGCCAAAATGACAGTGCCGTTTTTTTTGAATTCTTCATCTTCAAGTAAAAAGCTGTTTGTTGAGTTAATTTCCGCGCAATACACAAAATTTCTGCCAATTTCTTCAGTATCGAGCTTTATATTAAAGTCTTCTATATTAAACACCGGGTTTTCTCCCCATAAAATTTAATTAATTTATGCAAATATGTCTTACAGTCGCTCAAATTACAATAAAATTGTCATATAGGCGTATAAAGTGACATAATGACATATGCTGTGAAAGAGGTTAATTCTTGTAACTTATTATTTGTTAACAGTTTACAACCTGGCACACTAATTGTTATTAGTAAGGCAAATGTTTTAATGTTTATGAATATGAAATACAGGAGAAAATTATGGGAAAGATAATTGGAATTGACTTGGGTACGACTAACTCATGTGTTGCGGTAATGGAGGGAAATGAACCTGTAGTAATACCAAACTCCGAGGGTGGCAGAACTACCCCTTCAGTAATTGGTTTTGCTAAAAACGGGGACCGTCTTATTGGTCAGCCGGCAAAAAGGCAGGCTGTTACAAATCCGAAGAACACTATATTTTCTATAAAAAGATTTATGGGACGAAGGAAAGCTGAAGTTTCCACCGAAATAAATGAAGTTCCTTATGAAATTCAGGCAGGGGACAATGATTCAGCAAGAGTGAATATTGACAACAGATTATATTCACCTCCCGAAATAAGCGCTATGGTTTTGCAGAAAATGAAAAAAACCGCCGAAGATTACCTCGGACAGGAAGTGACAGAAGCTGTCATTACCGTTCCCGCTTATTTTAATGATTCCCAGCGCCAGGCAACAAAAGACGCGGGCGAAATTGCCGGACTTACGGTAAAAAGAATCATCAACGAGCCCACCGCGGCAGCTCTTGCTTATGGTCTGGACAAAAAAACAAGCGACCATGTGGTAGCTGTATTTGACTTTGGCGGCGGGACATTTGATATATCCATTCTGCAGCTTGGCGATGGTGTGTTTGAAGTGAAATCAACTAACGGCGACACTCATCTCGGCGGCGATGATTTTGACCAGAGACTGATTGATTTCCTCGCCGATGAATTTAATAAAGAAGAAGGCATTGATCTCAGGAAAGATCCAATGGCTCTTCAGAGACTCAAAGAAGCTGCCGAAAAAGCTAAAATTGAATTATCATCCTCGATGCAGACAGATGTGAATCTGCCATTTGTTACAGCTACACAGGATGGCCCGAAACACCTAAATATTTCTGTTACACGCGCTAAATTTGAGCAGCTCATTGATGATCTGATAGAAAGAGCTAAAACACCATGTTTTAACGCTCTTGAAGACGCCGGTTTTTCAGCGTCCCAGATTGATGAAGTTATTCTTGTCGGCGGTTCAACACGTGTTCCGAAAGTTCAGGAAGTAGTAAAAGAAATATTCGGTAAAGAACCTCATAAAGGGGTTAATCCGGATGAAGTTGTTGCCATCGGCGCCGCAATTCAGGGTGGTGTACTCGCGGGGGATGTAAAAGATGTGCTTTTACTTGATGTTACTCCCTTATCACTCGGAATTGAAACTCTCGGTAATGTGATGACAAAACTGATTGAATCAAACACAACTATCCCGACAAAGAAAAGTGAAGTATTTTCGACAGCGGCCGACAACCAGCCATCGGTTGAAATACACGTGCTTCAGGGTGAAAGACCGATGGCCGCAGATAACCGCACCTTAGGAAGATTTCATCTCGATGGAATTCCCCCCGCACAGCGCGGAATACCCCAGATTGAAGTAACATTCGATATAGACGCCAACGGCATTCTTCACGTGGCAGCAAAAGATAAAGCTACCGGAAAAGAGCAGAGCATCAGAATTACTTCATCTTCAGGCCTTTCGCAGGATGAAATTGACAAGATGAAAAATACAGCCAAGGAACACGCGGCTGAAGATAAAAAGAAAAAGGAACAGGTCGAAGTAAGAAATCAGGCCGATAACCTTGTCTTTCAGACAAATAAACAGATTGAGGAACTGAAAGACAAACTTCCCGCGGACGCTAAAAACAAACTTGAATCTGAAATTCAGAAGGTTGAGGATGCCTTAAAAACCAATGATACTGATAAAATTAAGGCGGCAACTGAAAATCTGACTAAAACCTGGAGCGAAATTTCGCAGAATATTTATCAGCAGGCAGGCCCTCAGCCTGGTCAGGGGCAGCCCGGACCGGACCAGCCAGGCCCGGATTCTAAACAGAACAAACAGGATCAGACAGATCAGAATGCGAAATCTTCCGATAAAAAGGATGATAAAGAAGTTGAAGACGCTTCCTATGAAGTGGTTGACGATGAGAAATAAGTAATTTGACAAAATTGTTCCGGCCGGTCGTGATAATTTCATGGCCGGCTTTTTTATTTTAAACAAACTGTTGAAAATCAAACTTATTCTTATGACCGGCAATTGAATTTAAGGCACAATTTCCATAAATATACAGGGCCTATTTTATGTTAAATTAATGTTAATAATCCCTTAGTATGGAGGATGCACAATTGAGCGACCGGACACTTGGAATAAGAAAAGAAGATAAAAACATTTGGGAGCGAAGAGTTCCCGTAATACCTTCCCACCTTGAAAAAATAATAAAAGAAGAAAATATTCACGCCTTTGTCGAACCTTTCGAAAAAAGAGCTTTCACTGATGATGAATACCGGAATGCCGGAGCCGAACTGAGTTCCGATTTAAGCGAATGCAAAACTATAGTAGCCGTAAAGGAGATACCTGTCAATCTGCTTCAGCCTGAAAAAAATTATGTGTTTTTCAGTCATACAATCAAAGGTCAGGAATATAACATGCCTTTGTTAAAGCGTCTGATGGAATTACAATGCACACTTGTCGACTACGAATGTATCGCAGATGAAAAAGGACGACGACTTGTATTCTTCGGGCGTTTTGCCGGGCTCGCGGGTATGATTGAAGCTCTGCATGGCATGGGACAAAGATATAAATCAAAAGGGATTGACACTCCCTTTCTCAAAATAAAACAGGCATATCAATACAAGGATGTGGATGAGGCAAAAAAACATATCGAGGAAATTGCAGGAGAGATAAAATCGGAGGGGCTTAAGAAAGAGCTTGATCCTCTGGTGGTTGGTTTTGCCGGTTATGGTAATGTTTCCCGAGGAGCGCAGGAAATATTCGATATACTGCCTTATACCGAAATTTCACCCGATGAACTTTTATCAGAAAAAGAATTGCCCGCGGGTATTCTGAAAGTGGTTTTCAAAGAGAAAGATATGGTGGAAAATATTGATACTGATAAAGATTTTGAGCTTCAGGAATATTATAACCATCCTGAAAGATACAAATCAAAATTTGAACCCTTTCTTGAAAAAATGGATGTTTTGATCAACGCTATTTACTGGACTGAAAAATATCCCGTATTCCTCTCAAAAAATTATCTGAAAGAAAATTATGATAAAATAAAACTGGGGCTTGTAGGTGATATTACCTGCGATATAAATGGTACGGTAGAGTTTACTTATAAAGCGACCATGCCGGATGTTCCCGGATTTATCTATAATCCTCTGACTGATAATTTCACCGATGGATTTGAAGGCGAAGGAATTGTTGATATAACAATCGATAATCTCCCGACTGAATTGCCGCGCGATTCTTCGGTTGATTTCAGCGACGCGTTTTCACCTTTTGTGCCATCCATTGTAAAACTTGATGATTCGGTTCCTTTTGCTGAATGTAAATTACCTCCCGAAATTAAACGAGCTGTAATTCTTTATAAAGGGGAACTGACCCCGGATTATAAATATTTGGAAGAATTCCTGAAATGATTTAAATGGGTCTGAGGTTTTCTCAGCCCCTTTTTTTTCTCCCGCCCAATCCGCAAATAATATAATTCTTTTTTTTTATTCTTGGTCTTGTAAAGGTAAATTTGTTATCTTAGTTTAATCAGTTCAATTAAAATAAAAAGCTTACAGAATGAAAAAAAGATACTTATTAATATTTGTTTTGACAATAATGTCTGCTCAGTTATTCGCGCAGACAGACCCTTTCTGGAATGTCGTAGATAATGACATCAAAATAACCAAACAGTATAAAAGATTTGAGGACTTTTACCGTCCCCGTCTGTCAGGAATTGATTCTCTTCCTTATGATTATTTTATGACTCTTAAAGATGAAACAGTAGAATCTGAGCTTCAATCAAGAAGCCAGGGAAGCAGAGATGGAATAATCTGGGAGAAAAGGGGACCTCACGGAATTAACTCCACCTGGCCCTCACAGTGGGGAGTGGTCAGCGGCAGGGTAAGAGCGATAGCCATACACCCGACCGATCCTGAGATAGTATACGTCGGAGCGGCCTGCGGAGGTATCTGGAAAAGCACGAACGGCGGCCAGGACTGGCTTGATATCGGCGCCGGAATGGAGGCGCTGAGTTTTGGTTCCATTGCCATTGATCCGCTGAATCCGGATAATGTGTATGCCGGTACAGGCGAAACAATGTACAATTTTAATTCTGTTACTTTCGATGGAAGAGGGATGTTCAAATCCACCGATGGAGGAGATACATGGACCCACATTACAAGCGGATTCGGAGACAGAACACATTTTGGAAATATCGCGGTTAATCCGTTCGACAACTCGGAAGTTTTTGCCACTCTCGGAAGTGGATACCGCTTTTTTACCAATCCTGGGAATGAAGGTGTCTGGAAAAGCAACGATTACGGAATAACCTGGCGTCAGGTATTAAATCTCAATGATGGTTTTGATGTGTTGCCGGACCCATATATTTCGGATAGAATATATGCGGTGGCAGATAAAGATTTTCATATTTCCACCGATGGAGGAGAAACATGGACTATCAGCAACGACGGATTGTCCAACCAGGGCAGCATAGGAAGAATGCAGATAGCCACCGCGGGCGATCCACAGGTTCTTTATCTTCTCGTTTATTATTCCGACCATAATATGCAGCTTTATAAATCGAATGATGATGGTGAAAACTGGAGTTCTGTAACCGACCTAATTTATTCGAGCCAGGGATGGTATGATTTGCTGATCGGTGTGAATCCTGAGAATTCGCGGGAGGTTTACATCGGTCATAATGAACTTCTTCGAACAACCGACGGAACAAATTTTGATTATGTCGGGGGAGGCTACTGGAATCAGGCTATGCATGTCGATTTTCATATCATGCGTTTTTCGCAGTCCGATCCTGATTACCGTTATGTGGGATGTGACGGAGGTATCTATAAAAGCACTGATGGCGGCGCTAACTGGATTGATATCAATACAGGTTTAAGAACCATTCAGTTTTACAGAATCGCGTCAGACCAGAATGATGAGAATGTTATTATAGGGGGCGCCCAGGATAATGGAAATTTCCGTACAGATGACGGAGGAGCATCAGTATATTATCTTGTAACAACCGGAGACGGAATGGAATGTTTTATTGATCCCCGGATATCGAGAAATGTTTATATGGCAACCCAGAACGGAGCTATTAAAAGAAGCACAACCGGGGGAGGATATGGATCATTTTTATCGATTTCACCTGACTGGGGGAGTCAGCCAAAAGCGTGGACCGCTCCATTTTTTATGCATCCCACCCAGAGTACGGTAATTTATACCGCAAGTGACAGACCCTGGAAATCAACCGACAGGGGAAACACCTGGGAAGCTCTTTCAGGCAGCCAGTCATCATCAGCTATTCATACAATGGATATTTGTAATACGAATGATAATGTTATGATCCTTTCCGCTAACAGGTACTCAGATGATCCGGATATCAAGGTATCGCTGGATGGGGGAATTAACTGGCGGGCTGTTGATCAGAATTTGCCCGGGGCAAAAAGAGGAGTTTCGCGTGTGGTCTGTTCCCCGGTTAATGAAGATTTATATGTTGTCAGGACAGGTTTTGGTTCCGGCAAATTATATTATTCGTCAGATTATGGAACCTCCTGGGAAGATATCTCAGGCAATCTGCCCGATATTCCACATAATGATCTTTTTATTGATCCTCTTAACACGGATGTTCTTTATATCGCCAATGATTTTGGAGTTTACCGGACTATTGACCATGGAGAAAACTGGAGCAGAGCCGGAACAGGTATGCCTGTCGTGCCCGCGATGGATTTCAGTTACGTATATATTAATGGAAAACGGCTGCTGAGAATCGGGACTCACGGCAGATCAATTTTTGAAACTGACCTGAACAATGCTGTGATACCTGTTGAGCTTGTCTATTTCAGAGGCATCGCGAATAACGGTTCAGTAATACTGGAGTGGAAAACCGCGACTGAGAACAACAACCTGGGGTTTGAAATATACCGCAGTTCAAACCAGGAAGAATTTAAGCAGATAACATTTGTCGATGGAGCCGCAAGCTCTTCGGAACCAAGAAGTTATACATTCACTGATCTGAATCCCGGCGGCGGAGATATTATCCGGTACAGGCTTATTCAGGTTGATCTGGATGGAACAAAAAAAATAGTTTCTGAAATTACGGTCGAATCTGCGTTACCGGAAAAGTTTTCGCTTCTTCCCAATTATCCAAATCCTTTTAATCCCGAAACATTTATCCGGTTCGCAATACCATGCAATTGCGATATTTCGCTTGAGGTTTTTGACATTAATGGCCGGAAAATAAGGACCCTTATGGAAGGGAAATATGAGCCGGGTGAATATTCCGTTATTTTTGACGCCCGGGGACTCGCCAGCGGCACATATATTTACACCCTTTCTGTACCCTCTGAAGGATTTGAAAAGAGCAGGAAAATGATTCTCCTCAAATAGACTTGTAAATCATATGAATGATGTTTAATATAAGAGAGAATTTTAGCTGATTCTCTCTAAACTTTTTATTCAGGAGACCTCGAATGGAAGTTACCGATATTTGGACCCAAATTAAAAATGTAGTTGAATACCAGATTTTCACGATCAACCAGACCCCTGTAACTATTGTATCATTTTTAATTTTGATTCTGATAATTACTCTTTTTCTTTTCGCCGCCAAATTGCTTCGTACAAGACTGCTTGCGAAAATTCTCACCCGTTTCCATATCGAGGAGGGGATGCAGTTTACACTTACAAGGATCACACAGTACATTGTGATTTTTATTGGTATTATTGTCGCGTTTCAGACAATTGGGATTGACCTCAGCGGGATCGCGGTAATACTTGGTTTTCTCTCTGTTGGTATCGGTTTTGGCTTGCAGAATGTAACTTCCAATTTTATTGCCGGTCTTATTCTCCTTTTTGAAAGGCCGATAAAAGTGGGGGACAGGGTTACAGTTGGAGACACTGAAGGAGATGTTCTTGATATACATATCCGTTCTACTACTATTCAATCGCTTAATAATATATCCATAATTGTTCCAAATTCAGATTTTATTTCCAACTCGGTAATTAACTGGTCGCATGGTGATAAGAAGATCAGAATAGACCTGAATGTGGGAGTGTCTTATGATTCCGATCTGGATACTGTTATTCGCGCGATGAAAGAAGTCGCGTTAGAAAATAAAGAAGTTCTTAACAACCCGGATCCTGAAGTTCATTTAAAAAACTTTGGTGACTCTTCATGGGATATGCAGCTTCGATTTTGGATTGACGAACCTAAAAGATATTATTATGTCAGGTCGGATGTCAACTGTTCTATTGTTAGAAAATTCCGTGAGAATAATATTGAAATACCTTATCCGCAGCGCGATCTTCATCTTCGTTCAGCGGTGAAAATGGATGTTGGACGGGAAGAGTAGAACAAGAGTAAGAGCATGATGGCCGGGCTGGTGACGGCGGTGATGTAGTTCATTTTGTATTCGGAGAGGAATTACTCCGTAAGCAGTTAAATTCTACGCAAAATGGCAAAATTATTGCTGATTGACAGTAATAATCTGCATTAGATTCCGGTCTTTTTGCAAAAGACGCGAAAAACCGGAATGACAATCAATCAGGCATGCAATTGTGGAAAACCCAAAAATCCCATTTGTCCCATGAGTCCCCTTGTTATCTCACTTCTGGCTTGCCAGTCTATGACTATTGAGGGAAAAGGCTCTATTCAAAATTGAATTAAAAATAACTCCGTGACTTCAGGCCGGAGTCCGGTTTTAAATTCGTGCATAAAGTAATCATCTATTTTCGGGCCGGGGGGTCATGTAAGTTTTGCCCGGAATACTCATTGTTTTAATTTAATGAAGGAATCGTTTGCATTCCCGGAATAAATCAGTATATTGAATATGTTTATCCTTTAATCTTATTTTATGCGGAGTTGATATGAGATCTGTTTTGTTTACATTTTTTCTTCTGGCGGCAGGAATTCTTTTTTTATCTGATTCTGCTTTAGCATATCCCAACGGCATAACAGGATATACATTAAAGACAAATGCCTCAGGATGCGGCGCTTGCCATGGAACTCATGGCAGCGCTACATCAATGGTGCATGTTATTGTGGATGGGCCGGCGGAATTACTGCCCGGCGCAACAGGTGATTATACCGTAACAATATCAGGAGGAAGCGGAAATGATGTGGGGGTAGATATTGCTGTTTCATCGGGCACATTGGCTAAGGTTGATAATAATCTGAAAGTTTTAGGCTTAGAGCTGGTTCAATCAAGTCCCCGGAATTACAGTGGTGGCAGTTATACCTATTATTTTGAATATACAGCTCCCTCAACAGCCGGGGATGAAATAATTTATGTAACCGGTATGGGGAAAAAGAAGGAATGGAATTTTGCTGATAACTTTTCGATAACTATCGGCGGCACAACGCTTAACAGCCAGGTTGCCTATAACGAAGGCTGGAATCTTGTTTCTGTTCCTCTTGCTGCCGGTGATATGTCAGTTTCAGCGCTTTTTCCCGATGCCTCCTCAGATGCTTTCGGTTTCAATGGCTCATACCGGCTGACATCGGAACTTGAGAATGGAGAAGGTTACTGGATAAAGTTCTCTCAGCAGGGGGAGGTAACAGTTTCAGGAGCAGACGTTGCGGTAAATATTCCTGTTTCGGAAGGATGGAACCTTGTAGGTCCGTTCCATGAGGAAATTGCGGTATCCTCTATTACCTCTGATCCGGCCGGAATAATTTCAAGCAACTTTTTTGAATTTGATAATGGATATCTTAACGCTTCGACACTGATTCCCGGGAAAGGTTATTGGGTAAATTGTACCTCTGCCGGAGTTCTGATTCCCGGAGGAAAAACTATTCAAAAATTGGAAACGAATTTTTTCGAAAAAGAAATAATTTTTACTGACTCCAGAGGATTGAGAGGTTCTCTTTATCTTTCATCAAAAGAGGACAAGTTCAGTTTGTTGCCTCCGCTTCCTCCGGATGGAATCTTTGATGTAAGATTCAGCAGCGGTTATCAGACTGAAACATTGGACAGGGAATCGCTTAAAATGGAACTAAACTCCGCTGAATTCCCGGTTATGTTAACCGGTATTCCTGAGGGTTATTCTTTGATCGATGTCACTACCGGTGAAAGAATAAAAAATAATGACGGTCAGTATATAATTGATAATTCCATTCCGGAGTTTCGAAAAGAAACAGCCGGCGCACCAACAGGTTTTGAATTATTGGGCAATTATCCTAATCCCTTTAATCCCTCTACCATAATATCATATCAGATGGATAACAGAGCCCAGGTTAAACTGGAAATATTTTCAGTTACAGGGGAAAGCAGTGTTGTTCTGGTTAATGAAATTCAGGAAGCCGGTCTGCATGAAGTGAATTTTGACGCTTCTGAACATTCATCAGGTGTGTATATTTACATGCTGAATATAAATAATAAAAGCCTCGCGGGAAAAATGCTCCTGGCTAAATAACCGGTAGTTCAGGCGTTTTTAAATTACGAATTACGAATTTGGAATAGGATATCGATGTTATCTTGCTTGTCTTCGGTGGTTTAGGAATATTCCGGCGATATCCTTTTCCTGATTACCAAGCTGGCATTACCGGAACCAAAGTTGCAGGGGGACTCATGGGACGAATGAGACTTTTAGTTTTTCCAGAAATACTTACCTTGGTTGCTTATCATTCAGGTTTTTTGCGTCCTTTTTAAAAAGCCCGGAATCTAACGCGAATAAACTTGATCTGTTACCGGTGTTTGAAGGGAATCTGGGCTCCCGCTGCTGGTTTCGACTCCGCTTAACCTCTGGTTGTGTTCATGAAAAATATTGCGATTTTGAGTAGAATTTAACTACTAACGGAAAAATCGTAATTCATTTCTTGAGTACGATTATGAGTACTGCTTCGCCCCAGAGGGATGTTCCATGAGTACGACTCGTTTTTATTAACTTGCTTACAAACAACAAGAGTATAATAGCGTGAAAACATCCGTCATTTCGGGGGGTAAAATAAATGGACTTCTCTCCGAAATAGTTCCAACTCAAGGTAGATCAAATCCCTCCAATCCTCTCCTAAACATCTTAAGGGGAGGTGATTTCGATCTTTCAATATTGAAGAGTTTCCGAAAGGTTATTATTTCTATTATTGTCGCCGTCAAATTTGAAATTTGATGTTTTCCCGAATTGGGACTCTTTAGCAGAATTTCCTATAACTACGAGTACGATTTGTCTGTTTTATCATGCACTATTCAATATTCCGCCATTTAAAGCAAGAATATGATTATTAAGTGGCCCAACTATCCCTTCACTCCCGACTCTGGATTATTTCCTATAATCTTCTGCCGGAGTGTGTCAGATCGCCTTATAAAAAATAAAAATTTAAAATGTTGACCAAATAATTGGATTAACTTATCAATTATTAAAAAATTATTATTATATTATAAGCTAATCTGAATTTTTCTTCATAAACAGAGCTGCTTCTTTATGGAAGAATTAATTGGAATCACCATTGATAATTATAAAATCGTTTCGACTCTTGGAAAAGGGGGTATGGGAATCGTATATAAAGCATACGATACCAAACTGGAACGATATGTCGCTATTAAGATGCTCGCCCAGAATATGTTTGGAAATGAGCGTCATATTGAACGTTTCAAAAGGGAAGCGAAAAACCAGGCTAACCTGACACATACGAATATCGTTACGGTATTCGGATTTATCGAATATTCCGATCTTCTCGGCATTGTAATGGAGTATATCGAAGGGGAGAGTCTGGAAAAAGTAATCTACCGCCAGGGACGTTTTAATATATTCGATGCTGTATATATAATGAAGCAGCTTCTTGCCGGTATGGCTTTTGCCCATTCCAGGGGATTTGTACACAGAGATATCAAACCGTCGAATATTATATTTAACCAGGAAGGTGTTGGTAAGGTAATGGATTTCGGTATATCGAAATCATCCACCGATAAACAATTCACCAAACCGGGAAGTAAACTTGGCACCGTATATTATATGAGTCCCGAGCAGGTTAAAGGTGAGGATACTTCTGCCGCGAGTGATATCTACTCAATCGGAGCCACATTTTATGAAATGATCGTCGGCCGTCCCCCTTTCGATTGCAAAAGCGAATATGAAGTAATGGACGCTCATGTAAATAAAATGCCTCCGAAGATATCGGACCTGATGCCCGGCACTCCAACCATTGTGGATGAGCTGATAGAAAGAGCTATGGCTAAAAATTCCCTTGAGAGATTTGCGTCATGCGAAGAATTTGCCCGTTCGCTGGCTGAACTGGAAAAATATCTTTACAAAATTCAGGAGAATGAGGCGAAAAAAGCTGAAAGAATGCCGGCCAAGAAGAAATTTTATTCAATCCTGGGATTTTCAATTTTCGGCGTCATCTTCCTTATAATTTCATATTTTATTGTATCGCAATCGCAGATACTGGTTAACAGCGGACAACTTGAGAAACTTGACAAGTACAACATCAACAGCCTCTTTGAATCGGGGAAATTCTCCGAGAGGTTTAAAAAACTTGAGAAACAGGAGAGCCAGACTCACGAAACCCTCCATTCAATTGAATATTTCAGTGATGCAAAAGCATTCGCGATTGGAGATTCGGGAATAATCCTCAGGACAAATAACAAAGGAAAAAACTGGGAGGAAATCCGGTTTGACCGGAAGATCACTTTGCGCGACGGATATTATTCTCCTTCGGGCAGGTGTATAATTGTCGGGGATAGTTCGGCGATTTACAAAACGAGGAATTTTTTCACCACCTATGACAAAATTGAAATCCCTGGAAGTCAGACAATTTTCAGAATACATTTTATAGATAATAATACCGGTTTTATACTTGGCAGCAAGGGACTGGTAATGAAAACCAACAACGGTGGTCTGAACTGGAGAAGAGCTTCTATAAATTCCAACTCCATCTTATATGATATAGCTTTTAATACGAAAAACACAGGATTCATTGTCGGCTGGAATGGTATTATTTATAAAACAACCGATGAAGGAGAGACCTGGGAATTACAGCCAACGTTCACCAAAAAATATCTTCGCTCAATCGATTTTGTGAATGAAGATTATGGCGTTACCGTTGGCGGCGGAGGCACAATATTCAGAACTGATGATGGCGGTTCCTCCTGGAAACAGGTCAGAGTGGACCGGGTCGGCGGTTTGCAGAAGGTTAAATTTATATCTGAGGATATTGGACTCATAGCGGGAAGCAAAGGAATGATCCTTTATTCTAACGACAAAGGGGCAAGCTGGCGTCCTTATTCGACCGGCACATTTGTAAACTTTAATGATATGGCGATAACCCGTTCCGGTTTGGTAACCATGGTTGGCAAGAACGGAACAATATTAACTTTTTTCTGATATGGATAAATTTGTTCTACATGGAGGGAAGCAGCTTTCAGGCAGCGTAAGAGTCAGCGGAGCGAAAAATTCGGCGCTGGCGCTTATGCCCGCAACCCTTCTTAATAACGGCCTGAATACCTTTGAGAATATTCCTGAAGTTAATGACATTTTTACAATGTCCAAACTGCTCAGGCACCTCGGGGCAGAGGTGAAATTCAGCGAACACAGCCTTACTATTGACACAAGCTGTATAAATGAACTTACAGCTCCCTATGAGCATGTAAAAAAAATGCGCGCTTCGGTTTATGTGCTTGGTCCGCTGGTGGCTAAATATGGATACGCGAAAGTTTCGATGCCGGGCGGATGCGCCTGGGGACCGCGACCAATTAATTTTCACCTGGAATCGATTAAAAAACTTGGCGCCGAGGTTGAGCTCGAGGAAGGTTATATAATAGCGAAAGGAAAGCTCAAGGGGGCAAAAATACATTTTGATATCAGCTCTGTCGGCGCTACCGGAAACGCTCTTATGTCGGCGACGCTTGCCGAAGGCTCCACAGTGATTACCAATGCCGCTGTTGAACCTGAGATAACCCAGCTTGCCGAATATCTTAAGAGCATGGGAGCAAGGATAGAGGGAGTCGGAACTTCCACACTGGAAATTGAAGGAGTAGAAAGTCTCCTTCCCGCATCCTCAAGAGTTATCGGGGACAGGATTGAAGCCGGAACTCTACTTATCGCCGCGGCCATGACACACAGCAGGGTGGAACTATTTTACACCGAAAAGGAAAATCTCAACTCGGTTTTGTGGAAACTTGAGGATAGCGGAGTAAAACTGGAATATAACGACAGATCGATTATTATTGACGCTACCGATACTGAAATAAGAAATGTTGATGTTTCCACCGCGGTTTTCCCGGGATTTCCGACCGATATGCAGGCGCAGTGGACAGCTTTTATGACTATGGCCGGTGGCGCTTCGACAATTACCGATACTATATATTTTGACCGGTTTAAACACGTACCCGAGCTGAACCGCCTGGGAGCCAATATTGAAGTGATGAGGAACAGCGCTGTAGTAAAGGGAGTTGATAATCTGAAGGGCGCCAAAGTGATGTCAACCGACCTGAGAGCGAGCGCGTGCCTGGTTTTAGCCGGACTGGCCGCCGAAGGAGCTACCGAAGTGCTCAGAATCTACCACCTCGACCGCGGTTACCAGAGAATTGAAGAAAAGCTTGGAATTTTAGGCGCCGATATAGAAAGAGTTCAGACAAAAGAATATTAAGTCTAATGAGTTTGTTTTACATACTCGCGGCGTTTTTTACAGCGTTAAATATATTATTGGCTTTCCTGCCACTTACCAATGTTATCGGGTATGAAGTTTCCGCGATAAACGGATTTTTTCTGTTCATCGCGGGAGGAATATTTCGATTGATATATCACCGAACAAGTGAAAAAAAAAATGAGATAATTAACCGGAAATTATTCAGGACATCTTTTTTTCTTCTTTTAATTCCTCTTTTTATCTCTGTTATCTCAACATTGCTATCACTTTGTCCTCTCTCTGCTGATATAGAGTTTTATTTTATTATTGTTGTACCCTCATTTCTTTCAGGAATATTATTTGCCGATCTCGCGAATTATATTGATCCTGAGAGGTCCGGTCTCCTTTTCTTTTTTCTTCTCCTTATTTTTATAGCAACACCTCTATATGAACTTTATAAATATCCACAGGTATATTTTTACAGCATTTTGATAGGCTATTTTCCTGGAAATATTTATGATGAATTTATTAATGTTCCCGCAAAATTATATATGTTTCAAGGAGCGGTATTTGCGTTTTGGGGCTTGTATAATATGTTGAGTGAAATTTTTTCTTTTAAAAGAAGAATATTCAGAACTGTATTTGTCCTATCGGGTATATTACTTTATATTGTTCTAAAACCGATATCAGGGTTTTCAACTAATGAGGCGGGATTGGCCAAAACTTTCGGCGCCAAAATAGAGACAGAACATTTTTCAATTGTGCTGCCCTCGAATCTGAAGGAACACAGGGTTAAAAATTTAGCCCTCGAGCATGAATTCTGTTACAGCTACTTGTCAGACTCCCTCGGTTATGAACCTTCGGAAAAAATAACCTCCTGGATATTTAAAGACCGAAAGATGAAGAAGGAATATTTCGGAGCGGGCAACGCGGATGTTTCCAAACCCTGGCAGTATATGATTTTTATCCAGAATAGTACTCCCGGCACAACAATTCTTCATGAACTGGCTCATGTTTTTTCCGCTGAAAAGGGGAGGGGAATATTTAAACTGGCGGAAAATTTTAACCCGGCAATGATTGAGGGATACGCGATGCTTGTGGAGAACAATTTTGATGATTTTGATCTCTTTCATACTGCCGCCTTTGCAAAACATGCCGGATATTTTATTGATCCCGCTTCCCTTTATTCAGGATTTAACTTTTTCGGGAGCAACACATCTTTATCCTACGCCCTTTCCGGGGCGTTCCTGAAGTTTATTTCACTTTATTATGGTATGGAGACTGTTAATAAACTTTATTCCGATATGGATTTTGAAAAATATACCGGTAGAAAAATTGAGGAGCTAAGCCGGGATTACGAAGAGTTTATAAATACAATTGAACCTGATACGAATAAACACCGGGCTCAGCTTTATTTTGCGAGGCCGCCGCTGGTAAAAAAATTCTGCCCGCGGTATGTCGCCCGAAAAATGGAAGAGGCAAAGGAAGAAATTCGTTGGTGGAAATATGACGAAGCCTTGAAAATTTATAAAGATTTGCTGAACAGAACTGATAATTACTCTTCTTTGAGAGGATTGATTAACACTTATATTAAAATGGACAGCCTTGACAGGGCAATGGAATATGCCGATTTATATAATGATCGTTTTAAAGGCGCCTCTTATGAATACGCGATGGAATTATTATCAGGCGAAATTTATTCCCGTAGGGGAATGCCGGAGCAGGCAGCGAAATATTATGACAGGGTAATGGAACAAAATCCTTCAAAAAACTATTATAATTACGCGAGGTTTCAAAAATTTCTGAGCTATAAAGGTGAGGAATATTTCAGTTATTACAACAGGGGTTTCAATTCGGTAAATCTTGATTCACTCGAAAATTTAAATGCCGGAGCTATTATCCCTGAAACGATTCCCGAGGCAGTTCGATTAATGTACAGGGAATTATTTCATATTCATAAGGAACCTGAACAATATCAGCTTTTGGAGCGCCCGGAGGTAAAAGAAAGTGATGATTTTCACCTGCTTTTTGAAATATCAGAATATTACACTAAAATACTCGATTTTGATAAAGCTGAATATTTTGCGGAAAGAGCTTTGCGTAAATGTGAAAATAAAGCTAATTTTGCTCCCCTGAAATATAATTTACAAAAGATTTGGTGGATGAAAAAGAATCATTCGGAAATCTGGAAAGGAATGAAAAGAATTGAATTTTAAGGATTTACTTAATAAAGAAAAGATTTTTGAGGTTTTATCTGACCTCGCCAGGGAAGAAGGTGTTGATATATATATTGTTGGCGGTTACGTAAGGGATATAATTCTGGAGAGGGAAAGAAAGGACCTTGATATTCTGGTTACCGGAAGCGGTGTGAAATTCGCTGAAAAACTTGCCGACCGGCTCGATAAAACGAAGGTGAATATCTACAGGAATTTTGGCACCGCTCAATTATTATATGGCGATCTGGAAATTGAACTCGTCGGGGCGCGTAAAGAATCTTATAACCGAAACAGCAGGAAACCGATAGTTGAGGAAGGAACATTCGATGATGATATCGGCCGGAGAGATTTTACAATCAATACACTCGCGGTTTCCCTGAATAAAGATACATTTGGTGAGATGATAGATACATTTGGCGGGCTGGAGGATATTAAGAAGAAAATTATTAGGACCCCGCTTGATCCGATGGTAACTTTTGATGATGATCCATTAAGGATTATGAGAGCTTTCCGGTTTTCGGCACAGCTTGATTTTGAGATAGCGGAGGAAACACAAAAAGCCGCGACCGCGATGGCCGAAAGACTTTCAATTGTCTCTCAGGAGAGAATAACTGATGAGTTTTTAAAGATACTGGCTTCTCCGGTTCCCTCTAAAGGTTTAATCCCCATGCAGGAGCTCGAGGTGATGAAATATGTATTCAGGGAACTTTCCGAAATGATCGGGGTGGAGCAGCGAAAGGAATATCATCATAAGGATGTGTTTTATCATACCTGCGAAGTAGTGGATAATGTCGCCCGTGTTTCAGATGATATTTGGCTGAGATACGCTGCACTGGTGCATGACATCGGGAAACCGAGAACGAAAAAATTTATTGACGGCACCGGCTGGACCTTTCATGGCCATGAAGAGATTGGGGCGAGAATGATGAAAGCTGTTTTCAGCCGTCAGAAGCTTCCATTCAACAAGCTGACTTATGTGGAAAACCTGATAAGACTACATCTGAGGCCGATAGCCCTTGTATCAGATATTGTCACCGATTCGGCCATAAGGAGAATGGCTGTGGCCGCGGGGGAAGACCTGGATGACCTTATTACATTATGCCGCGCTGATATCACAAGCAAAAATCCATATAAGGTTGCCCGGTATCTCGAGAATTATGAACTTGTTATGAACAAGGTTAAAGAGGTAAAAGAAAAGGACAAGCTAAGGGAATTTCAGTCTCCGGTGAGAGGGGATGAAATAATGGAGATTTGCGGAATCCCCCCTTCGAAGAAAGTCGGTGAAATAAAAAGCGCGATTGAAGAGGCAATTCTTGACGGAATTATCGCCAATGATTATGAAGAGGCAAAACATTACCTGATGGAGATAAAGGATAGATATATCAACTGAGAAATAATTTTTTTGATCTTACTTTTCCTGGGATAAATCCTGTAACTTTTCTTTCTGACTTACGTCCAAAGAAGCAGAATACAGCAAAATTCAGTTTTACATTTAGGAGAAAGTAATGAGAAAGAATCTATTTATTCTGGGGGTCCTGTTTTTAACGACAATTGTATGTGGACAGAAGCAGCTGACACTTGAAGAAGCATACTCAATCGCGCTTCAGAGAAATTCTGGTATTATTCAGTCGAAGAATTCCCTCGACTACCGTGAGACGAACGTTAAAAGCGCTTATGGCGATTTTTTACCAAGTTTTGGCCTCAATGGAAGCTGGGACTGGTCGCGTGTGGCGAATGACGGATCACGGCAGTATGTTGCCGAGCTGGATTCTGTAGTTTCATTCGGTAAATCTCAAAACGATAACCGTACATGGAAAATTTCGGCAGGCGGCAGCGTGACTCTTTTTAACGGACTGGCGAACTATGCCAATCTCCGCACTGCTAAAAACAGTCTTAAATCGGCAAAGTATGACCTGGAAAAACTGAAGCAGGATGTGCTCTACCGTACGACCGATTATTACTTTACCATACTTAATGCCAAAGAGCTGCTTAAGGTAAGAGAGGATAATGTTACCTATAATCAGAAACTTCTGGAAACCATACAGGAAAGAAATAAACTTGGTTCTGTTCCGGTAGCGGATGTATATGCCCAGCAGGTTCAGCTCGGAAATGCCCAGCTCGCTCTGATTCAGGCGCAGAATACATTTGAAATAGCGAAAAGCAATCTGCTGAATTACCTGGCTCTCGATGTTCTGGATGAATACAGATTTGATGATCCGACATCGACAGATACTGAAGAGAAACTCGAAGATGAATTTGAAAACCTCAATAATCTTCAGGCCCTGGTGAAGGACGCATTTAAAAACAGGGCGGATCTTAAAAGTCAGGACCTTCTGGTCAACAACGCCGAAGAAAGCCTGATTATCCAGAGAAGCGGTTTATTCCCTACTCTTACCGGAAGTTATGGTTTCGGAACATCAGGAGTTGAACCGGGAGACCTTTTCGACAGGAGATCATATTCTATCGGGTTATCACTGAATGTGCCGATTTTTTCAAACTGGAATACCGAAGCCGGAATGGATTACGCTAAAGCGGGCATTAAAAATGAAAGAGAGAACCTGGAAGCATTAAAGCGTTCAATTAAAATTCAGGTCAAGCAGGGATATCTTGATCTTATCGCTGCTAAAAAACAGCTCGATGTGAGCAGTAAAAATGTTATCTCGGCTGAAGAAAACAGAAGAATAAATAATGAAAGGTATAACCTGGGAGCGGGAACAATCCTTGACGTGTTACAGTCTGATAAGGATTATACCAATGCCGTCAGCGCAATGATTGACGCGAGGTATAATTATTACAAGCTGAAAGACAACCTGACAAATATTCTTGGCAAACTTGATTATAAAGAATTTGACAAATAGAATTTAAGGAGATTTTTAACATGGCGAAGAGGAATCGTAAAAAATCACGAAATAAAAAGATTATAATATTCGGGCTCCTGGGACTTTTAATAGCTGTAGTACTTGTTGTGGCATTGGGCGGAGAGAAAGATGTGATTGTGCCTGTACAGGTTGACAATTCGGAAGCCAGGACAATAACCCAGGTAGTTTCAGCTACAGGTAAAATTTATCCTATTGAAGAACTTAATATCACTCCCGAAGTAACTGGCGAGATTGTTGAACTGCCGGTCGAAGAGGGGGATGTGGTTAAGAAAGGTCAGCTTCTGATAAGGATTAAACCAGATATTTATGTGGCCCAGAGAAACCGCGCGAGAGCTAATCTTGAGAGTTCGAAAGCAACTCTTAAAATAAGAAAGGCTAATCTCGAACAGCAAAAAGCCGAATATGAACGAATTAAAGGGCTTTATAAAAAAGGTTTGGCAAGTGATTCACAGCTTGAACTGGCTAAATCAAATTTTCTGCAGAGCGAAGGAGCTTTTGAGGCTCAAAAATCAATTATTCTGCAGGTTCAGGAATCTCTGACCGAGGCCGAGGAAAATCTTGCCAAAACAGCAATTTATTCCCCTCTGAACGCTACTATTTCCAAGTTGAATGTTGAGCTTGGTGAAAGAGTTCTGGGCAGTAATTTTACCCAGGGTACTAATATGATGACCGTAGCCGATCTTTCACAGATGGAGGCAATTGTTGAAGTTGATGAGAATGACGTTATTCTGATTTCTTCCAAAGATACTTCATTCATTGAAATTGATGCTTTTGGTGAAAGACTATTCAAAGGTGTGGTTACACATATTGGCAACAGCGCTCAGACAACAGGGCTCGGGACACAGGATGAAGTGGTTAATTTCGAAGTGAAAATTAAACTGCTGGATCTTGATGAAGGCATTCGTCCCGGAATGTCATGTGACGCCGATATTCAGACTGAAACAAAAATGGGTGTGGTTTCGGTGCCGATCCAGAGCGTTACTGCGAGAATGGCGAAAAAAGGTGAAGGAGAAGGTGAAGATTCATCCCATATGCCAAGGCTTGATAAATCGGGTAAACCAGAGAAGCCTTCCGAAGTTGTATTTGTTGTAGAAGGTTCGACCGTTAAAATGAAAGAAGTGAAAACAGGAATCAGTGATGATAATTTCATTGAAATTTCGGAAGGGCTAAGTGTTGATGAAGAAGTCGTCAGCGGTCCTTACAGAGCAATTTCAAAAGAACTCGAAGATGGCCTTCAGGTCAGGGTTACCAATAAAAAGAAAGATAAAACTCCGGCCGAAGGTGAAGAAAAAGCAGAAGAAATTGCAACTGAAAGCAAATAAAAGCAGGATAAAAAATGAATATTATCAGTCTTGAACATATAGCGAAAATTTACCAGGTTGGAACTGAGGAGGTTCACGCTCTTGCCGATGTTTCTCTTGGAATAAATAAAAATGAATATGTAGCCATTATGGGGCCTTCCGGATCAGGTAAATCAACCCTGATGAATATCATCGGCTGCCTCGATACCCCTACAAAAGGGCTTTATGATTTTGAAGGATTTAACGTCAGCGATATGGATGATAATGAACTGGCTGAGATCAGAAACCGAAAAATTGGTTTTGTATTCCAGACGTTCAATCTGCTTCCCCGTTCCGACGCGCTTCATAATGTAGAGCTTCCTCTGATCTATTCCGGTATGCCATCTTATGAGAGAAAGGAAAAAGCTTATGAGGCCCTTGTGAAAGTGGGCCTCGAGGACAGGGTTTATCATAAACCGAATGAACTTTCCGGAGGCCAGCGTCAGAGAGTGGCTATTGCCCGCGCTCTTGTCACCGATCCCTCCATTATCCTCGCCGACGAACCCACTGGTAACCTTGATACAAAAACAGGTGAAGATATTATGAGCCTCTTCAATGAAATTTATGAACAGGGTAATACTATCATCCTGGTTACTCATGAAGAATATATTGCCGAACATGCCGCGAGGATTATCAGAATTCGCGACGGCCTGATTGAACGTGATGAAAATGTTGAAAAACGAATTATTCCGAACGGCCATCTTGCCGAAGCAAAAACGGAAGGAAAATAAAAATGAGTAATTTTTTGCATGAGCTGAAAGAAGGTCTTCTGATATCTTTCAAAGCTATCAGGGCCAATAAAATAAGATCTGTTCTTACTACGCTTGGCATTGTGATCGGAGTCGCGGCAGTGGTTCTTATGTCTAACGCGATTCAGGGAATTGACGCTTCATTCCGCCAGGGTGTTTCTTCGATGGGCTCGGATAACCTGTATATCGATAAGTGGGCCTGGTTCAATAATGATATTCCCTGGTGGGAATTAAGAAACCGCCGAAACCTCGATATGGATGACTTCAAAAAGTATAAAGATATGGCCAGGCTTCCTGTTGCGGTTGCCCCTACCGTATGGAATACACAGACCATAAAAGCTGAGGACAAAACCCTTGAATATGCCATGATTACAGGCACCAATCAGGATTATATCAAAACAACTAATCTTGAATTTGAATCGGGAAGATTTTTTACCGAACTTGAAAGCAAAGGAGCAAGGCAGGTTGCTGTAATCGGAAGCGAAGTTGCAAAAAATCTCTTTCCCAACGGAAACGCTCTTGGAAGTGAAATAAATATTAAAGGCCGCGATGTAAGAGTAGTTGGCGTACTAAAGGAGCAGGGAAGTTACATTATGGGTAATTTTAATCCCGATAATCAGACTTTCGTTCCTATCGGATTTATTTTTAAAAACCTGGCGTCACAGCGATTTAGGAGTGTTACCATTAACGTCAGGGCAGGCAGCAGTGAAGCGGTCGAACAGGTAAAAGAAGAAGCAATCGGGATAATGAGGAAAGTCAGAGGACTTAAATATGATGAGCGGGATGATTTTTCCATAAACCAGCAGGAAGGTCTTCTGAATGAAATTAATTCCACAGTAGGTGTAATCCAGATTGGCGGATTTTTAATAACCGGTCTGTCGCTTTTTGTCGGTGCGATAGGAATAATGAATATCATGTTTGTATCGGTAAAAGAGAGAACAAAAGAAATTGGAATCAGGAAAGCTATTGGAGCTAAAAGAAGAACAATACTTGGACAGTTTATTTCTGAAGCCGCGATAATCTGCCTGATCGGAGGTATGATGGGTTTACTTGTAGCGATTATTGGCACCATGGCTATTCAGCAATCTGATTTTCCTATTTCACTTGAGGTTAACTCGGCTATTCTTGCCATTTCGATTTCACTTATCACAGGAGTTCTTTCAGGTTTTGCTCCCGCCTTTACCGCATCCAGAATGGACCCTGTAGAAGCATTGAGGTATGAATAATGAAATTTTGGGAAATACTGAAAATATCATTCAGTTCACTTTCAACAAATAAATTAAGGTCTGCCTTAACTATTCTTGGTATTATAGTCGGTATCTTTTCGATTATCGCAATAAGCACCATTATAGCGATGCTTCAAAACAGCATCGAAGAAGGAGTATCGGCATTAAGCCAGAATACTTTCCAGATACAGAAATGGCCCAGCATCCGGACAGGCGGACCAAGTGAGCGGGCCAAATATCGGAACAGGAAAAACATTACCCTTGAAGAATATGAAGCTCTCAAAGAAAAACTGACCGAAACAAACGCGATCGGGGCCGAACAATGGCGGTTTGGGCGAAAACTTCGTTATGGAAGTGAGGAAACCAATCCTAATGTAAATGTTTCAGGTGTTACACCCGAAGCGTTTCTTAATAATGAATGGTATATTGATTATGGCCGGGATATCAATCAGAATGATGTTGCCAGGCGTGAAAATGTAATTGTGCTTGGCGCCGACCTGGTGAAAACTCTTTTTAAATCGGTCAATCCGATCGGACAGGAAATCAGGCTTGATGATTACAAATTAAAAGTTATTGGTATTCTTGAGTCACGCGGTGAAGTTTTCGGACAAAGCAGAGATAACTTCGCTCTTATGCCTATTTCAACATTCCAGAGTTTTTACGGCAGCAGACGCAGGAGTATAAATATTACTGTCAGGGCGCCAAATGTGCAGACCTATTTTGATCTTCTCGAAAAGGCGGAAGGGCATTTCCGTACTATTCGAAAGGTGCCGCCGGGTGAAGAAAATGATTTTGAGATCAGGACAAACCAGGCAATGCTGGACCAGATCAATGATATGACTTCCAGCGTAAGAATCGGCGCTATCGTTATTGCGGCAATCGCTTTGCTGGCTGCCGGAGTAGGCATTATGAATATTATGCTGGTTTCGGTTACCGAACGCACCAGGGAGATTGGTATCCGCAGAGCCATTGGCGCTAAAAAAATGAATATTATGATTCAGTTTATACTTGAAGCTATTACTTTAAGTCTGCTCGGAGGATTTATTGGTATTATTCTTGGGGTACTTGTTGGCAATATAGCAGGCTCCATGATCAATGCGACGGCAACTCTTCCTCTCGATTGGATTTCTGCCGGTATCGCGCTATGTGTGATGATCGGGCTTGTTTTCGGAACCTATCCCGCTTATAAAGCGGCAAATTTAGACCCAATTGAATCATTGAGGTATGAATAGATGTATATTATCGAGATAATATCGATAGCTCTGAATTCACTTCGTGCCAATAAACTCAGATCTTCTCTGACTATTCTTGGCATCGTTGTAGGAATATTTTCAATCATCGCGATAAGTACGGTGATTGAAATGCTGCAGGTCAGCATAGAGGAAGGTGTTTCGTCACTCGGCAAAAACACCTTCCAGATACAGAAATGGCCCGCCATGCATTCGGGAGGACCCGGATCGTGGGAGAAATTCAGGAACAGAAAGGATATTACTCTTGATGATTATGAGCGTCTTGAAAAAATGATTGGCGCCGAAGTGGCGTCAATGGGAGCTGAACAATGGAAAGGGGCCCGCCGGTTTAAATACCGCAACAAGGAAACCAATCCGAACGTTAGTCTCTGCGGATGCACAATCGGCGCGTTCCCGAATAATAAATGGATACCCGATGAAGGCAGGCTTTTTACTGACAGAGATACAAAACGCGCTGAAAGGTATATTGTGCTGGGCGCTGATGTAGTGAAAACTCTATTCGAATATGTTGATCCGGTCGGGCAGGAAGTCTGGGTTGATGGCCATAAGCTAAAGGTTATCGGCATTCTGGAAAGCCAGGGAGAAGCTTTCGGGCAGACTCACGATAATTTTGCCTGTATTCCGATAACTACCTACCAGTCATTATATGGCAAGCGGGGAAGGAGTATCAATATTACCGTTATGAGTCACGACAGGGCATCCTACGATAATATCATTGAAAAAGCCCGCGGCGCGATGAGACTTATAAGAAAAGTATCCCCGATGGAAGAGGATGATTTTGATATTTTCTCAAACCAGTCCCTCCTTACAAGGATAAATGAAATGACCGCGGGGGTAAGAATCGGTTCACTGATTATCGCGGCAATAGCTTTGCTGGCTGCCGGAGTGGGTATTATGAATATTATGCTTGTTTCAGTTACCGAACGCACCAGGGAAATTGGAATCCGAAAAGCGATAGGCGCCAAGAAATATAATGTTTTAATGCAGTTCCTTACCGAAGCTATTGTATTATGCCTTTTCGGGGGATTTATCGGGATTTCCCTCGGAGTCGCTGTTGGCAATATGGTAGGATCCCTGATGAGCGCCACGGCTACTATCCCTGTTTTATGGGTGCTGATCGGTGTTGGTTTATGTGTTATGATTGGTGTTGTTTTCGGCACTTATCCTGCTTATAAAGCTGCTAATCTTGATCCTATTGAAGCGCTGAGATATGAATGATCTGGTGAAAGAATCAGAGTAAGAGCAGTCCTTTAGCATTAAAATTCTACGCAAAAATGCAATTAACAATGAATAATGAATATTTAAAATGACAAAGTTATTCCAAGAGTGATTAACTTGCTGAAAAAACGCCACAAAATCACCAAAACACAATATCCCACGAAAAAACTTAAGAGAACCTTATTCTTGATTTTTTTAACCTTAGTAGCACAGGTGCTCAACCCAACAAAAACACACCTTATTAACCTTATAAGCCAGGTTTAATATTTCCCGCAAATTTCGCTAATGTACCCATAAAAAACAGGACAGGAAAAAACATTAACGGGATAAATTAACACATTTTAAAACCGGAATAACTCTTCACTAACCACTCTTCACTTCTGGCTCTGTCTGATTACGATTATTCCGCAGAGAGTTAAATTCTACGCATAATGGCAAAATTTTTAACAATTCGAGGTGTGTCCTCCCCCGGTTTCGATCCGCCGCGGCGGATCAACCACCCCCTTGCCTGCATCCCTCTGGGTCCAAAGGGAGACATTCGGAATTCAAGGCAATCGACAATGTCCCCCTTTGGAGGGGGTGGATTCAAAGTGTTTTTCTTTGAAGACGGGGGAGGACTTACTTCGAGTAACTCGTTTACTTTGTTTTCTCTGGCTTGCCCGATTATGATTACGATTATGATTACGATTATGATTTAAGGGGCCGGGGAGCCCCTTTATCTATAATTGATCTACTATATGAAAAATGAAGTAAGGTTCTTTAGCTCAAGCTGGAAATAATTTACATGATACAGAAAAGGGCCGTTTTTATTTCTTTCCGCGTAATAATATTTGAAATTCAGATGTTTAACCAATATGCCTGTAAAGCGGGTCCGGAGCTGGCAGTCCAGTATATTGAATAATCCGGAGGTTTCCAGCATGTAACCGAATCCATCCATATTCAGAGAAGTGTACATGTCCATACCCACCTGGCTGCCGCCAAAATATGTAAAGGTTTCCATGAGTCTGATTATATAACCCTTACTCGCCGCAACCTGCGAATCTCCCTGCCCGAGCAGGAAGTTATCTACAAAACGGATACTTCCCGGAATAGATTTATAATCAGTATCGGAATTATTTTGTACAAGGCTCTCATGCACATCGATGCCAACGGTCCGCCGATAGAGGAGTAAAGGGACGTTTTCTTCTTAATACATTAAAGGAGAAGGTGAGTGAGTGGCCTGCGTTTAATTCCCGGTAAAGTGGATCCGACTGAGCTTCATCAACAAAATAATATTTTGTCTCCCAAATTTCGCAGGGAGAAACCGAGCATATAATCGAGATCGTACCACATCCGCATTTTTTTGTTTTTGAATATCCTGTAGGAATCGGGAATAAGCCTGTGTATTGGGAATTGCGCGATCATCCCCACATCCCAGCCGGTAAAATCTGTTTTGTAGGGCCTAAAAAGTGAAATACTATATCTCTTGTATGTAAATCCGGCCGAAATTTTTTACTGTCTCGTTGAAGGCCGCTGAAAAGGAAAAAAGGTCTGAAGTTTCATACTCTTTATCTAGGCCGTCCCAGGAATCTCTTATGTAGATATAATACTGTTCCCTAAAATCATAATAATTCCGGTAATATGAAAAACTTTATACTAAGGGGCAATCTTATTCGGTCACGGAGATCCAGTCCGGCGAAAAATCCATAATTATAATGCTTGAAATCGCTGATAGGCAATTTCCATTCCTGGTTAAAAGAGGATGAGGCAACAAACGAAATGCTCCGCGCGAAGAGGCCGCCATATGCCGGATTCTCATTGATCATCCCCAGGTCAGCGGTTGGAACGGCGGTAGCGAGCCGGCCTGTTGCTACTGAAGAGGGGATAGTGTAGGTCGTCTGCACCGAAGTCTGCGTATAAACCGAAGCTGATAATATGAACAAAAACAAAATCGTAAATTTTTTCATTTTTTCTCCCATTGATAAAAACAAAATAATTGTGTTTTGTTCTCCTGTTAATTTATTTCTCCACTTGAAAGAAAAATATTAAAAACTTCGATCTTAAAAAAGGGATGCAATATTTTTTACCTCAAGCTGGAAGTAGTTCATTGTTCTGAAATACCTATCTCCTCGGTTATTCTCGGCGTAATGGTAGCTGAAGTTAAGATTCCCTGCCATGAAAGATGTGATATTGCTTTCAAGCAGCATATGAATTGCTTTGAATATTCCTGCAGATTCAAACATAAACCCATATCCTTTACCCCAATAGGCATCAAATTTACCTCCGGTCTCATATCCTTCAAAAAAGCTGACAGTTTCAAAAAGAGATAGGATATAACCTCTGCTGATTGATATTTCCTCATCACTTTTGCCAAGAATAAGGTTGTCAACAAATTTTATATCACCAGGTGGTGAATAATATTCCGGGATTATATTTCCAAACGAGATTAAAAGGTCATGTGCTTCGGTCCCCAGAGTCGCTGTAATTATTTTGAGATTTTTCCCATTGAGATTTAATATCCCTGAAAATGTTAGTGAATGACAAAGATTAAATTCTTTGTATAAAGCTCTGTAATAACCATTCAGCATATAATCATGGTGATAAAATTTATCTCCGGAATTTCTAATTGATGATCCCAACATATAAGTCATGCCAAGATTAATATCGAGATGTTTTTGCGAGTAGATATTTAATCCATTTCTGATCAGTTTATGAAGAGGAATGACAAACAGAACTCCGTAATCCCAGCCTCCATAGTCCATATCTCTTTCTTTAATACCATAATTATAAATAAATCCCTTCTTTGTTATTCCAAAGGAAGCTTTAACAGTCGATCCAATTGAAGCAGAAAAACTATACATGTCAGAGTAAGAGTATTGTGTCGATGTAATCGGGCCGGCAGGGTAGTTCCAGATAGTATGTTCACCATAATTATAATTATTTTTCTGGTGCGAAATTGAAATTTTCACTGGTAGATTCAAAACCTTTTCAAAGTCGAATCCTGCAAATAGTCCATAAGAGGTTTGGCAGGTTGGTTCATCCATGATATATTTGTTATTGTATGAGCGGCTATATGAAAAATTAGTATTTTCTGCCAGAATCCCACCATAAGCGGGATTTTCCTGGATCATCAAAATATCATTTGTAGGGATGGCGGCGGCCAGTCTTGAAGTTGCTTCGGAGGTTGGCACATAAAAGGTGAATTCCCATATCTGAGCTGATAATTGACAGTTCAAAATAAAAAAAATGAAAAAAATTATGCGCATGAATCTTATCCCCGTGGATTAAAATAATGAAGTAATATTTTTTACCTCAAGCTGGAGGTAGTTAACCTCTCTTTTCAAATCTGTATACTCATTCCTGTCTTTTGCAAAATAATATCTGATATTCAAATATTTAGAAAAAAAAATTAGATAATTTATCATTATGAAGCGAATTAATAATTCTTGAAATCCCGGTTGTCTCTATCATAAAACCTGATCCATTTCCCGTAAATATATTTTGTTCAACCGCGATTCCTGAATAAAATGTGACTATCTCGAACAGGGATAAAATTAAACCTTTGCTTACCTGAACTTTTGAGTTCCCTTTCCCGGAAATTAAATGATCAATAAAATTGATTGATCCGGGAATAGTTTTATAATCAGCAGGTCCTTCGTCCCGATGAACTAATCTCTCGTGAGCATCAATTCCGTATGTTGTTGAAAAAATACTAATGGTATTATTTTTAAGATTCAAAAATGTTGAGATTGTCAGCGAGTGTCCAAGATTTAATTCTCTGTCCAGTATTTCAGTTGATTCAGGAATAACGTAGTAGTATCGATTTCCCAGGTTTCGGATTGAGAATCCAATCATGTAATCCAGTTCATAGGAGAACCGGCAGTCAGAATTTCCAATTGTTTTATATTTATCAGGTATCAGCGATTCTATTGGGAGAATTGATAAAAATCCCAGATCATATGCACTAAACCGGGTTTCTGATAATACCCCCAGCTTTTTTCTTAAAAATTTATAGGTTAATCCGAATGAGAGTTTGACTGGTAAATTAAAATAAGCGGAAATTGTGAAGTTACTAGCAGACTGATATTCAAATGTTGCTCCTTCACCTGATCTATAATATGGACCAAAATCAAAATAATTATTAGCAAAGGATATCCCAATTTTAATTGGCAGATCGAATTTCTTTTGAAAATCAGCTCCCGCGAAGAAGTGGTATATTTTATGTCTGAATTCTTGGTGAAATCTATAATTCTGGTCGAGAGACAGACTTGTAAGTAATGAGTTGTTAACTGCCAAAAGTCCACCATACGCAGGATTTTCCTGTATCATTCCAATATCCGTTGCCGGCACCGCGGTTGCAAGGCGACTCGTAGCCATCGAACCGGCAACAATATATGATCCTTGCTCAAATTGACCAAAAATATGGAAAGAAAAGATAAACAGAAAAAAAATGGTATATCTCATAATAATTTCTCCGTTATAAATCCAAAGCAAAATTCTCATTTCGGAGGCTTCAAATAAATTTGAATATTAAAATAATGAAGTAATGTTTTTTACCTCAAGCTGAAGGAAATTTACACTCCTTTCTTCAAAACCATTGCTGAAATATTCTCCGTAATAATACCTGAGATTAAAATGGTTGGCAATCAGCGCTGTTGTTTTTGAACCGATTATCATATCGAAAATTTTTAATACTCCCGCCGATTCAAGCATAAAACCGGAGCCATTAATATTTCCGGAGAATAGGGGCCGCCCATTTTACAGCCGCCATATATTGTAATGGTTTCCAGGGCGGAAACGATATATCCCTTGCTTACTCTTGTTCCGGAATCACCCTGGCCTATAATAAAATTATCGAAAAATCTTATCGATCCCGGAATCGATTCATAATCATTCTGGCCGGAATTTAATTCAATCAGCTCCTCATGTACATCAATTCCGGTAGTGACCGAAAAAGGGGATATGGACTGTCTGCCGATTTCTAACGAAGTGTTCAGAGTGAGGGAGTGCCCGAGATTGAGCTCCCTTGTGAGCGGATCGGACTGCGCCGGGTCGGCAAAATGGTAACGATCTCCCAGGTTTCTTAATGAGAATCCGAGCATATAATCAATATCGTAGCTGAAGGAATAATCTTTTGATTTTACTACCCTGCAGTTGGCGGGTATCAGATTTGATACCGGGAAATTTGAGATAACACCCAAATCAAAAGCGCTGAATTCCGACTTAGAATCTTCCCGGAAAATTTGATCATGTTTTTATATGTTATTCCAAAGGAGAGTTGAAAAATGAATTATAAGCCGCCGAAATTGTAAATAAATTTGAGTTGTCGTAAGGAAACTCATATCCTTCTGTGTTACTTTCGGGAACAATGTAATACATTTTCCCCCAGTCATAATAATTTCTGAAGTATGATATTCCAACGCTAAGTGGAATATCAAAGTTATCCTTCAGATTTAGCCCCGCGAAAAAACCATAATTGTAATTTTTAAATGATCCTGAAAAATTCCATCCCTGGTTAAATGATGAAGCGCTGATAAAAGATATATTTTCGGCAAATATACCACTATAGGCGGGATTTTCGTTGATCATTCCCAGGTCGTTTGTCGGAACCGCCGTTGCCAGCCTGCTTGTAGCCGCTGACGCCGGAACAAAATAAGTTCCCTGTTCGTACTGCGCTAAGAGTGGAAAAGCGGCTATCATCAGGAACAACAATAACTTATTCATATATCCTCCTTAAAAACTATAATTCAGTCTGAAATTAATTGATTCAAGAGTGACTTTACCATAAGCGGAACTGAAACGAGAAAAATAATACTCAAGCTCAAAATAATCGGAAAGAGAATTAATGATTTTGGAACCGGTAACCAGGGCGGCGCCCTTAAGCAGTCCGCGGGTTGATATTCCAAAACCCCAGGTTGATTGATTAATAAAACCGTCGCCATGATAACCCCGGTCATCAATGTGATAGTCTCAGCGGCTTTTAGTCTGAATCCTTTTCTTATTATTACATCCGTGTCTCCCTTTCCCAGGAGAAGGTTTTCATAGAATTTAATGTCCCCCAGGAGTTCCTGGCTTTCATAATAAGATTCGAATCCTCTACCGTAATAATAGTTATAAAGAATATCCTCAGCGTTTACAGAGTATTGAATATCCAGAAGATTTATGCTCATCTTTTTATATTCCAAATTTGAACTCGCCATTATACTGTATCCCAGTCTCGCAACTTTGGGAGTTCGTAAATTGTGATAATACCGGTAAAACAATATATCGTTGCTTTCATTACAAAGTGAGTAGCCGAGGGATAAATCAAAACTATTATTAAATTTTGTCCTTCCTGATATATGATTGTATTCTTCGATGGGGACAGTAATATTTATGCCATAGTCGGTCATTTTATGATTTTCTTCCTCACCGTAATATCCTTCGGAAGAATAATGAGTCGGCGCTATGGCGTAATCTTTAAAAGTGGCTCCCAGGGCAATGGTGACAAATAACCTGGTCTTTAGTGAAATGTTAAAACCTGAATAATTTTCCCCTTTGGGCAAATCCTCCCGCAGCCGCTCGTGATTTATAAATAGGGGATGTGAAACTTCACTATTAATATAGCTCAGCCCGACAACCAGGGGGAAATTGATTATTTTTGTTCCTATATCCATTGATAGGTTAAATGAATTAAAACCGGGCATGGGTAAATTATCAGGATCTGAATATGGTCCTCTGTCAAGGAAATAATTTGTTCTTTGATAACCGGCGGTGATTTTCCCAAATTCACCCGCGCTAAAGGCGGGATTATAATAAAAAGCGGAAATACCTGAAAAATTTCCGGTTACACCCGCGCCACCCATTCCGGCTGCCTCAGCGGATGATGGAACAGAAATTAAAAACTGATCGAATATTCCCGGTTGCGCCAATGCCTGGAATGAAATGAACAAGAAAAAAATAAAACAGGATATTGTTTTCATTATCCCTCCGAAATTATTAAAGAATAATAGTTTTTTTACCTCTTGTTTTTAAAAAGAATAATTAAGTTCGAAATTGACAGACTCATTATTGATTTTATAATCGGTGGAACTGTATAAGCTGTAAAAATATTTCACTTTAAAGTGACTGGAAATAAATTTGAGAATTCTGAAGCCGGTAAGGAAAGCGGCTTCCTTTAATATACCTCCTGAAGATAACCCGAATCCCCGGGTGGATTCATTAACAAAACCTTCTCCGTTGTAACCTCCCAGAAGGAGGGTGAAGGTTTCGCCCGCTTCAATTTTTAAACCTTTACGAATAATTACATTTTTGTCACCAATGCCCTTAAGAAGGTTGGCGCCGATATTAATATCTCCCATGAAACTTTGCTCTTCAGGGAAATATTCAAAACGGGCTCCATAGTAGCTCTGGTTAAGATTGTCCTCAGCGGTCACAGAGTAAATAAATGACAGAAGATTGATGTCAAGACTTTTATATTTCAGCCGGGAGTTGACCCTGAGGGAGTAACCTGCCCTCGCTATTTTCGGCGCTTTTACATCCATATAAAAAGGAAAACTGAAAATTACAGCGCCATTGCTGTTGCTTTGAGAATATCCAAGTGAGAATTCGGCCAGGTTTTCAATTATAAATTTATCAGTCTCAAATTTGTAATTTTTAACAGGTAAAGTTAATTCAAATCCAAAATCACTCAGATTGTGTTTCTCACTCACCGGAGAAGAAATATCCCCTGTTACAAATTCATAATCTTTCGTATTAAAACCAAAGGCCAGAGTTACGAAATATTTTGTTTTAATTGATACATTAAACCCGGTATAACTTTCGGAACTTATTTTGCCGTCGGTGTAATATTGAAAGGAATAGAGAGAATGAGGAGTTTCGGAATCAATATAGCTTATGCCTAACACGACAGGGAAATTCAGCAGTTTCGTTCCAAAATCAAATGAAAGATTAAAAGTGTTAAAAGAGGGAAGTGTGACATGATGGGGCAGCGCCACCGGATTCTGTTTACTGAAATAATTTGTTTTGCCATATGAAAACGCCAGTTTACCGAAGCTGCCCGCGCTGAGGGCGGGATTATAATAAAATGCCGCGATATCGGAAAATTGTCCGGTTACTCCGGCTCCTCCCAGACCTGAAATTTCAGCGGACGCCGGGGAAGAAAGCAGAAACTGGTTAAATATTCCAGGCTGCGCGAATATCGGGTAAGAAGTGGAAATTAAGAACAATAACAGGAGCTTTTTCATTATCCCTCCGTTTTGTATTATAATATTAAAGCCGGCTGCCCGAGCCGGCCTTCAATTTATTTTTGCTTGCTTATTTTAGCCCATGTATCACGTAGAGTAACGGTTCTGTTAAAAACAAGTTTTTCTTCAGTTGTATATTTTGTATCCACACAGAAATATCCAAGTCTTTCAAACTGGCATTTGTCACCTGCTTTCATATCTTTAAGGTATGGTTCCAGTTTACAGTTTTCGAGAATTTCCAGAGAATCGGGATTGATGAATTCCTTAAAATCACGTCCTTCTTTATCGCCCGCCGGATTCTCATGGTTAAAAAGCCTGTCATAAAGCCTGACTTCAGCGTCGAGCGCGTGTCCGGCTGAAACCCAGTGAATAGTTCCTTTCACTTTTCGGGTGGATGTTCCGGCGCCGCTTCGTGTTTCAGGATCATAAGTGCAGAGCAGTTCGATTACTTCGCCTGTCTCAGGGTCTTTTACCGCCTCTTCACATTTGATAATATATCCGTAACGCAGCCTTACTTCACGACCGGGAGCGAGGCGGAAAAATTTTCTCGGGGGGTCTTCCATAAAATCATCACGTTCGATATACAGATTCCTTGAGAAGGGGACCTTTCTTGTGCCCATTGATTCATCTTCCGGATTATTAACCGCTTCTATTTCCTCAACCAGATCTTCGGATAGTTTGTAAGTGTAAGTCTTAAAGGTTTCAGAACAGCCATCGCTCTTTGAGCCCGTTTGTTCATATCTTCCCGCACAGCCCATTCAAGTTTGGCGATATCAATAATATTATTTCTCTTCGCTACTCCGACTCCTTCCGAAAAATTGCGGATAGATTCGGGAGTATAACCCCTGCGGCGCAATCCTGAGATGGTGGGCATGCGGGGATCATCCCATCCATCAACATATTTACCCTGTACAAGCTCGAGAAGTTTTCTTTTGCTCATAATGGTGTAATTGAGGTTCAGGCGGGCAAATTCAATCTGGCGTGGATTGGAAGGCACATCAAGCTGTTCGAGGCACCAGTCATAAAGAGGACGGTGGTTTTCAAATTCCAGTGTGCATATGGAATGTGTAATCATTTCCAGCGCGTCACTCTGTCCATGCGCCCAGTCATACATCGGGTAGATGCACCATTTATCTCCCGTGCGATGATGGGAGGCATGTTTAATCCTGTATATGGCAGGATCGCGAAGGTTCATATTAGGTGAGGACATATCAATTTTAGCTCGAAGAATATGTTCTCCTTCCTTAAATTCACCTGCTTTCATTCTTCTGAACAGATCGAGGTTTTCCTCAACAGGGCGGTTTCTGTAAGGGCTTTCGGTTCCCGGCTGAGTCGGGGTTCCACGGTGCTGCTTTATCTCTTCGGCGCTGCTGCTATCGACAAATGCTTTTCCCTGTTTTATGAGGTCTTCAGCGAATTCATAAAGTTTATCGAAATAATCGGAAGCGTAAAATTCGCGGTCTTCCCAGTCGAATCCAAGCCACCGGACATCATCTTTAATTGAATCTACATATTCCACATCCTCTTTTACCGGATTAGTGTCATCAAAACGGAGGTTGCATTTGCCTCCATATTCTTTCGCGAGACCGAAATTCAGGCAAATCGATTTCGCGTGACCTATATGCAGGTAACCATTCGGCTCTGGGGGGAAACGGGTATGTACTCTTCCATCATTTTTTCCTTCTTTCAGATCTTCATCTATGATCTGTCTGATAAAATCTTTTGAGGTTTTTTCCTCTTCCATCGAAGCGCCATTATTTAATTCTTTTTCACTCATAATATATTATTCTTATTTTGTTATTTCAGTGCAGTAATTTTTACCTTTGCTTCTTTAATTCTCCTGATAGTCTCATCTTTGCCGATAATTACCAGAATATCATATAATCCCGGCCCGCCGCTCATACCGCTGACAGAAAGCCTAACGGGATGAATAAGTTTGCCGTTGCCTACTCCCAGCTCTTCGGCTGCCGCTTTAAGCGCTGTTTCATAATCTTCCTTGGCCGGGTTTTCAAGAGATTCATATTTTTCGAGTAGTTTATCAAGATGTTCCGGAGTGGCTTCTTTCCATCTTTTAGCGACAGCTTTTTCATCGTAAGATGTTGGCGCTGTATAAAAGTAGGGGCAGTTGGTCACGTTTCATGAATGAAATTAACCCGTTCCACCATCGCTTCAATTACATGGCTCAGATATTCATCACTGAATTTTGTGTTATCATAACCTGCTTTATCCAGTTCTTTCCTCACACCTTCAATTTTGTCTTCGACAGGCATAAGTCTGAGGTGTTCAAAATTAAGCCAGTTAAGTTTATCGATATTAAACACCGCTCCGGCTTTATGAACTCTCTCAAGTGAAAATTTTTCAACAAGCCCATCTAATTTGTAAAATTCCTGGTTATCTCCGGCGCTCCATCCAAGCAGGGCGACAAAATTTACAAGCGCGTCCCGCAGGTAACCTTTATCCCGGTAATCTTCAACCGCGACGTCACCCTGGCGTTTGCTTAGTTTTGTTTTATCGGGATTGAGCAGGAGAGGGAGGTGAGCAAACTGAGGGCGTTCCCATCCGAAGTAATCATAGAGCAGCGCATGTTTGGGCGTTGAAGAAAGCCATTCTTCACCCCTTATTACATGGGAAATTTCATAAGGTGATCATCAACCACATTGGCAAGATGATAAGTGGGATAACCGTCACTTTTAATCAGCACCTGGTCATCAACTATATTGCTGTCGAATTCCACTCTGCCCCGAACTATGTCATCGACATATATTTTATCACCGTGTCTGACGTTAAGACGAACCACATGTGGCATTCCGGCGGCAAGTTTTTCCTCAATTTCTTCTTTGGAAAGATTGAGGCAGTGTTTATCATAAATCGGCTGTTCTTTGGCCGCATATTGTTTATCACGCAGTTCTTTTATTCTTTCGGGAGTGCAAAAACAATAGTAGGCGTTGCCATTCTCAATGAGCTGTTTGACATGTTTATCATATATCTCATTGCGTTCTGACTGTGTATATGGCCCATATTCTCCCGGATTCTGAGGACTTTCATCAAATTCCAGTCCGCTCCATTTCAGGCTTTCAACCAGTGACTCTGCCGCTCCTTCAACATAACGGTTTCTGTCGGTGTCTTCTATTCTGAGAATACATTTCCCATTGTTTTTCTTCGCGAATAAATAGTTATACAGCGCTGTTCTTAATCCTCCCACATGGAGGTATCCGGTGGGACTTGGCGCGAATCTTACTCTCGGGGTTTCTGAAATCATGATTCCTCAAAATTTATTTGTAATAACTCAAACTCTATATATAGCCATCAATAAAATAAACTGCAAATTTAATAAAAAGGGAGCTGAAAATCATATTTCGATTTTAGCTTTCCGATTAAACACGATATAATCAGCAGTATTTTATCCGCCCTATTTCGCGGAGAAGAATCGGGGTAAAAGTTTGGGTAAGTGTGCCCGGCAAGAAGAGGAATTTTACGCAAAATTTCAATTAACAATGAACAATGAACAATGAACAATTAACAATTAACAATGAACAATGAACAATTAACAATTAACAATTAACAATTAACAATTAACAATGAACAATGAACAATGAACAATTAACAATTAACAATGAACAATGAACAATTAACAATTAACAATTAACAATTAACAATTAACAATGAACAATGAACAATGAACAATGAACAATTAACAATGGACAATTAACAATGGACAATGAAAAATGAAAAAGCTAAAGACTCTCGCAGATTTTTCTGATTACGCGGATTTCGCTGAAAGATGTGGAAGAAACGCCACAAAATCACCAAAACACAAAATCCCACGAAAATATTTTACGAATTACGAATGAGGTCCTCCGCGGCGGATAAAAATTACGAATGAATGAAAAATATATTTTTGATATTTTAACCTTAGCAACAGTTAATCACCAATCATAGTCAAACCTTATTAACCTTATTCAAACAGGCGATATGTTATCTTAAGATCGCGTAAAAACTCAGAACAGGAATGGGGTGATTAAAAAGATTGACTGGATAAATGTTAGCTATCGAAATCCAAATCGAAGTCATAATCGAAATCGTTTTTTAATCAGAGAGGTGATTTTACTCCTCACTCTCCACTTCTGACTCTGCCAGTTTATGATTACGATTATGATTTTAAAAAGGGAAGCCCGGCGTTAAGCGCCGGACTTTGTATAATGTTTAACTTTTTCGATAAATTCTTTACTGTCGATCGGTTTGGGGATATAGTCGGTCGCGCCGGCGTCGAGGCATTTTTCACGGTCACCTTTCATGGCGAACGCGGTAAGAGCAATGATAGGGGTATCGGCATATTGAGGTTGTTCCCTGATATTCCTTGTGGCTTCGAATCCGTTCATTATCGGCATCTGCATATCCATAAGGATAAGTGTGAATTTTTCTTTCGTTGCCATATCGAGAGCTTCTTTTCCATTTTCAACAACAACAATATTCTCAAAACCATTTTTCTTAAGCAGACGTGTAACAATGATCTGTGAGTGTTTGTAATCTTCAGCCAGCAGTATTTTATTACTCCATCTTCCTTTTCTCAATAACCTCTTCAACCGGGGAGGGGTTTCATATCGCTGAATCATTGAATTAATGGTATCGCCAAGATCTTCAATATTTACACTTTGTTTCTGAAGCAGGTGATCGAAGAGACCATCTATTTTCTGAAGATCTTCATCAAAATTTTCTTTACCCGTATAAATGATGATAGGCAGCTTTTTAAATTTTGGATTTGATTTAATCAGCTTGATAAGCTCGAAACCATTCGGGTGAGGCATATCGAGGTCGACAATCGCGAGATCGATATCGATATTGGCAATTCTGTCCATCACATTGGCGGAAATATTCTCTGCAACTGCTTTCAATCCTGCCGTCTCAATAGCGCGTTTGATAAGATTCAGGGTAGGCAGATCATCATCGACACATAGTATGTTGGAGTCCTGCCGGAGTTTATAGTTTGTAAGCACTTCAACGAGGAAATTGTAATTTATCGGTTTTACAAAATATTCCACAGCGCCATCAGAAATGCTTTCTGCTGTTCAACCTCAACCGAGCAGACAATTACCGGCGTGTTTTTTGTATCTTCTCTTTCACGGAGCTGCTTAAGAAGTTCAAGTCCGTTATAATCCGGCAGCTCGATATCGAGAATAATCGCCAGAAAAGATTCTCTTGTTATAAGTTCAAAAGTTTGTTCCGCGGTATTCACCAGTTTGGGATCATATCCCCATTTTTTCAAATAATTAACAAGCAGACGCGAAGTTGCGTAATCATCCTCAATGACCAGAACTTTATTTTTATCTGTTGGTTTGGGTAACTTCGATAATGTTGAATCAAATGAAGGCATCTCTTCCCCGCTAATTGTAAACTCAAAAACAGAACCTTTACCTGCTTCATCCGAAACAGTCAGTTTTCCACCCAGCAGTTCAATATATTTTTCAGAAAGTGTTAATATCAATCCGCTCAGGTTATAAGGCTTTAAGTGATCAAGCGATCTTAGCTGAAAAGGCCGGGTAATATTTTCGGCCCGAACAGGTTTTAATCCTTTACTGCTGTCGGTAATCTTAAAGCCGAGTTTCTCCTTTTCCCCTTTCTCTATATTCACCACTATTCTTCCTCTTGCGGTATTTGCCGAGGAAAGCAGAAGAATATTGTGAAGAATAAATTTTAACTTTTGTTCATCAACAATAAATTCTTTTGGAGTGTTATCATCAATTTCTATTACATAATCTATTTCAAATTTATTTCTGAATTCATTTACAAGATTATTAATCGTTTTTGACAAATCAATTTTATTCTTGTTGATTCCCGTTTCACCCTTTTCCAGATTCGAATAATTAATCAGATCATTTGTGGTGCTAAGAAGATGACGGGCATTTTTTCTTAATGTACTGATATATCTTGATACAGCAGGCGAACTTTTATCTTCATCAAGAATTGTTGTAATCCCAAGAATGGAATTGATGTTTAAAAGTATATCGTGAGAAACCTTCTGTACTATTTCAATATAATCTTTCATACGTCTCTATATTATTTTTCCTAAATCACAATAGATGTTTCAGGTTTGTAGGTTGTTTCTTAATCAAAACTAATATTTATTATCGGAAATTACTTCAAAAAATAAACCTGAATATATATAACTTATGGAAAAATAAGGAATTTAATACACTATTTAAACAAAAAAAAGGGGGATGAAAGAATTTCATCCATTATTGATCAGCTATTTACTTTAGATTTTAATATTCTTTTCCGGATAATATTGATTTATTTTCAGTGATATCTGAAATTTATCTGGTTAAACTGAAAACATCCACTCGGTTTCAGAGTATTACGTGGAATTTTTCGCAAAAAAAAACTATGAAATCTCCCTATTTAAAATAAAATATTTAATTAATGTGATTTTCCAATAAAAATTTTATAAATTAATGTTTGAAGCAGGTTATGGTTGTGCCAGGATAAACGATGCGTTTTTGTGTAAACGAATAGAGAAATCATTAAGCGAAAATCAATACACTAACCATCATTTATTAACTATTTGAAAGGATTTGCCATGAGAAAAACAAGACTCTTTGTCATGCTTTTTCTTGCCGCGGCAATCAGTATTTTCGCCGCACAAAAACCTCAGATCAGCTTTCAGGATCTGTTCATGAATGCCGAGCTGAATCTTGAAAACATTCAACTTGCAAAACAAGCCGCTCTTGAGCAGGGTGTTCCCCTAAGCATCTTTACCGTTGACGGTTATCTGATGGATGTACTCGGCGTTGAAAAGGGCCTGCCGGTTTATTCAGTATTGAACACCAGGGAACGTTCTGAAGCGTCAGGCCGCGCGATGTTTTATGCTGAAATCGAGGAAACTTTTAACCTCGAAGGGGCCAGAATCAACCATGGTAATGGTATTATCACAAATCCCACTCTTGGTTTTCCGCAGCCTGCAGCAGGTGAATACACAGAAGATGATCTGGTGCTTATACCGGAATCATCAAATGACGCTGTGATGGCTTTTGACAAATATTCAGGTGATCTTGTAGATGCCAGTTACATTACTTCAAGCGGTGAACTCTCAACACCGATTGAAGCCACTATTTCACCATGGGGATTTTACCTCATTTCAGACCAGTTGAAAGATGGATGTATGTCATACGATATGGATGGCAATTATATTACATTTTTTGCGCCGGCAGGCGGAGCGAACCCAAGTATTTGCGACAACGTTCGCGGTCATAATTATCACCCTGTGACAGGCAACCTTCTGGTTACCAGCGCCAGTGGCGCCAACATTGACGCTGTAGCTGAATTTGATTCAGATGGAAATTACCTTGGCAACTTTATTGAAAGTGGTCTCGGTGGAATTGATGGTCCCTGGGATCTGCAGTTCAGGGATAACGATGTGCTTATTTCAGCGAGTTCATCAGATGTTCATCGTTATGATCTTGATGGAAACTATCTTGATGATTTCTGCAGCGTCAGTTTTCCGGAACAGCTGATGGAACTTGACAATGGAAATATTGCTGTCGCAGTATTTACATCACCAAAAGGTGTCAATATATTTGATGCCGATGGCAACCCTGTGACTGTTCTTTCATCAACTACAAGCCTTCGCGGATTATGGCAGCTTCAGAATGGTAACTTCCTCGTTACACATGGCGGCGGCGTTGATGAAATAGATGGAACTACAGGCGCGCTTGTCAGAATCGTTGTTGATGGTGTTTCGGCGCGTTCAGCCACTGAGCTTGGCGCGGGCGGAGGCCCGGGAATAATGACTATCGGTGAAGCAAGAATTGATGCCGACGGCGATTTCTTCCCTGACCTTGAAGGTGATACCGTTACAGTTAAAGGTGTTGTTAACAGTATTAACTTTACAGCAAGCGCAAACAGATTTTCATATTATATCCAGGATGCCACCGGCGGCCTTAATATTACCAAAGGCAGTGAAACAGGCGGCGGTCCGGTTTATGAAATCGGCGATCAGATTATTGTTGAAGGTGAAGTTGGCGCTTATGCCGGATCCGTTCAGCTTAATCTCGATTCCACTATGCTTGCCAACATTCAGCTTGTTAACCAGGGCGTAGCTATTGATCCTATGACCATTACTATTGCTGAGTATCTGGCTGATGGAGAAGCATATGAAGGCATGTATATCAGATTTGAAAATGTTTTCCCCGCAACAGGTTCAGACCCGTGGCCCGGCGCCGGAAGCAGCGCTAACATGACAATTACCGATGGTATTTCGGAAGTTACACTCAGAATTGATAGTGATTCCGACATTGATGAGAATCCGGAACCAACATGGCCGGTTAATCTTTCGGGTATCTCCACACAATATTCATGGTCAACACCTCCGAATGACGGATACCAGATATCACCTAATGCCTATACCGACTTTAATGAAACAGGCTTCCAGCCTGAATTCCTGACCGAAGTAAATGTATATGACGCAGGCGGGATGAGGGTTGGCAATACGATCTCGTTTGGTCTGCATGATGACGCTACCGATGGTCTTGATGAAACTCTTGGCGAAATTGAGCTCCCTCCGTTGCCACCGGCAGGAGTATTCGATGTAAGGTTTATGTTCCCCGACGGCGTTACCGCTTCTCTGGTTGACGTAAGATCAACAAACAATGAAGAAGTAACCTGGGATATCGCTATGCAGCCTGGCCTTGACGGCTACCCGATAACATTAACATGGGATCCTATGGATTTTCCTGATGGAACATTCATGCTGAAAGACGCGCTCGGAATAGGAGTAGTAACAGTTAATATGAAATCGACCGATATGGTTGAAATTTCCAATACAGCGATAACAGCTTTAAAAATTGAATACACAACCGAAACAACAGTTGAATTTGGTACAATGGAAGGCTGGAACATGTTATCAGTTCCTCTCGCGATGGATGATATGTCCACAGCAACTCTGTTCCCAGACGCGGTTACCGCGTTTTATGCCTTCGATAATGGATACACAACTGTAACTGAATTGACAAATGGAATTGGCTACTGGGCTAAATTTGACGCGGCGGCTAACCACAGCTTCACAGGAATGCAGGTTGTCGAACCTATTCCTATCGTTGTAGGATGGAATATGGTCGGTATTTATGATTATGAAGTTGATGTGAATGATATCACCACTGATCCCGCGGGTATATTTAGTTCACAGTTCTTTAAATTCGATAGTGGATACCTGGTCGCTGATATGCTTTATCCCGGAGCAGGTTACTGGGTTAAAGCTGATCAGGCAGGGTGGATGATACCAAATCTTCCTGTTGGAAAACGTAATCCTGTTGTAAATGAAATTAACTCCGCATGGAGCAAAATTATTATAACCGACGCGACCGGCAGCAGCCGCACACTATATATCAGCAATGAAAAAGTTGCCGGTTATCAGCTTCCTCCCGCCCCACCCGAAGGTGTCTTTGATGTTCGTTACTCAACAGGTTCAATGGTTGAAGCAATGGGAATGAACACTGTAATGATGAATTCCGCGCAGTATCCTGTTAAAGTTAGAGTTGAAGGCGCGGATGTTAAAGTCAGCGACAACATCGGCGGTTCAATACTCAGCACAACTTTGACTGATGGAAAAGAAACTGTAATCTCAAATTCAGCTGTGACATCTTTTGTAGTTGAAGGCACAGAAGTTCCTGAAGTTTTCGCTCTCGAGCAGAACTACCCGAACCCCTTCAACCCTGCCACAAAGATCAGATTCAGCATTCCTGTCAACGCGAAAGTTACACTGACTATCTTCAACGCTCTTGGTCAGAAAGTATCAACTCTCGCCAGCGCGGATATGGAAGCCGGAATCCACACAGTGAATTTTGACGCTTCATCTATCGCCAGCGGTATTTATTTCTATACAATCTCAGCCGAAGGAATTGATGGCAGTAATTTCAGTAATACTAAGAAAATGATATTGATGAAGTGACGCAGTCACTTTGATTATTTGAAATTTTCACCAAACCTCCGGGATTTTCATAACCCCGGAGGTTTTTTTATGCCCGGATGTCCGAATTTACTTAAAGGTTTTTTGCTACCGCCCTTTCAGGGCTTTTATTCTTTTTGTATATTTTCCCGGGGCGTTGCCCCGGGCTGTTGCTGACGCGCTTTCAGCGCTTGGCATAAGAAATTTATTCGATGGACATTTCAGCTCCAATGAGCACAATCAAGAATCTTTATATGACTGATAAAAAGGCCTTACCTTATCATTGATTTTCTTTCAAGGTCTGTATTAACCGAAACTCCCCAAAAAATAGGCACATCAAAGCAACAAAGAAAAGATAACTTATAGTAAACAAAAGAGTTGAAAATAGTAATATATTTTTGTATCTTGTGCCTATATAGGCACAAGCTTGAGGAAACATGAAATCTTTCATAAGAACTAAAATTATCAACGGCATAGAATATGAATATGAAATCACCCCCTATTATGATCCCAAAACCAAGAATACAAAACAGCGCAGTAAATATCTTGGAAAAAAAGTCGGCGATAAAACAATTAAGGTTAGAGAAAAAAAGCCCAAAGATGTTCTTAACTATGGCGAATTGCTGCCACTTATAAAAATACTCGATAGTTATAAAATCGAAGAGTTTTTGAAATCAGAACTTGATCTGTCCAGAGCCAGACAAATTATCGTTCTATCTGTTTGTAAAACACTCTCTTCTTTATCTCTCAGTGATACACAAATCTGGTATGAATCAAGTTACCTTAATAATGAGTATGGGAAATTAGCTCTTAGTAGCCAGACAATAAGCCGATTGCTTTCAGATATAGGAAAAAGCAAGTTAGGTGAAAAACTCTCAGCTCATCTGATAAAATTATTGAAGAGCAAAAGAACTCTATATTATGATCTGACATCGATTTCATCATATAGTGAACTGATAAGCTTGCTGGAATGGGGATATTGCAGGGATGTCAAAGACCTTCCCCAAGTCAACTTTTCAGCAATCGTAGACAAAGATGATGGAATACCAATAGCTTATGAATTATATCCAGGAAGCCTTCGGGATGTCAGCACATTATGCAATACCTTAAAAAGGCTGAAAAAAAATAAATTTGAAGAAATCTCACTTATTTTAGACAGAGGGTTTTACTCAAACCCAAACCTTTTAGAACTCTGCGGATCGGAGTCACAGTTTATTATCGCTGTGCCAGAACGATACAAGGCCATAAAAGAACTGACAAATGATATTGCCGGAGAAATTGGGAAAATAGCAAATGGAGTCCTGTTTGAAGATGAAGTGATATTTTATAAAGGAAGTCATAATCAACACAGGGGGAAAGGCGTTAAAAGGATATGCATATTATAACGCTAAAAGAGCCGAGAAGGAAAAGGATACTTTCTATAAGAGGCTTCTGAGAATAAAATCCCGGATTGAAAAGATTCTAGTTGATGAAAAATTTGAAACTACAGTCAGTGAGCAGGCAGGAAATTTGAGAATATATTTTAATGTGACAACCCAGGAAGATAAAGTCAAAGTAAGGATAAATGAGTCTCTTGTGGAAGAGCGGATAAAAAAACAAGGAATATTCTATCTTGCTTATAATGGAAACTTTGATGGATTGGAGTGCCTTTCTCTGTACAAAAGCAAACAACTAATAGAGATGAGTTTCGATATATTGAAAAACGATCTTGGAATAACAACACCTTATGTTCATAGTAATGAAGCTTTGAAGGGATTGATGTTAATTGGGTTAATATCACTATTGTTAAGAATGCGGATATTGAAAATTCTTAAAGATGCTAAGATGAACGAGGATTTTAGTTTTGAGAGAGTAATACTTGAATTGTCAAAACTTAAAGCTATCAGGTATGATAATGGGGAAATTATGTTTAATGAGAGAACTAAAAAACAAAATATTCTCTTGAAGCTGTTTGATGCTGTGCCTAAATTGTGAGGAGTTTCGGGTATTAAATCCCACCAAAAAAAATATATCGGCCTGTAGAAACAAGGCATGCCCTTGTCTCTACAACGGTACCATATTTCCCCAAACTCCAGAAAAAAAATAACCACGGACTTCAGGCCGTGGTCCTGGAAATATCCCGCAGCTAATCGGGCTTTAGCCAAACGAATAACCTGGAGTTTTCTTTACCCCCGGAACAAACTTAAACAGGCAATCCTCCACCTCGGGATTTTGCGGCTCCTGAAAGTTTTTCTCCTAACCCTGCCCTCTCTTTAGGCAAAAGCCGTTTTGTATTGTGATTTTTCCTGGTCTTCGCCGTGAACGACGGAGTTATTGTGATTCAATATATTATATTCGGTATCGGTATCGGTATCGGTATCGTATTTTCAGGGCAGACGAATTGGTGGATGAGGAGAAATGAGGGATTTTGAGACAAGGCATGCCTTGTCTCTACAGTATTTGATTATTTTGTCTCCGCCCGGTAAAAAAAATAACCACGGACTTTAGGCCGTGGATTTGGAAATTCTCCCCAGCTAATCGGGCTTTAGCCCAAAGAATAACCCTGAGTAATTCTCGCGATTTGTGAAAGGCGGAATCTGCGGTCCACTGTTTGAGGTAGATGAAGAACTTTTGATATATCTGCGACGCCCCGCCATTCACTTTTGGCTGAAGCCCTTGAGCAATGGAGAAATATTCTGTCTCCGCCGTGAACGGCGGAGTTATTTGAAATGATGACCAGGTGTTTTGATTGGGTGAAATTCAAAAACAATATCAGTATAGCTATCGCATCATTTCTGTGGGAGTTCCCGGCCGAAGGCTGTGAATGAAAAGAAATAAGAGATTTTGAGACAATGCATACCTTGTCTCAACAACGGTACCATATTTCCCCAAACTCCAGAAAAAAAATAACCACGGACTTCAGGCCGTGGACCTGGAAATATCCCGCAGCTAATCGGGCTTTAGCCAAACGAATAACCTGGAGTTTTCTTTACCCCCGGAACAAACTTAAACAGGCAATCCTCCATCTCCGGATTTTGCGGCTCCTGAAAGTTTTTCTCCTAACCCTGTCCTCTCTTTAGGCAAAAGCCGTTTTGTATTGTGATTTTTCCTGGTCTTCGCCGTGAACGACGGAGTTATTGTGATTCAATATATTATATTCGGTATCGGTATCGGTATCGGTATCGGTATCGGTATCGGTATCGTATTTTCAGGGCAGACGAATGTGGTGGATGAGGAGAAATGAGGGAGGCATGCCTTGTCTCTACAGTATTTGATTATTTTGTCTCCGCCCGGCAAAAAAAATAACCACGGACTTTAGGCCGTGGATTTGGAAATTCTCCCCAGCTAATCGGGCTTTAGCCCAAAGAATAACCCTGAGTAATTCTCGCGATTTGTGAAAGGCGGAATCTGCGGTCCACTGTTTGAGGTAGATGAAGAACTTTTGATATATCTGCAATACCCCGCTATTCACTTTTGGCTAAAGTCATTTAACATTGGAGAAATATTCTGTCTCCGCCGTGAACGGCGGTCTGGAGTTTGGCATATTCATAGTTTAAAAATTGCAAAACGACTTGACTTGAAGGATAAAAATGGTTATATTCTATAGTTATATCACTATATTTTAAGGCTGCTTCATGGGTTACAAAACTAAGATTCAAGAGATTAAAAGAGCCAATAGTAAACAATATTACGTCAATTTTCCCGCCTTTGTTACTCATGCTATGCATTTCGGTAAGGGTGATGAAGTAGAATGGGAAATTGAAAACAGAGATACGTTGACTCTTAAAAGAGTTAAAGATGGTTCAGAAAATGAAGATAAAAAAAAACTCTGAACCCTGAGTTAATAAAAGAATTCGATTCTTTATTTGATTCCTGCTCTTCTGCATTTAACCAAGACAAAAGCGCCCAACTTGCCAAAGAGCTTGCATATGGCGCAATCAATTGTATGGGAAGACATACTATTACAGGAATGCTGACAGCAAATGGTTCACAATTCCGTGATTGGACAAGTACCTATCGCCTGTTCAACCAGGGAAGAATTGATACATCGGAAATATTTAAGAACATTATTGGCACAATAACAAAAGAAGAAACCAAACCCAATAAAGCAGTATATGGTCTCCTGGATGATACATTGCTCAAAAAGACAGGCAAAAAAGTAAGTGGGACAGCCTGGAGGAGAGACCCTCTTGGTCCCCGGTTCCGTACCAATTTAATATGGGGTCAGAGATTTATCCAGACATCAATCGCAATCCCGGAAAAAGATGGAGCTTCGAGATCAAGAGCCATACCAGTGGATTTCTATCATGCTCCCACAGCAAAGAAGCCAAAGAAAAACAGTCCCGACCAGGAGTGGAAAGAGTATAACGAAACTCAGAAAAGAACAAAGCTCAGTCAGGCAGGGATAGAAAGAATAGAGCACTTACGCCATCAACTCGATTGTCATGGAGCAAAAGATAGAACACTTATAATGAATGTAGATGGAAGTTATACAAATGAGACGGTATTTAAGAACCTCCCGGATCGTGTTATTCTGACCGGCCGGATAAGAAAAGACGCCGCGTTCTATAGTATTCCCGATACAAGCAAAAAGGGTGTTGGAAGAAACCGGGTTTATGGTGATCGTCTTCCTACCCCGGAACAAATAAGACAGTCAGATGATTATCCATGGGAACAAGTCAGAGCCTGGGGAGCCGGTAAAGTGCATGAATTTGATGTAAAAGTAGTAAGAGAAGTAAGATGGAAAAAGGCAGGAAAACAGGACCTGACAGTCATAGTAATCCGACCTCTTGCTTACAGGAAAACAAAAAAATCAAAAATAATGTACCGTGATCCTGTTTACCTTATCTGTACATCAACAGAAATTGACATAGAAGAAATATTGCAGGCATATTTGTGGAGGTGGGAAATTGAAGTCAATTTCCGCGATGAGAAAACAATAATGGGATGCGGTCAGACTCAGGTTGTCAAAAGCAAAGCAGTTGAAAGGGCGCCTGCCTTCATTGTCGGTGTTTATGCTCTTATGCTTCTTGCGGCAATAAGATCAACCAGATGTAACGGGAATAAAAATATGCTGCCAAGGGCAAAATGGAACAAGCCAGATGAAAACGACCGACAGTCAACAATGGAGATTGTCAATATGTTCAGGACTCAATATTGGGCTAGATCAATAAATTTGAATTTTGACCACTTCGTTGCAAATCAGTACGAACTGCAAAGCGGTGGTTTTTTAGTTAATCCTTTGATTTCTGCCTGTTTTTATCAACAGACTTAGCCAAACTCCAGTCCGCCGTGAACGGCGGTGTTATTAACGGAATAACCGGGAATCGGCATTGCTATTATTTTACCACCGGGATTATTCTATATCAAGGTCATTTGAAGAACAAAAACATTTGCAAATCAGATAGAAAATCGTAAATTAAATTATTAAATATTCGTTTTGAATCACTATAATTGCTCTGGAGAAAAATGGAAATGAATAATATAGAAGTAAATCCTGAAATCTGCAATGGCAAACCAGTTATCAAAGGGACCAGGATAACTGTGCAGACAATCCTTGAGTTTCTTGGGGCTGGAGATTCGGTGGAGGATTTGCTGGATGCCTACCCGACAATTAAGAGGGAAGATGTTAATGCATGTATAATGTATGCTTCCAGGTTCATGGCTAATCATTATGAAATGAAAAAAATCGCGTGAACAAATTTTTAATCGATGAAAATCTTCCGGAAAATCTGGAATTATTTTGCTCTGAAAAATTCATTCATGTTAATTCCGTGAAAACCAGTATGACCGATTCAGAGATTTGGAATTACGCGAAAGAGAATGATCTGGTTATAGTTACTAAAGATGCGGATTTCTCAGACCGGATATTGGTTACAAAACCTCCTCCCAGAATTATACATATAAAATATGGGAATATGAGAAAGACCGAATTGAATCAGCTGCTAATAAAAATATGGGAAGAGCTGGAGGCTCTGATAAAAAATAATAAATTGGTCAGAGTATATAATGACTATCTGGAAATAGTAAAATAATTTTAATGAAGTAAAAAAGGAAAAGAATCAGTTTCCTGTTTCTTTCGAAACCAATAGTAATCACTGCCTTGAGGCCGTGGACCCAAAAATACTCCCCTCAGCTTACCAGGCTTTAGCCCAAAGAATAACCCTGAGTAATTCTCTTAACTTGTGAAAGGCATAATCTGCGGTCCGCTGTTTGAGGTAGATGAAGAACTTTTGATATATCTGCAACACCCCCGCTATTCACTTTTGGCTGAAGCCCTTGAGCAATGGAGAAATATTCTGTCTCCGCCGTGAACGGCGGAGTTATTTGAAATGATGACCAGGTGTTTTGACTGGGTGAAATTCAAAAACAATATCGGTATAGCTATCGCAATCATTTCTGTGGGAGTTCCCGGCCGAAGGCGGTGAATGAAAAGATATAAGAGATTTTGAGACGATGCATACCTTGTCTCAACAACGGTACCATATTTCCCCAAACTCCAGAAAAAAAATAACCACGGACTTCAGGCCGTGGTCCTGGAAATATCCCGCAGCTAATCGGGCTTTAGCCAAACGAATAACCTGGAGTTTTCTTTACCCCCGGAACAAACTTAAACAGGCAATCCTCCACCTCGGGATTTTGCGGCTCCTGAAAGTTTTTCTCCTAACCCTGCCCTCTCTTTAGGCAAAAGCCGTTTTGTATTGTGATTTTTCCTGGTCTTCGCCGTGAACGACGGAGTTATTGTGATTCAATATATTATATTCGGTATCGGTATCGGTATCGGTATCGGTATCGGTATCGGTATCGGTATCGTATTTTCAGGGCAGACGAATTGGTGGATGAGGAGAAATGAGGGATTTTGAGACAAGGCATGCCTTGTCTCTACAGTATTTGATTATTTTTTATCCACCGGGCAAAAAAAATAACCCCGGACTTTAGGCCGTGGATCCCGAAATACCTCACCAGCTATCGGGCTTTAGCCCAAAGAATAATCCGGAGTTTCTCTACCACCTGAGCAAACTTAAACAAGGCAATCCTCCACCTCGGGATTTTGCGGCTCCTGAAAGTTTTTCTCCTAATCCTGCCCTCTCTTTAGGCAAAAGCCGTTTTGTATTGTGATTTTTCCTGGTCTCCGCCGTGAACGGCGGAGTTATTTGAAATGATGACCAGGTGTTTTGATTGGGTGAAATTCAAAAACAATATCAGTATAGCTATCGCATCATTTCTGTGGGAGTTCCCGGCCGAAGGCGGTGAATGAAAAGATATAAGAGATTTTGAGACAATGCATACCCTCTCTCTACAACGGTACCATATTTCCCCAAACTCCAGAAAAAAAATAACCACGGACTTCAGGCCGTGGACTTGAAAATTCTCCCCAGATAATCGGGCTTTAGCCCAAAGAATAATCCTGAGTAATTCTCGCGATTTGTGAAAGGCGGAATCTGCGGTCCACTGTTTGAGGTAGATGAAGAACTTTTGATATATCTGCGACACCCCGCCATTCACTTTTGGCTAAAGCCCTTGAGCATTTGAGAAATATTCTGTCTCCGCCGTGAACGGCGGAGTTATTTGAAATGATGACCAGGTGTTTTGATTGGGTGAAATTCAAAAACAATATCGGTATAGCTATCGCATCATTTCTGCGGGAGTTCCCGGCCGAAGGCGGTGAATGAAAAGATATAAGAGATTTTGAGAC
>CAXXGF010000005.1:0-9674 GCA_963677445.2 Melioribacteraceae bacterium | reverse complement strand
TTATCTGAACCCGAAAGAAGGAACAAAGATCGCGGTTGCCGAATCTGCCAGGAATATAGTCTGTTCGGGCGGACAGCCCCTCGGAGTTACAAACTGCCTGAATTTTGGCAATCCATATAAACCTGAAGTTTACTGGGGATTTAAGAATGCCATAGCAGGTATGGGTGAAGCCTGTCGGTTCTTTAATACTCCTGTAACAGGTGGCAATGTCAGCTTTTATAATGAAAGTCCCGATACCGCCGTTTATCCCACTCCTGTTATCGGTATGGTTGGTTTGATAGATGATCTGAAACATGTCACCACCTCCAGCTTCAAATCTTCGGGCCATGTTATCATTCTCCTGGGAGAAGATAACGAGGAGATGGGAGGCAGTGAATACATGAAAGTTATACATGATGTAGTTGCCGGAGACTGCCCGAGAATGGATTTGCAGCGGGAAAAAGATCTGCAGGATTTATTGCTTAAACTGATTAAAAGCGATATGGTGGAATCTGCTCATGATGTCAGTGAAGGGGGAATTATCTGCGCTCTCGCGGAATGTTGTATCTCCGATCCCGATCATCCTGTCGGGGCAAAAGTTGAAATTCCGGTAAACAGCAGGCAGGATTTCTCATTTTTCTCAGAAACGCAATCCAGGGTAATTATTACTATTAATCCGGAAAATCTTGACGCGTTCGAAGAGATCGCCGGTAAAAGTTTTACTCCATTTTCATATATAGGTACAACCGGGGGAGAGAAGTTCAAGGTAAATGAAAATTACACCTTTGATCTTGCTGAGATTTCCGGCCTGTATTACAATTCAATTTCAAGAAGAATGGATGATAAAATTTAAGATTTACAGAAGGATATTGAAAATTCTTTCTATTCCTTCTGTGAAAAAAATATCCGGCTTTCTGAATCATTATTTCATCGGTCTTATAAAAAGGACCGACGAAAACCACCTCTTTTTGTCTGGCGGAGGCATCGCGTTTTCGGTTTTTGTCTGTATTATTCCTCTTACTCTTATTCTGTTCTCGGTACTTGGAAATATTCTCGACAGTGAATCGATTGAGGAGCAGGTCAATACTTATATCAGCACATTAATTCCCTATAAGGAATATGCCGAATATACAGCCAAACTGATTATGTCGAGAATACCTGACGTTATCGAATATAAAACCATGGCGGCCTATATCGGAGCTATTGGTTTGCTTTTCGCGGCCAGCAGTCTTTTCAGCAGTATGCGCACTGTGCTGAATAAAATTTTTGGCGTCTCAAAAGAAAGGTCACCCATAATAGCGAAATTGCGTGATTTCGGGATGATATTATTGTTGGTCGTTTTTATTCTCCTTTCAGTTCTTGTGCTTCCTGTGTTAAATTTGCTGAATACTTTCGCTTCGGAATACGAAATTTTAAGTTTTCTCGAAGTTAGTTCGCTGCTGGATAATATATTTTCAATAGCCTCCCCCATACTGATATTTATAATGTTTTTTATCTTTTACTATTTTATCCCATATGAAAAAATGGGGCGTAAAATCCCTGCCATCAGCGCATTATGGGCGACAATTTTATGGGAACTGGCGAGATTCATATTCGGATTTTATATATTCCATTTTACCACCTGGAACCGAATATATGGAACTTATGCCATTGTTGTGGTTATAGCGTTCTGGATATATTATTCATCGGTTCTTTTTATAATAGGTGCTGAAATCGGGCAGCTTTTCAGGGAACGGCTTGAATTATTTAGTAAAGAGCGGCGCACAAAAAAAGCCGGAGTGGTATAGTTTTTTCTGAACTTTAATTCTGTCAGCTTGTTTCAAAGTTAAAATGGAGAAATTATGCGGGAAAGAAATAAAGGCAACCACCTGATAAATGAACAAAGTCCTTATCTGCTGCAACATGCTTATAATCCGGTTGACTGGTATCCCTGGAGCGAAGAAGCCTTTGAAAAAGCGAAAAGGGAGGGTAAACCGGTTTTCCTTTCCATAGGTTATTCAACCTGTCACTGGTGTCATGTGATGGAGAAGGAATCATTCGAAGATGAAGATATCGCCGGGCTGATGAATGAAAAGCTGGTAAGCATCAAGGTTGACAGGGAAGAGCGTCCCGATATCGACAGCATATATATGAATGTTTGCCAGATGATGACAGGAAGAGGTGGATGGCCTCTTTCGGTTTTCCTTACTCCCGAAAAAAAGCCTTTCTTCGCCGCTACATATGTTCCCAAAGAAAGCAGACCGGGCCGAACAGGTTTCGGGGAAATAATAGACAGAATTTATGAAGTATGGAAATATGACCGCTCCAAAATTGATAAAACTACCGAAACCCTTATGAATCATCTTAATGCCGAACCAAAGGATGAAAGTGTGGAGAACAAAGATTTCGCCGGTGATGCGTATAATTATTTTGATATGAACTTTGACAGGAGCAGGGGCGGATTCGGAAACGCTCCAAAATTTCCTTCACCCCATAACCTTATGCTGCTGCTCCGCTACCGGAACAGCACCGGAGAAGAGGACGCTTTAAAAATGGTGGAAAAGACGCTGACCGAAATGAGGAAAGGGGGAATATATGATCAGGTTGGATATGGTTTTCACCGATACAGCACCGATGCTAACTGGCTCGTCCCCCATTTCGAAAAAATGCTCTACGATCAGGCTATGCTGGCAATCATCTACTCGGAAGCATATACAGTCACCGGAAATCAACTGTTTAGAAAGACTGCTGAAGAAATAGTTGAATACGTTATACGTGATATGACTTCTCCCGAAGGAGCGTTTTATTCCGCTGAGGACGCGGACAGCGAAGGAGTGGAAGGATTGTTCTATATCTGGAGTTATGAGGAACTGAAGAATATATTAAAAACTGAAGAGCTGAATTTCATCGCTGATAATTTTGGTGTTAAACTGGAGGGGAATTTCCTTGAGGAGGTATCGGGATTTCCAACTCAAAAAAATATTATTCACTATACGGGTGATAATCCTGAATATCTCAGTTCCGATATTTGGAATGGTGTGAGAAAGAAACTTTTCGAGGATAGAAAAAAAAGGATTCATCCCCTAAAGGATGATAAAATTCTTACCGATTGGAACGGTATGATGATATTCGCATTAACGCAGGTTTACTCTTCAACAGGAAAAAGGGTTTATCTCGAATATGCTATAAAAGCGGCAAAGTTCATATTGGGAGAAATGTTTAATGAAGAGACGGGGCTGAAGCACAGATTCAGAGGAGGAGAAGCTCACATCACAGGTAAACTTGATGATTACGCGTGGATAACGCTGGCTTTTCTTGAACTGTTTCAGACTACAGCAGATACAAAATACCTGGAGCATGCCCTAAAACTGGCCGATATGCTTCACACGAAGTTTTTTGATAAGGAGAATGGGGGATTTTTTCTGACTTCGGTTTATGATGAACAGCTTATAACAAGGCCTAAAGATTTTTATGACGGGGCTTATCCTTCGGGAAATTCGGTCGCCTTCAATGCCTTTCTGAGATTATACGCGCTGAGCGCTGAGAATAAATATCTTGATATCGCAGAATCTGTTTTCAGGGCGGCAGTAAAAAGAATTGGCAATATACCGGGCGGATTTTCCTATTTATTATGCGGGGAAGATTTCAGAAAAGGGAATTCGTTTGAGATAATTATTACCGGAAAATCGAAAGAAGAATTGAAGGATACGGCTGACTTTCTGAACTCATTTTACCTTCCTTCCAAAGTGGTTATTATTAAAAATCCTGAAAACAGCGCAGAGCTTGAAACTCTTCTGCCTTATCTTAAAGATTATAAGGTTGAGGACAAAACTAAAACTTATATCTGCAGGGAATTCAGATGCAGCCTGCCGGCAGAAAGTAAAGATGAAATTAAAAAACTGCTCTCTTAGGGGAGCAGTTTTTCAATATTTCTGCGGGGCAGGATATATAATTCAATAAATTCAACAAGGTCGCGGGCAAGTTTTCTTATCCTTTTTTCTGTGTCCGCTTCAACCAGATCATCCGCGAAAACTTTATCAGCTTCACCGATGCTTACCTGCTGTGACAGAACAATCCCTCCGATATGTGAACAAACGCTTCTCAAATGTTCGAGAGATTTTATTGCCCCGATAAAACTTGAGGCGACTCCCAGCATGGCAATAGGTTTATCTTTAAGAGCGGATGGATAGCCAAGATTTTCAATAATAAGCTTAAGAATGCTGCTGAAACTGCCGTTATATTCGGGAGTCGCGAATAATACTCCGTCTGCCGCGGCGATTAATTCATATAACTTTTCTTTATCACCGGAACTGTTGATGTCTCCCGGGAAGGGAAGACTTATATATTTCGGATTTATATGAGTGATCTCAATAAAATCGTAGCTTGAAAATTCATTCATAAGTATTCCGACAGCTTTTAAGGTATTGCTTCCTTCACGAATACTGCCGGAAATTATAACTATGTTCACTTTATCATTCACCGTTTATTCTTTCTTTATATTTGTCTTTGTTTTAAGATGTTTCCCTTTTTCTCTGAACCGGGAAAGGGAAACAATGGGAGTATTAAGCAATTTATTTATATTCTTTCAAATTTTACCTTATGTGATTTCTCAACAGCGGAAAGAATGATATCCGTATCCTGAATGAGAAAATTACCGGCATCATCATAAGGTTTTGGCGATGCTTCCGGGATTGAGAACTCCCTGAGCAACTTGATCAGCTGAAGAGATCTCTTAATTGTCACTATATCAAATGAACCGTGAATTTTGCCTTCAAGTTCCTTAATTCTTTGTGCTTCTGCCAGGATGTTTGAAATTTCGCCTGAAACTTTAGTTATAGAGCTTCTTTGTTGATGTGTTGAGATTAGTCGGTAGTTAGCCGGATTTTACACAAAATGGCAAGATTTATTCGGATTGTAGTTTTGTCTTAGGCTAGCTCTGTTGATTCTATACAGGGATTGTCCAGTATAAGTTTGTTCTATACTACGCCAGGCCGCGGAGAATTCCCCGTGGGGGCGGAGATAAAAAGCGCACAACATCACCGAAGGATCGAAACAGGAGGTTTAAATTTGGGTTATTCCTTTCAAATTTATGCATTTTATCACCGTTTCGGTTGGCCCCTTTCAGGGACGTAAAAAACATTTTTTGCTATTATTGACATCAATTGCAAAAATATCTTTTCGCTCTCATGAAACATCCCTTTTAGGAGCGTAGCGGTACTCGTTAGTCTCCTCGTTCTCGAATAACCTGAACGTTTTAGAAAAGACGAGTACCAAGTACGATCACGAGTACGAAAGATTATTTGGGATTTATCCATTCAATCCCGATGTTATTTTCTATTGATTATAGCGTTCGGGGGCTTTTTGATGGCTTAAGTTGACAGCAGTGCTCCAGAGGGACGTTCCGCAATAATGCTGCTTCCACAAAACAGATACGAGCCAAAAAATATTCCCGGAGGGCCAATTCGTCATTCCTCATTGCTTCTGGCTTGCCGGATTATAATTATGATCATGAAGATTTCTTCGATAGTTCCTTTTGGTTCCGGTTTGGCCTGCTTGGGGACAAACGGTGACGCTGACCAGCCTGGTGTACTCTCAGGCAAACAATATTTCCGCATGGCTGTTTCGGTTTTGTATCTCAAACTCATGTTAATCATCAAATTTCCGAGGCAAATGATTTTTATTTCTTTTATGGTTATTTAATTTTATCTTCTATTTGCGGTATTTGTTTTTGAAACAAAATAATCATTTAATGAATTTCGGTTCGGTTTAAGAAAACAGCTGGAACTTTAATTAAAGATTTATTTGTTTTGTTATGGTTAATTATTCATTCATCGGAGAAAAGATGGAATTATATCTAAAAGAGTTTGAAACTTATATATCCCACTATGGAGTGAGCGCGATAAAAGCTATACTGATAATCATTATTGGTATATGGTTAAGCGGATTTATTACAAAGCTTATCGTAAAGGCTATGACAAAACGGGATGTTGATCTTACCGTGAAACAGTTTGTCGGCGGATTAGTAAAAACAGCTTTGGTTGTGCTTGTAATTATTACAGCGATTGATCAGGCGGGTATTGAAACCACCTCTTTCCTCGCTGTTCTTGGCGCGGCCGGTCTGGCAGTCGGTCTGGCATTGCAGGGCTCCCTTTCCAATTTCGCCTCGGGTGTGATGCTGATTATCTTCAGGCCAATACGTGTCGGCGATTATGTTGAAGCAGGCGGAGCTGCGGGAACCATTTCGGAAATTGGAATATTTGTAACTGTTATGACAACACCTGATAATAAGGTGATTTATGTTCCTAATTCCAAACTGGCCTCCGATAATATTGTCAATTATTCCATCAAACCGACAAGGAGGGTGGATATGGTATTTGGCATCAGTTATTCGGATGATATTGATAAAGCGAAGTCGATCATTAATGATATTCTGGCAAAAGATGAAAGAATTCTCAAGGATCCCGCTCCCCTTGTTGTGCTCAGTGAACTTGCTGACAGCTCAGTGAATTTTAAGGTTGCTCCCTGGGTTAAGGGCTCCGATTACTGGAGCGTATATTTCGATACACACGAAACAGTTAAAAAACGGTTTGATGAAGCCGGAGTTTCGATTCCATTCCCTCAGCAGGATGTTCATTTATTCAATAATTAAAAGATCACTCAACATGTTGCCCCGCGGGGTAACATGTTGAACAATTTTTTAAATGTTTTTTTCCATCCCCGGTTTTCTTAAAATGGCTCAGAACAAATAATTCCCGGCTGCTTAAAGTTATTTCTTAAAATATTTCTCCCACAAATCTTCGTGAAACTGATGTTCGGAGTGACTTTTCGCGTCCGGTTCTTTAAGCTGTTTTTTGACCGCTCTTTTAACATCCCGAAGTCCGATTTTATTTTTATTCTCAAGATAAATAAGGATAAGTCTCTCTTTTACATGAGCGAGTTTGCTGCCGATATCCATCAGGTAGCGGTAACAATTTTCAGCCAGATCGGAATTCCCCTCCTCATAAAGATTATCCGCGAGTATTAACAGTTTATCTTCGAATTCCCAGAAGTTCTGTCTGAACTGGTTTCTGCTTTGCACGAAGGCGGCATTCTTTGAGAGCTCGCTATCCATAAGAAGCAGATCATCGGAAAATATGTTATTATGAATATATGGGTATTCTATTCGCGCCATTGAGGCTTCTCGCAATTCTGCGGAAATAAGTTCCTTTGGTAAGAACGAAAGATCAACAATCATATCCATCCTCCCGGCTCGGTTTATATAATAAGTATTCTATGTCTTATTTTGGCGACTTAATTAACTATTGAAAGCCTTCCTAATTAAATATAAGGATAAAAGGGTGTGAATTCAAGAACGCGGAAATATTTTTTTGAAAACATTTATGTTTACCTGAAATATCAGAAAGGGTAAATGTAATAGGTTGGGAATTATCCGGGTGAATAATGATTCAGTATAGATTAACAGAGTATTCCGGATGGCTGGCGCTTTATCGTTCTCGAAAGAAGCATTATTCAATAAGGAGTGAAATTCTTCGCAGAATGGAAAGAACTCAATTAACAATTAATAATGAACAATCAACAATTGAAAAGACGACCGCAGATATCTCTGATTACGCAGATTTCGCAGATTCAGGAAAAAGAGCCTAAATTTTCCCAGGCAAAGCTGAGGAAAACGTCCTAATGGGGAAAGGATAAACTGCAAACACCTGATGAATTGAGCTCTGATTTCTATTGAAAAGAATCCCGAATGGGATTCAATATCAATAGCCCCGGGCGGCGAAAGAAGAGAGCAGCCCGGGGTTAAAAGAAAAATATGCCGCCACGACCCCGAAGGGGTCGACTGGAGTTTGGCATATTCATAGTTTAAAAATTGCAAAACGACTTGACTTGAAGGATAAAAATGGTTATATTCTATAGTTATATCACTATATTTTAAGGCTGCTTCATGGGTTACAAAACTAAGATTCAAGAGATTAAAAGAGCCAATAGTAAACAATATTACGTCAATTTTCCCGCCTTTGTTACTCATGCTATGCATTTCGGTAAGGGTGATGAAGTAGAATGGGAAATTGAAAACAGAGATACGTTGACTCTTAAAAGAGTTAAAGATGGTTCAGAAAATGAAGATAAAAAAAAACTCTGAACCCTGAGTTAATAAAAGAATTCGATTCTTTATTTGATTCCTGCTCTTCTGCATTTAACCAAGACAAAAGCGCCCAACTTGCCAAAGAGCTTGCATATGGCGCAATCAATTGTATGGGAAGACATACTATTACAGGAATGCTGACAGCAAATGGTTCACAATTCCGTGATTGGACAAGTACCTATCGCCTGTTCAACCAGGGAAGAATTGATACATCGGAAATATTTAAGAACATTATTGGCACAATAACAAAAGAAGAAACCAAACCCAATAAAGCAGTATATGGTCTCCTGGATGATACATTGCTCAAAAAGACAGGCAAAAAAGTAAGTGGGACAGCCTGGAGGAGAGACCCTCTTGGTCCCCGGTTCCGTACCAATTTAATATGGGGTCAGAGATTTATCCAGACATCAATCGCAATCCCGGAAAAAGATGGAGCTTCGAGATCAAGAGCCATACCAGTGGATTTCTATCATGCTCCCACAGCAAAGAAGCCAAAGAAAAACAGTCCCGACCAGGAGTGGAAAGAGTATAACGAAACTCAGAAAAGAACAAAGCTCAGTCAGGCAGGGATAGAAAGAATAGAGCACTTACGCCATCAACTCGATTGTCATGGAGCAAAAGATAGAACACTTATAATGAATGTAGATGGAAGTTATACAAATGAGACGGTATTTAAGAACCTCCCGGATCGTGTTATTCTGACCGGCCGGATAAGAAAAGACGCCGCGTTCTATAGTATTCCCGATACAAGCAAAAAGGGTGTTGGAAGAAACCGGGTTTATGGTGATCGTCTTCCTACCCCGGAACAAATAAGACAGTCAGATGATTATCCATGGGAACAAGTCAGAGCCTGGGGAGCCGGTAAAGTGCATGAATTTGATGTAAAAGTAGTAAGAGAAGTAAGATGGAAAAAGGCAGGAAAACAGGACCTGACAGTCATAGTAATCCGACCTCTTGCTTACAGGAAAACAAAAAAATCAAAAATAATGTACCGTGATCCTGTTTACCTTATCTGTACATCAACAGAAATTGACATAGAAGAAATATTGCAGGCATATTTGTGGAGGTGGGAAATTGAAGTCAATTTCCGCGATGAGAAAACAATAATGGGATGCGGTCAGACTCAGGTTGTCAAAAGCAAAGCAGTTGAAAGGGCGCCTGCCTTCATTGTCGGTGTTTATGCTCTTATGCTTCTTGCGGCAATAAGATCAACCAGATGTAACGGGAATAAAAATATGCTGCCAAGGGCAAAATGGAACAAGCCAGATGAAAACGACCGACAGTCAACAATGGAGATTGTCAATATGTTCAGGACTCAATATTGGGCTAGATCAATAAATTTGAATTTTGACCACTTCGTTGCAAATCAGTACGAACTGCAAAGCGGTGGTTTTTTAGTTAATCCTTTGATTTCTGCCTGTTTTTATCAACAGACTTAGCCAAACTCCAGACGACCCCGAAGGGGTCGAATATAGAACTTCATCGCGGATTTGATTTTACTCCGGCAACTACAATTTCCCCCGGGGTGTTTATATTCGATGCCTTCAGCGTCGCAAAAGATGTCCGCTATATC
>CAXXGF010000004.1:0-41402 GCA_963677445.2 Melioribacteraceae bacterium | reverse complement strand
GGTAATTTATATCAAGCATTTTGCCACGCTCCGCCAGCACTCCACACTCAGACCGGTAAGTTTTCCGCTATTGTCATACATCCCGAAAGGAGGAGAGATATATACCGCGGCACGAATCTCATTTTTGAGAGCCGGAAATTCATCTTTGAGTTCTGAAAGATTTTCAGCCTTTAAACAAGCGCTTTGGTGAGAAAAAATAACCAGGGAAAGTAAAACCGTCTTAATCAAATTTGAATATATCATCGCCATTCAACTCAAAAATCTGACCGGATAAAATCAACTGATAAAAATAACTCTCCCCGGATTAAAAATTATCATTATCAAACCGGGAGGGAAGGTTTTAACAGAAATTTAACAGTTGAGTGAATTTTAATGTTTTTGAAAAATGAGCGTAAAAAAATCAATTGAACGGAGCGTTAAAAAAGGAAAGCTGTTTAAGGCACATGTCTTTTTATGTGCCGAGTTCTTTCATTTTAGCGGAGAGAATTGATTTTTAGCTTATTTTTTTTGCAGTCTAAACTTTTTTGCCTGCGCACCTCGGGAGCGTTACTTTTGTGTCTCCAGAGAAGTCTTATGGACAAGACAAAAAGTAAGGGCACTTTTAATAAAATATATTTGGTTAGATAAATGACAACTCTTTTTGTTTCTGGCCTTGCCAGCTTAGTCCGCAAGAAATTAAATTCTACGCAAAATGGTAAGATTTTTTACTTTTTAAGACAACAATAACCGGAGGTTGAGTGTGTCGAAACCATAGGCGGGAGAAATGCATAGTTGATTACTGGTCCGGGTTATAGTAATGTTTCCGGGGCTTCGACAAGCTCAGCCTCCTGTCAGATAAATCATTTTCTGACCTGGCCAGCTTATGTATATCACTATTTTTATATAGCTGAAATAATGGCGATACTATTCTTGATGAAAAATTTATCTTAATTTCAAGAAAATGAGGAAAGATAAAATGGTTCTATGTGAAATATAGTGGGTGATTTTTGTCGGTCCTGGCAATTGTACAAAACATTTTTTTAAAGTGTAACCGGATAATCCAGACGTGTAGCTTTTGCCCCTTCAGGGCTTATAATAATTTCAGTTTATCACAGCTGTAAACAAAACCCTGAAATGGTGCAGGCAACAGGCCGGGGCAACGCCCTGGTTAAGAAAAACAAAGACATTATCAGAGTCCTGCAAGGGCGAAAGCAGCAAACGCGTAAAGATATAGAAAGCTGAAAGCGCCTGCGTCAGTCGGGATAAGAGGGACTTTAAGACTCACCAACTTTTTTCAAGAACATTAGCGCTGTGGTGATGAAGAGAGCGAGGCTGGTTTCCGGAAATCAAACATGACAATGCGCGAATTTCTGATTCATATCTTTATGCGCTGGTTAATTACTTTGCCCACTACATTTCACATAGCGCCAAAATGTTAAATGTATCCGACCTCACCCCTGCCATAGCAATGCCCGGGTTCCTTTGTTCCTCAGTCACCCGGGGTTATTCAACTTTGACACTCTATTTAGGGACATTAAACATAAAATTTATTTCTAAATAATTCTGTACAGCGAAAGACTATTTCATCAAGATCATTTTCTTAACATCGATAAATTCATTTACACTAATGGAATAGAAGTAAACACCTGATGAAAAATTAGCCGCGTTAAATTCAACTGAGTGATTACCCGCCTCCATATCTCTATTTATTATTTCGCTTACCTTTTCACCAAGTAGATTGTATATGTTTAAGGTTACCTTAGCTGCTTCCGGCAGACTGAACTTAATTGTGGTTGACGGGTTGAACGGGTTTGGGTAGTTCTGTTCTAATGAATACACAGTTGGTAACTCAATTGTTAATTCTTCAACTGAAACCTGAGCGCCTGAATAAATATAACTCGACACGCCCTCATCGTGATTAGCGAGAAATACTGTCCCATCTAAGGAGACTGCTACTCCATGAGCCCAACCCCCGTCATCAATATGCGCTGTATTGGTAAATGAACTTCCGTCATAGCTATAGGCGCGCAAGCCATCACTACGATTAGCGAGAAATACCGTTCCATCAGGGGAGACTGCTACTGCACGTGCTTCACCCCCGTCATCAATATGCGCTGTATTGGTAAATGAATTGCCGCCGTCATATATGTATGCGCGCAGGCCATCATCATCATTAGCGAGAAATATCGTTCCATCAGGGGAGACTGCTACTGCATGTGCTTTACTCCCGTCATCAATATGCGCTGTATTGTTAAATGAACTTCCATCATAGATATACGCGCGCAGACCACCATATCCATTAGCGAGAAATACCGTACCATCAGAGGAGACTGCTACTCCACATGCAATACTCCCCCACCCCCCGTCATCAATATGCGCTGTATTTGTAAATGTACTGCCGTCATAGCTGTAGGCGCGCAGACCATCCCCGTCATTAGCGAGAAATACCGTGCCATCAGGGGAGACTGCTACTCCATTAGCCTCATACCCGTCATCAATATGCGCTGTATTTGTAAATGAACTTCCGTCATAGTTATAGGCGCGCAGACCATCTTCCTCATTAGCGAGAAATACCGTTCCATCATTGGAGACTGCTACTCCACAAGCCCAACCCCCGTCATCAATATGTGCAGTATTGGTAAATGAACTTCCGTCATAGCTATAGGCGCGCAAGCCATCACTACAATTAGCGAGAAATACCGTTCCATCAGGGGAGACTGCTACTCCTTTAGCCCAACCCGTATCATCAATATGCGCAGTATTGGTAAATGAACTTCCGTCATAGCTATATGCGCGCAGACCATCCTCCTCATTAGCGAGAAATATCGTTCCATCAGGGGAGACTGCTACACCACGTGCCCAACCCCCGTCATCAATATGCGCAGTATTTGTAAATGAACTTCCGTTATAGCTATATGCGCGCAGGCCATGTCGTAGACTTGTTAAAAATACCGTCCCATCATTAGAGACTGCTACTTTATGACCAAACACCCCATAATCAATATGCGCTGTGCTGGTAAATGAACTTCCGTCATAGCTATATGCGCGCAAGACACTAATGCCATTAGCGAGAAATACCGTCCCATCATTTGAAACTGCTACTCCATAAGCAGTACCCTCGTTATTAATATGTGCGGTATTAGTAAATGAACTACCGTCATAGCTATATGCGCGCAGGCCATCAGTGCCATTAGCGAGAAATACCGTTCCATCATTTGAGACTGCTACTCCATAAGCGCAATCCCCTTCATCAATATGCGCAGTATTTGTAAATGAATTGCCATCATAGCTATATGCGCGCAGACCACCATATGCAGTTGCTAAAAATACCGTTCCATCTTGGGAGACTGCGACTTCATTAGCATAATTATACGGACTTACGTCATTAATATGCGCAGTATTGATAAATGAATTGCCGTCATAACTATATGCGCGCAGTCCATCACTTCCATTAGCGAGAAATATCGTTCCATCATTGGAGACTGCTACTCCAAGAGCCGACTCCCCGTCATCAATATGCGCAGTGTTGGTAAATGAACTGCCGTCATAGCTATAGGCGCGCAGACCACCAAAGTAATTAGCGAGAAATACCGTTCCATCAGAGGAAACTGCTACACTATAAGCATCACCATATTCAGTGTTCTGAGCTGTTTTTGTAAAATAGTGTGGTAATTGGGCAGAAGTAGTTAAAGAAAGTAATAAGACAATAATAATAGGATACATAATTCGCCGCATTTTGACCTCTTTTTTTTGTTTTTAATCTTTATTTTTATGTTGGATAAATAACTCGTGAGCTTTCCCCATATTTAGTACAATAAACATGAAATTTTATTGTGTGACATGTGTTTAATTTAACCATAACCATACATTTTTTAAAGTGTTTTTTCTAAAATATTTCAGCAGGAATTGGAAGCTATATTGGATTTGAATTAACCTGACCCGAATAGCAAGAAAATATTAAATAAATCAGACCTAACCCCAAACTCTCTCAGGCCACAGCGCACTTTCAGCCTGCTCAAGAAAAGGGTTTTTAAAAGTCCCTCTCCTTAATAAGGGGAGGGATTTAGGGTGGGGTCTGAATGCCAGGAAGTATTCCCCATCCAAAGGCTGGCAGACCCGGGTTCCTTTGTTCCTCAGTCACCCGGGATTATTCAACTTTGACACTCTATTTAGGGACATTAAACAAAAAATCTATTTCTCAATACTTATGTACAGCGAAAGATTATTTCATCAAGATCATTTTCCTAACATCGACAAATTCATTTACACTAATGGAATAGAAGTAAACACCTGATGAAAAATTAGCCGCATTAAATTCAACTGAGTGTTTACCCGCCTCCATATCTTTATTTATAAGTACGCTCACCATTTCACCAAGTAGATTGTATATGTTTAAGGTTACCTTAGCTGCTTCCGGCAGACTGAACTTAATTGTGGTTGAAGGGTTGAACGGGTTTGGGTAGTTCTGTTCTAATGAATACACAGTTGGCAATTCAATTGTTAATTCTTCAACTGAAACTTGAGCGCCTGAATAAATATAACTCGCCATGCCCTCCTCGCCATTAGCGAGAAACACCGTTCCATCTGGGGAGACTGCTACTCCACGTGCTTCATCCCCGTCATAAATATGCGCTGTATTGCTAAATGAACTGCCGTCATAACCATATGCGCGCAGGCCATCATCGTAATTAGCTAAAAATACCGTTCCATCTGGGGAGACTGCTACTCCAAGAGCCCAATCCCCGTCTTCAATATGCGCTGTATTGGTAAAAGAACTGCCGTCATAGCTATAGGCGCGCAGTCCATCATCATTATTAGCTAAAAATATCGTTCCATCAGGGGAGACTGCTACTCCAAGAGCTTTACCCTCGTCATTAATATGCGCTGCATTGGTAAATGAACTGCCGTCATAGTTATATGCGCGCAGACCACCATATCCATTAGCGAGAAATACCGTTCCATCATGATAGACTGCAATTCCAGAAGCCCAACCCCCGTCACAAATATGCGCTGTATTTGTAAATGAACTGCCGTCATAGCTATAGGCGCGCAGTCCATCAATCCCATTAGCGAGAAATACAGTGCCATCTGGGGAGACTGCTACTCCACGTGCTTCACCCCAATCATCAATATACGCTGTATTAGTAAATGAACTGCCATCATAGCTATAGGCGCGCAGTCCACCACTTCCATTAGCGAGAAATACCGTTCCATCTGGGGAGACTGCTACTCCAGTAGCCGAATACCCGTTATCAATATGCGCTGTATTGGTAAATGAACTGCCGTCATAGTTATATGCGCGCAGACCACCATATCCATTAGCGAGAAATACCGTTCCATCATGATAGACTGCAATTCCATAAGCCCAACCCCCGTCGTTAATATGCGCTGTATTGGTAAATGAACTGCCGTCATAGCTATAGGCACGCAGACCATCCTTGCCATTAGCGAGAAATACCGTTCCATCAGGGAAGACTACTACTCCATTAGCACAACTATTCCAACCCCCGTCATAAATATACGCTGTATTGGTAAATAAACTGCCGTTATAGCTATAGGCGCGCAGACCACCACGTCGATTTGCTAAAAATACAGTTCCATCAGGAGAGACTGCTACTCCATTAGCATCACCCCCGTCATAAATATGCGCTATATTGGTAAATGAACTGCCAATATAGCTATATGCACGCAGGCCATCATCGTTATTAGCTAAAAATATCGTCCCATCAGGGGCTATTGCTATTCCAAGAGCTTTACCCCCGTCATTAATATGCGCTGTATTGGTAAATGAACTGCCGTCATAGTTATATGCGCGCAGACCATCACTTCCATTAGCTAAAAATACCATTCCATTAGGGGAGACTGCGACTCCATAAGCAGAACCCCCGTCATTAATATGCGCTGTATTGGTAAATAAACTGCCGTCATAGCTATAGGCGCGCAGACCATCAGCCCCATTAGCTAAAAATATCGTTCCATCATGATAGACTGCAATTCCATAAGCCCAACCCCCGTCATCAATATGCGCTGTATTGCTAAATGAACTGCCGTCATAACTATATGCGCGTAAGCCATCATTGGCACTTGTGAGAAATACCGTTCCATCAGGGGAGACTGCTACTCCATGAGCTTGACCATATTCAGTGTTCTGAGCTGTTTTTGTAAAATAGTGTGGTAATTGGGCAGAAGTAGTAAAAGAAAGTAATAAGGCAATAATAATAGGATACATAATTCGCTGCATTTTGACCTCTTTTTTTCGTTTTTAAGCTTTATTTCTATGTTTAATGGATCTCCTGTCCATTAAATACAAACGTCATTATTAAAATAATAAAACAATCATAACAAAAAAAGTGCATATTTCCCCCCCCCAATGACCCTGATCCTAAACCTACCGAAAAAGTAACAAAAAATCAGGATATTGATAGTATTCTTAAAATAAGTGTATCTCACTCTGGTATCATATGAGGCCTTCAATAATTATAATACTTAAAATATTCACCACTTTCAATGATTGCGTCACTTATTTAACCATCATCTCGCAAATATAGCCAATTCATTCGTTGTTTTATATCCTTTAACTGATTCCAAAGCTACTTTTGGCCTAAAATTCTTTTGTAAAACTTTGCCTGGTATTTGACATAATGTGGTTTAGTTTTTTCTTTTCCAATTAATAATTTTACCACACTAAATTCTTGTCCGGTTTTTGGGGGTAACTATAACTATATTCCAAAATTCTCAGAACGAAGACTAAATTTTTACAGATTTATTTGTTTTTAGCCATCAGAAAAATTTTTTGGGGATAACCTTTTCTTTATTTTAAAACGGAAACACCTTATTTGTTATCAATATAATTATTTCTATTTTTATAAAGAAATAAAAATCAGGTAGGATATGGAGACTGTTTCCGGATTCGGCTGGCTATCGTTAATTCCTCCGGCAGCCGCAATATTGTTATGTTTTATCACGAGGAGGGTAATAATATCATTATTTATCGGTGTGTTCGCGGGGGGACTGATATATACATTCGGCAATCCTCTTTTAGCCGTGGAATACAGCCTGGACAAAATTATCGGTTCGATAACAGATGACTGGAACGCGCGACTCCTTGTGTTTAATCTGCTGATGGGTTCCGGCGTGGCTTTTATCTGGCGGCTGGGGGGGAGCAGGGCGCTTACACAAAGAGCTGAAAAAGCTGTTAAAACGAGAAAACAGGCGGGACTCGGAGCGTGGGGACTGGGAATCCTTGTATTCTTTAATGATTATGTGAATGCCGCCATTGTGGGGAACGTATTCAGGGATATCTTTGATAAACTAAGGATTTCCCGTGAAAAACTTTCCTATATCCTCGACTCGACCGCCGCCCCGGTCGCTACATTTTTTATCTCCGACTGGATCGCTTTCCAGATCGGTATGATCCAGAGCGGCATGGACGCGGCAAATATTACGGAGATTTCCGCTTTTCAGGCTTATCTATACAGTATTCCGCTTAATCTGTATTGTATTATCGCGGTTCTGTTGGTTGGCATTGTTATAATTACAGGCCGTGATTTCAGTTTGATGAGCAAGGCTGAAAAAAGAACTCTCGAAACGGGTAAAGTTGTCAGGGATGGCGCGAGTCCCATGATGGATGTTGAGATGGAACTTGGGGAAGAAAAAGATACAAAACCAAAACTGAGCACATTTTTCCTTCCGCTTGCAGCGCTGGTAGCTGTCACTCTTTTCGGGTTCTGGTGGACAGGCAGGGAGGGGAATACGCTGATTGAAGTTTTATCGAATACCGACCCGGCCAAAGCCCTTCTCTGGGGCGCATTCGCAATGACAATCACCGGAATGGGGATAGCCTTTAAAGGACGCATAATGAAGGTTGCCGAAGTTATGGGCACTTTTCTCGATGGAATGAAACTTATGCTTATGGCATGCACAATACTCGTTCTGGCCTGGTCCCTCGGAACAGTAACAAAAGATCTAAAACAGGCAGAGTTTATAATAAATATTCTGGGCGACTCACTATCGTATGATTTTCTGCCTCTTATAGTATTTATCATGGGTATGGTAATCGCTTTTTCCACGGGCACTTCATGGGGAGCAATGACAATACTTACACCTATTGCGATACCTCTTGCGTGGCATGTTTCAGGGGATGTTTATCTCACGGTTGTTTCGGCGGGAGCTGTTTTTTCAGGCGCAATTTTTGGCGATCACTGTTCACCTATTTCCGATACCACAGTGCTCGCTTCAATATTTTCAGGGTCTGATCATATGGATCATGTATCCACGCAGATACCATACGCGATCACAGGAGCGGGAGTAGCGGCCGTATTATATCTGCTGTTCGGCGTCTGGAATCTATCACCCGCTGTATTAATTCCCCTGGGAATATTGTTATCAATTATACTTATTTATATATTTGGTAAAAAAACTGAAGGGACCGGCAAAAATTAACCGGTCCCCGCTTCAGCTATAAGAATCCTTCACGTTTGTGCAGAAGATACGTCCTGTATAAGGCGTCGCTCATCTTTCGCACTCTTTCATTCGAATCGGAGTCGGCAAGTTTTTTTACAAGCCTCATTCCAAAGCCGTCATTTATTCTTAACAGAACACTCGCGGCAAGGATTTTTTCATCAGGATCCTTGCTGCTTTTCAGAATATCGCGGACAACAGGCGCCGATTCTTTAACGAGGTACTTCCCCGCCAGTTGAATGGCGCTGTTCCTGAGGCCGTAGTTTTCAGATTTTAGTCCTGCAATGAGATTATCAATCTCTTTTTGACCGAAGGAACGGATTCTTTCCTGGGCGCTCATTACCGAGACAAAGATCAGGATGAAGGAAATGGTTAAATTGATACAACGATGATATTTCATGAATACCTCCATGATTATTTTGTTATAAATTAGTTAGTTGGGAAAAAAACTATTCGGAGATCTGCCCTTGCGCGATATTAAATCGCCTGAAAAAATTAAATCTGAATTCTATGTAATACAAACTTTCCATAGTTGGGAGACCGGGACCGGCTTGATTAAGCTGATCCCGATTTATTTTTTGCTTCTTAAAATCTTATTCCGGAAAATGAACCGAATTTAAAGGTTATTCCCCCGGCAAAACCGGAAAGATCGCTGTTTTCCATATTGTAATCATCAGCGCCCGAGATAAACCTGTAACCGGCGTTCAGCCCTATTCTGAAAAACCTGGTGACATTTAACATAACAGTCACCTCAGGTTCGGCGACAAAAAAGACATCAGAGTCATCGTCATCATTGAAAAAATTATCATCCCTGAGGCTGTGGCCTCCGCCTCCGACAAGGGTGGAAACAGAAAAATGAATCAGTTTCCTTGAGTTGTTGATATATTCGAATATTACTCCCCCATATCCAAACTCAATATTGGGCTTTTCACCCCCGACATACATGTTGCCTTCAATTTTATTTACCAGGCCGTAACCGCCGCCGCCGAGTACAAAGGTCTCGTTAATAATCCATCCGCCGCGTCCTCCGACAAGAATACCGGTTTCACCATTGATTTCGGTAAATTTCAATAATGGTCCGCCATACCCGCCATGAGTAATGGCTCCGGGACCAAGTAAAGTTTCTTCCTGCGCCGCGACCGCGCCGCAGATAAACAGCAATAAAAATATAATTAGTATCTTTTTCATATTTTCTCCGTTTTTTGAATATTTAACGGTTAAAATATAGTAAACATTTTCTTGCCGGGTTATGATAAAATTAGTACATCCGGCTGTTAATTTATATTACAAAGATTAGAAAAGAAAAAGTCAGTTTCAAGTTAATTTTAGGTTAAAACCGGTAAAATACTGTTATAAAACGAAATAAATTTAATCTAATAAATAAAACATGCCTGATAAAACTTAATTTATCAGGCATTATAAGCGATTCAGCTAAAATATTTAGTCTGTTTTTTGAAAGGTTATCCCCGGCCAGTCATCAGTTCTGAATGGTGAAGCGGGCAGGCCGGCGCTGTTAAAGAGGGATATTTCCGGATTAGCGTCCCACGCGTAACGAACAGACACCGGGTTTTTCACCTTCGAAGACCATACTACAACTTTATCACCTTTGATTGCCGCTTTCGCAAAATGGAATTTTTTATCCTTTCCGGCGATGGTAAATCCTTTAAGTTTTTTACCGGTTTTTGAAACCAGAGCCTTATAAACAAAATCAAATTCAATCAATGCTTTTCCATTTCGGAATTCACAATTTTTGTATATGGGTCCTGAATATGGAATATCTTCACCATAGGTTTTATTGCGGGCTATCAGGGCGAGTCTTTTACCGACATCCTGTTTGTTATGAGGATGTATATCATCGGCGTCACCTATATCGATAGCCACTGCCATTCCGGTATTGTAAAGTTCCAGCGTTTTTAGCTGCGCTTCACGAAGTTCCGCCCACTCATTTTCAACAGGCGTTTCATTTCGTTTCATAAAAGAAGCGAGCTGCACATAAAGAAAGGGGAAATCACCAAGCTGCCATAAGGAACGCCAGTCTTTTATCAATTCGGGGAAAAGATACTGATACTGCCATGCGCGTGACGCGTTTGATTCACCCTGGTACCAGATGGCTCCTTTAATTGAATAGGGAATAAGGGGTTTTATCATACTGTTATATAATACTGTCGCGGTGTTTGGATCGGGGAATTCAAGACCAGTTTTATATTCCCATTCTCCTTCGAGGGGTATTATCGCGCCATCTGAAAGAGTAATGTTAAATTTCTCCGGATCGCCAAATACGCCACCTCCGTATATATAATCAATCACCTTTATATAGATTACATTAGTTCCTTCTTTAACCATTTTACCATCGACAAAATAGTTTCTCAATTTGCTCCAGCCCTCTTCCGCTCCCGCGAATGAATCGTTAAACCAGGTCATATCATCATCATCAACAGCCGGGTAATTGATTGTAATTGGTTTTCCCGCCGCCGATTCGGGGATTTCAATTTTTTTGCGGTACCAGACAATTCCGTTAAAATTAAGCCCGTTCCTTTCCCATCTGCCGGGCAGCTTCATTGTTTTCCATTCTTCTTTTTCTTTCACAAAGGAAGGTAATTTCGCGTTACTTTTCTTAACGGCATTTCGCAGTTCATTTTTAATTTCAGAAGGAAGTTTCATATTTTCTTTATCGAGCAGACGATTATCAATATCGTTGAACACATCTTTAAATTCATTAAATTTTTCAAGACTTCCCCTGCTCGTCCATGCCTCTACGATAGTACCCCCGTATGATGAGGCGATCAATCCGACCGGAACATTCAGCTTTTCATGAAGGTCCCTTCCGAAAAAGTAAGCTGTAGCGGAAAAGTTTTTCACATTTTCAGGTGTGCATATTTTCCACCCGTCCGACTGCACATCATCGAGAGGATAAAAAGAAGTGTTCCTTTCAACAAGGAAAAGATGCATATCGGGATAATCGGCGTTCCTGATCTCCTCCTCACCATTATTAAGAGTGGCCCAGGAGCTGTTCATCTGCATTTCCATATTTGACTGCCCCGAACAAAGCCAGACCTCCCCATATTTCACATTTTCAAATTGCAGCTCGTTTTTACCCGCGGTAACTTTCATTGTGTAGCCTTTTCCTGCTTCGTGCGGGGGAAGCTGCACAATCCAGTAACCATATTCATCTGTCCTGTCTTCGGCAGAGTTTCCGTCGAGGGTTACGGTAACAATGTCGCCGGGATCAGAATACCCGAAAATATTTACATCCGCGTTTCGTTGCAGCACCATATTATCTGAAAAAACCGAGGGCATCCATAATCCCGGTTTTTTCCCCTGTCTGGCGCAGGAATTAAAAAGTAGAAGAGTCATTGTAATAATCAGTCCTGTGAAGAGTAAAGATTTGAGTTTCATATTTTCCCCGATAGGATTAAATAAATATATTGAATTGTAAAACCATGTTCCAAACTCAGGTTAAAATAGTTTTATGGAGAATCTGAATTTTTGTGGCTTCTTTATATAAAATTACGGAGCTTGTTGTCTTATATATTCACAAAAAGCATTCGGCAAACAATATCTGCCGAAATCAAAATAATATTCTCAAAACGAGAGTGAGCATTTCATCTGCTTTCAGGAAGCAGGATTCAATTAAAGATATATTTTCTGGTACTGCTTAAGGTTGTCGCTCCACTCAAATTTCCCTGAACGATATAGACCCCTGATTATCATTTCGTAATACCGGTCGGAATCTTCCGCAAAAAGTTTTACAGATTTACGAAGCGCTCTGGCCAGGCTATCGGCCATATCGAGGAACCATTCGTTATTTTCCCTGTCTGGAATATTGTTTGCGGCTTCGGAATATCGCTGTATATGCTCCAAATTATAATTTCGGGCCGGTTCCCGGAAAAGAATGCCGTTTTTCCCATTTATCACCTGGTCGACAAGTCCCCCTGTTTTTCGCGCAATTACCGGGGCTCCGCTAACCATATATTCAATCGCCGCGCCGAAAGGTTCATAAACTGAGGGCATAAGTCCGAAAGTGCATCCCTGCATCAGCTCCATATATCCTTTTTCCATTCGGATAGGGAATACGGTAATATTGCCGGGGGTTTCTTTGCAGGCTACCTGGTAAAAATAATCGAGATCTGTATAACGGACCGGCATAGGAGAGAGGACAGCTTTTATCTCATCTTCCCTGAATTTTGAGAGAGCTTTCAAGAGTACGTCATACCCTTTCTGGTTAGGGTCCAGCCTTCCGCTCATCATCAATACAGGAATATCCGCTGGAAGATTTGTTACAGACTCTCTGTTCCACCTTAATTTGCCGAATCTTTCCACCGGGTCGTAGTTATCGAGGACTTCCAGCATTTTACTCCGTTTTTCTGTTTTGATTTTTTTGATCTCATCGATCATCGCGGAGGTCACTCTTTCAGGCTCTTTAGGATACTTTTCCATGAAGGGAATGTAATCAGTCGAAATTCCCATAAAAGCGCCATTATTTATGCCGGTAATATTTTTTTTCTCTATAATATCCACAAGATGGGGAATAAAAAAGGAGGTGAAAATTTTATCTTTCTTTAGTTCTTTAGCGAAGTTTTTGCTGACCGTGGTAATTACCGAATCGATAAAGGGCATGCCCAGTTTTAACGCGGTCAGATCATCGTCGGGCAGCTTTACAAGTCTTTTAATAATTGAATCATTAAAGATCATTTCAAGCGATTTCAGCGGTATCCATCCGGAATCGTAGGGATTGTGCATTGTAAAAACTGTTCTGCACGATTTCAGCTTTTCATTCAGAAGGGCTATTTTGACAGTGAGACCCGCGAGAATGGTTTCCCAGTCCTGCATATGGAGAATAATATTTTCATTAAGTCCCAGTCCTGAAAGCACATGGGGGACCGCGGCGGAATAAAACAATGAATTTTTTCTTAATAATTCACTGTTCTCCTCAGGATCATTTATACTGTATATATATGGATCATTAAGCTTGTTTTCAGAGGTAAAAAAGCCATCCGCCTCAAGATATAATTCCCTGATATATCCGCAGGAGGGTTTTCGGTAATTATAAATATATTCATAAATATTCACCGGAACTGTAACATTGCCAAAGGGCACTTCGATGCTGATTCCGGTATATGTAAGTTTGGATTTATCGCTGATATTGGGATAAAAAGGAGAGATAAGAATCACATTCCTTACATCAAAAACTTCTTTGGTGTAAGGCATAATCTGGTTAATAACAGCAGCCAGTCCGCCGCTTTTGGCAAAACGGCTTTCAAAAGAAAGAAAGGCGATAGTTTCGGCTGAATCGCCCGAAACATTTCTTCCGGCAAGCTTTTTAATCTCATCAGGTTGAAATAATATTTCCCTTACACTCTGCTTCTGTTCCATGATTTCCCAAATATATATTATCAATTGTCCGAATATACGAAAATTCAGTGAGTAATGTTATCGGGTATTAGGTTGGAAAATGTTATTTTTTTACCCATTCCATGGTTAAAAATGGGATGGAAAATTTCAGACCGCCAGATTTTTCGGCAAAATCATCCAGTTCTTTTTCGAGCTTTTTAAATATTTTTGGAATATCAGGGCTACTGAATAAAGAACTCCATGTCTCAATAAAATAGAGCCTGATAAAATAATGATTTAACATGGTTTTGCCGTCAAAATAAAAGAGGTCGAAATTTTTCTCACTGTAGCTTACAGTTTCGAAGCCGTTCCTGACAAGAAGGTCTTGCCATTCTGCGGTACTCTTTCTTTTTTTGTGAATATGGTTCCTGACTATGTCGTTATATTTTTCGAGCCCGGGTTCTTTCAAAACTAAAAACAGGATATCATAAAACTCCTTCATGGTCTCCGGCAAATTAGCGGTGAATATCAGCTTTGCTCCCTTTTTTATTACTCTGCCACATTCGGAAATCACTTTGTTTAAATCATCAACATTGTTCAGACCATTATTCGATATGATCAAATCAAAGAACTTTTCGGGAAAAGGCAAATTTTCAGCGGGCTGGTTAAATAAAGTGATTAACGGAACATTCATCAACTGTTGTTTCTCTTTAAGTCTTTCAATACCCTGTTCCCAGGGGTCGATTCCGTAAAAAGATGAATTCCGGCCTAACCGCATCGCCAGTTCAATCAGGGGAAATCCGGTTCCACAGCCAATATCCAGAACATTGCCCTGCAAACGGTAATCCACAAAACCCAGCAGCTCCATCCCGAAAGGCGCTGACCATAATGGCAGTTCATCATAAATTGAGGCGGTATAACTATTTTCAAAATCTGTTCTGTGTTCAAGATAATGCGTCATAGATTGTTCCTGATAATTTCTCCGTTGTGGATTACCAATACAATTTCTTTGAGATTCATAATATCCTCAAGGGGATTTTCATCGGTAACTATAATATCGGCTATTTTACCCCTCTCAATCGTTCCCCTGCAGTTTTCAAGATTACATACAAAGGCGGAATTTTTTGTGGCCGCTATAATAATTTCCATTGGTGCCATTCCGGCCGCGAGCATCATACTTATTTCAATTTCCGGCAATCCAAGGTCAAACCGGGCGCTATAACCGTCATAATCTGTCCCGAGCGCGATTTTACCCCCCGCTTCATTAAAACGCCGGAGGTTATCAACCATAATGGAGTTTTCGCCAAACCCCACATGATGCCAAAGTTCAAGTGTCGGCACCCAGTAAATATTATTATGTATCATCCGCATCATCAACTCATCACTCACCCTGTCTGACGCCATGTGGGCAATATCATCAAAGCCGGCGTTTATTGCCCTTTCGAGGTCCGACTCACATAAAATATGCGCTGAAGCTTTTGTTCCTCTTGAATGGGCAATTTTTACGATTTCAGCAATTGCCTCATCATTCAGAACCGGTATGCTGCCTCCCCAGTTGCTGCCTCCTTCCACCGCGACTTTAAGAATATCGGCGCCGTCATCGAGCAGTCCGTTTACTTTTACACGCAGGTCTTCCATGGAAGAAAGTTCATACCCCATGGCGCTGCCCCAGATAGCGATCGGGTATCCCCCGGGCGCGGTAAGCAGAGGTCCCGCAGCGACAAGTGTGGCGTTACGGTTTTCCAGATTAAGATCATCCCGCCGCCGGAATAATTGTGAATTATAAACCGCGCCGAGATCCCTGATGGTTGTTATTCCTGCATAAGCCCAGGATCTGAGATTTTCCGCAGAAAATCCATTATGCACATGACAGTTTATAAGTCCGGGCAAAAGATATTTACCGCTTAGATCAATAATTTCCGCATCAGCGGGAATTGTTACTTCACCTGATTTACCCGCCTCGGTAATAAAACCATCATTGATAACTACTACCCCGTTATCGATTATATTTCCGTTGCCATCAATGATCACGCAGCCTTTCAGCATAAGAGGATTGCTTCCTGATGGAGATATTGTCGAATCTTCTTTGCATCCCGCGGCAAAGAGCATGATGAGAAAAAATATAAAATACTTCATATCCTTACTCCCGGAATATTATTCAGTGCAATTTAATTTATTTTAATAAAAATATTCAGACAAAAATCAGTGGATGATCAAGAAGGGTATTATTTCCGCCTAAAGTTACGATATTATTTTTGCCGCGATATAAAAGGCGCGATTGTTCAAAATATTTTGTGTGAAAGGGATTTTCGCATTCTAAAAAAACAGGTATAATCTTTGGACGGAAATGTTATATATCGCAGAAATTCACATAAACAAAAAAACGGGACCCGAAGGTCCCGCAAAACAGACTATTCAATATGTAATCATATTAAAAAATCTATTTAAGGAGCATCATTTTCTTCACTTCCTGGAAGTTTGATTCACCTTCTGAAATGGCAGTAATTTTATAGAAATAAACACCCGATGTCAGTTCGGAGGCATTAAATTCAACATTATGTTCGCCGACATTCAGCTCACCATTTACAAGTGTTCTGACTTCACGTCCAACGACATCATAAATTTTAAGGGTAACATCAGCTCTTTCGGCAATCGTAAAGGTAATCTTTGTTGAGGGGTTGAAAGGATTGGGATAGTTCTGGCTGAGCGCGAATTCCAGAGGTTTAATAATATCGTCGCTTTCAACACCTACTGTGCCGCCAAGTTTTTCTATTGTCGCGATAAGAATACCAATAGTAAACTGTGGATTATGAATACCGAAGCTGCGATCTTCTTCGATACATAAGTAGTTATAGAAACCAACCGCTTCATCTGGAGTCCAGGTAGAATCAATGTTGTTTATGTCAGTAGAGCCATAAGGAGGCAAAAGTTCGGCGAGAATATCCAGTAATCCGTGAACTTCATGCTGCAATCCTTCCGCTACACCATTTCCGTCGAGATCGGCATTTCCGTTAATGTAGAATTTTTTCTCATCGAAACTTTCCAAAGCGCCGTGGCAATCTTCGCAAGCGGCAACATTGTCAACACCATCCGGGTCAACCATGCTGAATGAGTGATTACCGCTTAGAAGCACTTGATTATTTTCGTCAATTTCATTCGGATACATATGGCAGCCTACACAGCCACCTTCTACTGCCTGCGCATGAGGAGAATTTGCTATTGACATTCCGAATGTCGGAATATTGGCGCCATATAAAACATCTGTCTGCGGACCATGATGCGGACCATAGTGGGAACTGAGATTATCAAGATAATTTGTTGTATAGTCATTTCCGTCACGTCTTGATTTATGGCAGTTGGCGCAAAGTCCGCCATTTCCCAGGTTGTCAATTTCGTAGCCATTTCCTAATGTGGCGGTAACAAGCCTTATCTGGTTTCCATTGTCGTGAGAGTGAGGATCATGGCAGGTGGCGCAGGTGATTGAAACTGCGACAGGCGCGTCCTGTTCATCCCCATTGGCAAAATCGACAAATCCTTTACCGTTATGACAAGGTGTACATGAAGCTCTGTCGGCGCCGAAATAAAGATGGTTTTCACTGCCATGAACTGAAAAATCCCATTGTTCCGGAATTACATGATGTGTTCCGGCGTTATGGCAAACAGCGCAATTGTCGGAAGAGAGTGAAGATTCAATTTTATAATCGGCGACCTGGCCAACATGCTCACTTCCCGGACCATGGCATGATTCGCACTGAACATCAGATCTTTTCATAGCATCGGGGTACATAGCTACGGCGTCATTATATCCTCCCATATACAGGGAATCGGGGAATACAAAACCAAAATCATCAAAACCATCGTTATCCGCCATCTCATCGTAACCTGTTGCATGGCATTCTATACAATAACTCTGGAAGTGACTGCTTCCCATACCATTCAACTCCTCCTGAAGGGTTGTTGAGTGACCGGTAGTCAGCCATTCATTGTAGGAGTCGGAATGACAGGTTTGACAAGAAACAGTGCCGCCGGCAACACCAAGATAGAGACCCGCGTTTAATGTTACTGTATCGGCCATACCGCCGGCAACTACTTCAATTTTATATGTACCCTTAAGATCAGGGATAAATTTCGCCAGAACATTTGAGGTGTCCATTACGAGGGTTTCACCAATTGTCGCTGATGATGTCGCGGGCGCTTCCAAAATATTCCAGGCTGGTGAGGTTAATTGCGCGCCATCCATAAAAGCGAGAAGGTAGACTTGTGATTCAACGCCGACATTATGCAGCCCGCTGGAGGTTCTGTCGTAATAACTTAAAACTGTATCCGTTTCCACATCCCGTGGAGATACGCCATATGGGTTGATGGAAAGTGACTGTGCTGATAATCCGGCCGCTGCCAACAGCCAGATCAACAAAACCAGTATGTTTTTGAATCGCATATTTTGCTCCTTTTTTATTATGAAAAAACGTGGTTTATAAGTAGATAATAATACAATATAATCTTAATACCTTAATAACGATAGTTTTTGAAATAATCAAGTTATTTTCGATGATTTGGAAAAATTACCAGAAAATTTTTAAAAATTCGGGGGAATTTGCGTTTTGAAGCTGATTAAGGAGGGACTGCCGGAGCAGGCTGATATAGTTGCCGGAATGTCTGAATAGTCCGTGAAAAATCAATTTTTTCTCAAACCGGCAAGGTTTTCGACATTTATTCAATTTTCTGAAAGGTGTTTTGTTAATCCCCGCCAGGGATTAAAAGGATTGGTTGAATCTTTTGCTGCAATAATGCTGCTTCTGCGGAGCAGATCTAATTCAAAAAATTTGACACTTCTGTTTTTATCTTTTACTCTGTCATTGGCAGAGTAAAAGTTAGCTGATTTATTCTCTCATTTTCTCTCCGGCTCAATCTGAAATACTAATTTATACGATCAGCAATCTTTTGTGAAAATATTTCAGCCCCTTCTTTGTTAAGATGAACAGGATCATAAAAATAATCTGAATGATCCCACAATTTTGAAAAATCGAGAATCAAAAAATTGCTAAATTCGTTTTTCAGCATATCGATAACATCGTGATAATATTTGTCGCTGACTACTTTTCTGTCAGGGTTGACCGGATGAAGAACGATAATATATTTTATCCCCTTTTCCGCTAAATAATCATTCACGTTAACAAAAAGCTTTTTAAGCCTTTCATCAGGTACATGCGGCTTTAATTCAGTTATCATTTCGGAGTCATATCCATTCTGGCGCGACATAGTTTTGGAATAATCGAGAGCCTTTTTATTCATATATGGATTCGGGAAGAAGATATCATTAATTTTACTCATATCGCGTCGCTGTTCTTCGCTGTCAAGCGAACCTCTTAAATAAACGTAAAGCGAGTTTCGCAAAAAACTTTTCGAATAAATAATGGTTTCCCATTTAGATTCGTAAAAATGGGGATTTACTTTATCGATTATTTTATTTATGTCAACAGGTAAATCATAACCGGACATTACCAAATTCAGCGCTTTGGAATTTTCAAGTTCAACCGGCTTGATAAATCGGTAAGGTTCAACGCAATGAATTACAGTTTTGACAGATTTGGGAAGGAGGGGGAAAAAATAAAATGCTTCCATCGGATTCTGACCTACGGATGACATACTTATGGCAAGTGGATTCCCGGGTAGTTTATCAGTCAGGACTTTGGCGTCGATAGAAAACATTGCCAGGCTGCTGCCGAAGACAACGATTTCCGGCGCCATGTTTTTATCTGTGAGGGTTTTAATCATCAGGTGATGCCTGGACTGATCGGAAGGAAATAAAGTATAGACCGAAGCAAAAATGTAAAACACTCCGCTAAATACTAACAGCAGCAGAACAATGGAAACAACAGACCTTTTAATAAAATCTTTCATGAAACCTCAGAATTGGAAATAAATAAAGTTTTCCTGGGAACCGCCGAAGAAAAATAGCAAAATTGAAAAAACAGAGAGTATAACAAACCGATAGATATAGGGTTTCCTGTGTATATTCTCAAATACATAATTTTTCTCCCTGTTGTTCCATTCAACAACAATCATGATGAGAATAAAAATAACAGATAGAATCATATCCGAATTTTGAATTCCTCTTAAGCGGGGGTAGCTGAAGAAGGAGGCGTCAAAAATTGAAGCGATATATTTGAAGGCATGGTTAAGATCTTTTGCCCTGAAAAATATCCATGAAAAGTTTACAAGCAGAAAAGTTATAAAGATTGATAGATATTCTCTGAGATTATCAAGGATACCCTTTCCGGCTAAATTTTCATCCTTGTATTTTCTGTTTGTGCCGAAAATAAAAGATGGAATAAAAAATAGCGCGTGAAGAGCGCCCCAGATAATAAAAGTCCAGTTGGCGCCATGCCAAAAACCGCTGACAATAAAAATAATAAAAACGTTTCTGATACTTTTAAGTTTGCTTACCCTCGATCCTCCCAGCGGAATATAGAGGTAATCACGAAACCATGAGGAAAGCGAAATGTGCCATTTGTGCCAGAATTCCCCTATATTTCTGGAAAAATAGGGCATTCTGAAGTTTATCATCAGATCGAAACCAAAAAGTTTTGCAGTTCCAATCGCGATATCAGAATAACCGCTGAAATCTCCGTAAATCTGGAAAGCAAAAAGTAAAACACCAAGTACATGAACGCTGGCGGAATTTCCGGATCCGTTAAAAATTGAATCGACGAGGGAAGCGCAATTATCGGCTATTAATATTTTTTTCACCAGGCCCCACAAAATCTGATATACTCCGTCGACAGCTTTATTCTGATCAAACTTTCTTTCTCTTAGTATCTGGGGCAGAAGATTGCCCGCTCTTTCAATGGGTCCGGCTACAAGCTGGGGGAAAAAACTTACGAAAGCGAAAAATCCGACAACATCTTTTGTAGGTTCCAGCTTTCTCCTGTAGATATCTATTGAATAGCTGAGAGTCTGGAATGTATAAAAACTTATTCCTACGGGGAGTATTACATTTAACCTGGCCGCTTCAATGCTATAGCCGAAAAATGTGAATGCCGTTGAAAAACTTTCAGTGAAAAAGTTGAAATATTTGAAGAAGCCGAGAAAACCGAGGTTAACTAAAAGACTGGTAAGAAGAAAAATTTTACGTTTTTTTTCATTATTTGTTTTTGATAGCTGAATCCCGACGAGGTAATCAACAATTGAACTGAAAAAGATCAGGGAAAGGAATCGCCAGTCCCACCAGCCGTAAAAAAAATAACTCGCGGCCAGAAGAAACATATTCTGAAGTTTCAGGTTCCGCGACAGAAGAAACCAGTAAATAATAAATACGACAGGCAGAAAAATGGCAAATTCTACTGAGTTAAAGAGCATCGGAAAATCCAAAAATGTTAATTTAGTTGATGTTCATTCGCGATAGTAAAACAAGCGGGATTTTACTCTTTTCCTTTTACCCTCACGAAATAACAATTTTTAAAATAATCGAATAGAATTTTAGAAGCAATAAAAATGTATTATGAAAATTATCAGTTATTCCAGAGAAATTACAAATAAAAAAACGGCAAGGGAAAGTTATGGCAAAGATTATTGTCAAAGAAATTAAAAGCAGGGAACAGTATTTTACCTTTCTCTTTGTCTCAATATTTCGAATAAAAGCACTCCTGCTGATACCGAAACGTTCAGAGAATCAATAGAGCCTTTCATCGGGATGCCGAGCAGAAAATCACAATTTTCCTTTACAAGTCTTCTCAATCCCTTTTCCTCATTTCCCATTACAAGAGCGAGAGGTATTTTATAATCTTTTGTGCTGTATGGCTCACCACTCATATCGGCGCCCGCTATCCAGAACCCCTCATCTTTCAGAGTCCGGATAACAGAGACAAGATTTTTTACAGTGGCAATCTTTAGGTGAGAAACCGCTCCGGCAGAAGTTTTGATGACAGTGTCGTTGACCGGAGCTGAAAAATGTGCGGTAATAATTACCCCTCCCACGCCGGCGCATTCGGCGCTGCGCAGGATAGCTCCAAGATTATGAGTGTCCTGGATTGAATCGAGTAATAAAACAAGAGGAAATTCCATCTTTTGCGCGTTTAATATCACATCATTAACAGAGGCAAAGGTAATTTCCTCAAGTTCTGCAACAATACCCTGCGAATTCTGTTTTCCGCATAACTGATCAATTCGTTCGGGAGAGGCAGTTTTAACCGGGATACCTCTCTCCTTCGCAGCCTTTTTTATTTTGAAAACAATATCCCCGCGAAGGTTTTGCGAAATAAATATCCTGCGTATTTCACTATCGGCCTCCATTGCTTCAAAGACAGGTTTTCGGCCAAAAATAATATTATTTCCGGACATGATCAGGATTCCCGGAAGGAAAAACGGTCCTCAGCAACATCGAAAAGGCAAAACAGACGGTTGTTTTCTTTTTCGGGAAGAAAATCCTTTATCTTGAGAATTTCCTTTTTGTAAATGTTGTATTTAAATATGGCGGAATTTATACTGCCATCCTGCTTTACAACATTAACAGTATATTCTCCGATAAAGTCCTCAAAATAAATTTCCCTGACAGCCGGCTGAACCTGCGGCGCCCGGTTCATTCTGGCCTGAAGTCCCATCAGCACAATAAAAATTTTCTTCCGTTTTTTAATTACCTCAATCGAAAGCTCATAGATAAAATTTGTAAACTCAACAGCGGTTTCAACACTTATTCCATAAAGCTGCTTTTTGTTTACCCTGTCCCATTTGAAATAGGTATTGCAGTAATATTCAACTTTATCAGGTTTTTTCTCAGGAATAGCCTCAAGGGCCGCTTCAGCCTTTTTTTTCCTTGTCTTGGGAATTTTTGGCAGTTCATTAGGCTTTTTTAAGGGCAATTAAACACCTCTAAGTTTGTTTATTATCTCATCTATTGAGTTAATATCAAATTCTTCCTGTTCACTGTTTCGCATATTTTTAAGCAAAATCTTTCCATTCGCGTATTCATCGCCGCCAAGCATAAGAACATATTTCGCGTTAAGTTTATTGGCTTCGCGCATCTGGGCTTTTACGCTCCTTCCAGAGTAGTCATATTCGGCATTCAGGCCCGCGCGTCTGAAACGGACACATAAGGCGTATGCTTCTTTCTGAAGTTCTTTTTCTATTCTGGTTATATAGATATCTTTTTGAGGTAAAGAAATATCCAGTGAATTTTCATTTTCACATGCAAGCAGAATTCTCTCAATTCCGGCTGCGAAACCAATTCCGGGTGTAGTTTTTCCTCCAAGTTGTTCAATAAGCAGATCATACCTGCCTCCGCCGCATAATGCGCTTTGCGAGCCGACACTGTTACTCAGAATCTCGAATGTGGTATTAGTATAATAATCGAGTCCCCTTACAAGTTTTGGGTCAACCTCATACGGAATTTCCGCTGTGTCAAGATATTCTTTCACTTTGTTGAAATGATCGAGTGACTCTTCATCAAGATGATCGAGAAGGAGAGGCGCCCCTTTCATAATTTCCTGATCCGATTCCACTTTACTGTCGAATATTCTCAGAACATTTGTATCAAACCTGTTCCGGCTGTCTTCCGAAAGGTTATTCAGATGTGGTGAAAGATACTCACGCAAAATATTACGGTAGTTTTCGCGTGATGATGGAATTCCGAGTGAATTTATTTTAACGGTTAAATCTTTTAGTCCGAATCCTCTGATAATATCCCACGCCAAAATGATCATTTCGGCATCAAGAGAAGGATCGTTACAGCCGAGGGCTTCGGCGCCAAATTGGTGAAACTGACGCAGTCTTCCCGCCTGGGGGCGCTCCTGCCTGAACATGGGTGAGATATAATAAACTTTGTTTAGATTCTGGATTTTACCGAGGTTGTGTTCGATAAATGCCCTTACAACAGCGGCAGTCATTTCAGGTTTAAGAGTAATACTTGTCCCGCTACGGTCGGTGAAAGAATACATTTCCTTGCTGACTATGTCGGTTGCTTCACCTATGCCCCTGCTGAAAAGAGCGGTCTCTTCGAATACCGGGGTCCGGATTTCATAATAACCAAAATTCTCCATTATTCTTCTGACATCATCCTCAATTTTTCTCCAGGATGGAATGTCGGTCGGGAGAGTATCTTTTGTGCCTTTTATTGCTTTAATCATAATATTTTATTCGTGGTCAAAAAAGCGTTTTTCTTCATTACAAAAAATATCGAATATCTCATCACTTGTTTTTGCTTTTGCCAGATTTTCTCTGAATTCATCCTTATTCATCATTCTTGAAATTCTGCTCAGCAGTTTAATGTGAGGCCCGACAAGGTTTTCTTTCCCGACAAGTAGGAAAACCAGATTCACCGGCTTTCCGTCGAGGGCGTTAAAATCCATAGGTTGTGAAGTTTTACCAAACCCTGCGACAATTTCATTAACACCGTTGGTTTTACCGTGAGGTATGGCAAAACCTTTCCCCACACCTGTCGACATTATTTTTTCCCGGTCCAGCACTGCCTTTCTTACTGTCTCAATGTCCCTGATTCTTTTATCTCCCTTAAAAAGATCAATCAGCTCATTGATAAGCCCTTCTTTCTCCCGGCTTTGAAATTCACTAATAATATTTTCGGGCTTCAGTATATCACATATCTTCATAAATAACCATCCGGCATTTGCATGCGTAATAAAAATTTAAACATATCATGTTAACTTAAAAAAGAAACTCTTTTATAGCAAAACCAAAAGAGAACTTATCAACCTATTATTATCGTATTTTTTTATTTAAATTCAATTATTTGCCTGTTTTGAGTGATTTGGTATACATTCTGACGAGATTATTCAGTTAGCAGTTAAATTCTGCGCAAAATTGCAAATTTTTATCGTACACATGGGACATCCCCCTGGGGGCGAAGCGGTAATCGTAATCGTTCTCGAGTAACTTGGGCGTTTTACTAAAGACGAGTACGAAGTACGATTACTCCGTAAGGAGTTAAATTCTACGCAAAATGGCAAAATTAATTAACCTGCCATTCATATTTATGCTACGAGGCTATCTGTCGTCCCTGGCGGGACTTATTTATTTCACCTTAACGTTGTCTCCCCCACAATGAATTATGGGGCTATTATCTGTCGTCCCTAACGGGACTTATTCTAAATAATAATGATTATCTACAAGCAAATATTAAATCAGATTAATATGAATCCCGGCAGGGATGATGGAAAATAGCCCCTATTTTCAAATAGGGGAACTTGTTCAAGAATACATCATTAAGTCCCGTCAGGGATTCTCCGCGGCGAACAGGCGGACAGAATTATTTTTGCTCTGGCTTGCCAGTCTATGAGTACGATTCCTTCTTCGGATTTATTTTGTCTCTGGCTCATCCAGTTTATGATTAAGATTATGATTTTCACAGTAGTCGAAATCAATTATAGTAATTCGCATTTAAAATAACTCCGCGCCTTTAGGCCGGAGATATGCGGGAAATCCCGGTAATCCCAAATGGCTTTAGCCAAAAGAACGGCCGGCAGGGAAATAACAGTATGCTCAAAATCTAATCCCGTTATTTTCTGAACCATGAATAAAGGATTAAAGGATTACATGATTATTTTTCGGTATCGGTACTAAAAAATCAGAGTAAGAGTAGGAGTATGAGTAAGAGTATAATGAGCGGGTTGGGTGACGGCGAAGGGGTTGTTCATTTTGTCCTGGGGTGTGGGATTATGATTACTCCGTAAGGAGTCAAATTCTACGCAAAATGGCAAAATTTTATTTGACCATCAATTTACCGGGGAATTCTGTCGTCCCTGACGGGACTTTTTGGGGATTTTGAAGTTATCTTAAAGAAAAATTGCTGGTTCTTATCTCTTCACTCTCCACTAACCACTTTTTTTTCTGGCTCTGTCAGCTTATGATTACGATTATGATCACTCCGTGAGGAGTCAAATTCTACGCAAAATGGCAAAATTTTATCGTACTCATGGAACAGGTACTCGTAATCGTTCTCGAATAATCTGAACGTATTGATAAAGACGAGTACGAAGTACGATTACGAGAACGAGTACGATTCTTTATTCGGATTCATTTTTATCTGGCTCTGCCAGTCTATGATTATGATTTTCAGATTAGGCGAGATCATTTATAGTAATTCGCATTTAAAATAACTCCGCGCCTTCAGGCCGGAGATATGCGGTAGAACCCGATAACCTCAATGGGCTTTAGCCAAAAGAGCGGCTGGCGGGAAAATAACAGTATGCGCATAATCCAACCCCGCCATTGTCTGAACCATGATTGAAGGAATTTAGGATTGAAGATCCAATACCAGAATAACTTAATTATAATTTAGTAATATAGTATTGTAACCTGTTAATCGCTTAAAGACAAATACTCTAAAATAATTATACAAAAAATATATCAACACAATATTAAGAAGAAAATATTGCATACAAAATATTTTTGTCGTAACTTAAATCATCAATATTTATAAGGGGAAAGATAGTTAAGGATATATAGAGAAATTCCCATAGGGGAATCATTTAAACCAATCCAAATTAGAGGAGTCTATTATGCGAAAATTTATTGTTCTAGTCTTTTTTTGTCCTTTTATCTGTAGCAACCAAAGGACAGGAGGAACCATTTATGTTCGGTATGATGTGGGCTTATGAGGATTTACTGGATACATGTAAATACCTTGGTGCGACACATATAATTGAAGGGATTCGAAATAATAACTATTCCAGTTATGTGGATAGCGATTTTTAAAGTTATTCCCACACAATCCTACCTGGATTCTGTGACGGTATGGTATCATGCTTATACAGGAGGTCATATTAACAGATGGGAATTTGAGAATATGATTGATACATCTGATGTTGAGCCCGGATATTTATGCCAGGCGGGTAATGTAACTACTGAAGATGGTTACGACTGCTGGACGACGGCTTCTCTCGATCCTAACTTTGCGTGTGATTCCATTCTCAGCGGGCCCTTTTACCAACAGGCGAAAAAATACTACAAGGTAGTGCAACCTGCGCAGTGGGGCAATATTGTAAAGTACAAAATCAACCTCAGATACAAACTTGAATGGGACGGGGGACAGGCCCGGCTTGAACCACCCCATATTGAAGACAGCACAAATGTTATGAAACTCAATTTTTTATATCGATATTATGATAAAGATACTCACGAAATAATTGAAAAAACGTTGGGGCAGCCCGGTTTATATTACAGATGAAGAACTTGACAACGGCTGGCAGGAAACAGATTTTAATGGTTATATGTATGATCTTGGAAATGTTCCGGTCGACATGGCTCCGACGGACAATATCTTAATGGTGAAAGGCAATGACCGCTTCAGAGATAATTTGCAATATGAAGGTTTCAGGGTGAATTTCGACTGGCTTTATGAACATCCTTCTTTTAATGATGTGAAATATGTAATCTATCTTGATTATTTTGAGATTGAATGTCAATATTTGGGAGTTGATCTTTTGGAGTATCCAATGGATGCTAAAGCCAGAATAACTTCTTCAATTGAAGCATTCAATTTCGGATTAACAGAAATACCCTATTATTACGGCATGTTTGAACCCACATATATAGACTTTTTCCTGGCTATCAGGAAAACGAGAGACTATATGAATGAGCTTACTTCTTCAAAGAAAGCAGAGATTCTTATTACATATAACCCTATCTGGGAAACAGCTAACGGGATAGACAGGTATGAAAAAATGGATATGTACCTGGATATTGTTGAACCGGATCCTTTAATGTTCAACCGTTTATCCCATCGTTGGTTCTCAAGCCCAATGGCAGAATAATATCACTCACGCGCATAACAAAATCGCGACATATAAAGAGCGGTTAAACGCATCTGGTGTTTATGAGAATGGATTTATTTCAAAAATTCAGACACATGAATGGCAGGCGGGTGATATTCTTTTTCCGGAACCTTTTCAGCTTGAGGGAATGATAAATCTTTCACTCGCTTTTGGCGCTAAAGGATTATTCTTTTTTAACTTAAGAGGCGCTGAAAGAGGTATCCTCGATACAAACGGAGTTCCGACCAGTTTATACTATGCAATTAAAAACAAGTTTGCCCCCCGGATGAATAATATGATAAATTATAACATTACCGGACCAACAGAATTCTCAAAATTGCTTACAGAACTGAACTATACTGGAAATTTTTCTGATTATAAGACAAACATGGCACATCCCGAACATATCTCAATTATAATGCCGGGTGAATGGATATCATTCGAACAATCAGGCACAAACCTTCCTTCAATATTTACAGTAACCGAGTTGGAAAAACCTGGCCTCAGTTTTGTTAAATACCGGTATATTATTAATTCTTTTCTTTCCGATTCAAACCATACAGGTTATAATGTCATGAAACTGGGCAATCCTTTTTTCAGGTTATCACAATATACATGTAAAGGATATCGAATCAGGGATGAATATCTGTTATGAAGACTCGATATCTTTACCTGCGGGATTAACCGCGGGACAGGGCCGACTTATAATTTTTGAACCTCTCGCTTTCTCAGGCGGCAATTCTACCGAAGGAAATGATACAATAAGGTTTCCCATCGCGCTGGCCGATACCTTAACTATCTCAGACAGCACAAAGTTTGTCATACAGAATGATTATACCCTTAACGCCGATATTTTTATTGAAGATGGAGGAGAACTTGAAATAGCATCCGGCGGGAATATAAATCTTGACGGTGGTAATTTATATTACAGCGACTGGTCGGAATCACTCCTGTTGATGGAATCGGGGAATCATCCCAAATTGGTATGGGGAGTATATACATGGATGGATTCGGTGCATTATTATAAGATTTACCGAAAGAGTCATACAGGGTCCTGGAATTATATTGAGCAGACAACATTAAACTATTATGTTGATGAAACTTATACTATCTATTCAGGCTCAGGCGATTCAATAATGATTCAATATAGGGTGACAGCCTTCGGAGAAGATGGAAGACTTATTGAATCCGATTATTCGAATACAGAATCAATTTGGGCAAACACCGGTGAGGTCGGAAAAATTTCTCACACAAAAGAAGGAATTCCTGAAGATTATGAACTTTACGCGAATTACCCCAATCCATTCAATCCCTCGACAAGAATATCCTTTGATCTGCCTGAGGACACAAATATTAAACTTGAATTATTTGATATACTCGGTAATAGAATTACTATATTGACGGATAAAAAAATGAAAGCCGGAAATCATTCAGTAGAATTCGAACCAGAAGGATTGGCTTCCGGAGTTTATATCTGCCGTATTACAACTGAAAAATTTGTGAAATCAATAAAAATGAGTTACCTTAAATAATAAATTGTAGGACAGAATTGCATTCTGTCCTACTGCTTTTTCAAAAAAATATAAATAGATTATCTGAAGAATTTCTGGAAGTTATTTTGGACGAAAAAAATGAGTTACTTTAAAGTATTGATCATTCTTTTTCTTTTTTATCTCAATATACAAGCCGAAATCCGTTACGTAAGCAAAACAGGAAATCCGGAACCACCCTACCTCACATGGGAAACCGCATGCGACAGTATTCAGAAAGCAATCGATATCTGTGTCGAAGGTGATACCATAGTAATTGGAACCGGGATATACAGCGAAACTATTGTTATGATTCAGGGGCTTACAGTTCTTGGTTCAGGTATTGACAGTTCCTATATTAATATAAAAGGAAATCTTGAAGACCAGATTGCAGTTAAGATGAATCATCTTTGCGAAATAAAGTATCTAACAATTATTGCAGATAGTTCTTATGCGGGCAGCCATGATATATGTGTTGGGACACTATAATATTGTTCCTCAGCTAATTGACAAAGGCAGTATTGAATCATGCAAATTATTATTCGGCGGCAGAGGAATTTCAAACGCTTTTTACAAAGTTGATATAAAAAATTGCATGATACTCAAAGCTAATGAAGCAATGAGTCTTGGTGCGAGTATTTCAGATTATTACATGAACATTGAAAATAATGTAATCAGCTCAAGAGATGAATGTGTCTGGATGTTATATGGCCCCTCCCCGACATTTATAAATAATATATTTATCACCAGGAACAGTCATGCAGTGCTGACCGGATTTTCAGATACCCTCCGTCTTTATAATAACCTTGTAATGACAGATTTTGAACCTGACGGGTCAGGAATAGGCAATCGGGGAATATTACATGGAAGCGATAAACAATATAGTTCTCGGAAAATTTAAGAGAGGTATATGGGCTACAAGCAGTAATAATATAGTAAAAAATAATTACGTAAGCGGAGCGGTAAGCGGAATAGAAGGATATGCCGGACAATACCCGGTTGTTACCCACAATAACTGCTGGGATAATGATTATAATTACCTGAATATTCCCAATCTCGATAGCAGCAATATTTCGGAATACCCTATGTTTGTTAATCCTGACTCGGGTGATTACCGGCTCCAGATGTACTCCCCGATGATAGACGCGGGTGATCCCGAAATATTGGATAAAGATGGCAGCCGAAGCGATATCGGTCTTTTCGGCGGTCCTTATGGTGAATCATACACATACCGGGACCTTCCCCCCCTGAAACCGCGACATCTCACACAAAGTGTTGATGACAGCCTTGTGGTATTCAATTGGCACAGGAGTTTTGAGGCTGACCTGTGCCATTACAGCATTGATATCTTCTATGACGAGGATTCCACACAGGTTACCACTTCCTTTGACACTACCCAATTCCGGGATATAATTCCCAAAGGCACAAAGGTTGCCAAATATTATATCGGTTCAGTGGATAAACAGGGGAATGTATCGGAAAGGCATGAAATAAAGATAATTCTTGTTGGTGTTGAAGAGGAAAAGAAGAATAACCCGGAAGGATACAAACTGAGTCATAATTACCCCAATCCATTTAATCCACAGACGAACATAGTATTTTATTCCCCTGATCGCGCAAGAGCGAGGTTATCTATTTACAACGTAAACGGTGAACTGCTCGAAGAAATCTTTAATGACGAAGTGGAAAAAGGGTATTACACAGTTGAATATATTCCGGAATTGAAGGGAGAAACAATTTCCAGCGGAGTCTATCTCTATATTCTTGAGATAAGAAAAGAAAACCGAATAGTCTATTCCGATATGGGAAAAATGATATACCTGAAATGAATTGTGAATTAATTCTACTATGGTTGAAATATCGATTGAAATTATCCAAACCGAAATTCAAATCGTCATCGAAATCGAATTCTTAATCACAAGGAACACAGGGAAGGAACAAAGAACACAAGGGAGAATAACTCCGCGCCTTTAGGCCGGAGACTCGCAGCAGAACCAGACACCCCAAAGGGCTTTAGCCCAAAGAACGGCTGGAAGGAAATTGACAGTATGTGCATTATCCAATCCCGCCATTGTCCGAACCATGATTGAAGGATTTTGGGATTACATGATTATTTTTCGGTATCGGTCATAAAAAATCAGAGTAAGAGTATGAGTAAGAGTATGATGAGCGGCTTGAGTGACGACGCCGGGGTTGTCCATTTTGTCCTGGAGTGTGGGATTATGATTACTCCGTAAGGAGTTAAATTCTACGCAAAATGGCAAAATTATTTAACATGCCACTCATATTTATGCTACGAGGCTATCTGTCGTCCCTGGCGGGACTTATAATTTCCTCCCCTACATTGTCCCCCCCACAGCGGACAGATGAAAGAAAATAGCCCCTATTTTCAAATAGGGGAACTTGTTCAAGAATACATCATTAAGTCCTGGCAGGGATTCCCCGCGGCGAACAGGCGGACAGAATTATGAATACGAGAACGAGTGCGATCATTTGTTCAGGATTTATTTTGGTTCTGGCTTTGCCAGCTTATGATTAAGATTAGGATTATGATTTTCACAGTAGTCGAAATCAATTATAGTAATTCGCATTTAAAATAACTCCGCGCCTTCAGGTCGGAGATTTGCGGGAAATCCCGGCAACCCCAAATGGCTTTAGCCCAAAGAACGGCTGGAAGGAAAATAATAGTATGCGCATTATCCAGCCCCGCCACTGTCTGAACCATGATTGAAGGATTTATGGATTGCATGATTATTTTTCGGTATCGGTACTAAAAAATAAGAGTAAGAGTAGAAGTATGAGTAAGAATATGATGAGCGGCTTGGGTGATGGCGGAGGGGTTATTCATTTTGTCTGAGGGTATAGGATTAATCCGTAAGAAGTTAAATTCTACGCAAAAAGGCAAAATTTTATTTGACCATCAATTTACCGGGGAATTCTGTCGTCCCTGACGGGACTTTTGAGCAACTTCTTAACTTATTTCCCCACAATGAATTGCGGGGCTATTATCTGTCGTCCCTGACGGGACTTTTTTGGGATTTTGAAGTTATCTTAAAGAAAAATTACTGGTTCTTATCTCTTCACTCTCCACTTTTCACTTCTGGCTTGCCAGTCTATGATTACGATTTTCACAGTAGTCGAAATCAATTATAGCAATTAGTATTTAAAATAACTCCGCGCCTTCAGGCCGGAGATTTGTGGCAAAACCAAATTCACTCACAGGGCTTTAGCCAAAAGAACGGCTGGCAGGAAATGACAGTATGCGTATTATCCAGCCCCGCCACTGTCTGAACCATGATTGAAGGATTAAAGGATTACATGATTATTTTTCGGTATCGGTCATAAAAAATCAGAGTAAGAGTAGGAGTATGAGTAAAATTATGATGGCCAGGTTGGATGACGGCGACGGGATGAGAATTACGAATGAAAGTTTTGTAAAAAATCTTATTCTTTTTTTCTTAACCTTAGTAGCAGAGGTGACTACACATCAAAACTAAACCTTATTAACCTTAATCAAACGGGCAACATTTCCAGTGCGATTTGCTGAATAAGGCGGAAAAAACTCAACACAGGATCAGAAGCAATAAAAAGATCAACTGGATTTAAATGGCCGGTTAAAATCCAAATGCAATCGAATTCGAATCGTTTTGCTATCCGGGTCAAAGAGTATTCCGGAAAACCATTTCGTCATTCATCATTTTTATCCGCCGTGGAGGACGTAATTCATAATTGTTTCCGGACTTGGTCAGTTTATTATATAAAAGATGTAACATGATAGCCTTGAATTTCTGTGTAATCATTACGTCAGAGGATGTCAACGAATGCGAAATTAAATTCTCTTAACGGACTCAATTAGGTGACCTGATTTTTGGAAGGGATTCTGTTTTCTTTTGTTTGTAACCGGAAAATTCCCCGATCTGTAAATTTGTGGATATCGGTAATGTTGTTTATTGAATGGCCCCCGCCGAAAAGTTAACGAATAATTTATGTCGTCAAAATAGAAATTCATCCTTATTTATTATTTTTTTGGCCGATCACATTTTAATATTTTATAACTGTTCACATGGCAGAATGAATACTGAAAATTTTTTCCAGCCTGTCGCCCTGATGATGTTTCCGCTAATCATATTAACCGGAATAAAAATGAGAAACGTCGGTTAACCTTATAACGCCTTCCATTTTAATTTACATAAATTCGCTGCAGTAATTTCTCTTGTGATGGTGATTTTAATTTTTCTCGGGCCGGAAAATCCCTGGGCTGTTTTATCTGCGGTAATACCTGCTCTTTTTGCGATGGTCCTGATTTTTCTTTCTATGTTCTCAGGAGGTTTGCTAATCGCTGAAAAGGAGATGCCTGCTCAATTGAAAATAGCACATATGATGACGGCATATTTATCCGTTTTTACGGCGGTGGTATACTTTTCAATTCTGATATTTCTTTGAAATACTAATTTATTCTTTTCACTCAATTCCCCCATATTCCAATACTCCTGTTTTTCGGAAGGGAAGTTAAATCACTTCCCGAATTTCTGATTCCATATATTTTATCTTACCGGGGAAAGTTTTCTCCGGCATTCGTGAACTCCGGAGTTATGGAGGGGATTTCATTCCATCAAAAAAACGGGTAATATTAAACTGGCGGATGAAGATGGGATAAGTGATAACTGTTAACGAAAATCAGGCTCTTTGAAACAAACTACCGTTAACATGTTGAGAATAATCCGGAGAGCAAAATTTGTCAAAAATTCTACTAACAACATGTTGCCAATAATCAAACCGCGATTCTAAACCTAAAATGGCAGAGTCAGAATTGAAAAGTGAAGAGCGATTAGTCAAAAAACAGGAATTCTTGTTTTGGGTGATTTTAAATTATGCGATAAGTCCTGCCCGGGATTCTCTGAGGCAGGCAGACAGAGTATAATCATCAAATAAAATTTTGCCTTTTTATGCAGACTTTAACTTCTTACGGATTATTCAGGTTTATAAAGTTGCCGGCTTGGGGAGCGGACGCATGGAATGTTATTGACAAATATAATGAATAATAGTATATTAGTAGTTGCTAATAATATTATTAGAATCTACTAATTTATGAATGAAACTGAACTTGTAAAAATATTCAAAGCCCTCTCGGTTGAGTCGCGGCTAAAGATAGTGAAGCTGATAAAAGATCAGACCCTCTGTGTGAACGCTATTACCCGGAAGCTGGATATTTCGCAATCGGCGGTTTCACAGCACCTGGCGGTTCTGAAGGAAGCGGGGCTTGTGAATAACGATCGTTATGGTTCGATCATTCATTACAGTATAAATAAAAAAAGGCTTGAGCAATTTCGCGAAGGGATAAAAGAAAATTTCGGTGAGGATTTCCTCTAAAAAATTTTGTACAATATATAAGTATATGCTTATTGATCTATCAGTTTATACTAATAATAAAAATAAGGAGAAACAAAATGTGTTGTTGTTGTTATGAAAGAAAGCAGAGAAGAAATGAAGAATGTTGCCATCCAAGACATGAAGGAAGCAGACACAAAAATGAACAGAAAAAATGCCGCGAAAAAAATGATAAGGAAAAAGAAAATGAATAAAAACCGGTTCTATTTACTGATGCTCTTGGCGATGGCCGGACCGCTGGTTTTTTATTTTTATCTTCAGGCGGATATGGTCTGCGCTCCACGGGCAATATTTTCCTCTCTCCTTTTTGGAATGATTCCCCTGTTTTTTTCAACAGCGGGGATTTTTGAGAAAAAGATATTATATTACCGGATAGCCGCGGTTATCCTTGTAATTGAAATTATCATAACTCCCATAATAATGCTAAAACGGCTCGGCTGGGAAAAACTGGTAAATGAAAGAATACCGGCTTTCCTTACCTTCGAAGGTTTTTCTATTGCCATGCTGGTAATAATATTGATGGCATTACGAAATAACAAAAACATTCAATCCGAATCTGATTAATAAAAAAATCCCCTCCTGAACCGGGAGGGGAAAAATTCTTTTGAGATTATATTCTGAGATTTTTTAATGAGATTATAACCCTTCTACATTGTAATAATCGAATAGATATCGCTAAATTGATTTTACTCAATAAATTGAATATATTTATACCATCCTTCTAATTTACCTACCCAGAATAATACCTCATTAATACCTCAAAATAGTATCCCCCTGCTTATCATATCCTTATTATTCCCCCAAAATAATTTTGTAAAATCAATTTTATAAAAAAATAATTGGAGTATTAAAATGGGAAAACAACAAGAATCCAATGATGTTCGTCTTATGCAAATGATAACATCTAAATGGATCAGCAAGCCTTTATTTGCCTTCGTTGAGCTGGGGATAGCCGATCATCTTAAATTGAAAAACCTCTCTCTGGAAGAAATTGCGGGAAAGACCGGCACAAAACCGGAATTACTAAAGCGGCTTATGCGCGTTCTTGCCGCATTGGATATTGTTGAGCGGAAAGGAAAAGAGATTTATTCACTCACCCCATTGGGCGGTCTTCTCTGCGCCGATAAAATAGGACCCGCCGCGATTCTATTTAACGCCGGATGGAGCGACATGGCCTGGATGAATTTTACAGATCAGTTGAGAATAGGAAAGTCGGGATTTGAGTCAGCTTATAAAAAAACACTACAGGAATGGCTTTCGGAAAATCCTGACGCTGCTAAAATATTTAACGCCGCGAATAGTATGAAAGCGGCGCCCATCGCATATGCCTTAGCCGACAGTTTTGATTTCGGCAGATTTAATACAATCGTTGATATCGGCGGCGGAACAGGACTGCTGATTTCAGCTATAAGGGAAAAATATCCGGATAAGGACTATATCCTTGCCGAATTGCCCGGGGTAATAATGGTAGCGGAAAAAAACATCAGTGGAAGCGGAAAGTTAGAAAGAATAAAATTTGCGGAATGTGATTTTTTCAAATCTGTTCCTAAAGGTGGAGACATCTATATTTTATGCAATATACTCCATGACTGGGATGAAAAAAAATGCGGTAAAATTCTACGGAATATCAGGATGGTAATGAATGGGAATAGCAGGCTGCTGGTTATAGAAATGATAGTTCCGGATGACGACTCTTTTTCAATATCAAAACTGATGGACCTGGAGATGATGGTAATGTCAGGCGGTAAGGAAAGAACCGGAAAGGAATTTAATCAACTGTTTTTCAGCGCGGGTTTTCAGCCAGATGAGATTTTCCCTGTTTTTAGTGAATATTCCGGAATGTTGCTGTCAATGGCCGTGTAGTCCGGCATGCCCTTTATTATGAAATTCCCTCCTCCCGGGAAAACATCTGATTATCATTTACCGGGAGGAGGGTAAAATTGATACCATACAATTTGCGCGACTCTGTTATTTTTCCTCCGCTGTCGATGGTTCAGGTATTTCTTTGCCCGATTCGCTGATAGCTATTCTCTGATCGGCTCTTACGAAAAGAATATCTTTAATGGCGCTGAATCCCTTAAAGAATTCCCCTTTTTCTTCCACGAGTTTTGTAAGTGAAAATCCCATCATCACCAGGTCGGCCAGGGCAGAGTTTTCGCAGACAAGCTGATCGTAGGTTTTTTCCTCTTTTTTCCAGACCAGTTTGCGCACATTTTTATGTGAAATAGGTATCCTTCCGTTGTCGATAAGTTCATTCAGATTCTTGATTTCAGCCGCCATTTCCTTTTCTTCAAAGGCGCAGCAAAGTTCTATTTCGCAGCCTTTCCATTCGGGATGTCCGGCCATAATATATGAAAGCAGAATCATAAGGTTGGCATTACGGTAATCACCGGTAGTTATCCATACATGAATCCGGCGTTTATAACCAAAATGTCTGTCAGAAGATCTCAGCACCATCATGTTAAAATCGACATAATCAGCAAAAAGACATCCTTCAATTATTTCGGGAATATTTTCAGGTTCATCCTGGTGGAATTCAAAAAGAACACTGTTGTTATCCATACCTGAAATTCCCGGTATCTGAACGATCTGCGCTACAGCCGTTTTGAAACTTGGCGAGATTATAGTGTCTACATAGATGCTCGCGTTTGCCTGCGCCCCCATTTCAATAAGTCTTTCCAGATTTATTCTGGCTTTTTTATTAGTTTCACTGTTGAGGAATCCCTGGATATAATGTATAAAACTTCCAAAGCCGTAATGCCTGGAAATCCATCTGACCAGGTCGAATGGAGCCAGACGGGTAAGAGAGCTTGAAGAGACAGCGATAATTGAAGGGCGCCAGTTGGAACCCTGCATGGAAGTTTGCCGCCTCTGGATAAGTACCTGAAGCTGTCGTGTAAGCTGAAAAAGCACTCCCTTTATCATAGCTGAAAGATCATCAACATCGGAATGGCCTCTGCGGATGCTCAGGTAAAGGATCACAATCGCGAATACCGATAGTATGGCATAGAGCGGAGCCATCTGGAACATCATAATAAAACATGCTAAGGCGCCAAGCAATGAGAGGTACCATTTTGATTTGAATGTGGGACGATAGGAAGGATTTCCGGCAAAGTGTTCAAGGAAACTGACGAGGCACAGGGTGCCGTATGTGATCATAAAAAACATACTGATTATCTGGGCGACAAAATCGACGCTTCCCATCGATACGAATACAATTACAATTACCGCGGTGGCAATGGTAGCGTTTACCGGTTCATTCGATTTGCCCTTGCCTTTCCCGAGGAATCTGTTCATGAGAGGAACAGGGAATATCTGATCTTTGGAAATAGCCTGCAGTGTCCTCGGGGCGATAAGAATAGAACCTATCGCGGAAGAAAGACTCGCGGCTCCCAGACCAATAGGGATTATCGGGCCCCAGAGAGCGATTTTACTCATAGCAAACTGATCTGAGCCGAGAACTTCAGGGGGAAGCTCATATGCGAGTTTGACCACCACAAGCATATATACGATCATTCCGGCCAATGTAGCGACCATGGTGCCAAGGGGTATTGATTTTCTCGGATTACGGAGATCACCCGAAAGTCCCACTCCGGCTGTCATTCCGGTAAAAGCAGGGAAAATTATGGAAAAAACAGTAAAAAAATCATCAGGCTCTTTTACCGTTCCGAATATCTGCGCCTGTGTTTGTGTCTGATCAGTTTTGCCCAGGAAAAACATCAGGAGTGAAACACCAAGTATTACCACAACAATCCACAAAGCTGTAACACCCAGGTCGGCTCCTTTTTTCAGAATAAGTGTTAGCAGAAGTATGGCGCCGGGGATACTTATCATATATGTTTGCGGAGTGAATCCAAGGTGCTGCTCAATCAATGGAAACAATGGAGTAAAAGCCTCGGAGAAAGCTATCATATAAAATGCCACCGAGATAGCCTGCGAAAAGAAAAGAGATATACCGATTGTTCCCCCCACCATGTGCCCGAAAGAGCGGCTGATAATATAATATTCCCCTCCTCCTTCAACCTTGAGATTTGTAGCGATCTCGGCTATAGCCATGGCAGTGGGAATTGTAATAGCATGCCCGATGATAATTATAAGAATTGCTCCTGTCAGGCCAGTATTCGCGACCGCGTAACCAAACCTGAGAAACAATATGGCTCCGAGTATGGTGCTGATAGCAGCCAGAAAAACGGGCGCTGTTCCAAATCCATGACCCCTTGAATCCACAGTTTTTTGTTCCATAATTGTTACCCTGAAAAGTGGTCAGTCAATAACTAAAATTGGGAAATGATCGTCAGAGAAATAAATAAAATATATCCCGATATTGATATCAAAAATCGGGACAATAGTCAACAGGAAAATGCAAAATACCCATATATGAAAGAGTATTTGGGATATTTTATCCCTTTACCGCGTAATTTCTGTTTCGGAGCCTTATATTTGCAGGGGAGTGAATAATTTTTTTTAATTAAATCCGGCCCAAATGTGGATCAACCGTTCAGAAATTTAATAATTTCACCCGAGCTCATAACTTTCGCGAATCCACGTCTCAATATCTTCAGCTCATGTTCCTGCATTCCGGGGTCATCTGTCGAGTTTATATCGCTGCCGAAAATAACTTTAAATCCTCTTTCATAAGCCTGTCTCGCCGTCAGGCCGCAACAGTAGTTTGTGAGTGTTCCCGCGATAATCACAGTATCTTTGTCGAGGTTTCGCAGAATTGTCTGAAGGGGAGTATCATAAAATGCTCCGTAGGAAGGTTTATGTATGACAACTTCCCCGGGCTCCGGAGTCAGTTCGTGCCAGATTTTCTCACCGTTATAAAATTCTTTCTGATCGATATCCAGATCGGCATAACGGTTTGACATAAATCTTCCCGAATAAGGCCTGTCGAGAAAATAGTTCGTGCGCGAAAAGAGAGTATAAATAACAGGAACACCTTTTTCGCGGCATATATTCAGAACCTTTTTTATTACAGGAGCCTGCCCGGTCGCTTCAGGAATCCAATAGGGGGTCCAGTGAGGTTTTACAAATTCATCCTGCATATCAATTATCAGCAGAGCTGTCCGCTCCGGGAAAATTTCGAATCCCGCGCTACCCTCTTCATAAGCTGACCGGGCAAGTTTTTTAATATCATCTTCAGAAAATTTACCAGTTTGCATATAAACCTCAAAACTTTATTACATGGTTGCAATTTTAAGGAATTTGAGTTTCAATTGTTTCCTTTCTACTGAAATTCTTCAGCGTAAATTTTACAATTAAACCGGCAAAAAGATTCCGGAATAATTGGCCAGAAGATCATAATACTCAAAAGACCTTGAACTGATAAATAACTGTGAAAATTCATCAATAGTAATGAGGATAAATACCGCCATGCTTCCGGCAAAGACTGAGTGACCGAAAATTTTAATTTTTTTGCCGGCTAACAAAATATTGACAAGGAAAGTGACAATGGCAAGTATGGAAAAGTGGCCTATTTTATCACCTCCCGGAATAAAATAAATAAAGCTGAAAATACCGGGAAATGATGAGGCGGCAAAAGAAACAGTGAGAAGAACAGCAATAATTGCAAAAATCATCAGATAACGTATGGGCGTCATATCAACCTTTTTTTACCCCGCAAATTTAGAATTAAACAATATACGGAAACATGATATAAATTTTGCCTCCATTAAATTTTGCATCAGTTGAGTATTCCGTATGAAACTATATTCAGCGCAAACCGGAAAAGTTTACCGCTGATTTCGCGGATTGAGGACCAGGGAATGAACAGGATTACAGGGATTAAAAATATTGAAGGAAAAATTTAGCTCTCCAAATCGAATTTGAAATCGTTATTCCCTCCCGGAAACAGCCTGATTCTCAATTTCTCATTCTCATACCGTTATTCCGGGTCGTGTTACATGGCAAAAGAGCGCATATTCAATCGTTATGACGCGGTCATTATACTGGTACCCCAATTTTGCCTTTATTTTTCTTTTTATAACTGATATTTTCCCTAAATCTTTTTTCAGAATGTTTTTTACCAAAAATATTAAGATGTTGTTATGAAAAATACCTTTCGAAAAATTTGTTGCCTGTTAATCTTTTTGTTTATCGCCGGTTGTGAGGTTAATGATAATGGTGGTAATACCCTTTCAACTATTGACAGTAAGATAAACTTTATCGTCAAAGAATCTCATGGCTATTATCTTTCATCTTCGGAGCCGGAAATTTATCTGAATCTTGCAACTGAAAAGATATATGGCTGCTGTAATTTCCCGATAATCGCGGATTGTAATGTTAAAGGCAATATTATTACGGTTAATCTTTCCGGTATAAACAAGTCGGGGATTTGCCTGACAGCTTTAGGTCCCGCGACCGCTAATTTTAAACTGGGTCAGATTGAGGGAGATTATATTCTTATAATAAGAAGCTCTTATTTTTCAGATAATTATAATCTTAGCATAAACAGCTCGAATATAAATGTGTCGGGAGCTGAAACAAACAGCACGAAACCGGCCAAAAGAAATTATCAGCGTTATCCGGAAAATTCGATGGTATATTATTGCGGCACATTGACAGAAAACAGCTATCTTTGCCAGGATTTTATAGATACACTGAAAACTGTTATTGATATTACTGAATTTACATTCCCTGAAAACGGGGAAATACCCTATGGTCCCGCGGGGGGAGGTCATTATTACGACGCTGAGCCACGTTATTTTTATTATCAGAATGACGCGGATTTTTTCGCGATTGAGGATGTGCTGAAAAAATTTAAAGCCGACTATTTCCCTGATAATAACGGAACAGGTCTGAATTTTGTGAACTGGAAAAATGAGCAGGTAATGAGCTGGACGCTTTAAAAAATCAGAGTAAGAGTATGATAGTCCGGTTGAGTGACTGCGGCGGGGTGTTCATTTTTCCTGAGGGTGTGGGATTACGATTATGATGTTTGCCTTTAAAATAA
>CAXXGF010000003.1:0-83780 GCA_963677445.2 Melioribacteraceae bacterium | reverse complement strand
GAATATATTGCAAGAAAAATGGTTTGATTTAGGGACAACATAGCGGAGCATGAAGTTTTTCTTATTATCTGAGAATTTTTTTTACACAGTCTGTTAATTCCACTGTGGTAAAAAATCATGATTTTTATACATTCCGGCCTTTATCACTAAACGTAAAGGGGTGACCATTATTTACGCTGCATGAACGTAATAAAAAAGCAATTTTTAATTTACTGTGTTCGTGGAAGAAGCAGGAATTAAAATGAAAAATTTAGTGGTTTTATTATATTTTTTCCGGCGAGTTTACCGAAACCCGGTGGCTGAGCTAAGTAGAAAATAAAAAATCCCCCGACTATTGCGGGGGATTAAAAGAGGGAGATATTTATATTTAAGGAACCACTTGTTATCTCGCGGCGACCGCGCTTACATTTACGTTATAATCATAATTCAAAGCAGCGCATAATTTCTTTACCTGTTCATCTTCTGCCGCGAGATTACTGATTGATTTGAGGGCTTTTGCGGGATCTATTTTGTAAAGGGTTCTTACGATAAGTTTCTGCATTTCCGCGTCTTCTGTTTTTTCAAGAGCTGTCATAAGAGCGGGAACAACTTCTTTTATTTCATATTTACCGGCGAAGTAAACAGATTGTTTCTGCAAACCCGCGTTATCTGAGCTGATGCCCGTTTCGAGATTTTTAACTGCCGGGCTCTGTCCGTATGAGAGAGCTGATAAAAGAAGAACCGCTAAAACTGTTAATACTGCCGATGTTGTCTGATTCCGTTTCATTTTCCTTACTCCTTTTTTGTTAAACTTTTTTGTTCAGTTTTTTACTCAACTTCGTTGTCTTTCTGTTAATTAAGACGGCATGGTTGCAGGGGGAGTTGTCATGGTAAAGTAAGGAGATGTCAAAAGATGTCACCGGTGGTTTGCAGGTGTAAAATGAGCGAACTTTTAGGGGAGAAAAGTAATAATCAGGCCACAAATGCGCGAATGAAAAACGAATGCACGAATATAAAGCATGTTTATTCTTTACGGGGAAATCAACCCATATTCATTGAAATGGCAGAAAAATACAATCTATTTCCAGACGCTTTTTCTTTCACTTTTGCTGCGGAATTCTGAGCTGAGTGAGTTCATCCTTGCCTTCAGAAGGGCTCGTCTTCCATGAACTGTTCTGGTAAATATATATCTGCATCGTCCGACGCAATAATACCATTCCTGAGCGAAAAACCCGGCCCATTTTTTATTTTTGCCAATCAGTTCAGGTACCGCATGATAATCATACTGTCTGAAAATATTAAGAAAAATCCCTGTGCGGATAATTATATAGCGGGGATTATCTATCGGATCAAGAATTTCTTTGAGTGATTTTACAAAGATGGAATTTTCATATAAAGTCCCGCCGGAAAGTCTGCAGTTTACAGTTCCATCAATCGATACTATCGAGTTAACACTAATATTATCTTCGTTTCTTATTTCACCCATTTCTATGAGAGTGTTAAGTAGCGCTTCGGCAATTTTACCGGTATCTTTGGCTATATCCTGTATTTAACATATAATCTCAGCAGGTTTACTGTCCTGTAACCATAAAGAAGAAATGCGGCAATTCCCGCTGCCGAGAGAATATTCAGCAGTGTGGAGACAGATTCGACGTGTTGCCAGGCCCGGTTTAATATATTCAACACGAGGTGGGCGTAAGAAGCCAACGCTGAAAGTAATGAAAAAGAAAGGTTTTTAATAGTGTTGCGGGAATAATAAGCTTTTGTTCTTTATAACTCATTTTCCCATCGAACGGCCTTTTTATTTCTTCTTTTAAACTGACTCCTTTTTCAATAGCCCTGGCCCAGGATTTTTTAAGTTTTTCACGCTCCCCGGCATATTGCGTTATTTTTTTGTTGTAGCCGGTTATCCCGTTTTCATCATACAAAATAGGCAGATTTAATCTTTCTACACCATTTTCTATTCTGAATGGCTTTGTGTAGTTGATTCCGGTAAAAGCGCGGAATCTTCTGCTGAGAATATCAACATCATCACCGCCATGTATTAGTGAACCCGAAGCGCAGACAAGGTGCCAGATATTACCGGTTTTATCATCCCTGGCGGGGTCTTTTCTTATTGCTCTTCCTCTCATCTGATTAGATGACACAAACGAACCGACGAAGCTGGCAAGAATGAGAGAGTTAATTGAAGGCGCGTCCCACCCCTCTCCCAGGAGGGATTTTGTGCCGATCAGCGTTTCTATTCTGCCCGATTCGAAAATTTTTGTAACAATTTGAACTATTATGTTGCGAATTCTGGCATTGAGTTTTATAATTAAATAATCTTTTTCACCCGGGTATTGACTGAAGCAAAGATTATCAATGCCGCGATTGCCGGTTTCTTTTTCAAGAATTTCCAGGACCGATTTGTGTAAAATGACTATTGATCCTGTCAGGACACCCAGGCGGATTCCGGAGGGAGCTTCTTTTCTTAATTTTTCGAATATCGGAATCACACCAATTTTTGTTAACTTCTTTGATTTATTATCTTTATCAGGCAGAAATTCCCTGCGGATATAATCGGTAAGAATCACCATCCTGAGTTCCTGCCCCAGGTTAACAAATTCTGTTTCAACTATCCGGATTATGCTTTCCATTTTGCTCATACTTGAGCCGAGAGCTTTAACAATATTTTCATTGCTCCCAAAGCTGATAACAGTTCCCTCAAGAATTCTTCTTTCAGAAAGTATTTTCAGCAATTTCTCCTGGTGGTTTTTTGCGCCGGGAAAATCACCGGGAATTTTTAGAAGATACCAACTAAGTAAAATTTCCAGCCAATCATCAGTCAATTCCGGCAGACGGCTTTCTTTTACACCTATCAGGTTTAAATGAGAGTTGGAAATTTTTATTTCCTGATGGTTTAAATAAATCAGAAGCGCCGAATAAAATTCTATTCTTTCATATATTTTTTCGATATTATCTACAGGTGAAATGAAAAAAGGGTGATTCAGCAAAGCTTGTGTTATTTCGGGATTTTTTACTGTATCCTGAATGGTTTCATAAACACTTCTTGTATGTTCATTTACCAGCTTCTGTTCTTCCTCGCAGGGTTTTGATATATAAACATAATCCTGATGCGGACAAAGATCACCCTCACTGACAAGTTCGGGCACAGAAATTTCTTCATCAACCGGTCCATTCAGATGAATATATCTTTGCCATTCATTATATGAAACATCATAAGGCGGAGTCGCGGTCAGACCAATAGTGGTTGGCTTCAAAATATTTATCATGAATGAAAGGCATTTCCACCATTCATTCCTTAAGTGATGAGCTTCGTCCAATACAACAACACTCATCCCGATTTCTCTCAGGGATTTAATTAATTGGGGAGGCTCAGAAACAGTTAATCCATTTAGATGAGGACTATCTTTTGTCCCGGAATTATTTTCTTGCAGATTTCCCCTTATTGCCGCATAAAGCGCCTGATATGTGGCGATAGTCAAAAAAGCAGGATTTTTAATATTGGCTGAAATCCATTCCGGCCTGCGTTTAGTCTGTAAAAATAGTTCACAGAAGCGTGATATCCATTGATTTTTTATTGCGACAGTAGGGGCAAGAATAAGGGTCGGCTTATTTATTCTTAAAGCCGCTTCAAGTCCGAGCACGGTTTTCCCTGATCCCGGGGGAGCGATGATATGTAAATGATTGTCTTTGAGGTAGAGGTTGAGATTATCAAGTACTCTTTGCTGATATTTTCTCCATTCGAATTTGAATCTTATACCTTCCGGAAAATTTTTCAATAGAGCCCCGGTTAAAGATCGTCAATAATTTATATTTTATTAAAAGAACCAGTTTATTGATAACAAAAATAAAGAATATTATACAAATTTCCGTAATATGTTGAAATTGGCTTCTCAGCGCACACTGATTAGTTCAATTGAGTTGAAAGCTTTTCGATCAGAATTGAAAGCTAATAGGAAATTGAATAAATAATTTATTATTGCGCTGAATATTCCGCTGAAATATTAAGAGTTATGGTGACCAAGTTGAATTTTGGCCGGAATTTCTTTCAAAAATAAATCTATATTTTTAATAAAAAAATAAAGAAAAATCTTTATTGTTCGATAATACGATTGTCTGACCGGATCATCCTGATTAACAAGAAAAGATAACTAATACATTAAAAAGATTCAGGAGTATATTATATGAAGGCTACCGATTTTAATTTATCCAAAGACATTGAATATAGCATTGAAACCGGCATTACCCAATTCAAGGGCTCAAGGCTGGTGATATTTGATGCGAACGCCGTGGGACTTCTCAGGCAGAGTCTTGTTGAAGAGCTGGGGACTGAAAAGGCAAGAAAAATATTTCTTGAGTTTGGTTTCCAGAATGGATACGCTGATTTCATGCAAATGAAACTCAATTATGAGTTTGACAGTGAAATGGATCTTCTCGCTTCGGGACCTGTAATTCATACCTGGGAAGGAATAGTGCAGGCTACCCCGAAAGAAATAAGATATAACAGGGATAAAGGGGAATTTTATTTTACCGGTGTATGGACGAACTCCTATGAAGCTGAGCAGTATCTTTCATTCAATCATGAATCTGATGAACCTGTCTGCTGGTCGTTGATGGGTTATGCTTCGGGATGGGGAACCGCGTTTTTTGGATCGCCATTGGTCGCGATTGAGCCTCTTTGTGTGGGGAAAGGTGATGATCACTGCGAATGGAAAATTCAACCGCCTGAAGCATGGGGTGATGAAGCAAAACCTTATTTGGAAGTTTATAATAAATTTTTTGAGAGGATCAGGGACAATGGCTGAGATATTATTAAAATACTTTAAGTATATCGGTGAAAAAAAGGGGCTTGCCGGCAAACTCGAACTTGCCAGAAAAACAAAAATTCCATCCGCTAAAGCAGCTTTTGAGCCTGATACTCCTGAGCTTATTGATAAATTCCGCAGGGAAGTTGAGGCAATAACAGGTGAGAAAACTCCCAAATTATAAAAGATAAAATATTTTACCCGGGGAGATATCTCCCCGGGAATTTTTTATACAATTTAATAATATTATCCATGCTTTTACTGTCAGAATATCGGTTTGCGCAAGTTAATACGAGCCGTATTCGTACTCGCATTCGAAAGTTGGACTTATTCCATAAGCAGTCAGATTCTGCGCAAACTGACAAGATTACAATTAGCAATGAACAATAAAACGGCAACGGTTACCGCAGATTTTTACGGTTTTTTCGGATTGAGGGGGGGGATGCCACCAAATCACCAAATTTCATGAAAGAAATTACGAATTAGGCTCTTATTACCACACTAACGCCAACAGGTTGAGGATAATCCAGGGAGCAAAATTTGTCAAAAAGCCCGCCAATAACATGTTGCCGATAATCAGGCCGCGATTTTAAATTCATAAATATCTTTCTGTTTTGTCTGCTTCAGACGAGTTCTTAATTAAATTTTTCTTTAAAATATTTTACTCGTTTTAAATTAAAAAAGGGACGGTTTCGAAATAAATTTCGATTTGGATTTCGATTACGAATGTCCAATCCTATTATCATTAACCTGTTAATGATAGGGCATATTACCTGTTTTGAATTCTTTGCGCAATTTTTCAGCGGAAAAGTCGACTTTATCTAAATATTTTATAATATTAGTTTCAGGTTAACTGATCACTCTAAAAGGCCGCGAAAAATGAAAAAAATATCAATATTTTCCTGGTTTTTATTATTTCGGGATTATATGCCCAGACAGAAAAATGGAAAGTAACATACAGAGTAGAGGGAAATTCCCGCGCGGGGATAGACTATTATATCGCCGAAGGCAGATCTGAGGGCTTTATCCCGGGAACCGATTGCGCGCTTTATGTGAATTCGAAGGAATATCCTGATTTCGACAATATCGCGGTAGGGAGGGCAACCATTACGGATATTTCTATGGTCCATACAAAACTAAAGGTTACCTTCTGTGGTGGATTCGAGCCAAATCCGGCCGCGCTTCTTTTGGCTGATATCCCTGTGCCGGTTCCCAATCCCTGGTATATAAGCGCATGTTATAAAGCGGCCGCGCTGGGCGGGGCCATTTAAAATTTGGAAAACGAACCGATGTTTTCCATTAAAAGTTTTTACGATGATGATCTGATATTCGAAGAATATTTTCTTTAGCAGCTACTTAATGATATAGTGGCTGTCGCGCAGGAACTAAAGGGGGAGATGGAGGAACAACAGATAACATCAGGCAGGTTCGCGGGGATGGGAATGTTTACCGCGATGGAAAAAAGCGCTATCGGGGATGTTCAGGCATTCCTTGATTTTATGCTTTCTTATCCTGCCAATTATCTTGGGAAGGATTGGCGGGTTGCCGATAAATATGCAACCTGGCTGATAAACAACTGTCCGGAGGGGAATAAAAATTATATTCGACAATCTGATGGTAAAACCACGGGAATTAAATTGGCAGATAATCAGGATAACGGTTTTCCCCGTATAGAAGAGTTAAATACTTCTATCTGGGGAAATAGAGGGTATGAACTTGACGCAGGGGCGCTGGCGTTAAAACTGGCGGACAAATCGTTATATGGTGAAAATGCTTCAACAATCCAAAAAAAGTTTAATAACGGTTCATCCACTGTTAATGAATTAACGGTTTATAATCATGGGGTAATAAAAACTATTTATATCAAACTTCACAATAATCCGGTATATTCAGGAAAAAAGATTTTTGAAGAAAAAAGTGGAGACAAATTCCCCAGGCTGCTGACCGCGAAAAAGAATGGTAAAACCGGGTTTGTTGACGCGGCGGGAAATCTTGTTATTCCTATTAAATATGATGAAGTAAAAGATGAAAGCGAAGGCATTTTTAAGGAAGGATTGATGGGGGTTAAGATTGGTAAAAAATGGGGATTTATTAATCTTCTTGGCGATATGGTTATTCAGCCCAAATGGGAAAAAATTTATAACTTTTCAGAAAAACTATGTGGGTTTTCACCTCCGGGTTCGGATATTTTCGACGCGAAAAAAGGATATATTGACAAAAAGGGAATTGAAGTTATTCCAGCTAAATATTACTCTCCTTTATTTGGCTCTGATTTTCATGACGGGCTGGCAGGAATAAGGGTGAATGAAAAAACGGGCTTTATAAACAGAGAGGGGAAAATAATAATTCCTCCCGATTATTATCTTGTAAAAAGATTTAGTGACGGACTTGCCGCGGCTGTTAAAGTAGAAGATGGAAAATATGGATATCTTGATAAAAAGGGAAACTGGGCTATCACTCCACAATATGACCAGGCATATGATTTTATCGATGGAAGGGCTATGGTAGAAAAAGATGGGAAACATCAGATGATTGATAAAAATGGAAATGTCAAAATTCGATTTGAAGAGAAACTTCAGGTGGGATTCACAAGAGCAAAATTTTATGATAACAGAATCATTTATTCAAAAAATGAAATGTTTGGAATACTAAATGAAAAAGGGAAAAGAGTCACTCCCCCGAAATTTAAAGGCTGTGGATTTCTTTATTCCGAGGGACTGATTGGAGTTTCGGAAACTTGTGAAGGATCGGCTCTTTCCTGTGAGGGAGGATATTACTTTATTGATGTAAATGGCGAAAAAGTTATCAATGGACCTTTTGAAGATGTTTCCACATTCAGTGAAGGTGTCTGCTGGGTAAAGAAAGGTGGAGTATGGGGATTGATTGATAAGTCAGGCAATTGGCTGATTGAACCGATGCTGGATAACATGCCATCTCTGTTTACTGATGGCATTTCCCAGGGATATTATGAAGTTCAGGGAAGCGGATTTCTCCCGGACAAAATATATTTTTATTTTACAAAGCGAGGAGAGATTATCTGGGAACCGAAATGATTCTGAATTTTTGGGGAGCGTTCCGACCGCTCCCCTTCTATTATCTTGCGTAAAACTGGCGTTCATCTATCAGTCCCATCTTCCATGCTTTTTTCACTATCTTCCATTCACCCCTTCGGTTCAGACACATGCCGGAGTAGTTCCGCTGGATTTGTGTGCCGTTAAAGAGATAAAATTCAAGTCTTTTGAGTCCCGCTTCATTTTCCACAAGACTCAGGGCGTAGTCAACAAAACGGGTCATCGCAAAAGTTGTTTCGGAATTTAGCAGCGACATCAGATAATCAATATCTTCAGGGTGTCCGTTTTTAGCAAAACCGGTTAAACGGAAGATAATTCCTTTTCCATTCTGATAACGCATTTTATTACCTTATTCCTTGTTTATTTAAATTCAGGGGCAAAAGATATAGTTTGAATCTCCATTTTCAATTGATATATGTCAAGAAATCAGGAATCGTCTTTAATAAATCTGAGCAAGAGTAAGAGTATTTCGTTTGCAGTCAAATCCAACGCATAATGGCAAAATTTCAATTAACAATTATAATGTACAATTAACAATTGAAAGAGGACCGCGGATTTTTCTGATTACGCGGATTTCGCTGATGGATACGGAAAAAAACTCAGAACAGGATTACTGGCACTGCTGCCAAATTTGAAATTTGGGGTTTTCCCAAATTGGGGGTCCTTAGTAGCCAGGGAATTCCTCCACAACTTTTTGACCTTATTGCTTTTTTTACCAGGGTATTATTTCCCACAGATTTCGCTGATTGCCGCGGAAAATATCAGAACAGGATTGCAAAGATTTGGAGGATTTAGAGGAAGAGCAGCCGCCCCCGAAATCGAAATCGTCATCGAAATCGTTTTTTCTCACGCAGAGACGCAGAGAAAAACCTTATTTTGATTTTTTGACCTACCAGGCAACAAGAATAAATTTGAGAGAAAAAGCCAGTCATTTTTTTTAAAGAATATTTTAACTTCTTACCGGATTATAGACGTCTCAAGGTAGATCAAACCCCTCCCGTCCCACTGCTGTCAACTTAGTGAATATTTACGCAAAAATGTCCCCGATAGGGGGCAAAGCCGAATAGCCGCGGGGTGTTCCCGCAGGGAATTCTTGAAATTTATCCATTTTCTCATGGTTCTGTTGGTCTCTTTCGGGAACGTAAAAAAGATTTTGGGCTTAAGTTGACAGCAGTGCTCCCGTCCTCCCCTTAAAATCTTAAGGGGAGGGGATCCCGCTCTCGAAACATTGATTTTTTTTCGTGAAGTTATCACCCCTGCTATATTGTTGCTGTCAAATTTGAAATTTGAGGTTTTCCCAAATTGGGGGTCCTTAGTAGCCAGGGAATTCCTCCACAACTTTTTGACCTTATTGCTTTTTTTACCAGGGTATTATTTCCCACAGATTTCGCTGATTGCCGCGGAAAAATGTCTGAACCATGATTTAAGGATTTATGGATTTCATGATAAAAAGATCGGTATCGTCTTAAAAAAATCAGAGTAAGAGTATGATGACCGGATTGGTGAAGGCCGCCGGGTTGTGCATTTCTCTTTAGGGGGGAGGGAATTCTACGCATAATGGTTGGATTTAATCGCACTAAGTGTCCTCTCCTATTCTAATATTCCTGATTATTCAAAATCGTATTCAAATAACACTTTATATATTAAGGATATTTATAATCAGCGCGTTTTATAATTTAATGATTGAATTAACACGAGAAATATATTATTATAAATGTCACATTTTGCAGACTGATGTATCCGGGGAATATGTTTGCGCAAAAACACAGGAAATGATGTTGACCGGAGGCCTTGTGTAAATATAAAACCAGCATTATAACCGGGGAAAATATGTACAATCTGACAGTAACAAATAACTATGTTTACACAATTCTCGCCGGGGAAAAAGAAGTGAAAGCAGGCCGGACATTTCAGGTTATAGAAATTCTCTGCAATATTACCCTCACTATTCCCGGACTTGGAAGTCTGAATTTGCCTGATTCAGGTGAACAATATATTGGCGGGCCCGGCGCCAAAACATGGGGCGTACTTTTTAGTTGCCAGGGGAATGAACGCATTTACAGCTATGAGGGTGAAGGTGATTTTATCTTAACCCTGAATAATCCCGGGCAGAAACAAGCGGATGGAAATGGCGATGTAACTCTTACGCGGTTTTATTCTTTTCAATTAGCCGAAGAAACCTCAAAATAAAAACCAAAAAAACAGTAAAACAAATTCCGGAGGAAATATGGAAGGATATTCTGGTGAAATAAGAATCTTTGCGGGCAAGTTTGAGCCAAAGGACTGGATGTTCTGCAGAGGGCAGTCGCTGCACGTTAATAAGCATTTGAATCTGTTTTCTTTAATAGGCACCCGATTTGGCGGTGATGGACATAATTTCTTTTGTCTGCCTGATTTCAGTTGGCGTCTGCCTGTCGGCCAGGGAACGGGAACGGGATTATCCCCGAGGATGCTTGGTCACAGTTTCGGGAACTTTTCGGAAAGGATTAGCTGGGATCAAATTCCCCCCCACACGCATACCGCTACTGTTTCCGCGCCAACCTACAGCGGCTCGGCCAGCCAGAGGTGTTTTAAAGGATTTGGCCCCGGATTTACAGACCCTGAAAACCGGTATCCCGGTCCGGCCCCATCAACCGCGCCGATATATCATGATACGGAAAACGCCGGAATGGGAGCCGTTGATATCCAGGTAACTAAAACCGGCGATTATAAAACTGATGTGGGCTATACTGAATCATCTTCTGAATTTGGACCTTTTCAACCTGCCCTCGCGCTCAATTTTATTATTTGTGTTGAGGGCAACTGGCCGCCACGTCCATAATCCTTTAAAATAATTTAAGCCGATGGAAGAGGATGAATAAATCGTGTTATTCCAATCGTTTGCTTAAAGGCAGAAAAAGCAAAAGAAAAATAATAAGAAAATTATGAAAACAATAAACAGTTAAATCCGGAGGAAAAATGGAAGGATATTACGGAGAAATAAGAATGTTTAGTGGGGACTATGCTCCACGCAACTGGGCCTTTTGCGATGGACAGGAGGTTCAGATTGTACAAAATCCCAAACTATTTGCCCTTCTCGGCACTACTTATGGCGGAGACGGATATGTTAATTTTAAACTGCCCGATTTCAGAGGACGGGTTCCTTACGGATGGGGCCACGGAGCGGGACTTTCGGATAACCACCTTGGAGAAATTAAGGGATGGGAGGAAATATTTATTCCTTTAAAAAACTTCCCGCCACATACGCATGAAACAACTATTACCGGGCCGGCTTATTCAGGGAAAGCGATTCAGAAGTGCTATAAAGGATTTGGAACAGGCAATACCGATCCGGAAAATCGTTATCCCGGTCCGGCGCCCTCTGCCGATCCAATATATTATGATACAGACAGCGCTGATATGGCGCCACTGAATGTTGAGTTGAGCAAATCGGGCGAATACAGCCTGAAACTGGACGAATCGGGCGGGGGTGAAATGATTTCCCTTTTACAGCCTTCACTGGTTATCAATTTTATTATCTGCGTTTATGGAAACTGGCCGCACAGGAGTTAACGCAGGGAAAAAGGTATAATTATCAATACATATAGTCGAAAATGAAGATGAAAATAAATAAAATAAAATATGATATTCGGAGGAATTATGGAAGGAACTATAGGTGAAATCAGGATGTTCGCCGGCAATTACGCTCCCGAAAAATGGATGATATGCGCCGGGCAAACATTAAATATATCGCAGCAAGGGGTCCTTTTTTCGATCCTCTCCAATACTTTTGGCGGAGATGGAAGAACTAACTTCAAGCTTCCCGATTTAAGAGGAAGATCTCCCCTCGGGGTTATAGCAAATGGTCTCGCCTATCTGGGCAGATATTTTGGCGATGAGGAAAGGAAACTGGAAATATCGGAAATCTACCCTCATACTCATACTCCCACTCTTACGCAATCGTCATATTCAGGCACAGCCGGGCAAAGATGTTTCATGGGAATGGGAGCAGGAAACACAGACCCTGAGAACCGCTATTTCGGGCCGGCCCCGTCGGGCGCTCCTGTTTATTATAATTCTTTTAATGCGGATATGGGTGAAGTTGATGTGACAATCACAAAATCGGGAGATTATTCCGTTCAAGTTGAATCTGCCGGAGGCGGCCAGGCATTGCCGCTTTGCCAGCCTTCTCTCTGTGTGAGCTTTATTATTTGTGTTGAGGGCAATTACCCGACACCAAAATAATTATTGGACTCCTTCTTTTTGGGGTAATGCTGTCAACATAAGAACCGGTTCGCTCCCATTCGGAGGTGTGGTTTTTTCTCTGGTCTCCTCCACGGGCCGCCGTCTTCGAAGGCTGCCCGTGGTTATTCCTCTTTGCCCCCTTCGGGGACGGTAAAAAATCATTAAGCTGACAGCAGTCCTTTTTGGGGAGGAGGTTTTCCTTTATTCAAAAATGCCGGCCTCTCTTTAAACTTACCCGGCCTTAATAAACCGGCAGAGCGGGAAAACAAATCCAAATAAATGAATCGTACTCGTCTTTTCAAAATGCTCAGGTTATTCGAGAACGAGGACGATTACGAGCACCGCTTCGCTGTGTACGAAAAAACTTTGCAATTTTGCGCTGAATTCAACTTTTTATGGAATAATTACATAAATTAACTTCAGTTCGATATAGGGAGATAATCCCACGATCTCTGTTGCTGAAATCGAAAAGATTTTCCTGATTATCTGGTTCCGGCATTCAGGGAGGATGGAAATATCGATCAATAGTTTTTGATATTCATGAAACTTTTTTTTCATTTGTGGCGTAATCTTTAATAAAAATTCGGGAAGGCAGGCGCGCGATGAGAGTATTGAAGAAGTTATTTGATCAGAATAAAAGATGGGCGAAAGATATTGAAATAAAGAGTCCGGGGTTTTTTAAGGAGCTCTCTAAACAGCAGAACCCGGAGTATCTCTGGATTGGATGTTCGGATAGTCGTGTGCCGGCCAACCAGATAGTTGATCTGCCGCCGGGGGAGATTTTTGTCCACCGTAATATAGCGAATGTGGTATCTCATACCGATTTGAATATACTTTCAGTTATCCAGTATGCCGTTGAAGCGGTGAAAGTAAAACACATAATAGTATGCGGGCATTATGGCTGCGGAGGAGTGGCTGCCGCTATGGAAGATAGCGATCACGGACTTATAGATAACTGGCTTCAGCATATCAGGGATGTTTATCGCTTACATGAGGGAAAGATAGGAAAAGGGGAAAGCGCTGAAGAAAGAAGAAATATGCTTTGTGAGTTTAATATCAGGGAACAGGTGATTAATGTATGCCGGACCACCATTGTACGGAATGCCTGGAAGAGGGGGCAGCAACTCGCGGTGCATGGATGGATATACAAGCCTTGAAGACGGGATCATCAGGGATTTGGATATGTGCATAACTTCGCCTGAAGAGATACCGTGAAGGGTAGAGACAAGGCATGCCTTGTCTCTACAGATTTTCATTTCGGCATTTTCCCGGTGAAGAAAAAAAACGATACCAATAACGATTTTTAACCATGTAATCTTTAAATCCTGTAATAGTGGTTCAGAAATTGGCGGGATCAGATTGGTCGTGCTTTAGAATATCGCACAATCTGAAATTTGGTACAATTTCTTAAACACAGAGTATCCTATGTGATTCTTTTTCACAAAAATGTTCCTTCAATATATCTCCAAATGGAATTTATCTTTTCAAACTTTATACCTCATACTTTTTACCCGCCGAAGCCGTTTTGTGGCGCGGGAGTGAAAGCTTCCCCAAGGCATGTCTTGTCTCTGCTTCTGAAATAAATATCTTAGTTTACTTCACAATTTTTCTTATAATGCTTATCTTTAGAGAATAACTTCTGAAACAGTTATCCCCGAATCAGGATGCAGACAGAAAAGACAACCAGGTTGCCACATAGCGAACAAGATGAATCAACCGATTCAATGATGTTATTCAGAGTAATACTTTATAATGATGACTGGCATACATTTGATGAAGTGATTGAACAGCTAATGAAGGCGACCGGGTGTAATTTTGAAAAAGCGCGATCACTTTCTTTTGAAGTGCACGTAAAGGGAAAAGCTGTTGTATTCAGCGGTGAATTAAGCAAATGCCTGAAGGTATCCTCGGTGCTCGAGGAGGTAGCGCTTCATACCCAGGTTGTTTCGTAAATTAAATTAAGATGATAAAATTATGCAGATAGGATTGGTTGGTTTACAGTTTTCGGGCAAGTCCACTTTATTCAGAACACTTTCCGGAGCAGCCGAAGAGGAAGGTTTCAGCGGCAGTGAAGAAGCTGTGGTTGAGGTGGTTAAGGTTCCTGACGAAAGACTGGATAAACTTACAGCGATATTCAAACCCAAAAAGCAGATAAATGCCACAATAGAAGTGTTTGATTTTCCCGGCCTGAAAATGTCGGATGACGGGAAGGTGAAAATAACAAGCGCATTTCTTAACAGCGCTAAAAATAATGACGCTCTTTTTTATGTGATCAGGCAGTTTGAAAGTGATACGGTTCCCCACCCAATGAATACAATTAACGCGGTTAGGGATATTCAATTTTTGGAAACGGAGTTTTTATTAACCGACCTGGCATTTTTTGAAAACCGTCTTGAGAAATTGCGCAAGGACGCGATGAAGATAAAAAGTGATGAGCTTAAACGGGAAATTCCTGTTGTTGAAAAGTGTATATCCTGGCTTGAGGAGGAAAAACCTCTGAGAACACTTGAGCTTGGTGAAAATGAAATGAAAGCGCTGAGAGGATACCAGCTATTAACGATGAAACCTCTTATTGCCGCTATTAATTTTGATGAAGGATCGATTGACACAGCAGAAAAGCAGGTTGAAGAAATTAAAAAATCGCTCAATCTTGAAGGTGTTATGATAATACCTTTTTTCGCGAAAATTGAAAATGAGCTTGCGGGTCTTGATGAAGATGACCGCGCTGTTTTTATGGAAGATTATGGAATTGAAGAGTCGGCTTTGAGTAAAATTTTACGCGCGAGTTATGAAGCCCTCGGTTTGCAGTCATTCTTTACGGTAGGTGAAGATGAGTGCCGCGCGTGGACTATCAAAAAGAATTATACCGCGCAGGAATCGGCGGGGGTGATTCATACAGATTTTTACAATAAATTTATCCGGGCAGAGGTTGTGCATTACGAAGATTTTATGGAGCATGAATCGATGAGTAAATGCAAAGAAGCCGGAGTCTGGCGTTTGGAAGGAAAAGAATACATCGTAAGAGATGGTGATATTTTAAATATACGGCATAGTTAATATTCCAAAAAAGGAGTTAAAATGAGTAAAGCAGCTATAGAAGGATTAAAGCCGGAAATTCTCTGGCAGCGATTTTATGAAATCAGTCAAATACCACGACCTTCAAAAAATGAAGGAAAAGTTGTTGAGTATCTTAGGGAATTCGCTAAAGAACATAACCTTGAGATGAAAGAGGATAAGGTAAGTAATATTGTTATGAAAATTCGCGCCACTCCCGGTTATGAAAATGTTCCTGTTGTTGTTATACAGGGACATGTTGATATGGTATGTGAAAAGAACAAAGGCACAGTACATGATTTTGATAATGACCCGATAAAACTTATCAGGGATGGAGACTGGCTGAAAGCGGATGGCACCACACTCGGCGCGGACAACGGAATAGGAGTTGCGGCGGGACTTGCCGCTGTAACCGATGACAGTTTTGTTCATGGCCCACTCGAAGTATTATGTACTGTTGATGAAGAAACCGGTCTTACAGGAGCGAATAACCTGGAAAAAGGTTTTATAACTGGTAAAATGATGCTTAACCTCGATAGTGAGGAGGATGGCGTATTTTATATCGGCTGTTCAGGCGGGCTGGATACTGCCGGGCTTTTTGATATTCGGTATACCGAACCAAAACCGGGACTCGAAACATACGAGCTGATGGTTACAGGTCTTAAAGGTGGTCACTCGGGGCTGGATGTCGCGAATGGTAGAGCCAATGCTATCAAACTTATCGGCAAACTGCTCAATCGTCTTTCGGTATTAAAATTCAAAATCGCTGAGATAAACGGCGGCTCCAAAAGGAACGCGATACCCCGCGAAGCTGAAGCAAAGATAATGATCGACCCTGTTAATGAAGAAAAAGCCAAAGAAATAATCGATCAGTTTGTTGAAGATACTTTACTTGAGTTCAAAGTTAATGATGGCGGTCTGGAGGCAACTCTGACAAAACTTGAGGATAAACCAAAGAAAGTATTCCGCAAGAAATTCACACGTAAAATTATTGATGTTATTCTTGCTATGCCTCATGGAATACTCGCTATGAGTCCTGATATTGAAGGACTGGTTGAAACCTCAACTAACCTGGCCACTATTTTTACAGAAGGTGATATTCTGAGAATAGGCACAAGCCAGAGGAGTTCGGTGGAACCGGCCAAAGTGGAAGCTTCCAATATAGTGAAAGCTGTTCTTGATCTTGCCGGGGCGGAAGAAATTTCAACCGGTGACGGATACCCGGGCTGGCAGCCGAATCTTGATTCAAAACTGCTGAAATTTTCCCGTGAATTTTATAAGAAAAAATTTGGCGAAGAGGCTGAAATGAAGGCTATTCACGCCGGTCTGGAATGTGGTATTCTCGGCGCGCTTGATCCCGAGCTGGATATGATCTCATTCGGTCCCACAATACAGAATGCCCACTCACCCGCCGAGATGGTTAATATTCCTGATGTTGAAAAATTCTGGGAATTGGTGAAAGGCATCATTTCAGAGATAGCTGAAGAGAATAAGTAATATATATAACATTTAGTTGTTCATTAGAAGCGTCATGTTTTTGCATGGCGCTTTTTTTAAATTAGAGGTGGGGAATAAAGTGGACCGGCGCTGGGGAATAAAGTGACCCCAAGGGTGGGGAATTATCTGGCCCCTGACAATTGGATGACAAATAAATGCAAACAATCTTGTTATCTATTTTAATCTAAAACAAATTCCGCGGAGGAAAGGCCATGCCAAAGGCAGATAAACATGGACCTGGTTTTAGATCGTCTGAAATATTATTTTCTTTCTCAATCATGATCGCGAACTCACGTTAATCTTAAATTATCGCAATGTTTGGCAGTCCACTGTTGATTCCCTACAGGGATTTTTGGTTTTGTGTTGTTATTTTTCTACATATAATGCCGCTTCTACAAAGCATATCCGATTCAAAAAACATTCCGAAGAGGTTCATTCCTTCATTTTTTCTGGCTATGCAGGCTTATGAATTTTAATTTCTGTAGTTGCTTATCACTAATCACTGTTCATTCTTCACATATCCGGGACTTAATAAAACTGAAAAATTGGCATATACTTCAATAAGGGTTCCTTCCTGTCATTGTATCTATAATTTGCCTGCCCTGAATTTTATATTTAATTTTTTCGAAAATATTTCTTATTTTGAAAAGATAGTATTCTTATTATTCCCAAAAAAGGATATTTACAAATGGGTAATGTGACTGATCTTTATGATGTGCCGGAAATTTCCTCAATACAGGACATGGTGCTCCTTAGTGCGAAGGAGTATGGTGATAAACTTGCGTTGGAGGATCTAAACAAAACTCCGATAGGAAATCTTACTTATCATGAACTGCTTCAGAATATATTAAAATTCGGTTCAGCTCTTAACAGCCTGGGACTGAAGGAACGGACTCATATAGCAGTCATAGGTGAAAACCGTGTCCAGTGGGCGATGACCTTTCTGACCGCGATGTGTTTCGATTATGTTATCGTTCCGATTGATATGAAGCTCACTTCAAATGAAATATTAAATATCATTCATGAATCAGATTCGGAAGCTGTGATATTCTCTGATACTTTCGCTCCTCTTTTCAGGGAGAAACATTCTTCACTTAAAAGGGTGAAAAAGTTTATTTCGATGGACAGTGAATGTCGTGAAGATGAAATTTTATGCATGGTCGATCTGATAATAAAGGCCGATCCTCTGCCGGTTGAAGAGCTTCCGGAGATTGATCCTAAAGCGATGGCTGAAATTATTTTTACCTCGGGATCGCTTGGACGCGCTAAAGGAGTAATGCTTACCCAGGGGAATCTTGCCGCCAATCTTGTGGGCATGGTCAGCATGCTGATGATGTATCCTGATGACAGGTTCCTTTCAGTTCTTCCGATTCATCATACCTATGAATGCACCTGCGGAATGTTATGTCCGCTCTACGCGGGATCATCGGTTCATTACGCGAGGGGACTTAAAACAATAGTTGATGATATTCAGAAGGTAAAGGCTACCATTCTGCTTGGTGTTCCTCTGCTTTATGATAAAATGTTTAAACGCATTATGAAAGGTATTTCGGGAGATAAAGTAAAGTCTCTGCTTGTTCCTAATCTTGTTAAGCTGACCAATTTCACTTCTCTTCTCGGGATGAAAGGGCTTAAGAAAAAATTATTCAAAGAGCTTCACGCCCGTTTTGGAGGACACGTAAGAATATTTATTGCCGGCGGAGCCGCTCCCGATCCCCAGGTGGCAAAAGGATTAAGAGAATTCGGTTTCAATTTTTTACAGGGTTATGGCCTGACCGAGACCTCACCAATTCTTGCTCTTAACAGGCTTAATAGTTTTAAGGATAACGCGGCAGGCATTCCTTTGCCCGGTGTTGATATAAAAATTGACAGGCCGGATGCCGATGGAGTCGGTGAAGTATGGGCCAAAGGTGGCAATGTTATGCTTGGTTATTATAAAAATGATGATTTGACAAATGACTCATTCGAAGATGGCTGGTTTAAAACCGGCGACCTGGGATTTATTGACAAAGATGGATTCCTTCACATTCAGGGAAGACAAAAAAATGTCATAATTTCACGAAGCGGCAAGAATGTTTTTCCCGAGGAAATAGAGGATATTTTAAACAGGAGTCCTTACATTCTTGAATCGATGGTATATGGAGAGGAAGATGAAAAGCTGGATGAGGTAATAGCGGTACAGGTGGTTGTTGACGCCGAGACTTTTATTGCCTATTCAGAAGAGAATAATATCAAGATCACTGATGAATTAATGAATAAATTAATTGCCGAAGAGGTTAAAAAAGCGAATAAAAACCTTGCCGGTTACAAACAGATAAAAAAATTCCACATCAGGGACTCGGAATTTGAAAAAACGACTACCCAGAAAATTAAAAGGTATCTTGTGAAAAAATAGGATAACGCTTAGTTTTGGCAGGATTCCTTAATTTGACTTAACATATTATTTTCAGTATATTTGAAATCTGTCTATAAAATAAAGATCATAAATTAATAAGGCCATGCCCGACAAAAAGCCTCGAGTATTTTCAGGAAGATCGAATCCTGAATTAACTGATAAAATCACCCGATATTTAAATATTGAGCCTGGTTCGGTTGATATAAAAACGTTTAAAGATGGTGAAATATGGGTGAAATATCAGGAGAATATCAGGGGGCGCGATGTTTATATAGTACAGCCCACTCAGCCACCTGCTGAAAATCTGCTTGAACTCTTGATAATGGTGGATGCCGCCAAACGTTCGGCAGCCAAAAGAGTGACTGTCATCACCCCATATTTCGGTTATTCCCGGCAGGACAGAAAGGACCAGCCGCGGGTTTCGATTACAGCCAAGCTTGTCGCCAACCTGATTGCGAAAGCCGGAGCGGACAGGGTTATTGCGATGGACCTTCACACACCACAGATACAGGGGTTTTTTGATATACCGTTTGATCATCTTTACGGATCGAGTATATTCACTTCGGTATTTAAAAACCGCCTTGATAATCTTGTGGTTGTTTCTCCCGATATGGGGGGAATAAAACTGGCACGTTCATATGCTACAAGACTAAACGCGGGACTTGTTGTTATAGATAAACGGCGGCCCCAGGCAAATGAAATGCAAATTATGCATGTTATTGGTGAAGTTGACGGGAAAAATGTTCTTATTGTCGATGATATGATTGATACCGGGGGAACATTCGCCGCTACCGTGCATACATTAAAAGCCAAAGGAGCCAGGGCTGTTTATGGAGCGGTTACACATCCTCTTTTTTCGGCAGACGCTCTGGATAAACTGGAAAAATCGGGCATAGATGAGCTGTACGCGACCGATACAATTCCCCTGAAATTTGAGAATAAATATAGCTGGTTAAAGATCAGGACTGCATCCGAACTGTTTGCCGAAGCGATAAAACGTTCCTTCGAAAACAGGTCGATCAGTTCCCTTTTTGAAATAGATAAAGGTTAGTGTTAAGAAATAATATATCGGAGAAAGTAGAAAAATGTCTGAAATTGTATTAAAGGCCTGGAAAAGAGAACCAGGAACCAAAGGTGACCTGAATAAACTGAGAAGAGAAAGTTATGTTCCCGGAGTCTATTATTCAAAAGGTAATGAAGCGATTTCGATATATACTGTAAATACATCACTCTTCCCGCTTGTATATACCGCGGAAACACATGTTGTAATCCTTGAGATTGAAGGTGAAAAAGAAAGTCAAAGTTGTGTGATAAAGGATCTTCAGTTTGATCCTGTTACAGAAAAAATAGTTCATTTCGATCTTCTCGGCCTTACAAAAGGTGAAGTTGTTCAGATATCAGTTCCGTTGGTGCTGACAGGACAATCGATCGGCGTTAAAAAAGGCGGAGTAGTTCAGCAGGCTATTCATAAAGTTGATGTTGAATGTCTTCCCCGTCATATTCCTGATCATCTTGAAATAGATATCACAGATATGGACCTTAAAGATTCAATTCATGTGAAGGACCTGGAATTTGAGAATATGAAATTCCTGCAGGAAGATGAGGTAGTTGTCGTATCAGTTATTCTTCCACGCGGCACTGAAGAAGGTGAAGAAGAAGCTGTTGAAGAAGGTGAAGAACCTGCAGAACCAGAAGTTATTGGTAAAGGCAAAGAAAAGGAAGAATAAAACTGCGGGCTGCATTCGGGCTTGGTAATCCAGGCAAAAAATATTCGAATACGCGGCATAATATCGGATTTATGATCCTTGACAGGTTTGTTGAAAAGCATAAGCTTGAATTCAGGGATGGAAAAGGTGATTACTTAATTGCGGAGGGAGAACTGAAAGGTTCTCCCTTTCTGCTTGTTAAACCTGTTACTTATGTTAACTTGAGCGGAATGGCTGCTTTGCAAATAGTGGATGAATACTCCATTGATGTCGAAGATATTCTTGTTGTTGTTGATGACCTCAATCTGAGAGAGGGTGATGTCCGTATACGCGGTCGGGGGGGAGATGGCGGTCATAACGGACTTTCTTCTATTATTGAATTTTTAGAGACAAATTCTTTTCCCAGGCTCCGTTTTGGAATTGGTTCAGATTTTTTGAACGGTATGATGCCTGATTATGTTTTAAGTAAAGTTCCGGATGATGTAATGAAAGTTATGGATGACGGATTTACTACAGCAATAAATTCTATTGAACATTTTTTTACGGGCGGACTTAAAGGAATGCTCGAATATTTCAGTAAACGAACACAGGAATTAACATTAAACAGCGGAAATCAAATTTCAGGTTAAGGGGTTTATATGGAATCAATATTATATATGGTACCTGTTGCCGGGGTAATTGCCCTGGTTTATGCGTTTATTAAAAATAGCTGGATCGATAAGCAAAGCCCGGGAAATGAAAAAATGGCTAAAATATCCCGGAATATTCGTGACGGCGCCATTGCTTTTTTAAAGACTGAGTATAAAGTGTTATTATTCTTTGTACTGGTCGTTGCTGTTATTCTGGGTTATTTCAATAGTGATAAACCAAATTCAAGCTGGATTATATCGGTATCTTTTGTTGTCGGCGCATTGTGTTCCGCGCTGGCCGGATATCTTGGTATGATTGCCGCCACCAAGTCGAATGTCAGGACTACACACGCAGCTATTACCGGTTTGGGACCCGCGCTAAAAATAGCGTTCTCGGGCGGAACGATCATGGGGATGAACGTTGTTGGTCTGGGTATACTTGGCCTTAGTGGTCTTTTCATTATTTACCGTAATATTATCGGCTGGGACATGGTTCAGGTGATAAATGTTATATCCGGTTTTTCGCTCGGCGCGTCATCAATCGCTCTTTTTGCCCGTGTAGGCGGAGGTATTTACACCAAAGCAGCCGATGTGGGAGCTGATCTTGCTGGCAAAGTTTATGAAGGTATTCCTGAAGATGATCCGCGCAACCCGGCCACAATTGCCGATAATGTTGGCGATAACGTAGGTGATGTTGCCGGTATGGGCGCCGACCTTTTTGAGTCTTATGTAGGAGCCATTATCGGAGCGATGGTGCTTGGAGCGATTTTTATTACTCCCGATGTGCCTGAATTGTCTCTTGAAGCTGTTCTTTTACCTCTGTTTCTGGCAGGTTCAGGAATAATACTTTCGATTATCGGCACCTTTTTTGTCCGTGTCAGGGAAGGGGGGGATCCACAGACGGCTCTTAATATCGGTGAATTCAGCGCTACCGGAATGATGCTCGTGGCATCATATTTTATAATTACTAACACTCTTCCGGAAAACTGGACATTTGGCGGTTTTGAATATTCAAGTCTCGGTGTGTTTTACTCAACAATAATCGGACTCGTGGCAGGCACTTTAATCGGTTTGATCACGGAATATTACACAGGAACCGGTAAAAAACCTGTGATTGGAATAGTCAGCCAGTCAATAACCGGCTCGGCGACGAACATTATTTCGGGTCTTGGAGTTGGAATGATGTCGACAGCGTTTCCGATAATAATAATCGCGTCAGGTATTATCGGCGCTTTTTATTTCGCGAATTTATATGGAATAGCAATCGCCGCGCTCGGGATGCTTTCAGTAACCGGAATACAGCTTGCTGTTGACGCCTATGGCCCGATATCTGACAATGCCGGCGGTATCGCGGAAATGGCTGAATTGCCCAAAGAAGTAAGACAGAGAACGGATAAACTTGACGCGGTTGGCAACACAACAGCGGCTATCGGAAAAGGTTTCGCGATCGGTTCCGCCGCGCTAACAGCTCTCGCGCTGTTTTCTGCTTTCCGTCAGCAGGCGGGAATTGCAGTTATTGATCTCGCAGATCCTTTCATTATGGGCGGACTGTTTATTGGAGCGATGCTGCCATTCGTTTTTTCTGCCCAGGCTATGGGCGCGGTTGGACGCGCGGCAAAACTTATGATTATTGAAGTTGGACGTCAGTTCAGGGAAATTAAAGGATTGCGTGAAGGAACCGCGGAAGCGGAATACGCAAAATGTGTGGAAATTTCTACTCAGGCCGCTATTAAAGAGATGATTTTACCTGGCCTGATGGCTGTTCTTGTGCCTGTGCTGGTAGGATTATTCAGTAAAGAAATGCTTGCGGGTATGCTCGCCGGTGTTACAACAAGCGGTGTTCTGATGGCAATTTTCCAGTCGAATTCAGGAGGAGCCTGGGATAACGCGAAGAAGATGATTGAAGAAGGAATTACAATAGATGGTTTTAAATATGTTAAAGGATCGGAAGCTCATAAAGCGGCTGTTGTTGGTGATACCGTCGGTGATCCGTTCAAAGATACATCAGGACCATCATTAAATATATTGATCAAACTTATGTCGGTAGTCGCATTAGTTATTGCGCCGCTGATAAAATAATTTTATATTTAAATTCTGTTTTTTTTTATGAACCCTGCTCGGGCAGCAATCCCGGGCCAAATGTCCATAGGGAGGATATATGGCAAACAAACATTACGAAAGTGTCGTGATCATTAATGCGTCCCTGGAAGATGAAGTAATTGACGCAACGATAAAGAAGGTCAAAGACACTATCACCGAAAATGGTGGGAATATCGAAGGTTTAGACAACTGGGGGAGAAAAAGACTCGCTTACCCCATAAATAAAGCCAAGAGCGGCTTTTATGTTGTGATCCGATTTACCGCGCCCGCCGATATGATAAGTAAACTTGAAAGATTTTATCGACTTGATGAATCTATCATCCGGTTTTTAACAATTGCTCTGGTTAAAAAAGATCTTCAGCATTATGCTGATTTGGCCAACCGTAAAGAAGAGGAAGCCAAAGAAGCCGCCGCTGCTGAAGAAGCGGCTGCCGCACAGAGTGAGAAGGAAACTGAAGAAGCTGAAAAAACGAAAGAAAATGCTGCAGATAGTGAAAGTTAGTATATTATATTTTGATAAGTCTGGGAGGTTTTATGGCTGAGCTGAAGATGCCTGAATTAAATAGCGTCGTTGTTGCAGGGAATTTGACCAAGGACCCCGTTTTCAGAAATACCTCAAATAATACTCCTGTTGTTAATTTTCATATAGCGGCCAACCGCCGTTATAAAGACAGCAGCAACCAATGGCAGGAAGATGTATGTTATGTAGGTGTGGTCGCGTGGAATAAACTGGCAGACAGCTGCCGGAACAGGTTGCACAAAGGAAGCGCTGTGTTGATTGATGGTGAATTGCAAAGCCGGACATTCAGATCAGACGATAACCGAAACAGGACAATTGTTGAAATAAAAGCTAAACGAATTCAATTCTTAAACAAATTCAACAAATCGAACGAGGAAGAATACGATAGTGATTATTCATCGGATGATGAGGACAACAACTATGAAGATAATTCGTTCGATAAATTCCTTACGGATGAAGAATCCAATTTAATCAAGGAGTCGAAAAATGAAATCTAAAAGAGTAAGAAGAGTAATAGAAGAATATATCGATTATAAAGACCCGAAAAAATTACAGAAATTTATTACCGATCAGGGGAAAATTATTCCTCGCCGAATTACAGGTCTGAGCGCAAGTCAGCATCGTGAGCTTGTTCGCGCCATCAAACGCGCAAGACAGATCGCCATTATGCCATTTGTTTCAGAAGCAGTTAAATAGTCAGGGGAGAGTATAAATAAATGAAAGTAATTTTAAGAAAAAACTATGATCAGTTAGGACAGACAGGCGATATCGTCGAGGTAAAAAATGGTTTTGCGATGAATTTTCTTATCCCCCGGCAGATCGCTTTTGTTGCCGATAAAGGCAATATCCGCGCATTTGAAGAAGAGACAAAACAGGTTTCGCGCAAGCAGGCCAAAGAGCTGGAATCGGCTAAGGGCCTCGCCGAAGAGCTTGGGAAAATCTCTGTGACAATTCCCGTTACTGTTGGTGAAGAGGATAAAATATTCGGAACAGTTACACCTCAGATGATTTCTGAATCTCTGGCATCAAAAGGTTATGACATCGATAAAAGGAAAATTGAAATTCCCGAGCAGATTAAAGCGCTTGGAATTTATACTGCGAATATTAAACTTCATCATGATGTTACAGCCGATGTGAAAACATGGGTTGTAAGAGAATAGCTGATATATGTAATGAGTTTATCCGAGCCGTCCTTTCCGGACGGCTTTTTTATTTTAAACCGGCTAAGCCGGATTGTCGGGCTAAGCCGGATTGTCGGGCTAAAACGGGGTAAAAGAAAGATCTTGCAGGAGTTAATTCAGGCTGCCCGTTAAATAAAGGGTGAGTATTGGTTTTGAAAATATGTACTGTTTGGTTATTTTAATCCTGTTATTTAATAGAACTATGGTAATTGCAAATTACTATAATACATGGTCAGGTAATTATTTGATTATTTTTTTACGGAATTTAGTTTCGGTCACTCTCACATAACGGGTTGTTCTCATACCCGGGGAAAATGTCGCCTGTTGTTATGAGGTAATTATTATGCTGCAGGAAGAAGAATTAAAATTGTGGTTATGATGATTTTTTTTGATAAGGCCGGCATAGAATTTTAAAACTAATTATACAGATATTATGGAGGAGCGGAAATTGGAGAAAAGAGGAGTGTTTTCTGAAAAAGCAATTAATGTAGCTACATTTCTTGGGGGACCGCTTTCAGGCGCTTATATGTTATTTAGCAATTTCAGGGAGTTTGGAGATGAGGAAAAGGGGAAAAAAACATTAGTCTTCGGTATATTATTTTTCCTTGCTCTTTTTGAGTTGATAATTGCTTTGCCGGAGGAAATCAGCGATAAAATTCCGAAAATGTTAATACCGCTATTTTATTCTCTGGTATCATACCTGGTATTTAAAAAATTTCAGGAGAAAAGATTTAATGAGTATCTTGAAAATGGTGGAGAAAAAGCTTCAGGCTGGAAAACGGCTGTCATTACCGTTGCCGGTATGATTATTATCGCGTTATATCTTGTTGTAAGAATCTTTACAGTTCCATACGGGGAAGAAGTGATGGAATTTGGTGAAATGAATCATCAAATATATTATCAAAAGGAGATTCCGGAAGCTGATGTAGAACTACTTGGCTCGGGACTTATGCTCGCTGGTATTTTTATGACAAATGAGCAGCAGCTACAGTTCGATCTGAAAATTAAGGATGACAGATACCGGTTTCTGATTGCTGTCTCGAAACAATACTGGCAAGACCAGGATATTCTTGATTCATTTACCGGACTGGAAAAGATATTGTCGAGTATTAATCTATCTAAACCAATCGATATTTATTTTATTGACGGAGGTCTTGGAGGTTTTGATGAGATAAGTATTCAGGAGGCGAAAAAGGCAGCTTCAGTTCCATAATGACAATATCGGGATTGATAATGTTTTTAAGTTTTCGCGGAATATCATTTCCCGGAAATCAATTCAACGGAGTCGTGTTCTTAAAATAAAATAACAAAACAGGGGAGTAAAAATGAATGTTATCAGGGATATGGATTTATCTGAATTTGAAACAAACCTGAAAGAAAAGCAGCTCATGCCTCTTAAACTGATATCTTTATTTTTAATCGCGGGGATAATAATATTTATTGGCATCGGGATTTATTTGTATTTGGATGGCATGGAAGAGGCAGGGAAAATAGGCAGCAATAAATTTGTTGTGGATACAATGCTTGGGATTCTGGGTCTTTTATTCATAGCGGTTCTTTCTGCCGCTAAGATAATTCCATCAAAAATGCTTTTCGGGAAAATCAATTTTAATGTTGAAAGCGGCGGCAGTGATGAAAATATTGACCCGGGATTAAGACTGTATTTTTCCCAGCATATAGTTAAGTTATCAATGCTGGAGGGGGCATCAATTTTCGGGGGTGTTATTTTAATCCTCGCGGTAAGGAATGATTTTATTTATTCAAATCCATATATGTGGTTATGTCTTGTTCCGGCAGGCTACCAACTGATATTCAGTTTGATCAGTCTTCCTAATAAGGATAAGGTTATTTCGCTTTTCAGGGAAACAAAGGAAAAATTAAAAACTTAGGCTGGCCAGGCCATGACCAAAAATAAATTCAGAAAAAATCGTAATCGTTTTCGGCTTTTTTCCCTGTCGAATAACCGGGGCATTTTAGAAAAGAGGAGTAAAAGTACGATTCATAATCTCAGAACTCCTGATCCCGGTTATAAAAAACAATAACTTAGATGGATTTATTCGCAAAATAAAATCTCGGTATAATTCGATAAGGAAACAACTTGGGCAGGTCTTTCTTTATCTTATCGAATAGTGTACTGAACCAATACATTGACATTGTATTATTTTCAAAAATGATTGAATTTGAACGCCATTTTATGCATCTCCTACAGAGATGTTTACCATGTTCTCTATCATATTCTACCCCAGGGGGACTGACGCATTACTGGGAACCTATACAAGGTTCTTTATTTTCTCATTTGCCTTGTAGAGGCAGTAATTAGTGCGGAACGTCCCAATGGGGTAAGAATATTAAACCATAAGACAAAATCCTTGTAGAGGATTCACAAACCACCCTGGATAATCAAATACCTTGGGACCCCGGGGATAAACTCAGATCACTAGAATTGTAAATTTATAACACATCATTTGTGGCTAAGGAAAGACCTTGCCAAGTAATAGATGGATAAAAACTTCTTGTGATATTTTCTAATAATTCCGCGATTTCTTTTTGCGAGGAGTAAGGAGTTCTGAACCTGGGATTACAATTTTTCCGGTTTTGCCGGATTATGATATATCTCCTTGAAGAGACAGTAGTTCTGAAATCCAATTACCCACTATTTTCCAGATAGGACCAAAAAATAAGATAAACTATCGGAGAGGCAATTATTTATAAATCTAAAATTCTGGCTTAATGTTCTCTCTCCGGGGATAGTTACCGGATGGATTTATTTTATTTTTGTTCCGCTGTCACGCAATTCATGAAGATGGGTATTCACAACCGGTTTTCCTGATTTCGATTCATATTCCTTGTCGTGAATAATATCAAGGTTAAAAGATCCGCAAGAATCAGCCGTGGCATTCAAAAGGGCGTTTGTAACTCCGTAAGCGAGGCCGCCGAATAAACCGCCTATCAAAGGTGAGGCCGAGCCCTGTTCTTTAAAAGCAACCGATAAAGTGTTTTGAGTCTTTTTATTATCGGCCACCAGGGTGATATCCCCAAGATAATTTGTTTTCCCTTTCTCTACTACAAATTCGAATAGCGGCTGACGGATGCTTACATAGGCTTTATCAAGCGATGAAGGTTTTTCTTCCCTGTAAATTCCGGAGATAACATATACCCCAGGCTTAACACAGTAGGAAAAATCAGTTTCCGAAACCATGTCAATATAAATCGGAGAATATTCAGGGTCATCCTTGCGTGTGGCGTATAATCTCAATTCAACCTTCTGTTTTTCCCTGCTTTTTAATTCTCCCCATATACATTGTTTATTAGAGTCCACTACTGCGCGTATTTCATTATACTTAAAGGAAAGTGTGTCGGGCGAATGGAGAATTCCGCTTTTCTTTTCAACAAAAAATACTCCGGCGTCATCAAATTTTATAACTTTTCCCATTTTGTATTTTTTTTCGAAAAGAAGAATGGGGGCGTAATAGTTATATTCATCTTTTGTAAGGAATCTTCCTTCCAGGGTTGTTACACAATCGGAATTATCACTCAGCGCAATGAATTTATTCGTAGAACAGGAAGATAAAAATAATATAGTGATTATTGCTGTCATTAATAAAATTGAAGTTCTCATTCTATCCTCAAGAATTCCGGAAAATAGTAAGTTAGTTAAAAATTATCGAAAGTATAATTGCCGTTGAAAAAACTCAACTCAGTTGAATAAGTATTTTAAGCCGATATTGATGTCAATCCGGCTCGTGCTTTCCCTTTGATCCAGAGAGACTTTAACGCCGTTAACTTTTATCTCGCCCATTGAGCCATAAAGCACAGAGATAGTGGCGCAGAGGGATAAATTCTCTTGTACTGAATAGTCTATTTCTCCAAACGCCCGCAACCCAAAAGTTGAGCCTTCAATATTCAGTGGCAGATAAGCCATCCTGGCGTCATTATTATATAAAACGTATCCGGCAGATAATCCTGAGTGCCATTGGAATTTTCTGTTTGGAAACAAAGCGCGCCTGACAATGCCTGCTCCAATGAAAGTGAATGTTATTTTATCTTCCATGCTGCCCATAAACAAATCATTGGTTTGTGGGTCCACAAAATATATATTATCTTTAGAACTTGAAGAAGAAAAGCGGGTATAATTCAATTCAATCCCATAAGACCCGGTGAAAAAATATGTCAGACTGGTTGAAATATTGAATCCGTTTTTAAGTTCATTGATATATCCCTCATACCCGGAGTAATCATCCTCAATGTCAGCTAATCGGTAGGAATAGCCTCCCTCAATTTTGATCATAAAATTTGGCTGGTTTGCGAGAGGGGAATAATGGTTTCCCGGCGTGGAATTCGCGGGTACTCTTGAATTTGCCAGGTATTTCCACGCCCACTTCTCATCCAATTCCTTTAACTGGTCATCAGTGAAAAATTTCAGTTCAGAGCTTTTTTCAGGATCGATCTGTTTATCTGCTATTCCTATTATCTGGCCCTTACTCAGAGAAGTTCTCTCATTTCCTGTGCTTTCAATTGTAATGGAATAGTCAGTTTCCAATTCTTTTAGTATGGTAACATTTGTCCAGACTTTTCCGCTTTTCAGGTAAACATCAGCGGCCATATTCAGATTAGTTATCAAGAGTATGATAAACAAAAGGTGTTTTCTCATTTAGCATCCCTCCAAATGATCAAATTCAGTTTAGAAGGTATTTAATTTATTTTAGTTCTTTCAAAGATAAATATTTTTCCGAAATAAAGAATCATACACAGCATAATAATAATTATTTAATAACAGAAAATAAAATAAATACTCCTGAGGTTTAGTAATTTTTCCGTAATGCGAATAACCGGGAGTTTTTATATGCCTGAACCGGACAGACCGGAATTAAATCGGAGAAGACTGATAAGCCGGGAATCCTTTCCCCGAATACATTCCCGGAGCATCATAAGTCCATTCTCAATCGATTACAATTTTGACACAGGCCTGACCCGTTGCATACTGCACTCCCCTTATGACAGGCTTAACCGGACAGACAGCATAGTTGCTTAAAAAGGCTGGAAAATATATAAGAGCCGGAAATTTTCATTATTCCATATTGTGGTGAAATAGTTGATATCGGGAACAAATATGAATAATTGTTCAATTTATCAGGGATAAAAAACAATAAGAAACGTAATATTTTCAAACTTTTAATAGCTATAGTCCGATTTTATTAGAAACCTTTTTTTGTTATCTTTGTAGGATAATAATTAAAATAAATAACTAATTCACAAACTATCCCTGACCAGGAGGGTCGATGAAGATAGCAGTATGTGTTAGTCATGTGCCCGATACAGCGGCAAAAATTTCTATCGGCGCAGATGGAAAAACAATTGATCCGAACGGGGTTACATATGTTGTTAACCCATATGATGAATTTGCGATAGAAGAAGCTCTTAAAACAAAAGAAGCCGCCGGCGGAGAGGTGGTAGTAGTAACTCTTGGCGGTGATTCAGCAAAAGAAACAATTCGTAAGTCGCTCGCGATGGGTGCCGACAGCGCGGTATTACTTAAAGATGATAATTACCGCGATCCGGTTGCGGTTGCCAAAGCCCTCGCGGAAGCAATAAAAGAACTTGATGCCGAACTGGTATTTTTCGGAAAACAGTCGGTTGATTTTGATAACTCTGTTACCGGACAGCTCACAGCGGAAATATTAGGCTATAATTCAGTAAGTGTGGTTGTTGACTTCAAACTGGATGGAAATAAAATTACCGCCGAAAGAGAAATAGAAGGTGGAAAAGAAGTGGTGGAAACTTCTCTCCCGGCAGTTATTACCGCTCAGAAAGGACTTAATGAACCACGTTACGCTTCTCTTAAAGGAATAATGCAGGCCAAAAGAAAAAAAATCGAGGAAAAAGATGCGGCAGCGGCTGATAACTCGCTGGAAATACTCAAAATGAAAAAACCTGCTCCGAAGCAGGCCGGCAAGATTGTTGGTGAAGACTCATCAGCAGCGCCTGAACTGGTCAGATTGTTAAAAGAAGAAGCAAAAGTAATTTAGGAGTTATCAGATGGCAAATAAAATTTTAGTTTTCGTTGAACAGAGAAACGGACAGATAAAAAAATCCTCCTTCGAAGCAGCCGGCCTTGCCAAAAAGCTTTCGGAGAAACTGGGTTGTGAAACTGAAGCGGTTTGTGTTGGCAACAACGTCGAAGCTCCTGAGCAGATAGGGGGATATGGTGTTCCCAAATTAACCCTCCTTAAAAATGAAGCTTTCGAACTTTACAGCCCGAGCGGTTATGCCAAAGCGGTGGCCGGTCACGCGTCGGAAGTCGGAGCGGATATTATTCTTATTCCCAATACCGCGATGGGAAAAGACCTGGCGCCGAGGATAACAATTAAACTGGATGCCGGAATAGCGATGGATTGTGTCGCTCTTGAGGCAGAAGAGGATTCGCTTACCGCGACACGTCCTGTTTATGCCGGAAAAGCATTAATAGATGTCGCCTTAAAAAGCGCAGTTAAAGTTTTTACACTCCGCCCTAATGTATTCTCACCTGGTGAACCAACCGAAACAAAAGCTGAGGTTGTGACCACCGAAATACCAGACCCTGATCTTTCATGTGTTGTTACCGAGGTTAAAAAATCGGAAGGCAAACTTGATGTATCTGAAGCGGAAATAATTGTTTCGGGCGGAAGAGGCATGAAAGGACCGGAACATTTTAACCTTATTGAAGATCTGGCTGACGCTCTCGGAGCTGCGGTTGGCGCATCAAGGGCTGTTGTAGACGCCGGATGGAGACCTCACGCCGAGCAGGTCGGGCAGACTGGTAAAACAGTATCGCCGAATCTATATGTGGCAGCGGGTATTTCAGGCGCTATCCAGCATCTGGCCGGAATGCGTTCATCCAAATATATTGTCGCGATAAATAAGGATAAAGACGCTCCGATATTTCAGGTAGCTGATTACGGAATCGCAGGCGACGCTTTCGAAGTGCTGCCCGCATTAATTGAAGAAATAAAAAAAGTAAAATCCGAGTAGAGTTTTGGATAAAGTTGAAGTAGAAATATTAGGTCTTTCATCAAGCCCTTCCGCCGGAGGGGCTTATGCTTTGCTTCTAAAGGAAACATACGGGGTCAGGAGACTGCCGATAATTATCGGAGCTTTTGAGGCTCAGTCGATCGCGCTTGAGCTTGAGGGGATAAAACCACCCCGGCCTCTTACGCACGACCTGATGAAAAACCTTATTGATAACCTGGGGGCGACTGTTAATGAAATAATTATTGATGAACTTAAGGATAATACTTTTTACGCGAAGATAGTCCTCGAAGTTTCATCAATTACCAACCAGATTGATTCACGTCCCAGTGACGCGATCGCAGTGGCTGTCAGAAGCCGGGCGCCGATTTTTGTGAATGAAAAAGTTATGGCCGCGGCGTCCTTTCTTCCCGCTAATGAAGATGAGGAAGCTTCAGCCGAACCGGAAGAGGAAGAAACAGCGCAGGGAGCCGCGAAACCTTCCCCCGAAACACGCATCGCGAATCTGCAGGATAACCTTAGAGAAGCGATAGAAAAGGAAGATTATGAAAGGGCCGCAAAACTTCGTGATGAAATAGCGCGTTTGAAAGGAAATATAAATTAACAAATAAAATATTGTGAATTTTTCAGCCCCGTTGGATTTAAAAGTATGTGAGAATCTGACGGGGCTTTTTTATGCGCATTAACAATTTTAAATGACAGAATTTTCCATAAGAAAATAAAATCCTAAGTAAAATGGTAAGGCTTTTCTAACAAGTATATTGTTTTATTGTCAGGTAAAAGTTTTGTGGTTGCCCGAGGTGAGTCCTCCCCCGACTTCCGGCAAAAGACGACCGGAGGTCACCCCCTCCAAAGGGGGATATCAAGTCATTTCTCCTCCTTTGCCCCATAGGGATGCCTGTGGCAGAGGTAATGGCACCAAGATAGAGCAAAAATATAGTATCTTTAGTGTTTTCCTGGTATTCAGACCCCACCCTAAATCCCTCCCCTTAGTAACTGGTCCTTAAACACACTTGACACAGGAAAGCAATGTAATTATCTTTATGTATGCAAATTTATGGAAAAATATATACACAAGAAATTATCGATCTCATTAACGAAGCCATAGAGAAAAAACCGGAAATATCTCGTCTTGAACTATCCCGTATGGTTTGTGAGACAATGAACTGGCGTTCGGCAAATGGTAATCTACAGGATATGAGCTGTAGAAAAGCTTTAGCCGAGCTAAATCGAAGAGGAGTCATAAAACTTCCCGAGATAAAACAAAAATATTCATTCGAAAAAAGAAGTGAAAAAAGGGTGGAAGTTCAGATAAATGAGATTACCTGCAAGTTATCAGAATTGGGCATAATTACTGTAGAACCAATTACAAGCCGTTATAGTAAGGATTCAAAAATATGGCGATCTTTACTTGATCAATATCATTATCTTGGCAGCGGACATCTATGCGGAGCACAGATAAGATATATTGTTAAAAGCAGTATATATGGTTATATTGGGGCCTTGAGTTTCAGTTCAGGCGGCTGGAAGCTAAAGGCCCGTGATGAATATATCGGCTGGAGCGAATCAGCGAAAAACGATAATATAAAATATGTGTTAAACAACGCCCGCTTTTTAATATTGCCAACGATAAAGGTAAAGAATCTTGCATCATATGTATTATCGAGAGTACTATCACGTTTGCCAAAAGATTGGGAACAAAGATATTCAGTATCCCCGGTACTGGTAGAGACATATATAGACCCGGAGAGATTTACAGGCACAAGTTATATATCAGGCAACTGGAAATATGTGGGAAAGAGCTCAGGCAGGCGGGACGGAATCCGCAAGCAAATATATTTATATCATTTAAGTAAAAGCTGGAAAACAATACTCTGCAAAGAAAAGCCCTATCGTTTGGGAGAAAGACCGTCACCGGGCAAAGGAAGCGATTGGACAGAGGAAGAATTTGGCAGAGTAAATTTTTATGATAATCGTCTAAAGGAACGATTAAAAACAATAGCGGGGGATTTTTTTAATAGTCCCCAGTCGAATATACCGGAAGCATGCGGCGATAAAGCGGCAGCTATAGGCGCATACAGGTTTTTCAAAAATGAGAATGTAAAAATGGAAGTAATATTAACAGCCCATAAAGAAGCGACAATCGAACGTATCAGAGAGCATAAAGTAGTACTGGCTCCACAGGATACGACAATATTAGATTACAGCACACATCCAAAGACAGAAGGTCTTGGCCCTATAAACACAATAAAAGCCCAAAATATAGGTTTGATATTACATGATACTCTGGCCTTCAGCGAACAGGGAACGCCATTGGGAGTTCTTGACGCTCAATGCTGGGCTCGGGATCAGGAGGAACAGGGAAAAAGCAAAAGACGAAAAGAATTGCCGATAGAAGAAAAAGAGAGTATGAAATGGATAAACAGCCTGAAGAAAGTAAACGAAGTCCGGCAGTTATGTCCTGAAACAATGATAGTGAGCATAGGAGATCGGGAATCAGATATCTATGAACTGTTTAAGGCGGCCCAGGCGATACCAGAAGGGCCAAAGTTGCTGGTAAGATCAGAGAGGAGCAGGAATCGGAAAACAGATCATGAGGATTTGTGGGAATATATGTCAAAGCGGGAAATTGCCGGATCACTTGAAATTCACCTTCCACGCAGAGGGAATAAAAAAGGGAGGGACGCAAGGGTGGAATTGCGGTTTTCAGAAGTTAATCTTATGCCGCCGAAGCGGTTTAAAGAAGATGAATCGATACAGGCGTGGGCAGTATATCTGAAAGAAGAGGTGGGATCATCATCAACAGAATCCCCGATAGAATGGATGCTGTTGACAACAGCGGCAGTAGAGAAGTTCGAAGACGCGGTAAAACGGGTAGAATGGTATACAGGACGATGGGGCATAGAGGTATATCATCGCATACTAAAAAGCGGATGCAGGATAAAGGATAGACAGTTATCAACGACAGACAGCCTGGAAGCCAGTCTTGGGATAGATATGGTAGTGGCCTGGCGAATATATTATATGACAATGCTTGGACGGGAAAGACCAGATTTCCCCTGTACAGAATTTTTCAGGGATGTTCAATGGAAGGCTCTACACTGTTATTATAACAAGACAAAGAACTATCCGTCAAAGCCGCCAACACTAAAGGAGGCGATACGAATGGTTGGAGCAATAGGAGGTCATTTAGGAAGAAAGGGTGATGGAATGCCCGGCGCCCAGGCGCTATGGCGGGGAATAATACGTCTGGATACTGCCACAGAAATGTTTGTGATTTTAACTGCAAAGCCTCCACCAGTATAATTATTTCGCCCACACCCCCTGTGCTAAGTGTGTATAAGGACCAGTTAGTAAGGGGAGGGACTTTTAAAGCCCCTCTCTTTGATAAGGCTTTTAAAGTGCGCCGTGGCGTAAGAGGGGTTGGGGTGAGGTTGTAAAGAATTTAATAACAATAGATTAGCCAATTAATGTTATCATTCTATTTAATTGATATTAGAAATACATTTCACAAGAAATATTGATGTTGGGGGATAACTATATTCACGCAATATTTCTTTCGTTTCACTATGTTAGTGCCATTACCTTTGGAGGAGGTGGCAATGAAGCGCCTTTCTTCATTGACGGGGAGGATATACCGTGGTAGTGTCACAAAAGGGGAGTAATCAGGACAATATTGAAATTCTGGCTTGAAAGTTTATGATTACTCCGTAAGGAGTCAAGTTTAACGCAAAATGGCAAAATTTCTAATGAACACAGCCGGAGGTTGAGCGGAGTCGAAACCAGCGGCGGTAGCTTCGACTCCGCTCAGCCACCGGGCGGGTGTATTTTTTCCGGCTTGGACAGTTTATGATTAAAAATATGATTATTTTTTTTTATTATTCCTTTTTGGCATTGGCAGCTAAGGTATATGAAAATATCGTTATTCATAATTTTTTAAAAATAGGAATAAAATGTATAATTCTCTGGCGTTTCATGTGATGGTTAAGCCTACAGGGCCTCTCTGCAATCTTGATTGTGAATATTGTTATTACCTGGAAAAGGAAAATCTTTATGGCAATAAAACTGACTGGAGAATGAAACATGATGTTCTCGAAAAATATATAAAAGAGTATATCAATACCCAGGCTGTGCCGGTTATTTCATTTACCTGGCAGGGGGGGGAGCCAACACTCCTCGGGCTCGATTTTTTTGAAGAGGCAGTTAATCTTCAGAAAAAATACGCTAATGGAAAAAGAATTATAAATTCATTCCAGACTAACGGACTGCTTATTGATGATAAATGGTGCCGGTTCTATAAGGAAAACAATTTTCTTATCGGGTTATCAGTTGACGGACCTCAAAAGGTCCATGACCGTTACAGAGTATTAAAGGGGGGAAAACCGACATTTGAAAAAGTTATGAAGGGGCTTGATCTTTTAAAACATTACGAAGTTGAATTTAATACCCTGACATGCGTGACAAAATATAGTTCACACCGGGCGGTTGAGGTTTATAATTTCCTGAAAAATACCGGCAGCCGATATATGCAGTTTATCCCGATTGTTGAAAGACGCGCTTCCATTCAGGGGGATTATCCGGTCAGCCTGGTTACACAGGATTATAAGGATGCCGCGCTGGTTACGGAATGGTCGGTTGAGCCGTTACAGTATGGCCGCTTCTTATGGAATATTTTCCAGGAGTGGGTTAGAAATGATGTCGGCGCTGTTTTTGTGAATTCATTTGATGTGGCTCTTGAGGCGTGGACAGGGAGAGACCCCAATCTTTGCGTATTCAGGGAAAAATGCGGGCAGGGACTGGTGATGGAACATAACGGGGACCTTTATTCATGCGATCATTATGTTTATCCGGAATACAAACTGGGAAATATAATGAACGATTCCATGAAGGAGATGGTCGACTCAGATAAGCAGATAAAATTTGGAGCTGATAAACATGATCGTCTTCCAAAATATTGTCTTGATTGCGAATACCGATTCGCGTGCAATGGTGAATGCCCGAAGCACAGGTTCAAAAAAACACCATCGGGGGAGTGGGGCCTGAATTATTTATGTGAGGGATACAAATTCTTTTTCAGAAATATTGATCCCTACATGCGGTTTATGGCCGGGGAACTTGAAAATGAACGGCCTCCGATGAATATCATGGAATGGGTACGCAATGGCAGAAAATAAACTTTAGCGGTGTCCGGATTAAAATCAGCTATTTATACTTTATTTTCAACATCAATATTGTAAATGTAAGCATAATGGTAATAATATTTGCCGCGATAATAGGAATCGACCAGATAAGAAAACCATAAAGCAGCCAGCAAAATATTCCCATATTTAAGATGATATACATTACCAGTGAAAGATCGCCGGTATTTTTTGTCTTTATTGTTTTTATAGCCTGTGGCACGTAAGATAAGGTTGTGCACAAGGCTGCCGCGAAACCTATTAATTCGATAATATCCATAAATATCACTCCAGAAAATAAGGACAAAACTATATGGTTTTATTATATTATCCAAATCTTTTTTTATGAAAGCAAAAAGATATATTTAATTCAGAGTAATTTTTTGTGTCTGAAGTTTGGATGCCGGGGTAAAAGACCACAAAATGGCAAAAATTCAATTAGTAATTATTATTGTACAATGAATAATTAAAAAGAGGACAGCGGATTTATCTGATTACGCTGATTCAGGCAGAAGAAAAGCCAGTAGAGTAGAGGATGAGGATCAAAGGTTCAGATTCCGCTTTAGTCAGTTTCAGGATTTCTCCGTATGTGCCTAAATATGCGTATATCTTCTCAGATCGCCTCATCCCCCCTCGTCAAACCGTGCTTGCGATTTTCCCGCACACGGCTTACAGACAGGCTTCTTCTCAAGCTTTCACAGTCGTCATTGGTCGGTATTTTGATGGATCGGTCATTCCGTACTTTTTGACCAGTTTATCAAAGGCTCCCTGGTTGTAGAGTTTACTTTTCCGCTGACTCTTCCTTCTGTAGAAGCGGTATAACTTATTGCTAAGGTACCATCTCAGATTTCTTTTCGACACACCCGGATAACTCACTTTCTCTATCGTATAGTAGTTTATCCAGCCTTTAATTCGTTGATTCAGTCCACCGGCTATTATTTCCGGATTTCTGTGCCTGTTTCTTTCAAGGAATTCTTTAATATTCCCGCGGACTCTTTTCTCAGATTTCTTACTAGGTACTATATTCCAGTATTTTCTGTTTCTTCCATGGTAATCTCTGTCATACCTTATGGTAAATCCGAGGAAATCAAATTTCTCCTCTCTTGCGTCGACCAGTCTGCTCTTTTCATCATTGAGTCTCAGTTCCATCCTTTGAAGGATTTCTCCAAGTTTCTCTCTGGCTTCTTCCGGTATCCTTGTCCCAAGCAAAACGAAGTCATCGGCATATCTTATTATCTTTATCTCAAGTCTGCTGAAAATACTTGTTGTTTTACAGATTATTCTGTCTAACAGATGAAGATAAATGTTTGACAACAGGGGGCTTATTACTCCTCCCTGTGGTATGCCTGTTTTGTTCTTCTTACCCCCGCTGATTCTGCCTTCATCCTCTATGGGCGCTTTTAACCATTGCTTTATAAGGTGCAGTACCTTTTTATCGCTTAATCGCTGAGCTACAGTTATTAGCAGTTTATCATGCGGTATGGTATCGAAGTAACTTTGCAGGTCTGCGTCAAGTACTTCAGTTCTGCCTTCCTTCAGGTTTACCTTTATAGACCTGATTGCGTCGGCTGCTGATCGTTTTGGTCTGAATCCGTATGATGTCTCTTCGAAATCAGCTTCGAATATCGGTTCTATTACCATCTTACAGGACATCTGTACTACCCTGTCCCTTATCGTTGGTATTCCCAATGGTCGCTGCTTTCCGTTTTCTTTCAGTATCATCTTCCTTTTGACCGGTTGTGGTTTATATCGGCTCTCCATTAGTTCTTCTTGAAGAGTCTCAATAAACTTCTCCAGTCCGTTTGATTCTATTTCCCGGAATGTGATCCTGTCTGTTCCCGGCGATCCGCCATTGGATTTTACTCTTCTGTATGCCTCCCGCAAAAAGTGTTTCTGGTGGATTTTGTCATACAGTATGTAAAACCGATACTCTTTTTCCTGTTTGGCTTTTCGATATAGTTTTCGCTGAAAGTCTCGTATTCGCTCCTTGTCGCTCATTTCTTTGCGCTTTGGCTTCTTTCTAAGACTACTTTTGTTCGTCAATTTGAAGATACTCCTTTCTTTGAAATCGTTACCTGAATTAATGCTCCTTTGCTCCTGGTAAGTTATGTTGTCTTACCGATCATCACTCTTATGGGCATCTCCGACTCCTTTACCGACAGAGAAGAACTTCGCTTTCGCTTATATCTTTTCCTTTGGGTCACCAACCCATTCGGCAAAGGTCTCCCGGTTTCATGTGTATCCCTTCCCCGCGCGCCGATCCCTTTACTCCGGGCATGTCCATAGCATGCGCTCTGCCGTTTCTTCTGCTATGGTAACAGGTTTCGTCATTTTAGAGAGCTTGACCACTGCCATGCTATTGTGTAACGAAGCTTACTTAGGATTCACTTGCGTTACGGCTCACTTAGGGCGCATTCCCGGTACCCAATCTGATTTGTCACCGCCTCAGACCCCGGGTCTGCTTTGACATGAACGGCAAATTGTGCCATGAGGCTCTTTCATCCTCTGGGTATACACATCTCTCCCCGGCGTACCTAAATCACAGAAGCGCCAAATCCCACAAAAAGCTCAAAAGAACCTTATTCTTAAATTTTTAACCTTAGTGGCATAACCGTCCAATAAAATTTAACCTTTTTTGTCAGGTTTAATATATATTATTTGCCGTTCGTAGAGACAAGGCATGCCTTGTCTCTACAGATTTTCTTCCCGGCATTTTCCCGTTGAAGGAATAAATGGATTACAAAGAATAACAGGGCAAAGTGAGATATCATAAAAACTAGTTCTCTTTTAATTATCAATTGTCCATTATCAATTAATTTACTCTTTACCTTTGGCCAAACCAGTTTGTGATTATGATGATTTCTTTAACAATTGCTTTTGGTTTTGCGGCGCCTCATTTAAAGGAGCGAACCAATCTTTTTGCCAACAGGATTTATTCTGCCAAAGATAATAAATTGTTTCCCGATCTTTCCTGAAAATAGGAATTGTTACTGTAACTATAACTAATTGCCCGCACATAAAAAAATAGAAATAAGTTAAGCGTAAACGTAAGCTTAAATAAGTAAGTATTCCTGACTTATTTGCCTAAATTAATGAAAACAAAAAAAATCCTGAATTTGCTGAACTTAAAATGGCATGGTAATTGTTGCTTAATTATTGAGAAAATGAATTGTTTATTGATTTGATGTGATATGATATTTTTAGTTTTAACAATAATCGCCGTTTGTTTGTTATTGGCCACAAACTCCACCTTTTCTGAAAAATTTGTAAGCCGGATAATAAATTTAAGAAAAGATTGGAACTCTTCCTCAAACTCTTCACTTTCAATCTATAATGATGAAATTGTTGCTCTTCTCAGGAATGAAAGCAGCGGAAAGCAGAAAATATCCTGTTTCCCTGGTACAATAGATTTTACCTCCTTATTTGTGAGAGAGAGTCATAAATAAATCTCCCAGGCCCTTGGCCTCCTTATTATGTTGTGATCAAAGAGGGGTGGCTCCCCTCTTTTTTTTTATCCTCAATCCACCTATCTTTACCCTTTCAAAAATTGATTTGTGATTCCTGAAATCTGATTCCTGCAAAAAAATGGTGAACAACAGGCCGGGCGGCAGATCGATAATTTCATGGTTCCAATTTAAACATTGGCTTTACCACGATTTTGTAATAATTTAGTTTTGGCATGGGATTGTAAATTATGATGTTTTTGGGTGAGATTTCCGCGATGGCCGCAGCTCTTTTCTGGGCATGGAATTCAGTTGTTCTTACCGAAGCCACCCACAGAATAGGTTCGGTTAATGTAAATATAGCGCGTATGTTTTTCGCATCGGTGTTTCTTTTGGTAACACTTTTTTTTGTTGAGGGAAGTTCTAACATTTCCGGCTCCCAGTATTTTAACCTGGTCATCAGTGGTGTTGTGGGACTTATACTTGGTGATACCTTCCTTTTCAAAGCGTTTCAGACTATAGGTCCCCGCCTCGGTATGCTGCTTATGTCGCTGGCTCCACCTATTGCCGCGATTCTCGCATGGTTTTTCCTGGGGGAGATACTTTCCCTGGCGGGAGTTACCGGAATTATTATTACACTCGCGGGTATATCTGTTGTTATACTGGAGAAAAAACCGAAAAAACAGGGAAATAAATTAAACAGAAAGGGAGTGATTTACGGTGTGCTTGCCGCGACCGGTCAGGGAGTTGGATTGATTTTCGCCAAGCAGGCGTTTAATGAAACCCCACTGAATGAGTTTACTGCTTCTTTTGTCAGACTTGCTTCCGCTGTTATCATACTTTATTTGATGATCAGGATTCAGGGCAAATTAAAAAATCCGTTTAAAATATTCAACGGTGATAAAATAGCTTTTAAGAACACGGTATATGCCTCAATTCTGGGGCCTTATCTTGGGATTACCGCAAGTATGTTCGCTATCGCGAATACTTATGTCGGGATCGCTTCCACACTTATGTCCACGGTTCCAATACTGATGATCCCTATTTCGGTTTTTTATTATAAAGAAAAACTTTCATGGAAATCGATTGCGGGAACATTTGTCGCCGTTGCGGGAATATCGATTTTGTTTCTTTACTAATCTATACAAATTGTAATTATAAATTTATGAAGCCAGAAACAATGCGCCTGTCAGGTGGATGAGCGGAGCAGAGGCCACTGCCGCTGATTTCGATCTCAGCCATAAAACTCAAATCTTTTTATGCCTGTTCATTTTTCCCCGGTTAATTAGAAAAAATATCAGATACACAGGCTCATTTTCAAAGAAAACGGTTTTATCGCCTATTATCCCCGGTCCCGGATTCTGAGTGAGAACCGGGCCGCTAACTATCGCGAGGATAATATTGGTAAAGAAAAAAACGCATTATTATCAGGACGCAATGATTATTGAATATTTACCAGCGAAACATAACAGACAAAATATTACTCCGTTATGAATAAATAAAGCCATAATTTCATCTCCCGGCAAATCATTTCATTATAAAATAACTATAAAGAGCTATTTCATTTTTATGAAATCATTCATATATTCACAACGAAATATATAACTACTAAACTATAGGGAGATTGAAGAAATGTCATTTGTTGTTGTTACAAAAACCTATTTCCAGCCTGAAATGAAAGAAAAGATGATTGAAGTGGCTTCAAAATCAATTCCTGTTTATAAAGATCAGCCCGGATTGGAATCAATTGCTATGCATATTTCACATGACGAGACACATATGATGAGTTATTTTGTGTGGAATAAAAAAGAAGACCATGAAAAATGTATGTCTGTAAACGACCTGGATGAGTGGAATGAAGTCTGGGAAAAATTAATTTCCGAAGGAAAAATTAAATTTGAGCTGGACACATACGATATTATATCATAGATAAAAAAAATTTTTCTACCCCACTGTGATTAATATTTTTTGCGGGGTTATAATCATTTCTGAAAAATGGATTAAGAGACAGGTAAAAGCTCCTTCACCGGAAAAGTTCTTTTCCGATCAGACCCGAACTGATAGGGTTTACAGGAACAATATGAATACACAAAAAGATACGAGGATATATGGATTAAGGCGCCTGACAATAATTATCGTGATGACTGTTCTGGTTCTTTTATCGGTTCTGTTTTATTTTGTTTCCAGAAGTTACACTATTGAGCAGGCTGAGAGACGGATTCAGGATGTTATGCTTGAAAGCCGGGGCTTTCACCATTATGTACAGCGTAATATGCATCCTGCCCTTTATAATCTGAAAAAAGAGGGAAGAATACCTTATGAGTTTTATGCGCCTGAGCTTCTTTCATCATCCTATATAAGCCGCAAATTCCAAAAATATTTTAATGAGGAAAGATTAAAAGCGGGCATGCCTGAAATAAAATACAAGATGGCTTCCAAAAATCCGAGAAATCCTGTAAATCAGGCTGATTCGGCTGAGCTGGAACTGATAAAAAAGTTTGCTTCAGATTCTACTCTTACAGAATATAGTGAGATATATGAACAGAACGATGAAGAATACCTTTTATATGCCCGTCCTTTTTTGCGTGTCGACCAGGGCTGTCTGAGGTGTCATGGCAGTTATGAAAGCGCGCCGGTTGATTTACGTGAAATTTACGAGTGGAAGGGAGGATTTGGTTACCGGATCGGGGAGGTAGTTGCCGCTGAAATAATCCGTTCTCCACTGAAGCATGAATTTGGTGTCACCTATACATCCACAGCCATTTTTTCGGGATTTCTTGTTTTATTTGTCGTTCTTGGTATTGGAAGGTTACGTTTAAAGCAGCTAATCAGAAAACATACACATTCTTTAAAGGTAAGCAAGGAGAATCTGGAACTGGCGCTGAAAGGAGCCGAACTGGGAATGTGGACCATTGGTGTTAAAGATGGAATTCTGATTGTTGATGAAGGATGGAAAAATATTCTCGGATATTCTGAAGAAAGTGTGCCAAAAACAACCGATGAACTAAAAAAAATAATTCATCCCGATGATTTTGAAAAATTAAAGAGTTTGATTGCGTCTCATCTTGGCGGAAAGATTAAGTCGGTAGATGCCGAACACAGGATAAAACATTTTGACGGCAGATGGATATGGGTTTTAAGCAGGGGGAAAATATTTAAAAGTGATTCGGATAATTTCCCTACAAAAATATCGGGAACGATTCATGATATCACTGAAAGAAAAGAAGCCCATTTGAAAATTGAAGAGAGTCTTCATACAAAAGAAATATTGTTGAGAGAAATTCACCACCGTGTAAAAAATAATCTACAGGTTATCTCGAGTCTGCTGAATTTGCAATCAAGAAAAATAGAAGATAATAAAGCGCTTGAAGCATTTACTGACTGTGTTTCAAGAATTGGAACTATGTCCCGTGTTCATTCTCATCTTTATATGTCAGACGATTACGCCAGCATTGATTTTTATCAATATACGAGAAAACTGGTTTCGGATATTGTTCAGTCTTTTATAGGTTCCGGCGAAATTGATATTGATTTTGAAATGGCTGAGTTTTCAGCGGGAATTGATTTTGCCATTCCTTTCGGGCTTATCATAAATGAACTTGTATGCAATGCTTTGACTCATGCGTTTCCCGATAACAGCGGAGGAAAAATAAGGATAATATTAAAGGATAGGGGGGAGGGGAGCTATCTCTTTTCAGTTTCCGACGATGGTAAAGGGCTGCCTGAAGATTTTAATCCGGATGAAACAGACTCTCTCGGTATGGAATTACTTTATACTCTCACCAGCCAGATTGATGGTGAATTAAGCTACCAGTCGGAAAAGGGGACAACCTGGGAGCTGAAGTTTAACTATAGTCCCCAATAATATTTCCCGATATTGCCTGAGAATTCTTGCTGTTAGCAGTTAAATTCTAAGCGAAATGGTAAGAAATCAATTAATAATTAATGAATCCACTCAAAAAAGCCCTAAAGAACATCATCCTTGGTTTTTTAAGCTTTGTAGCAGAGGTGACACCCAAAAAAAATCTAGTCTTGTCACTGAAAACCAGAGCCAGTATTATTTCCGGGGTTTTTGATTTTTCCCGCAGGACAGGTGGGAAAAAGGGGACTCTCAGGTGGTATGGCTGACATTAAGTATTGTTAAACCAGAGGTGTTAAAAATTCTTCATTTTAATAGTCATAATCGTCCCACTTAATTGCCAATAACCGATGGAGAATTTTCTTCATTTTTCCTCTTAAAAATTTTTCCGGATTTGCCTGCTTGGGAATAAGTTTTAATTTATGGAAAAATTGAGATCAATTGTAATAAATTATATTTAATATAACCCCGCCTCTTCAGGTTGGAGACATAGGAAAACCGGACAACTTTATAAGGCTTCAGCCTAAAGAAAGAGTCTGCGCAAGCTTTTAACAGAATTACAGGTGGCAGAATGGTCAGCTCAAAATGGGTAAATGAAGATCACGCGAAAACGCCGGTATTTTGTTCTTGATTTTTCTTGCAATAAAACAGATAAATTATTACTTTGATTTAAGATTTATATTGACAAGAGCAATATGTAATCGAAAAAGCAGATGTGGATTAATACGATCTATATACAATATGTTTTTTCGTTCAGCAAATACAATAGATGTTGCTCAGGCCGGTTTTTATTGAGGCGCTCTGCCGATATTGGCAAAAAGAAATACGATTGAACCGAAAACCGGATAACGTGGTTTTTTCCTCAAAAAAATTCTTTTCCTTTTCCTCTGAATATTGATATGACAAAAGTTATTAATCAATTTATTCTGATTCCGGATTGATACAGAAAAATAAGTATTCATAATTAATATCAAATTTCTATTTGAAGGGAGGTAATTATGTTTTATCTGTTAAGGTATTCAATTTACCGGTTTGGTCGCGTCGGAAAGGTAACCAAGGCTGGATTTTTAATATTTGTTTGCGTTATGATAATGTTACTGCAGACAGGTTGTTGCGACAGGGTTGAAGTTATTAAAGCCGAATTTCATCCAAAGTATATTTGTACGGGAGAAACAGCAACGTTTGAATGGGATATCACCAATATTGACAGAATTGAATTAAGTAAGAGTGATGGCTCAGTATTAAAAAGCGCTTCATCATCTTCGGGGACTTATACAACACCGCCAATTAATGCCTCAATGCTGCCGCTAAAAGTAACAGGATATATTGATGATAATGAAATGAGCAAAGAAGTTGAATTTTCCCTGATTGATAATCCACATTGGACAATGACATATGGCACAACTCTGGAGGATTCGCACAACGAGGAGGAAGTTTTGAATATTGTCGAGCCATCGGATAACATGGATGGAAGCACAACCAACATAAGACAATATGATATTTATCGTACCTTTACAGGTTATACTATAAATATTCCGCATACAGATTTTTCAGCCAGAGCGCGTGTTCTAAAGATATCCCGTGTTTCATCCGTGACCGCTCTTAGTTATAATGGAGAAGAATATGATATGAATACCTGGCATGATGATCTTATTTTGGAAAGACCGGGAATGGAAAGCATTATTCTGTCGAGGAACGCCTCTTATACTGTGCCCCTTTTATTTCACCCGGGCGGGACCTATAAACTGAAATATCCAATTCCGGAAAGAAGATTGGTCGCAAGGATGAGCTGGCCGGAAGGAACCGGCAAGGAAGGAAAAGTATATGAGGCTGTAAACGATCCATACTGGAATCAGCGGGCAGCAGGATTAAAATTTGAGGTTATATGCGATTAGATTGGTTTAAGCGTCCGGCATAATATACTGTTCTGGTGAATTTTAAGAAATTACGAGTTTCATTATCAATGGATATCGTTGTTATCCGCTGGAGAAAATATATCCACGCAGAAACACCGGGAGGCAAAGGGAAACTTTCCGGATAAGTTTTTAATGTTTGAATCATTAAGCCGAACTTTAGAAAAAAAACTTGCTGAAATCTGTATAAGAGTATATATTGTTGAAAAGATATTCAGGTTTATAATGCGACAAGTATAAAAACTCCCTGTTTTATAACCGCTCACCCGGGAGATAAAAAATGAATATAAAAATTTTTGATACCGTAGTTCTGCAACGAAATTTGCCTGATCACGGAATAAAAAAGGGTGATATTGGCGCAGTAGTGGAAGTTTATGAACCTGATGGACTCGAAGCAGAGTTTGTAACAGGATCGGACAAAACAGTTGCCCTTGTAACGCTGCAGGCGGAAGATGTACGGCTTATATCTGAAAACGATATTCTCTCAGTCCGTTCTCTGGACGCCGCGTAAAAACCAGGAAATAAATAAAACTGGTAAAATAATTTCGCTTCAGATTTGAAGTTTTCTTTTCACTCAATTAGTGTGAAACCATTTGGCACTATTTCACTAAAACCATCTTCCTAATCCCCGAATATCTCTTCCCATCAATTCCATCAACAGAAATTTTGCAGAAATATACACCGCTGGAGAGGCTCCGGGCATTGAATTTCATGGTGTAGTTGCCGGGGTGCTGGCTGTTTTTGGTTTCTTTATATACCTGTTCGCCGAGGGTGTTGTAGATTTCTATCTGCACTTCTGCCCGCGCCGGGAGGGAATATGAAATGGTTGTTTCGGGATTGAAGGGATTGGGGTAATTCTGACGCATGGCGAATCCTGCGGGGATTTCATCCTGCCCGTTAAGTTCATATTCGAGGGATACAATCAGGAATCGGGCTTCAATCCATTCGGGATCTTTCTGGTCAGCCTGGGTGGAGCTTCCGAGGGCGCCATGGTTGCCGTGCGTTGTGAGATCGGCCGTTGTTTGTCCGGCGCCTTCATCGAGCTGCCAGTACCCCGCGAGTCCGCTATCAGGGGTGGCATAATAAACTTCATCCAGTTGTTTATTCATTAAAGCCTTTATCTGTTCATTGGTTCCGGCTTTATTCCAGATTCTCACCTCATCAATTCTGCCGTTAAATACCCTGCCCGGAAAACCGGTAGATTCTCCTATCATAAGAGCATTGCTGTTGCCCCGGATATTGATTCCGGCGGCTGTCTGGCTTTTAATCTCCTCACCATTAACATAGAGAACCATTTTCTGGCTGTCATATGTCGCGGCGATATGCTGCCATTTATTTAGCTCAACGGAGTTTTCATCCGAGGTAAGTTCATGCCAGGACCCATTTCCGAGAACCAGGTTTACCTGGCCGTTAGCGCCGCAGCGAAGTGAATAACCGTAATCTGCTCCCACTCCTCCGGAATAGTCTTTCGAAATCACCACTCCCTGCCAAACATGCTCTTTAAACTGGGAGGGATTTATCCATGCTTCCAGGGTTATCTCACTGCCTGTTATATTGAGCGAACTGCCGGCTCCGCAATTGAGCAGGTCATCGGTTCCGTCAAAATTGAGGGCATAACCGGAGGTATCTACAAAAGTTTCCCCGGTTGTGAACTGCCATACTTCTCCCGGGGTGGTGAAATATTTATTTCTTTCAGTTATTTGCCAGTAATATATGGTATTGGCGTCCATAACGCCCGGATTGAAAGCTGCTTCCGCCTGATTGCCGGCAAAGGGAGGCGGATTGCTCGGGCCGAAATAAACATCATGCGAAGTTGCGCCGGAACCGGAAAGCCAGGAGAGTGAAATATTTCTGCTTATATTAACAGCGTTATTTTCAGGAGTTGGAGCGGATGACTGTGCGGGTGGTGAAAACCATTCGAAAATAGTTGATACCGGGTCGGAGTTCCTGAAGTTTTTGCCGACCGCTTCAAGTTCTATTGTCACAAGGCTGTCTTCAATTTCATTGCTTATATATGGGACAAAATAGGCGTTATTGGGCGTAGCTCCCAGGAAAACACGGCTGCCGTCGTTATTCTTTTTATAAATATTATAACAGTGAATATCAGCAGGTGAATGATCCCACCGGAGCCGCAAAGTAATGTAATCCTCCTCCTGAGTTTTTTTCTCAATAAACAAATTAACCGGGGGCGCGGGAGTTTCCGCGGGAATATCATACACCCCGATTCTCCCGATTTTTATTTCGTAGCCTGTATTTCCGTTGCCCAAAAAGTTTAGTGATATCGAAGCAAGAGTTTTGCCCGCGTAAGGAGAGAGGTCAAGAGTTTTTATTTCCCAGTCGTTTGTTGAGATATTCCCAACGTTGATGAATTGGTACACACCCGGATTTTCTTCGAAAAGCAAACCTGCCTGCATGGAGGTTTCCCCCGCCTCGGGCAGTTTGAGGGCTATATCAAGCCTTGTATTTGAATTGATATCCAGGCTGGTCTTATACAGTTTTATATGGTTATCGGATGATAGATTTCCCGATATCTTTAAACAATTTCCGCCATAATAAGCGTCGGTAAAATCAAATTCGGGAGTGAGTTTTTCTCCCTGTGAATCAACAATCCATCTCCAGGTGGGAAGAATTTCCTGAAGCGAGAGGTTGTTCCAGCCCTGCTCGAGCCATTTATCGGGGCATATCATTTCACCATCTATAAAATATTTATCCCCGGCGCCGAAATTAAAGTTTGTGAAAAAAGGCAAATCATTAATAACCGAATTTGCCGGGATGTAATGAGCGATTCCCTTCCATGTCCGGGTGGTGGTTGTATTGGAAGGGTCGCCATTGGCTCCCGACCAGAAGCGGTTTTCCCTCGCGAGGTTTTCATCAATAGCCGCAGCCTGCCACCAGAGGAAATCATCCGGACGGTACATCCCGAGTGAAGTTACATGTTCCTGCCCCTCTGGAAATACTCCGTTCCAGTTAACATAAGTGTTGTAGCCGTTGACTGCTATATCAATTCCCGCGTATAATTCATAGGGATCACGGTCGAGATTCCTGGCATAGCTGTTTGAATTGGCCAGTTTTGTTGAAGTCCAGCCGAAATCGAGAAACATATAATCGGAAACCCGTGTGGAGCCATCCTGGAAAAAACGGTCGTTATTGGCATTTAGCTGTTCCTGCCAATAAATTGTTCCCGATTCGGTCATGGCGTCATACCAGTAAACCTCGAGGCCGCTATTGGCTTTGATATATTTCATCAATTCTATTATTTCATTTGCCAGGGCGGCGTTGCCTCCGGCTGTTTCCTGGTTGATAAACCAGCCGTCGAAGCCGAAATATTCTGCGGTTTCTATCATTTTATCGGCGATTATATAACTATCGCCATCTTTTTCCACAAAATCCCATACCCAGTTAATCTGTCCTCCATAGGCAGTCGGGGCGAAAAAAACATTGCTCATTATCGGCACTCCGTTCCTGTGCGCGGCGTCCACTGCTGAGGCTGCCGGTATCACCACATTAATTCCCGCGACCCCCGGCCCCCCTCCCCAGTATACCATCACATCGGTGTACTGCCAGTTGCTGTAGGCGTATAAACCCATTTTATTCAGGATTCCCTGCGCCGGTACAGAACCTCCGGAAAATACCGGCAGGGGGGAAACTCCCGCCTCATCCATCCGCGCGTGAGAATTAACGATTGTCTGCTCTGTTAAAAACCGGTCTGATAACGGGACAGAACTCCTGTTATAAGGAGCTTCCGGATCAGAGGCCGGATCATAATTTTTGAATTCCGCCATCGTAAAATATTGAGCGTAGGGGAGATCGGACGGGGCGTTTTTATGTGTGTCGGAATAAATGCTAATAGATTTCTCCCTGTCCTTTTGCGCCATTATTGGGGTTATGGAAGGAAAAATGTAGATAATCAGTATCAAAAAGGAAAATTTTGTTGTTTTCATTAAAATACCAGGTCTGCTTTTTGTGTGGAACTGTTTTTTTTGTACCAAAACGAAATGTTACAATTTAACGAAATGAGAAGGGAAATCAAAAGGAGACTTTGGCAATAAAGGAGGAGGAAAACGGGGAGCATTGAACCGCCCCCGCTAAATAAAAATATTTGAAAATGTTTTTATTTCAAAAGAATGATTTTTCTGGTGATATATTGTTTGCCTGCTGATAATTTTATTATATATACTCCGCTGACGTAATCCCCCATTTCCACCACAACAGAATAACTGCCCGGAGTTTTATATTCATTGAACGAAGCAGCAACCTGTTCTCCTTTTATATCAAATAATTCCGCTGTTACCAGAGAATATTCCGGAACTGAATAATCCAGTTTTGTTGACGGGTTGAAGGGATTTGGGTAAGCTTCGGAAAGATAAAATTCCGAAGGAAGTGTCTCCTCTCTTTTAATATTTGTCAGGGTGGTATCGCCATAAACCACTCCGTTTATGTATGCGCCGCGCAGGGTTTCTGTTAATGTTGAAAATGGGTTATAATTCCCGGTAAAAGTCGGACCAATGCCCATTAAGCGACTTAACAATAATATTCTTGCTTTTTATGGCAGACTATTCCGTAAGGAGTTAAATTCTACGCAAAATGGCAAAGTTTTATTTGACCATCAATTTACCGGGGAATACTGTCTGCCTGTTCGCCGCGGAGAATCCCTGGCGGGACTTTTAATCAACCTCTTAACTTATTTCCCCACAATGAATTGCGGGGCTATTATCTGTCGTCCCTGACGGGACTTTTTTGGGATTTTGAAGTTATCTTAAAGAAAAATTGCTGGTTCTTATCTCTTCACTCTCCACTAGCCACTTTTTTTTCTGGCTCTGTCAGCTTATGATTAAGATTAAGATTATGATTTTCACCTTAGTCTAGATCACATATAGTAATTCGATTTTAAAATAACTCCGCGCCTTTAGGCCGGAGATATGTGGGAAAACCGGGCAACCCCAAATGGCTTTAGCCCAAAGAGCGGCTGGCAAGGAAATGACAGTATGCGTATTATCCAGCCCCGCCACTGTCTGAACCATGATTAAAGGATTTAAGGATAACATGATTATTTTTCGATATCGATTTTAAAAAATCAGAGTAAGAGTAGTCCGTAAGGAGTCAAATTCTACGCAAAATGGCAAAATTATTGCTGGTTGGCAGTAAAAATCGGCATTAGATTCCGGTCTTTTTGCAAAGGAGGCAAAAAACCGGAATGACAATCAATCGGGCATGTAATTGGGAAAAAACAAATAGTCTCATTTGTCCCATGAGTCCCCTTGTTATTTCACTTCTGGCTTGCCAGTCTATTGAATTGAGTAAATTGATTAAAATAGTCGTACTCGTACTCATGGCACATCCCTCTGGTGGCGAAGCGGTACTCGTTATCGTACTCGAAAAATTCGCCATAGAAAAATAAAGCCGAGTACGAGGACGATTACGAGAACGAGAACGTTTTTTTTTGAATTTCTTTTTGGTTCTGGCTTTGCCAGCTTAGGCTCTTATCACCACACTAACGTTAACATGTTGAGGATAATCCGGAGAGCAAAATTTGTCAATAAAGCCCGCCAATAACATGTTGCCTATAGTCAGGCCGCGATTCTAAATCTATAAAGCTCTTTCTGTTTTGTTTACTTCAGGAGAGTTCTTAATTAAATTTTTCTTTAAAATATTTTACTTTCCTACCTTATTTTCCTACTTTTAACATACAAGGGATGAAATGATTATTGAAAGAAATCAATCAACTAATACCAAACCCTGAAGGGGCGAAATAAAAATTTGGCAGGCACATATGAAAACTTTAATTATTTACGCCCACCCGGGGAAAAATAGTTTTACCCGTTCCGTTCTTGATAATCTTATGAAAGGTTTGAATGAAGCGGGTCATAATATTATTTTGTCCGATCTTTACGAGATGAATTTCCGGGCTGAGATGTCGGCGGAAGAATATGAGCGGGAAGGTAATGTCCGGCTTGATCTGACTGTTCCGGAAGATGTGGCGGCTGAGCAGAAAAAGCTGGCCGGCGCCGATATGGTAATATTCCTTTACCCCCTTTGGTGGAGCGACTGCCCGGCGATTATGAAAGGCTGGTTTGACCGTGTTTATACTGTCGGTTACGCGTATGGTTATGATGAAGCGGGGCATGCTGATGGGGCGATGAAAAAGATTAAAAAGGGTCTGGTGATATGCACAGCGGGGCACCCTGAAGAATTCCTCGAAGAAATCGGGATAGCCGCCAGCATGCGGAATATTATGCTGGATGACAGGCTCGGTCCCCGTTTCGGGGAAAAGGAGATGGTCATATTGGGGGGAATGATATATCCGGAGGAAAACAGGGAGAGGAATCTGAAAAGGGCTTATGAAATCGGAAGGGATGGTTTCGGCATGGAGTAATTATCTTAAAATGATTGTGTGCTTTATTCCAAATTCATGTTTTCTTTTCAGTAGAGATGTGTTTCTGATTGCTACCTTTCGGTGATGTTGCGCATTTTTTGTTTCCGTCCCCACGGGGAACACCCCGTGGTTATTCGGCTTTGCCCCCTTCGGGAACATTTTTAGTGCTTATAATCTTTAGCTTAAGAGTTTAGCCCTGCTGTGAAAGGCCATTTCACTTTTTTTCAGGGTAGATATTTATTATCGCGGCTTCAGGATAATAATGGTTCAGGATTTTTTTGAAATTGCCGCCATTTTTGGCGATTGAGACGGCGCCTGACTGGCACATTCCCACTCCGTGGCCCCATCCCGCGCCGCGAAGAATAAATGAAGAATCGGTTTTGTCAACAATAAAACAGGAGCTTCTGAGGGGGGGATGAAAGAGCATTCTTATTGCAAGTTCGCCGGTGGTTTCGAAACTGCCATTTTCAAACTGGAAACTCGCGTGATATATCCTGCCCGACTTTCCTCTTTTCAGGGGATTTATGGCGAGCAGTTTCCCATAATCCTTTCCGGCCGACAGAGTTTCAGATAATTCATCAATATTATATTTCCGCTTCCATCTGAAATTTTTCTGACTCCAGGATGGCAATGCTGTGCCGAGGTTTGGATTGCAGTTAACTTCCGGTTCCGAGAGTATCCACTTTTTAGCGTTGTCTTCATCGCTCAGATCTATCTGCCGGTTTCCGGAATGGTCTTTCCGGGCTTCTATATATGTGGCAGGTCGCGGTCGGTCGGGCCAGACATATTTAATTATCTCAGACGCGCCTCCGCAATTCGAGGCATAATAGGCATTTATTACTTTGCCCTGTTCGCTCAACGTGATACCTCTGGTCTGCGCAACTGCCCTGTCTGAATTTTTTGTTCTTCTTTTATTGCCACTGAATACCTGGCATTCAACATCGGATGTCAGGTCATACCCGGGGCCGGAATACATGCCTGATTCAAGAGCGACAACCGCTTCGGAGCGGGCCGCGACCGCCTGGGCTTTTAGCGCTTCGAGGGGAGCGTCTCCCCCGATTTCATAAGGTATAACACCTTTCAGGTATTGCTCAAGAGGAAGCTTTACTACAACAGACATTTTCCCCGATTTATCGAGGTGTATACTTATTTCTCCCTCATAAAGCCGGTCCTCTCTGCCTCCCCACCACCAGCCAGTTCCGTATGGCACATCCTTTATCTCAATTTCATCGCCGGGTTTTCCATAACGGAAAGAAACTTTCGGACCGTCGCAGGGTGAGGTGATCTTTTCGGCGGTCATTAAAATTCGCCCCTCCTTTACAAAAAAAAGAGCTTCTCCGCTGCTGCCTGTAAGTATTCCCGCATGGGTAGCCTGTTTTGATACCCATTTGCCGGTGAAATTCATCCTCAATGTATCGGCTGATTCAATTATTCTTACACGGACATCAGGTTCTTTTTCAAAAATTGTTTGTGAATATGAGTTGATACTTAACGCAAAAAGCAGAGCATATAAAATTTTCATACTAATCCCGGGTTTTGAAAAATAAATAGTACCATTATAAAAGTAATTATTGAACAGGTAATAAACTTTATTTAGTAATTCCTGAGTTGACAGAGCCAAAAAGAAGAACCAGAGAAAAACAAAAAATACTATATTTTTACTCTATCTTAGCGCCATTGCCTCCGAAGGGGGTGTCAATGAAGTGTTCTTCTCCATTGACGGGGGAGGACTTACCTCGAGTAACCATAAAACTTCTACTTGGCAATAAAACTTTTTACTCGCTGATAAATTCTAACCATTTTGCATAAAATTTGACTGCTTATGGAATAGTTTTTTTTTATTACAACTCATATTTATGAGCTTGCACAAAACAATATTTTGCTGTTTAAAGTAAGAAACTAATTTATAGTTACACTGAAATGTTTCCTGTTTTTATTTCCTTATTCCGAACTTACTTTAACTAACTAACTCACTTTTCAGCAGTCCCATTACGTAAAAATCGCAGTAGCGGCCTTCATGGAACATTGCCTGACGCAGAGTGCCTTCGATTTTAAATCCGGTTTTCTGGTAAACTTTTACTGCGGCTTCATTTTCCGCGGCTACATGAAGCTGAATTCTGTTAAGGTTGAGGGTATTGATTCCATAATCAATGATCATTCTTGTAGCTTCCGAACCATAACCTTTTGACCAGTTCTCCTTATCCGCTATGCCGATATAAAATATTGCCATGCGGCCCACCCAGTCAATACGCAACAGGGCGGTTTGACCGACAGGCTCATTGTCTTCATTACGGCAGATGGTAAAAACAACCGAATTGGGATCACTGATAAATTTATCCGCTTTATCCCGCTGCTGTTCTATTGTGGTGGGCAGCGCGTAAAAAAGGGTCTTCCGAGGGTCGGGGTGGTTTTCAATACGGCTGATCATTTCTTCATCACCTTCCCTGAATGCCCGAAGGAATATTTTTTTCCCCTGAAGGAAAGCTTCTTTCTTAAAATCACTCATACATACCTCAATAAATAAACATACCTGAGGGCAAAAAATAAGATATTATGGTTGTTTTAGCAAGAAGGAAAAGAATTGTGAATGGTGAATTATGAATGATGAATTGATTTTTAAGAGGCTTTTGAGATTAACAATTAACGGCAAAAAGCTTTGCCGCTATCTCACAAAAGATGACAAAATTATTTCACTGTTTATTCGGTAACCTATTTCTCTTTTTATTATTTTTGTATGACTTAGTGAGCAAAAAAGAGATAATAAATTGCCGGCAGCGATTTACATGTTTGGGGATAAAAAAACAATTAAAATAAACGTGCAGTAATAATGAAAAAACTTGTAATCATATTTTGTTTAGTAAACATGTCACTCCTCTTTCCGCAGGAAATAAAATTCAACGATGTTCCGAGGGATACTTTTTATACGCTTTACAGTGCGTACCAGAAATATGTAAAGGATTATCCTTTCATTAAACCTGTGGTTTATAAAAATAGGGATGAGGTGATTATGGAGGAAATTGTTTATGACAACTCATCGGGGCGGCCCCTTTCACTCAATCTGTTCAGAGCGGCGAATGAAGATAACAAACTGAAGCCGGCTGTGATAATGATACATGGCGGCGGATGGAGATCGGGAGATAAAAGTCTGATGTTCCCTCTCGCGGCTTTTCTCGCGAAAAAGGGAATAATATCAATCGCCGTTGAATACCGGTTATCACCCGAGGCAAAGTACCCGGCGGCAATTGATGATATAAAAAACGCCGCAGGATGGGTATGGGCAAACGCTGAAAAATATAATATAGACCGGGATAAAATTGCCATAATGGGCAGTTCCGCGGGGGCGCAAATGGCGGGACTTACGGGGTTTACTTACGATAAACAGTTTTGCGCAATCCTCAATATAGATGGCATAATGGATTTCACCTCGGAAGAGGTAAGAAAATTTGAAGATGATCCGAAGAAAAAAAAATCATCGGCGGGATTGTGGTTCGGAGGCAGGTATGCCGAAAAGCCTGAGTTGTGGAAAGAAGCTTCTCCACTTTATTATGTAGGGGAGGATTCACCACCTGTACTTTTTATAAACAGCTCTATGCCCCGTTTCCATTGCGGCAGGGATGAGGTAATCGAAAAACTAAATAAATATTCTATATACAGTGAAGTGCGCACATTTGAGGACGCGCCCCATTCCTTCTGGCTTTTTGAACCCTGGTTTGAAAGAACGGGGGAGTATATTCTGGATTTTATGGGGAAGGTATCGGAGTAAAAAAATTGAATAAAATTTTAATTGCGGTTTATTTAATATGAGTCCTATATAAAAGATTTTGTTAACACTATATTTGATTCGGACCTGTCTGCCGCGGCACTATCTTGCCATTCGAAAAGCACGGTCAGCAAACCGGGATGACACAGCTATTGGAGCCAGGTATAGTTAAAAAAGTGTTATTCCCGCAGCCCGCCCGCCGCAGAGGGAGGCCCATGCCTAAGGCAGATAAACTGGAAAGCCACATTTTTAAAATAATAAATTCATTCAATCTCTTATATGCTTAAAAGAAGGAAAATGGAAGAAATTAAAAACATGGGAAATATTGAAGAGGAAGAACAATATGAACTTGCAGATAGGTGGACAAGACTGGCGGCTAATATTATTGACGGGTTAATAATGTTTATCCCGCTATTTATAATAGCATTATTTCTTTTTTTAATTGCGGGAGAGGATTCGTTAACACTTGATGGATCAATTCTGTATAAATTTTTCGCAATACTGATTTTTGCATCAGCGTACTTTGGTGTAAACGGATATCTGCTTATCAAGAAAGGGCAGACCTTAGGGAAAAAGTTTATGGATATTAAAATTGTGACTGTTGATGAGAAACTACCAACAATAAAAGAAAGTTTTATTCTCCGGTATCTGAGTCTTGCTTTGCTTGGTTTGATTCCTTATGCGCATTTTATTACCTTTATTGATATATTATTTATTTTCAGAAAAGACCGCAGGTGTCTGCACGATCTGCTGGCAGGCACAAAAGTGGTTTTTGTCAATGAGTAAATTTTAAGCCACAAACGCGCGGATTAAACGATAGAGGGCGTTTGTGGCTTTGAAAATTATTCCAGGCCATATACCGTAATGTTTTCAGGAAATGACACTTTAAATTTCAGGGGAATGATTTTGCCTTCCCCCGGTTTAAGCTTCAGTTCCCACTTTAGTTCTCTTTCTTTGTTCAGGGACCTTATATCTTTTGCCGGTTCATAGAGGGTTAAATCAATCTCATCGGTTTGAGGAATAGGCAGCTGATCAAACACAATTACTTCCACCTCTGTTGACCGCCTGTTTTTTATCCGTATCTCATATTCATATATAATCGAAACATTCCCGTCAAGGAATCCGGCAGATTCATTGAACTTATTGATCAGAACTTTTTCCGCCTGAATATTCTGGTCAACGCCCAAGGCAAGTTCAAGGCTATCTGATGGAACTATTGTTGTTATTACAGTTTTATTTATATACTCATTATCAACAAAAAGATTCATTTCACCTTCCAGAAGGGGGTAGCCTGTTTGGTTTACAGCAGTGCCTTTCAGATAAACACCTGGCGCTATTTTGGGGATTGAAGTATATTCGAAATCAATATCAATGAGCTCTTTTGCCATGGTGATCTTATGAGTATTATATGCTGTGGGCAACGAAGTTAAAGAAGGCAGATTAAAGGTAGTTGCCAGTTCACTTCTATTGACTTTTGAATATTTTGGTTCTATATAATATACTTCATCTGTTCTGCCGCCTCTCACCATTCCGGAAGCAACAGGTTCTGTTTCCATTATCTCATATAAAAACTGGCCACTTTTGCCAAGTCTTATGTGTATCTCAGCGCTAAGATTTTCTATTACCTCAACCATTAAATCCAGGCTCTTAAATCCAACATAAGTAACCCGGACATGGTATTTCCCTGCCGGAAGGTAGCTTAATGAAAAGTTTCCTTCAATATCTGACGCCGCACCCCTGGTTGAACCTACAACTATAATATTTGCTCCAATGAGGGGCTCCAGTGTTAGAGCGTCAACCACATTACCTGCAATCAGGCCTTTGTTTGGGGGTGATTTACGCATGGTTGAATATTGCAGGGTATATGATGATTCTATCGCATTTGTATTATCGGGTGTTGAGGGATTAATAAACTCTTTGGCAAGATACCAGGGATTAAGATAAGGAAGGGAAGTAACAGACATTGGCTTAGCGGTTGAAAATGAAAGCTGAATATCTTTCCAGTCTTCCCCGGTGGTTTGCCTTGCCATAGCAAAATAAGTCAGCTCAATCTTTTTATCGCTTGTTGATACTCTTCCATCATATACCGGATGCCAGGAGGCGTTATTCACTATATAGGATGGACGTAATTCAATATTACCTTTTCTCTCATTTTCCAGAAGAACAATGATTTCATAAAAATCTTTTCCAACGGTACTTTGTTCAAGTTTCATGGTACTCTGAACCGCCTCAAGTTCTTTTTCGATTTTTTTCGCTTTAATTCTTTCGTTTCTTATTCCGCCAAAAATCTCGGTCAGATTTTTTTCTACAAAACCCAGCATATTATCCCAGTCTTTGGCCGATGTTTCTTTTATGAGTATCTCGCGCGAGGATTTTTCGGCGGAAGCGGCCTGAAGGGACTCAATGAATTTTTTCTTCTGAATAAGTATACTAATCCTGTCATCTATTTCACCTTTAATGTTTTCCAGACTGTCGATTTTATTCTGGAGCAATTTTATTTTTACTTCCCGGACCTCAGCGGTAAATCTTTTCTTCACTTTTACATCAAGTACTTTAACCATACCGGTTCCTTCGGCGGCAACTCTGACAGAACGCTCCTCTATTTCCGCGGTGATATCGGGGAAAATAAGTTCGTGAATTCCCGCGGGCAATGTAACTTCACCTTCCCTTGTAACGAGCGCGTGATCGGTGAAAACGGTAGCGGATATTACTTTTGAGTCGATAAGTTTGCCCTCCTCCGCGAAGAGAGAAACAGAGAGAAGCAGCAGTACAAGAATATTTTTCATCTTAACACCTCTTTGATTAATTTGCTATAAAACCTGAATCAAATATATTTAACTTTGATAAAAGAACAAGGGGATTATTTATGGAGGATGGATTTGTCAATCTTTAATTAGCGGAAAGTGAAGCGAAGTTTAATTGATAATGCATAATGGACAACTGATAATTAAAGGCTTTCCAGTTATATTTTTCTCACAAATCGTACTGATCTTTATAAATTCAGAACTCCCTATCTCTCGCAAAATGAAATCGCGGAAGATTTGGAAAATATTATATGAAGTTTTTGAATTCTCGAAAAGTATTATGTCTTATGGTATTAACAAAATTTTCTGCCTCATGGGGGCTTTCCACAATACTATTGTCTTTACAAGCAAATGAAATAAAAAGAACGTTGTAATAATCCCGGGTAGAATTACATTAAAAAAATTGTTTCCGCCATTCTAAAAAAATGGAAAATGTTATAAAGAAATAGCTCCTCTCCTTTAGTCAAAAGGGAGGTTGGGAGCAATGCTGTCAACTTAAGCCCAAAATCTTTTTTATGTTCACGGGAATACTGGGGATTGTAGATTTTTTCTATCCGTCTCCACGGGGAATTCCCTGTGGGAACACCCCGTGGCTATTCGGCTTCGCCCCCTTCGGGGACGGTAAAAAATTCCTGAAGTTGACAGCAGTGGGTTGGGAGGGATTTGATCAACTTTGAGGCGATTGTTTCCCTATAAAAATTTGAATACTAACATTAGTATATTGTTTGTAACTGTCAACATTCCTGTAAAAAGCCACTTACATGATAATGAAAAAGAGATAATTACGGCATGTTCGTTGCATGTGAATCAACGGTTATAAAGTTAAAGAAATTATTGGGAACCGGAAGAAATAAAGAGGATTGAAAAGCTAAATTGGGCCATTTTTCCCAGGGTGTATCTAACCCCTCCCTAACCCCAATGCTGTCAACTTAGGCCCAAAATCTTTTTTATGTTCCCGGGAATATTGGGGCTTGTATATTTTTTCTATCCGTCCCCACGGGGAATTCCCTGCGGGAACACCCCGTGGCTATTCGGCTTCGCCCCCTTCGGGGACGGTAAAAAATTCCTATTATTGACATCAATTGCAAAAATATCTTTTCGCTCTCATGAAACATCCCTTTTAGGAGCGCAGCGGTACTCGTTAGTCCTCCTCGTTCTCGAATAACCTGAACGTTTAAGAAAAGACGAGTACGAAAGATTATTTGGGATTTATCCATTCAATCCCGATGTCATTTTCTATTGATTAAAGCGTTCGGGGGCTTTTTGATGGCTTAAGTTGACAGCAGTGCCCTAACCCTCCCCTTTAGTCAAAAGGGGAGAGAATCAGAAATTTAAATGTCGTGTGGAAGAAAATAATGACTGCCGCTATATGAAAACTCTCTTCCTCTCAGAGGGACATCATCTGCGTTAAATCAAAATAGAGTAAATAAGTGGGAAAGGCATTCCTGCGGATGAAATTTTCACAACATTATTCTCTATCCGGGCGATTGTCATCGCCATGTACATTTGTTTCAGGTTCATCGCTTTAATCGCTTTTGTTCCTTTGAGAAGGAATTCACGGGGAGAGTTTATTCCCGCGAGAGTCCGGAACATACTTTTAGAAGCTGAAACCATAATGCCCGCGTGCATTCCATGCCCGGTGGCGTCACCGATAGCGATTGTGAGAGAATCATCCTCTTCCTAAAAAAAATTATAATAGTCGCCACCGACTTCGGTTGCCGTGTTAATATAAGCCGCAATCTCCAATCCCGGTATTTCAGGAGGATTTTCCGGTATCATGGAAAGCTGGAGGCGGCGGGCTTCCTCAAGTTCTTTTGACTGCCGCCGGTTTTCGAATACTTTGCTGCCATTTATCCAGACTTTTGCCCTGTCATCACTACCGATGTAAAAATGTTTTCTGCTTGCGGAATCGGAAAAAATATGACAGAATGCGTAGGCCGAAGCATTTTCATTTTTACCTAATGCTTTGATAAGGTTTACAGGCGTATCACCGGATTTGTCATAAATATGACTCGTATCGGGCAGTTGAAGGTCAGAAATTTCTGTCCCGGTAAAAGAGCTTTTTTTCTCCTCAAAAACCGGTAAGGAAATCATTATCAAAACTATCGGGTGAAAATGGACCGATTAAAATCCAGTCCCGGAAATACTCGCCAAAATTCTTATAAACCGGGATTTTTCCTGAGAATATAGCGCTTCAGATAAAAATGCAAGTATTATAAAAGTGAGGCAAATCTTAGCTTTAAGTATCAACTTTTTCCCCCGATAAAATAGAAGTTTTTTAACGGAAATACTGTTTATAATCAATTCAGGCAACAATATATTGTCTGCGGCGTAAAAACACAAGGGAGGGAGTTGAATTTAATCAGATGTGGTGAGCGGTTAACAATAATAACAAAAGCCGCGCTGGAAAACCGGCGCGGCTTTAGAATGTGAAAATATATTTGAGCTTACTTGAGAAGCATCATTTTCATAGTCTGGCTGAAGGCGCTTGAAGAAGCGTCAACACCTGCTTTAATGTTGTAAATATAAAGACCTGAAGGCAGATTTGCAGCGTTGAAAGTAACGTTATAAGTTCCTGCTTTCTGGAATTCATTTACGAGAGAAACAACTTCCTGTCCGAGAATATCATAAACTTTAAGAGTAACAAAGTTATCGGCAGGCAGAGCGTACTGAATAGTAGTAGTCGGGTTGAACGGGTTGGGATAGTTTTGTGTAAGGCTGTAATCAGCAGGGATAATCTGCTCAACTTTAACAACATCACTATAGACATAATGTCCGTCGAGGTCAACCTGTTTCAGACGGTACATAATTTCAGTGGCATTAAGTCCGATGATGTTATCTTCGAATGAGTAGTTAACCGGCTGAGTTGTTGTTCCCATGCCTTCTTTGAAACCAAGTGTCTGCCAGTCTGATTTGTCATCACCAACAACAACCATTCTCTGGATTTCGAAACCGTAGTTATTAGTTTCGGTAGCGGTTTTCCAATCAAGACTTACAATGTTTCCGGTTTGAGCGGCAGTGAAAGAGGTAAGTTCAACAGGAACGTTGTTAACATTTCCAAAAACACCGCGGAAATGATAATCATCTTCAATAGTGAGCCAGGTTGTTCCGTTAAAAGTATTAGTTCTGAGGGCGGTTCCCGGTGTAAACTGAGTTAGCCAGGTTTCACCTTCAGGAACCATAAATCCGATATGAATATCACCGGAAAGACCAGAAAGCTGAGTCATAAAAGGTCTGAGGTTTATTCTTGTCATTGGGCTTGTAGAAACGAGATTTGCTTCTGGAGTAACCATGAAAGGAGTAATAATGTCTGTTCCGGGCAGTCCGTTGTTATCTGACCAGATATGGAATTCAAAGTTATCATTCGGACGGTTAATGTCGGTATAGTTTCTAATAAGAGCTGTTACAAAAATATCATCATCCTGCGGAACTGTAAGCCGTACTGAACAGCCAAGAAGTCCGCCCTCTGAAGAGGGACCGAATGAGTTAACAAAACTTACTTCAGGATCATCATAATATACATGATTGCCATAAATATAGCTTTCAACAGGCATATTGACAGTAGCGTTATCGGCAGCATCTTTGGCGTATATCCAATAATCAATCTGCTGTCCGGCAAGCTGATCAGGAATAATGAAAGTGTAATCATTACCGGCAACATTTGACGGAGTAACTGACTGTTCATTACCGCCGTCAACAGTATAATAAACCATCGTTTCGGCAACGCCTGAAATATCTGTGATATTTGCTGTCAGCGAGAAAGGCGAGCTTGTCTGTTCGTAGAAATCAGGTCCGTTATGGAGTACAAGCGGAGGAGTTTCATCGACAGTGGAAGTTTCAACAACTACATCATCAATGAACATACCTTCTTCTGTCCAGCCGACATCCGAGAAGAATCTGAAACGGATAGTAACGGTTGAAGAACCAACAAAACCACCTATATCATAGGTAAGCTCCTGCCAGTCGCTATCGGCATCGATTGCGTCAAGCTCAATCCAGTTTGTTCCGTCGGTGGTGATTTCAATATACATATAATCGAAACCATCTTCAATTTCCCATTTGGCCCAGAATTTCAGTGTGGCGCCAAAAGCCGCGGAAAGATCAAGAGGATTAGTCATTGTGGCTGAAACATCCATATCATTGGTGTACTGTCCGTCAGGAGATTCTGTTAATGAATGTGTTTCTGAATGATAATTTGTGGTAGCCAGTCCCCATGTGCCTTCGAGAGTCCATTTGTTTGTTCCAGACTCAAAATCATCGGTGAAAATAACCTGAGTTCCGCTGCCGGTTGAAACTTCGGCCTGGATAAAAATATCATTATCCATATTGCCCCATGATGAATAAACATCATGTAAAGTACCGTCGCCCCATTTTTCCCAGGCGCGGTAAGCCAAATCACCTTCACCATTCACGTCAGAATAGAGACCAATAGAATCGTCAAAAGTTGACGCCCACTCAATTCCAACGAAAAAGTGTTGGCCAACATTGATGGGGCTGTCAAAATTAAAAATTAACGGATCAGTAAAGGAAATTATTTCGGCAGTAGTAAAAACCTGTGAGTGAATTGTAGTGCCCGGAGCGTCTGTGATTGAAGTACCGGTTGCTTCTTTAATCACTAAAGTAATATCATTTGCTCCCGCACCCATAACTTCAGCCGCGCCAAAAAATAAACCAACAGATTCAAGTGATCCGGCTTCGTCCATATCAAATCTCTGATATTTGCCCAGATCGCCATAACCGTTGTTTCCAAATACATATCCCCCCTCAGAGGCAGTGTAAAGAGCCTGTGTGTCGCCATAAAATATTATATCGCCATCTATGGCCGGAGAGGTTATGTCTCCTTTCATTTCAGAGCTAAGCCGGGAGGTTTTTAAACCTTCACTCTGCGCAAAAAGAACTACTGAAGCCAAAAGCAACAGGAGTAGAATTGTGGAAAATCTTTTCATAGTAACTCCTTCTGTTATGATTGTATTGAATAATAAATATTTTTCCTTCCTTATAATAGCTGTGATACCGAATTTACATCCGGTGTTTGTGCAAGATAAGAATATTTTCTTTATTTTTCCACAAATCCCACCCTCAAATATCCATGATTTTTGTTTTAAATTAAACAAAAGCTCTCGTTGTCGGGTAATTAAATTGGAGTCAGTTCTTTTTCACCAGGTTTACAGGGTATAAAGAGGTGATTTTTTTATATTTTTGTGCTTACGTTTCTCAAAAAAAATAAAGTATAATGAAATTTCTCGCGATAGATTTTGAAACTGCTGATTTTAAGAAGGACAGCGCCTGCGCTCTTTCACTCGCTCTTGTAGAAAATGATATAATTTCAGAAAAAAAATTTTTCCTGATACGGCCGCCACGGAGGTTTTTCCGTTTTTCCGGTTATCATGGAATTACCTGGGATGATGTAAAAGAGAGTCCTTCATTTCAGGAATTGTGGCCTGATATAAAGAGATATTTTGAAGGAATCGATTATCTAGCGGCGCATAACGCCGGACATGATAAAGCAGTGCTAAAAGCGCTATGTTCGGCCTCCGGAATTACACGGCCCGATATTCCATTTATCTGCAGCATGAAGCTGGCGAAGGAAAAACTGAATATTTATCCCGCTGGTCTTAATGATGTTAAAAAGAAGCTGAGCATTGAAGAGGATGGAAATCCGCTTCAGAACGCGGAAGCATGCGCGCGAATTATACTAAAGATCAATGAAGCCGAAAGTGACAAAAGTTTTTCTGTTAATGATGATAAAGAGGAGGAATTTCCTTCTGGTTCAATCAATATATCGGTTCTCGGAAGCAGCAGCTATGGTAATTCAACTGTTATCTGGCTCAATGGTGAAGCGGTGATGATTGATTTTGGATTCAGTAAAAAATTTCTCAACGAAAAACTTAAAGAGATCGGGCTGGATTTCAGTTCATTTAAAGGGGCATTTCTTACACATCTGCACCATGATCATATAAAAGCCCCGGCGCTGAACGCTTTTGTGAAAGCGGGTGTGCCCGTTTACGCTCATAAAAATTTGCAGGACTCCCTTCTCAAAATAATCAGGGGTTCTCTTAAAGCTTACGATGCCGGATTACTAAGATTTTATGGCGATGAAGCAGAAATTTTTGCGGGATCATTCAGGGTAAAAGGATTTGAGGTTCCACACGATTCAGCGGGGGGTTGTTTTGGATACAATATTGTTTATGAAGAGGGACAACAGACTAAAAAAGTTACCGTTTCAACCGACATAGCGAACGCGGAAAACGGAATGGCCGAAAATTTCGCGAATTCGGATGCCATTGTTCTTGAGGCCAATCATGATCTTGATATGCTTTTTAATTCGGGCCGGCCGATGATTCTGATAAACCGGATAAGAGAAACGGGCCATCTCTCAAATGATGAAAGCGCCGAATTTCTCGCGGATGTGATGGATATTTCAGATAAACAGCCGGAAGCGGTTATTCTCGCTCACATAAGTCAGGAATGTAATACCAATAAACTTGCTGAAAAGACTGTGCGGGATATTCTTACCGGCAGGGGGTATGGCGGTATCAAAATTGTGCAGACCCACAGGGTTGAACGAAGTGATACTGTAAGCTTGAAACTGGAAAACACGGTCAGCAAACCGGAATGACTCAACTTTTTAAACCAGAAATAGTAAGACGTGTCGTTTCTGCTAAAGGCAGATATCTAATTTCAGACCGACTGAATTTTTTTTCTTTCTCTATTCTCATCCCGAACTCAAATTGAAGTAATAAATCAGAACGCGTAACCGAATTTAAGGAATTCAACTTCAAGAAATGTTCTTTTTCCGGTGTTGATAAAAAACATATCAAAATCTTTGTTATGTCCGTCATCGACATTGTTTAAATAGCGGCCGATATAAATAGCAAAACCCCAGTAAATCCCTTTTGGTGAATAATAACGATAACCCATTCCGAAGCATACCCCAAACTTCAGAAAATCATTTTGCTTTTCATGGAAATAATACTCATTGCTGAATGGAATATATTCATAATATTGATCGTCACGGGTAAAATATGATATTCTGACACCAAAAATAGAAAATAATCCATCCTGCTTATTTTTCATAAACCAGCGGTATTGGGCGTCGATATATAGAATTGTGTTTCTGTTATCCTTAAATTCCTGCCAGAATGAAACAGGGAAAGCCAGTTCAACATCTCGTTTATAGTTAAGAATGTTAACTCCTGTATAAAGGAGCATACTTTCATGCGCGCTTCCTACCAGAGCTGCAGCGGGACTAATTTCCACTCCATAGTTATATCGGTGGAATGAGGTGTCACTTTCCTGTGCTGAAAGTGAAATAAAAAATAAGGTTAAAAATAATGCTATCATTTTTTTCATAACAGCCGCCAGCTCAGGTTAATGAATAAAGGTTAATAAAGATTTTTTTGAAAAACAAATTTATTTAGTAAAAGCGAAGATATATACGATTCTGATTGCTTCGTTTAAATTACAGAAAATAATATAAAAAAAGAAAGGTATTTATTGATTCACCAATCGCAAATTTAATAATATAAAAGAGGCCGGAAACTGCGCAAAATGGAAAGATTACAATTAACAATTGAAAGGCAAAGTTTACCGCGGATTTAGAAGGAAAAAGCGACATATAATATTAAAATCACCAAATCCTACAAAAAAGCTTAAAAAAAACATATTCTCTCTTTTTAACCTTCCAGGCAACAAGAATGGAAATTGACGGATAATGTTTCTAATTCTCTTTTCCATTTGTTTACAATGATGGAACCTTTCAAAAGATTATATTCTGCTCCAGGCTGATCAAATCCCTGCCAACCCACTGCTGTCAACTTAAGCGGAAAATCTTTTTTACGTTCCCGAAAGGGACCAACAGAACCATGAGAAAATGGATAAATTTAAAGGAGATAACCCAAATTTAAACCTCCTTGTTCGCTTTTCCATTGATGTTGTGCGCTTTTTATCTCCGCCCCCACGGGGAATTCCCCGTGGCTATTCTTCGACCCCTTCGGGGCCGGTAAAAAAATAAAATCCCTTAAGTTGACAGCAGTGCTGCCAACCTCCCTTTTAATCTTAAAGGGAGAAGTCCAAACGTCAGAATAGTTCTAAGCTCTGGAAGGGAGTAAAAACCAAATTCTTTTTACTGTTTAATTTGAAATTTGGCGTTTCACCAAATCGGGGCTCCTTTATAGCATAAGTGACAGCCCGGCTATATTTAAACCTTATTAACTTTAATTAAAAAGGGCAATATTTCCAGCGGAATTTTGTGATGGCCGGGCGAAAAAACACATAACAGGACTACGGGAATTAAAAAGGTTAGCAGGATAATTTAACACAAAATTAAAACCGGAGTCATCCTTTAATTATCAATTAAGCAACTCCTTCACTCTTCACTTCCGGCTTTCCCGGCTTCGGAGTACGGTTCTTTCCATCAACGCGTTTTACATAATATTCTGCTATTTACAGCAAGAAAATAATTGATTAGGCGCATCAATCTATATTCTACATTCTTAATCTCTCATTTTTTTTGATTCCCTGATAAAAAAAGGCAAAATGATGTAATTATATCATCCGGACAAATTTTTACCTTGAAGATCAGACAGATGATAATTTGTTTTGTGTTCAGGATATTTAATAATTGAACCGGAGGCTATACTGAAACATCTAAATAAATTGCACCTATAACAAAATAACATATTCACAAATTCAGGGGTAATAATGCGATCAATTTATCGATTTAGCATCAGGGCATTTTTATTAACTCTCTTTTTGTTGCCGGGGCTGGCATGGGCACAGAATTCAATGTGGGATAATGTGCCACAGGAAATGAAAGAGAGAAATTTCTTTAAGAGAATGGAATGGTTCTACCGTCAAAGAGCGGCGCCGGAAGATACTATACCGATCCATCATTTTTATGCCGAAATGGAAAAGGAGAAAAAAAAGGAGCTCAATTCGCCGGTTGAAGACCTTGCCTGGACACAGGTTGGTCCGATAGGGATAAACAGTGTCTGGCCTCCATACTGGGGAGTGAACGCGGGAAGAGTAAGGGGCATAGCGGTTCATCCGCAGGATCCCAACACAGTTTATATCGGGGCAGCATCGGGCGGAATATGGAAAACCACTGATGGCGGTGAAAACTGGGCATTTTTGAGCAGGGACTTTGCAACTCTTACTTTCGGAGCTATTGCCATCGATCCCGCTAATCCGGAGGTTGTTTACGCCGGGACCGGTGAAATACTCTCGAGACTCGGGCCCTACACATATACTGGTAAAGGTATGTATAAATCCACTGACGGAGGTGATAACTGGAAGCATATTGATAAGTTCGGCGAGGTTACTTCCTTTGGTGATGTTGTCGTAAATCCCCATAATACAGCGATTGTTTATGCGGCATTGGGGAGCGGAAACTCCTTTTACGGCAACCATGATAATGAAGGTGTCTGGAAAAGTACCGATTATGGTGAATCATGGTACAAAGTATATGAACACGATAATGTATTTGATATTATTGTGCATCCGACCGATGACAATATTGTATATGCCGGAGTGGGAACTGTTGGTGTTGTCGCGTCGGTGGACCAGGGTGAGACTTTTGAAGCCTCTAACAGCGGATTGCCGGGAGGTATATCAAGAATACAGATTACCCAGGGAGCCGCAAATCCCGATAAAATGTATGCGATTATTTATAACGGCACCAACACAGTGGCGTATAAATCGGTGAATGCAGGGGTTAACTGGACTCAAATATCTGCCGGAGTTCAACTGAGTGGAACATATGACGGCGTCAATTGGCTCGACCAGGGTACATATGACCTTTGCATTGCTGTTAATCCTACAAATCCCGATGATGTTCTGGCTGGTAATGTGGAACTCCACAGAACCAGCAACGGGGCCGATTTCAGTCCTGTCAGACGGAGCGGCGGAAACAATGGCTGGCAAAGCCCTATGCACACCGATTATCATAAAATTGTCTTTTCGCCATCGAATCCTGATATAATATGGATCGGCAGCGATGGCGGTATCTGGCGTTCAACAGATGGCGGAGATACGTGGCATCACCGCAATTACGGTTTGCACACTATCCAGTTTTACAGGATAGCCTCACACCCGACAAATCCCGATATTATCATGGGCGGCACTCAGGATAACGGTAATATGAGAACAGATGACCGGGGAGTTACTAATTATGATCTGACAACCACCGGTGACGGTATGGAGTGTTTTTATGATGTGAGCAATCCTACAACTGTTTTTATGTCAATACAATATGGCGCTCTTTACCGGAGTCTGAATAATGGAACATTCGGAACGTTTTCAGATATATCTCCCGATTTTTTACAGCAGACAAACTGGATAACTCCCTATTTCCAGGATCATTTTAATCCGGCAATTATATACGCGGGTTCTAAACGATTCTGGAAATCAACCAACCGGGGAAGCACATGGAACCCGATCTCAGGTTTCATTAGTAATGAAAATATGAATTCAGTTTCTCAGAGTCCGATAAACAGTGAAATATTTGTCGCTGCCGGATCGGGGACTTATAGTTCAACTCCGCAGATTTTTGTATCTTCAAACGGCGGTGGTGAATGGAAGAATGTCGCGCAGAATATTCCCGGTTTACAGAGGTTTGTGCCCCGGGTTCTCGCCGATCCCTATGATGAAAATACTTTGTGGGTGGTTCGCTCCGGTTTTGGAGGTGGAAAGGTATTTAAATCAACCAATTTTGGTAACACCTGGACAGATATATCGGGAGATCTGCCTGATATACCTACAAATGATATATTTGTTGATCCTGAATTAGAAGGACATATTTATCTCGCGAATGATTTCGGGGTCTATCGTACGGTAAATGGTGGTGAAAACTGGACAAGACTCGGCAATGGTATAGATTATGTCCCATGTATGGATTTCAGTTATGTAGTTATCGATCATACACGTTATCTCAGGGTGGGTACGCATGGACAGTCAATTCTTGAAACAATTTTGAATAATTCCGATGAAACATATCTCGATCTCGTAAGGCCAAATGGTGATGAGGACTGGGTTATAGGGACCACACAGAATATTATCTGGACTTCGAGCAACGCGGGTATGCTGAAAATCGAATTTTCGAAAAACAACGGAACAAGCTGGAATGTGATCGCCGACGATATTAACAGCACCCTCGGAAAATACTCCTGGGATATTACAGAAGGACTTTCGGAAGATTGCCTGATAAGAGTTACTTCCAGGGATGAACCGACTCTGGTACAGACAAGCAGTGAGACATTCATCATTTCTAATCTTGCCGCTCCTGCGATTGTGGGGCCCGAACCTGCGGTAACCAACCTGGAAATACCGGTAACACTCGAATGGTATGAAGCAAACGGAGCCTTGAGGTATCATCTTATGGTATCAACCGATGACGCTTTTTCAAATGTTATTCTGGATAATAATAACATTACCGATATATATCATGAAATGACCGATCTGGAGCATGACACATGGTATTACTGGAAAGTAAGCGCGGTTAATGACGCGGGTGAATCACCATATTCGGAAGTATACTCCTTTAAAACAATCCTCGCCACTCCGCTTCTGACTTACCCTTCAGACGGGGCGACTGAAATTCCGGTCGATGTAATTTTAGACTGGGATGATGTTACCGGCGCGGAAAGATATCTTATGCAGGTCGCAACAAATTCATTGCTGCTTAATCCTTTTATTGATGAAGATAATGTCACAGCTTCGGAATTTTCTGTAACAGGATTGGAGCTAAATAAGAAATATTACTGGCGCGTTGAAGCGAAAAACAGTGACGGAGAAAGCAATTACAGCGAGAAATTTAGTTTTACCACAGTGCTTTCAACCGGGTTGGGCCTTGATCTTACAGGAGTGCCGGATGAATATTATCTCGGCCAGAATTTCCCGAATCCGTTCAATCCATCCACGACCATCAGTTTTGGTGTTCCGGAAAGGAGTACGGTTGTAATTGGAGTATATAATATGCTGGGTGAAAGAATGGCTTTACTTGAATCGGGTGAATTCAGTCCGGGTTACCACCAGGTTGCCTGGAATGCCTCAGATATTTCATCAGGTGTTTATATGATAAGGATAAAATGTGAATCTATGACAACCGGAAAAACGTTTACCGACAATATTAAAGCGATGTTCATGAAATAATTGATTGGGGGAGGCCTTGCGCCTCCCTTTTTTTTTATCGGTATCATCCCTGGAAAAATCAGAATAAGAGTAAGAGTATGAGTATGATGACCGGGGAGGTGACAGTTGTGGGGTAGTACATTCTTCATAAGAGGGAAATTAAGATTATTCCAATTCTAAGCAAAATTGAAAGACTTTAATTTACATTTCGAAAACAGCCACGAGTCGCAGTTGTCTCATGAGTCTCATTACAATTTTGTATTCTGGATTGCCTGTTTACGATTATGAATTTTGCGGGGATGCGGAAAATTCCCTGGTGAATGGATAATGAAAAGAATGTTGAAAAATAATAGACTATTGAAAACTCAAAGTTTGGGCAACCACAAGGGTTGCCCCTACGGTAATTTCACGGATGAATATATGAATCCTGATGTTGAAAGATACCCGGAAAATGTGGGTAAGCGACAGGAGGAATTGACACTCCCCAGGGAGATGGTTCTGAACCGCGGATTGAGGGAAGAATATAAATGGATGCACCCCTGCCACACTCTTCAAAAGAAAAATGTTCTGTTGATACATGAATTTAATGATTATCGCGCGATTCTCTTTCATAAGGGAGTCTTGTTGAGCGATACAGAAAAAATATTGGTTCAGCAGACATAAAATTACGGTCCACACGGCAGATCAGGTTCACTGATGTGAGTCGGGTAAAGAAGCTGGAACCCAATTATCAACCGATATATTTTAAGGCGATAGAGTTTGAGAAGGCTGGTCTGAAAGTCGATACGAAAAAAACATCCGATTTTGATGTCCCCGGAGAATTTATCGCGAAATTTGGGGAAAATCCTGAATTCCGGAGCGCCTTTGAAAATCTGACTCCCGCAAGACAGAAAGCATATTTCTTATATTTTTCGCAGGCAAAACAATCAAAAACCCGCGCTTCAAGGATAGAGCAATATAACCCGCGGATAATGAATGGCAAAGGGATAAAGGACTGCCTCTGCGGCCACTCAAAAAGATACCCCAACTGCGACGGCTCCCACAAAAATTTCTCAGCGTAGGACGGGCTTTTAGCCTGTCCCCCTCGCGGGAGGATTTATATGCCTGAGTGTGCCTATATTCCTGGGGAAATTATATTTTTCAAGACTACCACCAATTCTTATAGGTTTTTGGCTATGTCTTTAGGTAAATCATAAAATTCTATGTGGATAACCTGATTGTTTTAAACACTTATGAATCATTGTTGATCCCATACAGGTAACGGAAGACAAGCGGCATTTCAGGTTTACAATAATTCTTCTTCTACAAAGCAGATTATAATCCGGGAAATGCAATTAGTTGCGATATCTGATTCATCATTTAATACTTTTTATCAATTATCATCTGTACCTTCCAAACTCATGCATACGCTTCAAATCGGCGTCCATTGAGATGGCGTAGTTCCAGAAAACGGGGCCGAAGTTGCTGAAAAGGAAATCGAAGCTGTTGTTGGTAAATCTTTTGCGGGCCGCTTCGATATTATCGCTGTTGATGAAATTTTCTATTGTTGTCACACCTTCATATTCAGGAAGCGGTTTTTGGATAATATAACAGTCGCAGAAGTCCTTGAGGGTGAAGTTTTCATATCCATACTGGTAAATGTTGTTTTTAGCCGGGAGATCGCCGAAAGGGGTTCCGCGGGTATCAAAACCTGCTCTCAATAATTCGGAGGGCAGGGTTTTCATCAGGGTATCAATATAACCATCCACCGGGTAATTTTTACCGCGGGGAGCGCCCCAGGGTGAATGGAGAAATATTGTCGCCGCCCTATCCCCGATTCTTTTATATACCATGTTGCCGACACGGTGATCAAAAAAGTGACTGAATTTACCATCCTTCAAAACGGGGTATTTGTAGCTTGTAAAGGCATGATGAATGCCGCAGTAGATCAGCGCCTTTTCTCCTTTTTTCAGGAATTCTTTTACGATTACCGCTTCCATCATGTCATCGTCATTGCCTGTTTGTTTCGGGATGTTTAATCCCACAATCCTGAATTTCTTTTCTCCGGCAGGTATTGTTTTGTTTAGCTTCCATGCCGCCCTGAAAATATCGCTGTATTCCCTGTATCCCCACAATACCAGCCAGTCAAATAATATTTTGTTGGCAAGAGTCTGGTCATATTCCCCGGAGTTTACCAGGGAATCGATCAGCGGCTGATCGGCCCGGGTGGTAAATTCCATCCCGATGTTATATATACTGGCTTTATATAATTCCGGCACGAGAGACCCGATAAGCTCGGCGTCATGTTTTATCCTGTGATGTTCCCCGACAAAAATAATGTCATGATCATCAAATTTGCTGACTATATATTCTTCGGGAGATTTGTGGTTATTGGCAAGATATTCTGTCAGCTCAGCCCTTAGAGAATCCTCCAGCGCCGGAAGGGGGAGCTTTTTTTCTTCATATTCCGATTCATAAAAAACCCTGATCGCGAGAACCAGGATATGATCACGGAAAATGAAGATTGCGCCAAGAATGATGATGAAGAAGGATAATAATTTTAGAGTTTTTGTTGTTTTCATTTTTCGTATAAGTAGAGAGTTTAAATAGGCAATCCTACATATTGTGTAGGAGTAAGTAAGCATGACTTATCAATGGAGCCATTTAATAAAAACATTTTGGGGTTCTTATGGAAGTTAAAGAGTCTGTAAAGGTAGTACATATCAAGCTTTGATCGTGAAAATTCCAGTTCATTTTTTGTGATAAAAAAAGGGGATTCCTTACCGAATTTTGTTGTCTTTACCTCTATATATCTTTCACTTCCGCTGGTATCAAAAGACAAAATATCAAATCCTGCAGAATCACCTTCCGATTGTGAAACATGTACCACTTTATCTGACAAATTATCACATCCCGCAACTAATAGACGGGCTTTCTCAAAATTGATCACAAATTTTTCTCCCAATAAACCAATCTTTGTGTTTTGGAGTTCTTCCTGGAAATAGTTCTTTTTCGCTGAATTAGGGGAATAGTATACAGGCTGCTCGGCCACCTGATGATGAAACACCGGCTTTTTTTCCAGACATGAAAGGATATCTTCTACCCCGGGAATTGCAATTTCGGATTCAATAAACTTCTCAAAGAGTTTGAATATCGAGTTGTTTTTCGAAAGATAATCTTCGATTGCATCTTTTAGAATGTTTTGGTAGTTATACCTGGGTTTATACCCGGAAATATATGGCAGACCAAACTCAATTAACACCGCGCTTATATTCTGGTGTTTGAACTCGATGGAGCCATCGGATCTGCCATCTAACGAATCAGAAATAATATTTCTATGATCCGTTTTTGAAAACTTTTTATCGGTCAGTTCCTTGCGTAACATCTTAAAATAGTCTTCAACTATTCTTTCCACTTCTGTTTCTGACCAAATTCTTGCCATAATTCTGAAAACTTAAACTGATTATATAAATACATTGCAAAGTTTATAAAGAATGCAATTAATTTAAATAAAATATTCAAAAATGCTCAATAAATCTGTTGAATTTCCTGGTTCTGCCAAGAGTGGCCACCATTTCCCCTCCATTTCTATTCCGTAAGGGGAGAAATTGGAAAATTCATAAAAAGGATCGTTTTTTGTATAAAAGTATATTGGCATCGAAAGATTCCGGGAATTATTTGACACTATTTGAGCAATATCATTTTATGGTTATTAATTATTCTGTTGTTGATTGAAAAACAACAAATATAAATTCCGCTCGGAAGATTTTTCGCGTCCCATGTTTTCTCATATTCTCCGGCGGGAAGCCATTTATTCACAAGGATTTCGACAGTTTCACCAAAAAGATTATAAATTTTAATCATCGTTTCACCCGCTTCCGGAAGTGAGTACACTATCTTTGTTGTCGCGTTAAAGGGATTGGGATAATTCTGCTCAAGCCTGAAATTACCGGGCGAATTCTGTCCCGATTCATCAGGAATGTTAGTAGTTAAATGTTTTATCGACGTAATGGAAGCGCCGCTGATCTTTAATAAATCGGTTGCGGTTGACGCGAATAATATTTGCGAGCCTGGTTTTTTATATATGCCTGTAATGTTTGCGTCGAGTGAGGTATGAAGAGTAAATGATTCCCCCAAATCATGGCTTACAAGTATCTCATTATTATAGGCAAGATAAATCGCGCCATCGGAACAATCGAGAGAAAGTTTGAGCGACGCGGCAGAATCGGAAAAAACAGACTTCCACGAATTGCCGGTGTCATCCGACCGGAAGAGGTGATGATGCCCCGGAATAGCATATATATGGACCGAATCATTATCAAAAAAGAGTGAGGGAATATGTGCCCGGCCCCATATAACTGAATCATCCACAAGAGAATAATTCAGTCCGCCATCAATTGATTTAAAAAACTTATCATCAAGTTTGCTGAATAAAGTCTGATCATTAAACGGGGAAACCGCCACTAACGAATGTGGATTTGTGTTCATATTATTATCCCAGACACTTCCCCCATCTGTACTTATTAACAAATTGCCAGACCCTTCAAAATCAAGCGCCGCATATAACAAGCTGTCATTTTGGCGCGAGAATTCAATATTTATTATTGATTGACCATAAAAAAGGAAAAGCCAGGGAAATGAATTAACATTATTACTTCCGATATAACCATCCCCGATATCTGTTCCCCAGGTTAATCCGCAATAATAGTATTGCGCGGTATCATCAGGCCTGAATTCATAATCCTCGACAGATATCCCACCGCCCCATGAGGGAACTATTTGGGGCATAATGTGATCTGTAATAAAAGCTGTATCGGAGTTGGTCGATAGGTCGAAATGATATATTGAATTGTCGGACCCATCGCCGAATTCGCCGGGCAGTAAAGTGTAGACTCTATAGAAGAGGTGGGTATTTCCTAAACTGTCTTCCACCCCCTTCAGTTCTGTAAAAACGCTTGCGTCAGCATTACCGCAAAATGTGAGTAATAATAAAAGTGCCAATTTTTTCATCTTTCCTCCAGAAAATTCGAATTTGCTCCCTTTGTCCTTTTTAACGGATGTAAAATGTATTTTGTTTTTATTAAGGTAAATTTTTTACTCTTTCATTTTTAATATAACCTGAGAACCGGAAATTCGCAACATAAAAAAAGGGAATCAATTTAATTATGTCCTTCTGTGACCCGACAGGTTAAAAACTGGTGGCGGTTTAATAACAAAAAGTTGGGAGAAAAACTTTTTCGTTTTATGATGAATTTGAAAGCTTACAAGATAATCGTTCTCTAAAATATGAATAACGAGTAAGATTATTTGTTTTGGGATTTCTTTTTTTCGTCCTGACGGAACAAAATTATTCTACCAGCTCCATATCTAAAGAAACGAGTTTATTATTAAAAATTAAAAGGATAACCAAAGCAAAAGCAGCAATTATTATTGATGGAAGAAATAGAAAATATGCTGGGAATTTTTCAAAAACAATCATTTTTTCAAGAACCGAAAAAGAGAAATAATATGTTATAGTGATTACTGCCAAAATAATATTTGAGATATGTTTCCCGACCCCCCGCGCCATTCCGGTGGCAGTTCCTAATAATGTCATTACGAGGCAGCCCAACGCAAGTGTTAGTAATTTATAGTATTGTGATTGATATATTCTTATCTCTTTCTCATAATGACGAAGCATACCGGGGCGGGGATCACTGGCGGCTTTATTTTTTATCTGATCGATTTCTTCGCGGAGTTCTCCGCCGGTCATATTCCTGCTGTTTTTAAAAGATGGTTCCATTCTCCTTTCACCTGAATCGTCATTAGGATAAATGCTGTTTATAGTATATTGATAGTTGAGTTCAGGCACAATATTCAGATTAAAATAAAACATGCCGGCAACGGCGAGTGTTGAGAAAATCAAAAGAGATTTTATAATTTTAATTGGGGGTATGGAAAATTTATGCTCGCCGGTTTTCTTTTCAAGTCTGAGCTTATGAACAGCAAAAAATGCTCCCCACTGAAAAGCAAATATAATGGCGACTGAGAATACCCAGCCGAAATTATATAAAAGGAATTGCAAAAAAGAGCCTGTATTCCCGGCCGCGTGGAATAACGCTGACCATGCCCTGGTCAAATAAAAAAACAGGATAAATGAACCCAGGGTTATGGAAAAAGGTATCAGGAAATTTTTGTTCAGGAATTTCATGTTTCTCTCTTTAGAGTATTTGTTCTGATATTTATTTCAATCAACAGTATTTCTTAATAAAGCTTTGTTTCCACCAGCTCATAATGCGTTGATTCGGGGTCCCATCTTTTCAGGACTTTTCGGGCTGCGTCGGGGACGTAACATTTTTTATAATCTTCACCCTGGAAATCGATAACATTCTGAAGCGATTGGAAAGTCATGATGGTTACAAATTCAACTTCATTTTCCAGTTCGGTTCTGAGAACTTCTATTTTCTCATAACCGGGGATATGTTTTGCCTCGATGCCGGGTATTACTTCGGTTAAAAGAATGTGCTGATATTTACCGGCATTCTCTTTTGTTGTCCAGCCGTGCCATATACGTTTAACTGACATTATTTAGCTCCACTGATTTATTTGGTTGTCCGGTCCTGCAAATAAAGAGGGGATCAATTCTTCAGGTCCTGGAAAAAGAGATCACAAAATCGTGAAAATAGAAAAATACATACAAGAGTTTTTGCAAAGCTCAGGCAATATCATTTTTCTGGTTTAACAATGATTACCGGTTCGGCTTCAAACGATTCTATCTCCCAGGTGTATTTAGCAAAATCTCCGTCAGAATCGGGACCTTCGGGAGCATTGTGTTCAATAACATCAGCGCCTTGTTCAACATATACGGTAAGAATTCCATTGATTTCCGCTCCGACAGCTTCCAGTTCATCGATATCGCTGCTCTCAAACTGCGCAGCTTTTATTTTAAGAGTTCCATCCTTTTGTGTTATAATAGAGAAAATATCAATATCCTTCGATAGAAAATAATATTTTTTCCCCGGCTGAATATCATTCTCAACTAAAACTTTATAACGTCCTTCACCCTGGTAGTCAACATCTTTAAAGCCTGGTTCTTTTTTAAATTTTTCAGCTTCTTTCGCAAATTGAGCTTCATCTTTATCGGTTAGCGTTCCTTCTTTTACGGCGCTGAGGGCGAGGGCGTATACCAATGTGCCATCATAAGAAAAACTTGCGCTTCCATCTTTGAAAACTTTTATATTAACTTCAAAATTTTCAGGCAGCCAGCAACCGGAAAGCATAAAGAGAGAGATTAAAAGGATGGTGAGTGATCTAATAGCAGATTTAAACATTTTTACCTCCGATACAAAAATATTCCAAATCTTATATTACAAAAAAAATATGACCTTTATCTATAGTTTTTTGCTAATTTTCAGATGGTTGGTTCTGGTTCTCTCCATTATTACTGCCGGTATTTTCCTCAAGGATTTTTGAAACAAAAATAATCTTTTTCTCCTGTGAATGATTCCATAAAAAGTGTCCTGAATAAGAATCTTCTATATTATTTTCCCTGGAAATGGAAAATCGCAGCGCAGTTTTTTTCCCTTTGCCCCATTTATGGTAAATGGTTATGCTTTTTTTCATATTCAGATCATGGGCATACATTTTTATGATTCGCAGAATCCGGTTTATTTTAGAGAGGTTAACTTCAATTACCCTTTCAAGGCATGGGACCTGTCCGTTTCTCCAGCGCATATACTCCTTTTCTTTCAGATGACCCATTGTCATAAAAACTTCAACCGGGGCTACATAATCCTTTTCGTTAAGTATTTTGGCAAACGCCCTGACGACCGGGGGGTAATATTTGTCTTTTTTATAATTGCCCGTTGTAATTTTTTTCATATAACAAAAATAGTAAAAATAATTACTCCGGGGAGGATTGGTTTGCCCAAAGTGAGAAAGTGGCAGTATTATAACCTTCCCCTATCCTGATTGAACAGATTTAATATTTAAGCATCATATTTCCGTGAATATCCCCAAAATAAAAAGTGAAGAACATCATTCTATGTAGAGTCCGGGCCAAAAAATACAAAGAAAATTCCTAAGCTGGTAAATCCGGAAAAAATGGAATCCGAAAAAAGAATCATACTCGTACTCGAAAAAAAATTATGATTACTTCGTAGGAGGTTAAATTCTGCGCAAAATGGCAAAATTTTTAGTAACAATTCGGATTGTTGTTTTTTCTTAGCTTAGCTCTGTTGATCCCTTACATGGATATTGCTGTAATTTTTTGTTCTTTACTACTCCAGGGGGACGTTATGCAATAATGCTGCTTCTTAAAAGCAGATTCGGTCAAAAAAAAATATTTTTGGGAAAGCCAATTCGTCATTCCTAATTCCTAATTTTCACCCCGCCCAGTCGGGAAGAATGCCCGGTTCAATTCCAAATATGGCGGAACCGATAAAATAAAAGATAAGAGAAATTATGATGGCTCCGATTATATTTATAAATACTCCTGCTTTGGCCATATCGGAGATGTTTATTCTTCCGCTGCCGAAAATTATAGCGTTGGGAGGAGTCGCCACCGGCATCATAAAAGCGCATGACGCGGATATCGCGGCCGGGATCATTAGGAAGAGAGGGTTTGTATTCATTGCTACCGCTACTGAGGCGAGTATGGGCAAAATCATTTCGGTGGTCGCTGTATTTGATGTGAATTCGGTAAGAAATGATATTCCGAGAGTCAATACCAGAATCATCAGAAGAGGGGGAATGCAGGCAAAGCTGCTGAATTGATTCCCGATAATTTCGGAAAGTCCGGTTACCTGAAAACCTTTTGCCAGGGCGAAACCTCCGCCGAAAAGGAGCACAATATTCCAGGGCAAATTTCTGATCACATCGGGACCCATTATGGATGAATATTTTGTGTTTTTATTTTTTGAGGGGATCAGAAAGAGGACTGACGTCATAAAAAGCGCGACAGTGGCGTCATCGATCATACCGGGAAAAGGGAGCAGTTGCGACCATCCGGGAATAGTGAGTGAACCCAAAACAAGCTTTTTACGAAAAACCCATAAAATCGCGGTTAAAGAAAATATAACCAGCACTACTTTTTCTTCAAATCCGATTGGCCCCAAAGCTTTATATTCTTTTTGAACTATCGATTTATCAACTTTCAAAACTGAAGAGGAACGGAAAAAAAAGAAAGTTAACATCACCCAGATCAGCAAAAGCATAATCACCGATATCGGCAGGCCCATTAAAAACCATGAACCGAAAGTAACAGGCTCCGCGTCGGGAAAAGTGATCTGGAAAATCCTGGCGAAAGAAAGATTGGGGGGAGTTCCAACCAGTGTGGCAATTCCTCCTATCGAACATCCATATGCTATACCAAGCATCAGAGATGTTGTAAAGTTTTTTGTGGTTTTCCGATCAAAATTTTCCTCCATCTTATAAATGATTGCCAGTCCTATCGGGACCATCATGATAGCTGTAGCTGTATTTGATATCCACATCGATAAAAAAGCGGAGGCGATCATAAATCCAAGAACAATTCTGCCCGGTCCGCCCCCTATTATCCTGATAATAAAAAGAGCGATTCTCTTATGCAGATTCCATTTTTGCATGGTAAGGGCGATCATGAATCCGCCGATGAAAAGAAAAATGGTGCTGTTGAAATAAACTGAGGCTGTCGGGTTGCTTTTCAAAATTCTGAAGAGGGGGAACAATATAACAGGGATCAGGGCTGTGGCAAAAAGGGGAATAGCGTCGGTAATCCACCATACCGCCATAAGAATAGCGACCGCGGCCATGTTCTCTGCCGCTGAATTTTTTTCACCAAGATCAAGAAATATAATTACAAGCAGGAACAGTAAAGGGCCCAGAATAAGGCCGGTTTTTTGTGACGGGGTTCTTCCTTTTGCTGCTTCCTTTTCCCGCAAATTTTGTTCTCCGGTGATAGTAGCGATTTATCGCAAAGGCTTTAATCAGGTAAATCAAAAACAATATTTAATATAATAAAGATGAAATGATTTGCAATAAAGGAGAGCAAATATTTTTAAGGCAGGCTTTTGGCCCCGCAAAAAAATATGGAATTTGTTTGAATTTCCGTATGCCCGGGTCGGTAATTGAATCAAGTATGACCCAGGGATAATGAGTTAAAATAGCCTTTGCGGAAAAAAGGCCACTAAATCACCAAAACACAAAATCCCACCCAAAAAACCTCATTCTTTATTTTTTTAACTTTAGTACCAAAGGTGAAACCATTCAAAATTAAACCTTATTCGACTGGGCAATATTCCCGGCGGAATTTGACGATGGATGCCGAAAAGAAGGAAAAAAATAAGTGGCTCAGTTATAGGTATTTTCCCGTTATTTTATAATTCACCGGCAAACTCTTCCAGAACAAATATATCGGGGGGTGGTTTCTGAACTTCTTTTGTTTTCAGGTCGATAACCATACATTTTTGTTCGGCGCCGGAGCATAATTTTCCATCTGCAATTATTTTTGCTTTAAGCACCCATACTGTGCGGTCGAATCTTTCCAGGAAAATACTGCCGGTAACTTTAGCGCCAAAAGTTATCTCTTTTTTATATCGAATTTCTGTGGATAAAACCACCGGGTAAAAATTATTTTTAATTAATTCATCCAGATCAAAAAATTGCCGGTAGAGTTTTGTTCTCAGGTCTTCAAGCCATTTAATATATACAATATTGTTAACGTGTCCGGCAATATCTATATCATAAGCGCCGATATGAAATTCCATTTCCACCCGGTAAGGAGAGAGGTAAGCCATTTTATATCCACATAATATTCAGAAAAACCATCAGATTTTTTTTGCCAGGTATTTTTCCAGAGCTTCCCGGACAGTCATTTTTTCGCTATATCCCTCAACGGTTTTTATCCCTGCTTTTTGAATCATACCGGCAGCTTTATCGCCAAGATTACCGGTAATAATAACTTCACTGTTTTTCGAGGCGATCAGTTCGGCTGCTTTAGGACCCGCGCCGCTTTGCATTTGCTCTCCAAGATTGGAAACAGCTTCAAATTTTCCTGTTTCAGAATCAAAAATAATAAACCAGGGACACCTGCCAAATCGTTCACTCATCTGGGCATCTAACGATCCGCCCATGGATGTAACAGCAATTTTCATAATTATCTTACCTTATAAGTTTGAGTAAATTTTCAATAATTTTATCCATTTCAGCTTCAAGCCGGGGAGAAAACATGTAAAATACTTCTTTTTGCTGAAGAGCTTCCACTGCTGAATAATCAAAGGGCATTTTACCAAGGAGAGGAGTTTTTTTACTCTTGATCATTCGCGTAATATCTTCAGAAATGTTTTCATTGAGATCATATTTGTTAATAATTACTCCATGCGAAATATTAAAACTATCCAGCAGCAATAATATTCTTTCCAGATCATGTTTCCCGGATAATGTGGGCTCAGTTACGACGACAGCAAAGTCGGTTCCTGCGACACTCGCGTTTACCGGACAACCTATCCCGGGCGGGCCATCTATCAGGATATCACCACTAAGCTGATTATCATAACTTTTTTCAGCCTCCTTTTTGACCTCAGTAACAAGTTTTCCCGAGTTTCCCTCACCCGGCATTAATGAAGCGAAATAAAATTTTTCTCCCTTTTCGGTAACCGCCTCTGTCTGATTTCCGGTAATAACACTTTCAAACTTAATCGCGTTATCAGGACACGCGTGGTAACACAATCCGCAACCTTCACATGAATAAAAATCAACCGAGAAATTATGGATCGCGTCAAAGCGGCATAATTCTTCACAGAGCCCGCACCCGCCGCACAAGTCTTTATCGATTGAAGCCTTTTTGGATCCATAGTAACCTCTTTCCACCTGGCTTTTAATCTTCAGCAAAATATTCAGGTCGGCCGCGTCAACATCACAGTCCACGAGGATTTTTTTATCCAGTTTTTCCGAAAGGGCCGAAGTGATACTTGTTTTTCCTGTTCCTCCTTTCCCGCTCAAGACTACAATTTTTTTATACATTCTCTACCGTTATCCTTTTAACCTCTTCCAGCAGGAGGGAATAAAGATTTTCGAATATAATTCTGAAGTCACTGTCCTCAATCAGCAGTGATCCGATTGAATATAATTGGGCCGCTTTTTTACTGAAGGGAATTTTCATTAGTAGTTTATAATTGTTCTCTTCAATAAAATCCTCTGTTTCTGTATACTTTTCAT
>CAXXGF010000002.1:0-154360 GCA_963677445.2 Melioribacteraceae bacterium | reverse complement strand
GGGGCTGGACTTGAACCAACAATCCGCCGCGGCGGATTATGAGCCCGACACTCTACCCGTAAGCACAAAACTATTATTCGGAATTTGATTCAATAGCCAAAAATTTAAGGGTATTTCGAATATAATCTCTTCCACAACCGGTTTTGAACCACTTTTCTCTTTTTCTGGCTTCACTCAGAATATAGTAATATTCAAGGATAAAAGGTTTCCAGTTGTTTCCTCTTTTTGTCCAGCCTGCAAGTTTGTTGTTATGTTGAAAAAGTCTTTTTTGAAAGTCCTCAGTTGACCCGGTATAAATCAGACCTTCAATTGACCTGATAACGTAAACCACATACATTTTTTCCCTCAATAATTATTTAAAATGAAAAAGCCGATCAGATTCTCCTGACCGGCTTTTCTTAGTAGCGGGGGCTGGACTTGAACCAACAATCCGCCGCGGCGGATTATGAGCCCGACACTCTACCCGTAAGCACAAAACTATTATTCGGAATTTGATTCAATAGCCAAAAATTTAAGGATATTTCGAATATAATCTCTTCCACAACCGGTTTTGAACCACTTTTCTCTTTTTCTGGCTTCACTCAGAATATAGTAATACCATAGTGAATTATACCTCAGTCCAAAAAGGGTCCGAAAAAATATAAGCATATGAACTAATACTAATGACTTCTTCAGGCGTTAGATTTTTTGCCAATTCACAGACATATTCTCTCAGTTCTTCCATTGATGAAAATAATTTGTTTGTAAAATCTCTCTTGAATTTTGCCCATATTTTTTCTGCCGGATTTAATTCAGGACAATAAGGAGGTAAGAATAATAATACTATATTTTCCGGAATCTTCAACGCTTTGGCTTTGTGAAAAGGGCCATTATCCAGAACTATCAGTTTTAGTTCATCAGGGTCTTCTTTGGAAAACTCATCTAAGAATAATTGAAACCATTCGGAATTACATTCTGGTAACTCCAGCTGAAAACTTTTTCCATCAATTGGTGAAAATGCTCCGTATAAATATGTTGACTGAAATACCTGTTTGAAGGTGCATATTGGCTTAATCCCCCTGGCTGTTAACGCCCTTCCGTTTTTGGTAAATAATCCGAACCTGCTTTCATCCTGGTAATATAGGTTTACTCTTCTATATCTCTCTACTTTATCAGCTATTGCATTCCTGCAAATCAGACCAAAGTTTTTTTTAAAGCCTCAGCCGCTTCTTTATCCTTGTTTTCGTGACTTTTACGCGCAACCTTTGGTTTTGAGCCAAAATTTCTGATACAATATTTTAATAGAGTATTATATTTTACTTTCTTATTGAACTTCTGCTCAATCCAGCTTAATAATTCTTTGTATCCAGGTAATCCATTGTAGGGATCGTTTAATTTCTGTTCGATTGCTTTATGTTCTTCTTTAGAGAATACCGAGGGACGAAAACCTGTTTTCTTGTGACTGCAAAGGAGATCAATGCCTCCTTTCTCATACATAGTTCTCCAGGTCTGGACACTATTGTGATTGACGCCGATCCGGTCAGCGAGATCACGTTTAGAGATGCCATTAGCATAATTTTTCATTTCAATGAGCATACGTAATCGAGGGGCAATCAGAGGTTTTGCATGTTTAAGGAGCTTTTTAAGCTCAGGAGTAGATTCTTTAATTGAGACAATTTTGGGAGCTGCCATAGATGAATACCTTTTTAGTCCAAAGATAACAAAAAACTAATCCAGATGCAATAGCTGGACCATATTTATTTTCACTTTGGTATAATATTCAAGGATAAAAGGTTTCCAGTTGTTTCCTCTTTTTGTCCAGCCTGCAAGTTTGTTGTTATGTTGAAAAAGTCTTTTTTGAAAGTCCTCAGTTGACCCGGTATAAATCAGACCTTCAATTGACCTGATAACGTAAACCACATACATTTTTTCCCTCGGTAATTGTATTTAAAATGAAAAAGCCGATCAGACTCTCCTGACCGGCTTTTCTTAGTAGCGGGGGCTGGACTTGAACCAACAACCTTCGGGTTATGAGCCCGACGAGCTACCAATTGCTCCACCCCGCGATATAAACTTTTTTTCTTCAGAAAACAATAACTCTGAATAAACAACATTTCAAAATACAACCTTCGGGTTATGAGCCCGATGAGCTATTCGCCGCGGCGAACTCCACCCCGCAATATAAACTTTGTGTTACTGAAATTCAATATATATTAAGAACAACTTATAGAATCATAATTAATCGGACTTAAAAGATAAATATATATTCCGTGAATGTCAAATCAAGGTTCGGAAAAATTTCATTTGTAGTGCAAAAGGGTCGTAACTTTAGTAACTTTGTAGTTTATATTTTATATTTCTTTCAGCGGAGAAAATGTTAACATCCCTTCAGATTAAAGATTACGCTCTTATTGAGAATATCCAGGTGGAATTCAGAAAGGGGTTGAATATCATCACCGGGGAGACGGGAGCGGGTAAATCCATACTGGTTGGCGCCCTGGGACTTTTGCTTGGTGAGCGTGCATCTACTGAAGCGGTAAGGAAGGGAGCCAAAAAGGCTGTAGTTGAAGGAATATTTGAGCTTGAATCAAATGGGGCTGTCGAAAAAATACTGTCGGACAATGACATTGAATTCCAGCCCGAACTGATTATCAGAAGAGAAGTTTCCCTTAAAGGATCAAACCGCTGTTTTATTAATGATACCCCTGTTCCCCTTTCACTTGTTAAGGAAACCGGCGATCTGCTGGTTGATCTTCACGGTCAGCATGATCATCAGTCGCTGCTGAAACCTGAGCTGCATATAAAGAATGCTCGACAGCTTCAGCAACCTGAACAGCGAAATGGAAAAATATACCAGGGAGAGGGAAAAGCTGGAAGAGCTTCTCAAACAATTGAGGGAGTTAAAGTCGGCAGAAAGGAATATTCGTGAAAAAAGAGAACTTTATGAATTCCAGATAAAAGAGATCGACCGGATAAATCCCCAGCCTGATGAAGATGTAAATATTGAAAATGAAATTAAAGTTCTGGAAAATTCGGAAAGGCTGCTTGAGCTGACCAACGAGGTTTATTCTTCACTTTACGAGGGTGAAAATCCCCTTTATGACCGCATTATGGAGATCAGGGATAAACTGGGGATACTGGCGGAAATAGACAACTCATTCAATGAAAAAGAGAAAGAGTGTGATTCAGCCGCCGAAGTGATAAATGATATAGCCGAATTTACACGCGGTTACCGTGACGGCATAGAACTGGAGCCAAAATATCTCGATGAATTAAGGGAGCGCGCCGGATCGATTAAAATGCTGAAGAAAAAGTTTGGACCCGCCCTAAGTGATCTGCTGGAATACAGAAAAAAGATTGGGGAAGATTTTGAACTGGCGGAAAATTTCAGCGGGAAAATTGCGGAGCTGGAAGAAAAAATTGAAGCCCAAAGAATTAAAGCCGGAAATCACGCTAAACGGTTGACCGGGATAAGAGAAAAATCCTCTGCGGAGATTAAGGGAAGCATAAAAAAATCACTCGCGGGACTTGGCATCAGCGATTCCGATTTCAGAACATCGATTTCAGCGCTGCAATCAAATAATAACGTTGATAATTATTTATTGGTGGATGGTGAAAAAAGAGGCTTCGACAGGTTCGGATGTGATGAAGTTGAATTTTACCTTTCCACCAACAAAGGTGAGGACCCCAAACCACTCGCCAAAGTCGCCTCGGGAGGTGAAATTTCACGTGTTATGCTCTCAATGAAATCTGTGCTCGCGAAAAATGACAGACTCCCCTTACTGATTTTCGATGAAATTGACACCGGTGTAAGTGGCAGAATAGCCCAGAAAACAGGCCGCGCCATGAAAGAACTTGCCTCTTTCCACCAGATTATCGCCATCACCCACCTGCCCCAGATAGCAGCTTTTGCCGATTATCATTATGTCGTGGAAAAAATGGATAGCGAGGAGAGAACCATCAGCGTCATCCGCCCCTTAAGTGAAGATGAACATATCGTTGAAATAGCAAAACTGATAAGCGGAGAGGGAGTCTCGGAATCGGCCCTGCAAAACGCGAAGGAACTTATCGCTTCCTGTTGAAAAAAGCCTGTTATACTATCCGGTCAATTATCTCTTCGTAGGATGAAGCCTTTATTCTGCCCGCTTTATACGCGTCGTATCGTTTTTCAGATTCTTCGATCCATATTTTTTGAACTTCGACATCCGGTTTGTCAAGGCTTTCCAGTAATATTTCCACTAAATGAACTCGCTCTAAAGCCTTTAAATTCAAAATCTCTTTGCGTAATGTTTCACTGATCATTTTTTTTACCCGGGTTTATTACAATTTTCACCTTGTTCGCGCAATTTAAAATCAAAATCTGAAAAATACAAGTAAAATATTGGCTGCTGTATATTGCCGAAATCCCGTTAAACAGATTTGTTGTATTGAAAACGTAGTTCCCGGTCCAAGGTATAAAAGTAACATTATATTGTTTACAACGGGTGGAAATAGTAAAGTAATTCTTTAATAATGAATCCTGGCTTAATTCATTGTTCCTCAATAAATTTGAACCAGTCAGAATACTTGGTACGAAAGTATCACAAAACCCGGCGTTTTTGACTTTTTGTTAATCCGGGTCATGCCATCTTCAGCGTATAACGAAACAGCTGCCTCGCCATAAACCGGAATGCAAATAACAAATTTTATTTTTGTCGCCACTCATTCTGTTTTGTTTTCCGCGGTTATGAAATATAACATTGCCTTTTTTTTATAATCTCCCATTTATTTCCTTTCTTTTCCAGAAGAAAATAATTGCCTGAACCATTCAACGGGGCAATATGAAATGAAAAAAATAAGAACGCAATATTTTTTTGTTTATTAAAGGCAATTTTTGAACTGCCGGCGAAACCAAAAAAGCTAAAATATCCGGAATATAAAGAATCAAATATGGCGCCGAAACCATTGTTTTTTTGCCATATATTCAGAGTGTCTGACGGCCATGTAACAGCGATATAATTGTCAGTTCTAATATCAATACTGATTTTAGATTGATTTTTATTCTTTGTAAAAATATCATCATATAAACTTTCAGAATAACCCGGGAAATAAGATCCTTTAATAATTGAAACTTCAGTAGAAAAATCATTTAATCCGCTAAAAGTGGTTCTATCGCTAATAATAATTACCGGTTTCAGGTTATTCCGACTTATATAATCTTCTCGATATCTGTTTATTGAATCTTGTTCTCTGATAAAATCTGGTAAAAGCCTTAAAAATTCCTCATCAAAAAACAGACTGTCCTCTTCTGAAAATAATCTATCACTGTCCTCAACCAGGCTATCGGGAAGAAACATTGGTCCTGAATGTTCCATCAAAAAATTTATAACCGTCATGTAAATTTCAACCTCATCAGTGTTTGACTCTGTTGTATTTATTATTTCCCGGCATTGAAAAAGACTGCAAAATATTATAAAGATAATTAAGACATTTGCGTTCATCTTTCTACATTTATCCTTCGATATTTAAGGGAGCGCCTCGCAAGACCAAATTAGTGAGGTTCAGTTCGACTTTCTTATTATACCCGGTAATAATTATTTTGTTGCGAAAGATGGCAGAATAAAAAAAATTTTAATCCCCGTTTATCTAATCTTCCGGGCAAAATAGCATTTAAATGAACTCGCTCAAAAGCCTTTTAATTCAAACCCTCTTTTCATAATGTTTCGCTGATCATTTTTATTACCCGGAGTATGCAATAAATCCAGGTTCAAATTCCGCCGATTCATTAAGGGAAATTATCCCGGATTTGTCATTAAAGATAATTCTGATAACAAATCCGGGTTTATTTTTTTAGGTGTCCGAATTGACTGTCATCTATTTATGCCAGCGCTATTCAACAATTAAAACAGCAGATTAAACCTCAGGTTAAATGATCTGCCGGGGGATAAGCTGTAACCTTTATAAGTATCAAAAAAGTCACGGTAAACTTCATCGAGTATATTGGTTATTTCAAAATCAAACATTAATTGCCGGTCTGATATTTCTGTTATAAAACCGAAACCGGCGTTGAGCAAAAAGTAATCGCCGGTTGAACAAACGCCAAACGGGATATCAGGTCCGATGCCTTCATCAAATTGCCCGAAGGGTTCATAAATCCCGGCCGCATCCTTATCGGACACATACTTTGCGTTAAGCATAATATATGGAGTGTTTAAGAGGCTGAAGTCCGGCAGTAAAAATTTTGTTCCTGCCGAGGCGCGATCAGGAGGCATTAATGGAAGCTCATCCTCTTCCCAGGGTCCGTTGAGAAACCTGCTTCTGAGAGTTGAGTAGTCGGCATGAACAGTCAGCCAACTCGCAAGCCGTGATTCAATGTTTAACTCAAAACCAAATAACCGGGCGTCCGCCTGATCGTGAGCGAAAACAAATGTTTTTCCGGATGGGGCCAAAGGATGATCGGGCGCGTTATAAAGAAATATATAATTATCAACGGTGTTGTAAAATATAGTGGCGGATGATTTGATAATATCATTAATAAAGTTAAGCGAACCGCTGATATCAAAAGATGTTTCATTTTTTAAGTCGGGATTGCCAATCTGGAAGGCGAATACTCCTCCATGTTCTCCGTATACATAGAGATTAAAGAAACTCGGGGTTCTGAAACCGCGGCTGAAATTTACTGATCCGGTCAGATTATCGGTCAGTTTATAAGAAGCCCCTATCGATCCGGACAAATTGGTATAACTTCTATTATCATCTTCCCGCAGCAGCGGATTTGTTGTTGTCCCGTAAAATGTTTGATTTCGGTAATCAAATCGAGCGCCAATGTTTAATGTTAATTTATTTTCTCTCCATTCTTCAAAAATATAAAGAGAGTAGTTCGTAAAATAGCCGGTTGGTTGAAGAGGAACTGTTCCCACGTTCCTGTGATCGTAATGTTTTACTTCAAAACCAAAAGAGCCGGATAAATCGAAAAGATCAATATTTTCAACATCAAAACGGGCAGTATAAACATCAAGTTCAAGGTTTACCGCGGCGGAATCGGGCAGGGAAGAATAATCCTGTCCTGCTTTGGTCGCTTTTCTGATATTTTTTTGATAACTGAATTTTGGCCGCAGAATAAAGTTTTCAAGGGGGAAATTTCCTTTTAACGCGGCGATATGATTTTCCAGATTTAACCCGATCGGTTTTCCGGTTGGCAGCAGGAAGTTGTTCTTATTAATATAATTTTTATAATCAGCCGAAATTATTCCGAATGGTGAAAGATAGCCTATGCCGACTGAGCTGTTAAGTTGTTCAAAATTAGTGTTGGGTATTTCCCCGGTAAATTTGGGATCTCCCCTTTTCATGGTAACTGAATATGAGTCAGCTTCAGGTGTGTTGAAATTATCTGCTTTTCTTTTAACAATACTTCCGAAAAAGGAGAAAAGATTGCCTGAAGCGTTAAGATTCAGTCCTGTCATATATTCATTATTATTTGAAGAATAGTTGCCGCTTAATCTGCCGCCTAAATTAAATTTACTGTCGGTGGAAAAATGATAAGGATGAGAGATCAAATTAACCGCTCCTCCCATGGCGTCGGAACCATAAAGTAAGCTTGAAGCTCCTTTTACTACTTCCACCCGTTCAAAATTGTTAATCTCTATATTGGGAGCATGCCTTTCTCCATATTGCTGATATTCCAGCGGAATGCCGTCAGTTAATGTCAATACCCGCTCGCCGGAATGACCCCTGATCACCGGTTTTCCGGCAACAGATCCCGCCGACATGTTATAAACTCCCGGTATTGACTCAATTGTTTTGCCAAGCGAGGCCGATTCTTTTTTCAGCATTTCATGGCCGCTTATCGAGGTTATATCCTGGGGTGTATTCAACGGACTGTTAGCGTAAGGATTTCCGGTAATAACTATTGTTTCTGTTTGAATTGCTGTCTGTTTAAGAGTAAATGTTAATTCAACTAAGTCACCTTCGATATCAACAAGCTGTAATAAAGATTCATACCCGATATAGCTGACTGAAAATCTTTGATTGCCAATTGGGATATTGCTGAAAGAAAATTCACCATTTTTATTTGTTACTGTGCCTCTTTCGAGGGATGGAAGGGAAACATGCGCTCCAACAAGGGGAACATTGTCTTCTCCAAAGACTTTTCTTGAACGTTTGCTTTAAAATTTTCCGCTTTAATATTAAATTGAGCAAGCGAAAGCAATAAAAAGCAGATAGAAAAAAATTCTATGATTTTCATAGAAACTCCTTTTTAATCAACTGAATTTAATAAATGCCCGCTTAGTAAATCAGACGTTACTAATTAACCGGATTAAGTTTCCAATACCGTCATCGCTAAGCGAAATCAACTTCTGTAGTGTGTGAATAAAAAGGAGGCGGGGCTCTTAAAAAGAAATAATAAACAAATTCAAATTTTGAAGGTACAGGAGAAACAGAATATGTTATAATTATAAATGTTATTATTGAATTAAATTCATAATAAACAATTTCTTCGGATTGTGTATATAAGTTAAATACATGTACCGGGCAATCTTCATGTTCATTAAGATCGTGCTCATGATTATGGAATAAATCCTTTGACCCGGCAATTATTAAAATAGTAAGCGCTATTGCATATACAAAACGCGAAAAATATGTACCTTTCAAAATTATTTGCATCTTTAAACTTAATTAAAACCAAAACAACAAATACAATAAAATTTAATGCCCCTTAATAAAGCACAGAGTGGCTCTGCAGATTGAGGTCGCTTTAAAAGATAAAAACAATATTGAGAGAGGATAACGAAGAATTCTTACTGTTATTATTTTGTTTTTCTATGAAAGAAAATGATATAATAGTTGCATTTCAATATACGTGATGTCAGGCGCTCTGTAATAACCCGTCAGCAGGAATGACAATCTTTTACTAATTCATTTCCCTGATGCTATGTTATTCCTCTTTGACATCCGTTTTATGGGTTGTCAAGACAGGAATCCAATCCGGAGTTTTGAAAAGAATCTTATCTCTAATTCAGGTTGAAAAACAATCTATTTATAACTCCACCCGCATTTTTTGCATTCTGTTTCATCTTCTTCAATCAGGCTGCCGCATTGAATACATTTAATCCTTTCCTTTGTCGAACCTTTATAGAATTCCATATCGGGCAATTGCTTTTCCTTCACAACTTCTTTGACTACAATAGTGGATACCAAAAAATCCCCGATCCTTTGTCGGTTTTTATTAAAAAACAGAACAATTCCATCTAAATATCCTAACAGCAGGGTAATATTTCTGAGAAACAATTTAAATCGTTTTGGTTTTTCCCCGCTATTCTTGTCAATTATATAAAGTCCAAGCATATATTTTCCCGGACTTCTCCCGAAAATATCCTTAAAACAAAAAACAATGAACATTGAGAGGCAGAGGATATCTAATATATCTCTGTTTACCCCAAAGCATGACGCATAAAGATAAAACGGCAATAATAAAATAATTATTTCGTCAATTATCGCAGCTATTAATCTGCCCGAATAAGATGCCGGCAAAAAATTCATAAATGATCCGCTTTAATTTTGTTTTTGATTTGCTGCTGCTTCACGATCCCGCGCTCTCATTTCTTTAAGAGCGAACAGGGGACTGTCCGCATACGACTTCCCGGGATAATATTCCCTGAAATAATGTAACAAGTTCCAAAGCAACGCGACTGATTTATTCCTCTCTTTGTAAAATCCTAAAAGCAATGATAATATTGACACAGCATAAGCATTTCTTTGATAATTCAGGATTATATCAATAATCTCTTCTTCCAAATCAACTTTGGCTTGATCTAAAATTCTTACTGCCAGTTCAAAAAAAGTTTTGGTTTGCCATCTTTTTAATTCATTTAAGATTAAAGGTATTGTTTCATCTTGTAATCCCAATATTTTCTTTACAAGAATTGTGTGATTAACTACATCAGGATCATTTTTCATTAATTTTATTAATCCGTCCGCTGTAATAGTATTTTGAATTTGTTCTCTTTCATCATTCGATCTGTTTAATTTTTTATCTAAATGCTTCGAACCAAATCTTCAATTTGTGGCATAAGCATATTTGAATAAATGAGTCTTTGTGCCGAATGTTCCTGAATATTTTTAAAATCAAGAAACTCGTCAGTAACTGCCGGGGCGCCATAATCAATGGTTTTTATATCGGGTAAATTTTTCTCATTATCTGACTCAGAAATTTTTGCGAGCTGATCCGGCTTATTCATGCAGCATTTCTTGAATTTTTTGCCGCTGCCGCAGGGACATGGATCATTGCGGCCAATATTGTTTATATTCATATTTCATCTGCCTATGGCATGACCTGCGCGGGAATGACACTTTTTCACTATTTCCTGCTAAAAAGTAATGTCATTCCGGTGTGATAATCGTTTTTGGGTTGTCAAGATCGCGCCACGGCAGACATACCGGAGTCTGATTCTGAGTCGGCATAAAGTTTTCCAGAAAATGTTATCCCGGCCTGACATTAATTTACTAATATTCCTCTTCATATTCATCATCATCTTCTTCATACGATGAGAGATATTGCTCAGGGGATTTTCCATGAATTTTAATTATCTCAGGCTCAGCGGGTTTTACATCATTTTCATCTATCTCCATAAGGGTAACGCCAAAACCCCAGCCAAAACCGAAATCGTATTCGAAACGTATAGATGATCCTTTTTCAATTGGCAGCATACCAATTTGTATTTCATCACAAAAGGGTTCAGTATTTGATGAAGGATGATGCATTTCCACAGTATTTCCAAATCTGTCAGTCGTATAAAAGGAATACATATGATCATGATCAAACTCATATAACAGGAGGATTAAATCGGCCAGTTCTTCCAGGGTTTTTTCACCATCAAGGGCAACTATACGCCAGGTTTTTTCCAATGATATTTTAAATTTATATTTCCCGGCTCTGAATTTGCGTTGCGGTAAAACAAGATTAGATTTCCATTCAGGAAAACAAGCCCTGAAATGTTTTTGCAGCTGCCCGAATGGTATTTTGTTTTTTGATTCCATTAAATTATATGCGGTAAAATTGAAATACTTTTTGCTGTCTATTAATTTTTCATGTAAGTATCTGAAAAACGCGACGCCGAATTCAGTTTGATTTATACCGGTAATATTCCAGTCTCCCCCTTTGGCCGGTTCGCTGGCGATAACATCAATAAATCCAAATAACTCAAGGAGAGAAACATTAAAAAGACCGGGATTATAATTCAAAAATTTAAGAGTATGAGAGTCAGCTCCCTCCTTAGTAATCTTTTTCCAAAAAGAATTACATGCCGTCATTAAAAAATCATTGGTCAGGTTGTGCTCATCCAGTATATCTTTTGGACTCGACCTGATAAGCCATGTTTCAAGCAAGGTGAAATATGCTTCTGTATCATTTAACCCCGACCATGAAGCCAAGGCCTTTTGATCAATTCGCAAAAAATCTTTTGTATCCTTTGGAATTATCAGTAGTCCTGTTCCCCTCAACAACAGGTACAGTCCCATTAAATTGGGGAAAGATTTTTTCTGCGGTCGTTTTTTATCAATTCTGATCGGATTCGACAGGATTTCATTCATTGGCGCCAGGTGAGAAATTGAAAAATATCCGGCAGAGGGGGTAGCTGGAACCTTGTTGTTTTGCAGGTACTTTATCACAGATCTGAAATCTTTTAATATACTGCCCGGGTTTTCATCATTAATTTCAGTATTCCTGAGTATATGTATTTCTTTTACGAGTGAGAGGCTTTTTGTTTTTCCTGCCATGTTAGAATATTCTTTTAAAAACTTTAAGTTAGTAAGATGTTATCGTGTTATCAGCTTATCTTAAGAACCAGTGGAGAACTAAAATGATCAAAGAGTAAAAACATCACAAAATTTCATTTAATTACTAATTTTCTTGAAGATTCCATAAAATGCTCATAATCCTCTAAAAAAAATGATTTGCATACCAGAATTTTTTTGAGTTATTTTAGATCTTTTTTTTCATTTCCCCGTATATTTCAACTAACTCCTTTCAAAGGTTTTATTAGTCATTGGAAATTCCGGATATTTATCTTACAGTTATTTAATGCTGACACATTTCAAACCGAGGGGCTAAAAAACAATAAAGTAGTATTTAATGATTTCGGCTCCCCCCGCTTATTCATTCTGAGTATTACTATTTATACCAGCCGCCCGGGCTGAAACCTATTTCAAGTCTTTCCCTGAAATCGGCGAGAAATTTTATTTGTTCTGAAAAGTCCGTAGCCTTTCCAATATGCTTTTCCCAGATTTTCTTATCTATTGTGCCGATCACAAAATATTCTTTGTTCTTTATATCCTGACCCGATTTTCTGTATGCTTCACGGACTTCGAAATCGAGCTCATTCTTATGAACAATGATAAATTCACATTTGGCGCAATATTTACATGTATAACCCAGGGCAAGCGGGGGAATTTCCTTACCGACAATCAAAAGGGCAAATTTTCTGTTAAAAGTATTATGATTACACCTGGGACACTTGCTGGCTCTGTAATCGATATATTCGTTAATCGCGAATGAATATTTTGGTGGAAGATGCCCGATTTGCAAATTCTTTGATGACATTTGATCCTTGTGAGTAAGTTATTTTATAAAAGTGTTTTGGTTTTTATTCTTTTTTCCATGGTTTTATTGTGGAAATAACTGACGCGAAAATAATCTTGCGCGCCTGAAATACTCCGAATATTAAAAAGTTTCCCGGTTGCTTATATATGTCTGGTCTGAGAGCGCGTTCATACCTTTTGTTTTCGCGATAATTACCATTTCACTCAACCAGGGACCCGGCCGGAATTTACCGAATAAAATTCCGAAAATACAAATCAGCCATTTTACAATATTCCGGTTATGCTTAAACCATCCCCGGTTTTTCCAGGCAGAATAAATTATTCCCGGGAAAAAGATTCCCAACGCGCCGGGAACAAGAATATATAAATCAATGAAATCAAGCGTAGCGAGAATTCCATAAAGTTCCGCGCCGCTTTCAGCTTTTACGGTCAGTGTCATTATTGATAAAACTGTAGCGCAGCCAATCCACACGCATGCCGGGTAGATGTGAAAACATTTAAGCCATTTTTGACCCTGCAGGCTCAATTTTGCCATATTCTTTTTCCGGTATTATTAACTGAACAAATGCGGAGAATTAAAATATTTCGGAGCTTTAGATATGTTTTGTGGTCGCTGACAAAATCGTAAAAACCAATTATAAAACACCGGCTTGTGATAATAATATACCTTTGATTTCTTAACAAAAAAGGTAAAGATAATATATGACACGAAATAAATCCACCGAAATATCAGCTAAAAAAAATCATCAAACAGGCGCGCCGCAATTTCTACGCGATTTTACTTATGGCTGAATGTTCACAAGCTTCAATACAATTATAACAACTCACACAGGATTCAGCATTTTTTATTTTCGCGTGCTTATGAAAAAAAATATTCACTTTACTAATCACCTCATTTTTGCATGATTCAATACATAACCAGCACGCTTCACACTTTTTTGTATCGATTTTAATAAACTTTGTTTGGTGGTTCGATTTCATGTTATTTAATTTATCTTCAATAAAATTAACTTTTTTTACCAAGGACATCGTAGTTGCGGATAAACATCAACAGGTTATAGACAGACATCTTACCCCAATTCAGACACATATTTCCTCGTCAATAGAAAACAACACCATCTGTTATTCACCACTAAGAAGTTTTTCATATTCAGATATAAGCCGCATTAACTGTTGAGCTTCATTAACACCTGAATAATTCTTCAATGTTTCTTTTGCTTCTTTCAGGTTTATTCTGTCCATGTTAAGATAAAAAACACCCATAACCAGTGTTCTTGCGTAGTCAATTCCGTAGACCCGGGGATTTTCATTGGAAAGTTCTCTATAAATCTTCAGGGCTTCTTCATATTTTTCCTTAGCCTCCCGGTATTCATTTTGATCCTGAAGTAAAACCGCCAGATTGTTCAATGTCATGGCCACATGAGGTAAATAAGATCGGGGATTTTCATTGGAAAGTTCTCTATAAATCTTCAGGGCTTCTCTATATTTTTCCTTAGCCTCCCGGTATTCATTTTGATCCTGAAGTAAAATCGCCAGATTGTTTAATGTCATGGCCACATCAGGTAAATAAGATCGGGGATTTTCATTGGAAAGTTCTCTATAAATCTTCAGGGCTTCTTTATATTTTTCCTTAGCCTCCCGGTATTCATTTTGATCCTTAAGTAAAACCGCCAGATTGTTCAATGTTGTTGTCACATCAGGTAAATATGCCCGGGGATTTTCATTGGAAAGTTCTCTAAAAATCTTCAGAGCTTCTTCATATTTTTCCATCGCCTCCCGGTATTCATTTTGATCCTGAAGTAAATTCGCCAGATTGTTCAATGTTGTTGCCACATCAGGTAAATAAGATCGGGGATTTTCATTGGAAAGTTCTCTATAAATCTTCAGGGCTTCTTTAAATTTTTCCTTAGCGTCCCGGTATTCATTTTGATCCTTAAGTAAAACTGCCAGATTGTTCAATGTTGTTGCCACATCAGGTAAATAGTTGCGGGGATTTTCCACGGCCAATTCTCTTCTTATCTTCAGCGCTTCTTCATATTTTTCCTTAGCGTCCCGATATTCATTTTGCTCCTGAAGTAAATTCGCCAGATTGTTCAATGTTGTTGCCACATCAGGTAAATATGCCCGGGGATTTTCCACGGCCAATTTTCTTCTTATCTTCAGGGCTTCTTCATGTTTTTCCTTAGCGTCCCGGTATTCATTTTGATTCTGAAGTAAAACCGCCAGATTGTTCAATGTTGTTGCCACATCAGGTAAATAGTTGCGGGGATTCTCATTGGCAAGTTCTCTATAAATCTTCAGGGCTTCTTTAAATTTTTCCTTAGCGTCCCGGTATTCATTTTGATCCTGAAGTAAACCCGCCAGATTATTCAATGTTGTTGCCACATCAGGTAAATAAGATCGGGGATTTTCATTGGAAAGTTCTCTATAAATCTTCAGGGCTTCTTTATATTTTTCCATCGCCTCCCGGTATTCATTTTGATCCTGAAGTAAAACCGCCAGATTGTTTAATGTTGTTGCCACATCAGGTAAATAGTTGCGGGGATTTTCCACGGCCAATTCTCTTCTTATCTTCAGCGCTTCTTCATATTTTTCCTTAGCGTCCCGATATTCATTTTGATCCTGAAGTAAATTCGCCAGATTGTTCAATGTCATGGCCACATGAGGTAAATAAGTTCGGGGATTTTCCACGGCCAATTCTCTTTTTATCTTCAGCGCTTCTCCATATTTTTCCTTAGCGTCCCGGTATTCATTTTGATCCTGAAGTAAAACCGCCAGATTGTTCAATGTCATGGCCACATCAGGTAAATATGCCCGGGATTTTCATTGGCAAGTTCTCTATAAATCTTCAGGGCTTCTTCGTATTCCTTTTTCGCCTCAATAAAAAAACTAAATTCTTGCAGGAAATAAGCAAAACCAAAATGATTTTCTGCTGATGGCTTTATATCTATTAATTCATAATAGAATTTTTTAGCCTCTTTATAAGCAAATATACTGGCAGAAGATTTAATTAATTTCTTTAATAAGTTTGCCCTTTTTTCTTTTTCTCTTTCTTCATAGCTCTTATAAATATTTAGCAATAACCGGGGATCTTTTTTCTCGATAGCAATTTTTATTTCTTCCATTACTTTTGCTAAGTCATAATTTCCTTTAGATTTCAAATTCCTGCTTTCATTTTCAAACTCTTCTGTTGTTTCAAATATTTTTTCTACCACGATATCAAGGATTTCCTTAATTTTTATGGAAATAATTCTGTTGTTATACAATTCCTCAATTGTTCTTTTCGCGGTATCTTTTCCTTTATCAACAGGAATTTTTTCCAAATAGTCCGCGATATCACGCGGATCAGTTTTTGCTGATTCCAATAATGCGGCAAAAGTTGTATCCATTTCCATAATTTCAGTGGATTTTTTTTCAACCGGATAAGAGCTCGCGCTCCTGTCAATAAAAAAAAGGAATATTGCTAAAAATATTGAGAGAATTGTTATAACAGAACCAACATAACTTGCTTTGCTGGGCAACGACCATTTTTTCCATTGCTTTTTCGTTGGTATAATATTCATTTTTTCTGTTCCCGGTATTCTGATTAATGCCGTAAAAATCTTCTGAAATTTTTCTCAAAAACACAGCTCCGCCAAACCTATAGTTATCCGGCTTGGAGTGAAACATATTTAGTCTATATTAAATAAAACAATCATTCGCTTATTCGAACGCGTATTACCCCAAAAACAATCAGTCAATCGCAAAATAGGGAAATAATTGACAAGAAGCAATTGAGAATGAGGAATTAGGAATTAGGAATGAAAAAAGGACAGGTTGATAGTTATATTGAGGTGGTTCCTTATTCGCTGGGTGAATAAAAAACGGTACTGAACCTGATACCGATACCGATTTTAATCAGGCAATCCAAAATTCCTTTTATCGTGGTTCAGGGATTGGCAGGTTAGGATTGTACACAGACTGATATTTTACCGCTAAGTTCTTTTTTGGCTAAAGCCTTTGGAGGTTGTCGGGTTTCTCCATGAATCACCGGCCTGAAGGCGCGGTGTTATTGTCATTGTGTTCTTTGTGGTTAAGGAATAAATCAGAGTATTCCGTAAGGAGTCAAATTCTACGCAAAATGGCAAAATTTTATCGTACACAACGAAGCGGTACTCGTAATCGTCCTCGTTCTCGAATAACCTGAGCATTTTCAAAAGACGAGTACGATCCTTTCTTCGGATTCATTTTTTTCTGGCTTTGCCAGTTTATGATTACGCCGTTAGCAGATTAACCAGACTAAATGGCATATACAGCATTATCCGGTTTGTCCAATATATGGATTTAGAACCGCGGCCTGACTATCGGCAACATGTTATTAGAGGGCTTTTTGACAAATTTTGCCCTCCGGATTTCCCTCAACATGTTAACGTTAGTGTGGTGATAAGAGCCTATCGAAATCCAAATCGGAGTCGTCATCGAAATCGTGTATTAAAAATCTGAGCAAGTGTATTTCTCTTCACTCTCCATGAACCGCTCATCACTTTCGGATCCGGCGCTGCCAGCTCAGATTAATATTGTAAAAGTTGTTCCCTCATTTTTTTTGCTTTTTACTGATATATCCGCTCCAATAAGGTCGCAGTATTTTTTTACAAGAGAGAGACCAAGACCTGTTCCGTCATATTTCCTGGTGTAACCTTTTTCTTCCTGGGTAAAAGGAGTAAATATCTGTGGCAGATACTCATCTGAAATTCCTATTCCGGTATCGGAAACCTCGAGTTTCAAACCACCCTTTTCACTCTCAGAAAGAACTATTTCTATTTCACCTTTTTCACTATACTTGATCGCGTTGTCCAGCAGATTTGCCATTATCTGCCCCAGCGCGTATTCGTCGGTTTTGACAAAGAAATTATCCGAATCAATTTTACAGAGAATTTTAAGACCTTTCAATTGCGCGGAATGTGAATACTCATCACAAAACCGTAGAATAAATTTCTTCAGATCTAATTTACTTTCCGACAGTGTGTATGTTCCCAATTGAAGATCGGACATATTAAGTATCAGGTCAATAGTACGAATTATTCTTTTAGTCGATTTTTCAATACTGTTGAAATATGTTTCCAGCTCTTTAATGCCATAACCGGAAGTCTCCTCTTCAAGAAGGCTGATAAAATTATTTATGACGTTAAGGGGGCTCCGGATTTCGTGACTCATCTGGGCCAGAAATTCCGATTTAAGTCTCTCCGCCTTTTCTGCCTGTTCTTTAGCTATAATCAGCTCATTGAGAATCTTTTTCCTTTCTGTTATATCCTCTTTAATGGCAATGAAATGAGTCAGATTATTATTTTCATCAGGCGCCGGTGAAATAACCGCGTTTTCCCAGTAGAGCTCACCATTCTTTTTTCTGTTATGAAATTCACCCGACCAAATCTCTCCACTTTTTATTGTGTTCCACAAGTCTTCATAAAATGCCTTTGGATGATTTCCCGAACTCAGAACTGAAGTGCTTTTGCCTTTAACTTCATCAATTTTATATTGCGTAACTTTTTCAAATCCATTATTGACATATTCAATTTTACCTTCAGAATCGGTCATAATTATTGAAACCGGACTTTGTTCGATAGCGTGTGTTAAAAGCTTAACTCTCTCTTCAGCCTTTTTCAGATTGGTTATATCAATTATAATTCCATTAGCGTATTCTATTTTTTCCGGCTCATCTTCATAAGGAATACCGGATGCTCTTACCTCAATCCATTTAAGTCCATTCTCGGGATGTTTGTAGCGCAATATTTCATGAAATTTAAATGGGGGGCTCATGCCTCTTCTGTTGGCTTCAACCAATTTTGGTAAATCTTCCGGAATAACATATTTGAACCATTTGGCGAAATCCTTACAGTCTTCATCGGGCAAATCAAGTATTTCACCGAAAGAGGGGCTGACAAGCACAACATCGGTTTTAGTTTGTTCTTTATTTGCCTGCAATCTGTAAATTATATATTCTGAAGGATTTTCAAGCAGTGAAGTTAAATGTTTTTCACGAAGTTCAAGTTCCTTCTGGGCAATTCTTCTTTCCGTAATATCATAGTTAGTCCCTATCATCCTTACCGCTTTACCCGATTCATCATATTTAACCAGTCCGTCCGCTTTAATGTACCTGATTTCACCATCAGGCCTTATAATTCTGAACTCAAGATCAAATTCACCATTTCCTTCAATCGCTTTTTTTACCTCCTTGTTCGAGCTTTTGAAATTATCAGGATGAAGCACGTTCTGCCATGCTTCAAACACTCCCTCAAAATCATCAGGATGAATACCATAAATTTTATACATCCATTCGTCCCATATCAGGTGTTTGGTTACAAGATTAAGGTCCCAGATACCAATTCCCGCGGCATTAACAGCAATCTGTATTCTTTCGTTAAGGATTTTGATTTGTTGTTCAGCCTCCTTCTTTTTAGTTATTTCACGGGCAATATAAATAACTGTATTCGCGCTTTTGGGTGTCGCTTTTCCGGAAAACCATAAAGTTTTGTTATTGATTGTCAGAGGATATTCAATGGTTTTACCTTTGTTTTCATCAAGGCAGCCGCGGATAAATGCCAAAAATTTATCGGCAGTCTTTTTATCAAAAGCATAATGCAGAGTTTTACCTGCCATTTCTTCAGCAGGTTTATACATTAGCTCGGGTGAAGTGGGGGCAATGTTTATATATGTGCCGTTATAATCCATCTCGAAAACAATATCTTCCATCGCGTTAAACAGCGATCTTAAGTTATATTCACTTTTCGCAAGATTTTCTTCCGCTTCTTTTCTTTTGGTTATATCACGCAGAGAACCGACAACATAGGCGGGATTGCCATCCGAATCTTTTGACAGGTTATAAGTGCCTTTTACCCATTTATATCGGTCAGAAGAAAAAAGAATTCGAAACTCACGTGAAATTGAATTTATTCCCCTTTTATCGGCGGCGATAAGATCACGGGGGAAATTCATTAATTTTGGAAAGTCTTCAGGATGAATATATTTTTTTTGAGCTTCATATGTTAAATCTTTCATTTCCGCCGGTGAAAACCCTAACACATTTTTGCTTTTTGAACTGACAAAATCAAATTTGCCGGTGTTGATATCCTGCCTGTAAAATACATCAGCCGATCTCTCCATAATTTCCCGAAGAAGATTTTCGCTAAATTTCAGCTCTTTCGTCAGTCGGCTTTTTTCAGTGATATCATTTGTAATCCCGATTATTCTTACCGGCCTTCCATTTATTTCTCTTTCGGTAACTTTGCCTTTATCATAAAATATTTTCCAATCACCATTTTTAGCTTTTATCCTGTATTCAACTTCATAAAATGGAGTAAAGCCATTAAGATGTTCAGCCATTTTTTCCATTATATTTTCATAATCATCAGGATGAATTAATTCAGTAAACGCGTATACTTTCGGTTCAATTTCTTCAGGCTCATACCCAAGGAATTTTGCTTTATTATCTGAATAATCAAGATGGCCCGATTTATAATCCCAATCCCAATATGCGGAATTAGCTCCCCAGCATATTGTTTCATTCAACTCATTTTGTTTATTAAGCTTCAACTTAAGCTCATTATTTTCCCGCCTGAGAGTCTCAATCTGCTTTCCGCATTTCTAATAAATCGTCCTTACTTTTCTCCATACCAGCCTTAAGTAACTGAATAATAATATTCTTGCTTTAAATGGCAGAATATTGAATTGAGTAAATTGATTTAAATAACCGTACTCGTACTCCTGGGACAGGTTCTCATTATCACGCCCGAAAATCCGTCAAAGAAAAGCAAAACCGGGTACGAGTACGATTATTTGTTCAGGATTTTCTTTTTGGTTCCGGCTTTACTATTCTCAAGAGCTTAAAAGTTAACTGAATATCCGGAACAAAATCATCATTAATAAAATAACAAAAAAAACATACTTTTGTTGAATAAGAATAAAATATAAAGTTCTATTTTTTTCATTTTTGTAAATCACAAGTTTATTGGTTAACGATTATTCACAGTAACGCGGGAAATTATATCTCAAATTCTGTTTCCCGCAATATTTATCAGGGGAATTGATCTTTCTATACCTAAATTTGCTCCCAAAAAAGGAATTACTATGGCCGGTTCAATTGAAATCAGGGGGGCCAGGGAGCACAACCTGAAAGATATAAGCCTGAGCATACCCAAAAATAAAATTGTTGTTTTCACAGGAGTTTCAGGCTCCGGTAAATCTTCCCTGGTTTTTGATACTATTTACGCTGAAGCTCAAAGGCAGTTAATAGAAACATTCAGCGCTTACGCCAGGGCCAGGCTTCCCAAACCGCCGAGACCTGATATCGATGAAATAACCAATATTTCAACACCAATTGTTATTGATCAGAAACGGATTGGAAGCAACAGGAGATCAACGGTTGGCACATTTACCGAAATTTATAATTACCTGAGACTTCTTTACGCCCGAACCGGAAAACCCTATGTTGGCAATTCGGATGTTTTTTCTTTTAATAATCCTTCCGGTATGTGTCTTCGCTGCAGGGGAGTGGGCTCAGAGGTGGATGTTGATGAAAAGATGCTGCTTGATGAAAATAAATCGGTAAGAGAAGGGGCGGTGCTTCACCCGAGTTATGAACCGGGAAAGTGGTACTATAAAGAACTGCTGGCCTGCGGATTATTCAATACCGATATTCCGGTTAAGGAAATGAAGGCGGAGGAGAGAGAAATACTGCTGAACGCGGATTCGGTGTTTTACCGCCGCGACAGAGGCGTCGACACCAAAGAAGCGGTTTTTGAAGGGGTTATAACAAAATTCAAAAGGTTGTTTCTCAACAAGGAACATACAAGGGATATACCGGAAAAATATTTAAAATTCTTCACTTTAAAACCATGCCGTTCCTGCAAAGGGGCAAGATTAAACAGCCTTTCATTGAGCTCACTTGTCGGGGGTAAAAATATCGCTGAGCTCAGCGGTATGGAAATGACTGAGCTCATTCCTTTTCTTGAAAAGATAAAAGGTCCGCTGGCAGAACCAATTATTAAAAATATTTTGAAAAGAGTACAGAACCTGGTGGATATCGGGGTGGGATATCTGACACTTGACCGTCCGACCCCGACACTTTCGGGAGGCGAATCACAGCGGGTAAAAACCGCCCGGCAGCTTAACTGCGACCTGGTTGATATGATGTATATTATGGATGAACCGAGTATAGGGCTTCACCCCCACGATATAACAATGCTAAGGAAAATGCTCATAAAATTAAGGGATAAGGGCAACAGCGTTCTGGTGGTTGAACATGACAGTGAAATTATTTGCGGCGCCGATTATGTCGTTGATCTTGGTCCCGGGGCGGGGGTTAACGGAGGAGAATTATCTTATGCCGGAAATGTTGACGGATTAAAAAAATCGGGCACAGTAACCGGCAGTTATCTCGGTAAGGGAATTAGTGTTCCCCCGGAAAGGAGAAAAAGTAATGAAAGCCTGGTTATAGCGAACGCTAACCTGCATAACCTGAAAAATATAACGGTTGAAATTCCTCTCGGTATTTTTGTTTGTATAACCGGGGTCGCCGGATCGGGGAAAAGCACTTTAATAAATGATATATTCGCGAAAATTTACCCTGAAGCGGTGGTCATTGACCAGTCACCCGCAGGCAGATCATCCCGATCAAATCCGCTCACATATACCGGAGCTTTTGACCAGGTCAGAAAGGAGTTTTCGTCGGCCACCGGCCTGCCCGCCTCCATGTTCAGCTTTAATTCGGAGGGCGCCTGCCCAAAATGTAACGGAACAGGTTCACTCGAAATAGAAATGCATTTTATGGACCCGGTCCGGACTGTCTGTCCCCTTTGCGGTGGCAAACGATATACTGAAGAGGTGTTATCTCTGAGTTATAAAGAAAATAATATTTATGAAGTTTTGTCGATGACAGTTAATGAAGGCCTTAACTTTTTTGAAAATCGTAAAATAACGGAAAAATTAAAACTTCTTGCCAGAGTCGGACTTGGTTACCTGACACTCGGACAGCCTCTTTCAACACTTTCCGGCGGCGAAGCCCAACGTATAAAAATCGCATCCGAACTGGGGAAATCGGGTAACATATATGTTCTGGATGAACCGACAACAGGTCTTCACGCGGCTGACGCGCAATTATTACTGAATATTATCAATGACCTGGTAAACAGGGGAAATTCACTGGTGGTTATTGAACATAATCCCGATATTATTAAATCGGCCGACCGGATCATTGATATGGGGCCGGGGGGAGGCAGCGCCGGCGGTCAAATTATAGCTGTGGGAACTCCGGAGGAAATCGCGGAAGTGAAAGATTCTTTCACAGGAAAGTTCCTGAAAAAATATCTTGAGAGATAATTGAGCGGAAGGGGCCATTTTGAAATATAATGTGGATTTATTATCTTTTTACGATTATATATTTCAGATACCGGATCAGAACAAAATTATAATTATTCGGGAAGAGAGGCGAGATGCGGGAAAAATTCAAAAACCTGAAACGTGAAATTTACCCGATGCCCCGGTTTGTTGAGCTGACGCTCGAAGAAAAGGGGCTGATGGAAAAATACAGGGATCGCCCGGGGTATCAGCAAAATGACTATATCGGATGGATAACGAGAGCCAAAAGAGAGGAAACAAAAATGAAACGCCTTAACCAGATGCTTAAAGAACTTGAGTATGGAGGCCTCTATATGAAGATGAAATATAACGGTTAAAAGGCGCGGAAGGCCCTGTTAATCATATTCTATAAAAAATATTAAATATTGTTTGAGATTGCCCGGTAAGGGGCAAAATATTGGTGGAAGAAAAATGAAGAAATAAATAAGTGTGCCGTCAGGTACGCCATATAACACACTCTGAAATATATTTGGAACCTTAAAACAGGCAGTGAGCAAATAAAGGTGGAAAGAACCTTATTCGCCATTTTTTAACCTTCCGGGCAACAAGATTATTTTTAAAAGAAAAGGTCTTTCTTTTTTTTTACGAATTGATTTCACTAATCAGTCATTTTTTCACCAGGGGTTATAAGTTCTGAAATTCCCGCTTCATCATTCTTAATTCACAATTCCTCACTGTGTTCCTTGTGGCTAAATCAAAAATAGAGGTTCTATATGAAATTTTGTGGGTAAAGTAATATAATAGCGCATAAAGATATGAATCAAAGATTGGCATATTGTCATGTTAGATTTCCGGAAACCAGCCCCTGGTCTTCACCACCACAGAGCACAAGGTCTTGAAAAAAGTGGATGAGTCTTAAAGTCCCTCTTACCCCGACTGAGCCATACGCTTTCAGCTTTCCATATCTTTATGCGTTTGCTGCTTTCGCCCTTTCAGGGCTCTGATAATGTCTTTGTTTTTCATAACCGGGGCGATGCCCCGGCCTGTTGCCCGCACCCTTTCAGGGTTTTGTATCCATCTGTGACAAACTGGAATTATTATTAGCGCTGAAAGCGCGACAATCAACAGCCCCGGGCAACGCCCGGGGTAATAAAAGAAAAAGTGTATTTAAGCCCCGTAGGGGCGGAAGCTACACGTCGGGATTATCCGGTTATACTTTAACCAAAGGTTTTGTTTAATTGTCAGGACCGACAAAAATCACCCACTGTATTTCACATAGAACCAAAATAGAATATTCCCTGCTCTTAACTCAACATTGCGTCATGACAATTAATGACAGCTTTAATTGAAAACCGGCGAAACATTATTATGAACAGGGCTTTATAATAAACAGGTATCCGGATACCGCCTGAAAATTTCTTAACTACCATTGAGGAGGTTATTATGGCGCTCCCTAAAAATCCGTGTGCCGATTTGCGAAAAAAACACCAGCGGTTTCTTGAAATGGCTGTAATTATTGCCCTGCTATTTATGATAGCGGCGTTCAAACTTGTTCCCGCCCCGCATCTGGAAAAGCCGGAATCTGAAAAACAGGATCCTTTTATATCAATTGATGACAGCGCGCTGCCGACAGTCCATGAAGTCCCCCCGCCGCCACCCATGCCCGCTCCGGCGCTGGAAAAACCGGGCGGCGATGATGAACTTCCTGATGTTATATTTGACGATATAGGTATTGATTTCGATAACCCGGTTCCTCCCCCCAAACCTCCTCCGGTTGTTGCCGATCCGGTCGATGAGCCGGATGAAATTCTTCCCTTTTGGATTATCGAAGAAAAACCTTCCATTATCGGGGGACTGGAATCGATTATGAAAAGAATCAAATATCCTGAAATTGCCAGAATGGCCGAAATTGAAGGAAAGGTAATTATCCGAGCTCTGATTGATCAGAAGGGAAATCCGACTGAGATAGAACTGCTGAAAGGCATTGGGGGAGGTTGTGATGAAGAGGCAATTAAAGCAATTGCCGCGACAAGATTCACACCCGGCAGGCAGCTGGATAAACCGGTTAAAGTGAGAATGACTATTCCAATAATATTCAGACTGGAGAAATGACCGAATTCTTATTGATTACTATTTTCCGATATACAGCCTAAATTCAAATTTAATGAGTCGCGGATTTTACCGTGACTCATTTCATATAAATTATATTGAGTATGAACTCAGGAACATTCATTAAGCTATATGATTAAATTGCGGGCCGGAAGTATAACCTGGCTATGTCAGAAGTGAAGAGTTGCTTAATTGATAATGGATAATTGACAATTGATAGTTAAAAGATGGCTCCGGTATTTATTTTGTTTCAATTGTCCTGTTAACCATTTTAATCCCCTAAGCTGGCAGAATCGGAATCAAAATAAATCCTGAACAAATGATCGTACTCATAAACTGGCAGAGCCAGAAAAAAAAGTGGTTAGTGGAGAGTGAAGAGATAAGAACCAGCAATTTTTCTTTAAGATAACTTCAAAATCCCCAAAAAGTCCCGTCAGGGACGACAGATAATAGCCCCACAATTCATTGTGGGGGACAATGTAGGGGAGGAAATTATAAGTCCCGCCAAGGACGACAGATAGCCTCGTAGCATAAATATGAATGGCAGGTTAAATAATTTTGCCATTTTGCGTAGAATTTAACTCCTAACTGAGTAATCGTACTTCATAGACTGGCAGAGCCAGAACCAAACTAATTCTGTCGTCCCTGACGGGACTTATTTACCTTTCTTTATACATTTTCCCCTATTTGAAAATAGGGGCTATTATCTTTCATCCCTGCCGGGATTCTTTTTTACATGATACTATTTGTAACGAGATGAATCAGATGTAAAAAGTCCCGTTAGAGATCCGCCGCGTCGGACAGGCTTTCAGATAATAGCCCCGCAATTCATTGTGGGGAAATAAGTTAAGAAGTTGATCAAAAGTCCCGCCAGGGATTCTCCGTGGCGAACAGGCGGACAGTATTCCCCAGTAAATTGATGGTCAAATAAAATTTTGCCATTTTGCGTAGAATTTAACTTCTTACGGAGTAGTCCCCACCCCGGGAAAAATGAACAACACAAAAACTACCTCCCCAGCCGGAGAGGCCGGCGCAGCATTTTCGCGGAACTCGCGGGACGAATGAGTCTACTGGTTGTTTGCAGGTGTCAACTCTGCAAAATATTTTTCTGGTTTTAATACTGCGTAATAAATATTGTGTACCTGAAGGCGCACTTGCTTATTTCCTCCATTTTTTCTCCGGCAAATTATTCAAGTATGAGTAGGGCTCGTTTTTTAACAGCATATAATTTTTCTTCCGCGATTGACTTTCAGAATTTATTCTGATATATTACTTTTTTTCGCAGGCATTTAACTGATGCATCAGTGTTTTCTCACAAACAACGTAAAATAATGAATATGTTTTCCGAACAGGAACGCTCTGTTGAGGAAAGCGCGCAAATGAAAATTACACTTTATTTTTCAGGGATAACGCCACGCGCTGATAAAATGATCAGAAGCTTAAAAGATTATTGCAAATCTCTTAAATCCCCCCGATATCAGATAAAGATTATCGACCTGTCCTCCAGACCAGGACTTGAGAAGGGGGAAAAGATAGGACCGGTCGCTGATTTAAGTTGTTCTGTTGCAGGAACTGTCGCTGATATCCTGAAAGAGATGTCTGAAGAAAGTATTTTTCTGATAGGAATGGATATATCAGAAAACAAAAATGAGCCGGCGCAGGTCACCTCAATTTTAGATGAGGAAAAATACCGACAGCTAATTGACGCGGCAATTGACGCGATATATCTGATTAATGAAGAAGGTGTTATTATTGAGGTAAATAAAAGCGCCGAGAGGATGACGGGCCGCAGCCGGGAAGAGCTGACAGGATTTTCGGTTGATTGTGTTGACGTTAATTTTTCCCTGGAGGACTTTCTGAATTCATGGGGCGATATTCCTTTGAATCAACACCAGATGTTTGAAACTGTTCATATAAACAAAAAGGGAGAAACTTTCCCTGTTGAGGTAAGCGCTCAAAAATTTGAATGGGGCGGTAAAGTTTATTTTTACGGAATAGTCAGGGATATTACCGAAAGAAAAAAGATTTCCGGTATGATAACTGAAAGTGAGGAAAAATACCGACTTCTTTTTGATAACGCGGATGTTCTTGTTTCTTTATATGACAGAAATGGTAAATGTCTGCTGATGAACAAAAAGACAGCCGCTTTTTTTAACGGCCAACCGGCCGACTTTATTGGAAAAACATTTTTTTATCTTCATTCGGAATTCGCGGAAGAATATAAAGAAAGAATCAGGAATGTAATTGATACCGGGAAAAACCGTGTATTTGAAGGGCGTGTGGTTTTTCCAAAGGGGATAAAATACCTTTATTCGAATATTCATCCCATAAGAAACGCGGAGGGACAAATATATTCCGCGCAGATAATTTCACACGACATCACCGAAAAAAAGGAAGCGGAAGAGGCCTTAAAAAAGAATGAGGCGCTGTTAAGAAAAATCGCTGAAAATTTCCCTAATTCCTATTTGTCTGTTATAGAAAAGGATTTTACCATAAGTTATTCCTCCGGACAGGAATTCAGAAACCGTAATTTAAATCCTGAAGATTATTGCGGCTTATCGATTGAACAGGTTTATGGTGAAAAGAGCGACATATTAATTGAGCATTATAAAAATACATTTAGCGGGGAAGAATCTGAATTTGAATTAATTATTGATGATCAGCATCAGTTGTATAAGACAGTTCCGCTTTCAGATGAAGATGGCAATATCAATCGAATTCTGGCGGTGGTGGAAAATATTACCGAACGAAAAAACGCTGAAAGAGCGCTCCAGAAAAGTGAAGAAAGATACCGGACACTTTTTAACAATATTAATGAAGGATTCGCTCTGCATGAAATACTCCTTGATGAAAATGGTAATCCGGTTGATTTTATTTTTCTTGAAGTGAATAGAGCGTATGAAAATCTTACCGGACTTTTGGCAAAAGAAGTTATCGGACACAAAGGAACAGAGGTAATTCCTTTACTGGAGAAAAAATGGATTGACCGATATGGAAAGATCGCCCTTACCGGGGAGCCGATGCATATAATTGATCATTCGGAATACCTTGATAAATACTGGGATGTTAAGGCTTTTTCTCCTGCGAAATATCAATTTGCTGTTACTCTCTTCGATATAACTGAACAAAAGAAAGCAGAACAAAATCTGATAAAAAGTGAAACCAGGTTCCGTGAACTTGTCGATACAATTAACAGCGGAGTGGCAATATATACAGTATTAAATGATGGAAAAACCGGCAATGATTATATAATCCGGGATTTTAATAAAGCGGCTCTTGATCAGGATGGAGTTACAAAGGAAACTGTAATTGGGAAAAAATTAGTCGATATCCGACCAAATGTTGATGAATTCGGAATAATAGATATTTTCAGAGAAGTATGGAAAACAGGAAAACCTGCTTTTTATCCGGCAAAAATGTATATAGATGATAAATATTCAAACTATTATGAAAACCGGGTGTTTCGTTTGCCAAGCAATGAAATTGTCGCTGTCTTTGATGATGTGACAGAAAGGAAAAGAGCGGAACTTCTGCTTGCCGAAAGTGAAGAAAAATTCCGCAAGCTGGCCGATTCCGCCCTGGTTATGATATCAATTATTGCTGATGCCGAAGGTGAAGGCTATTCTTATACAAATAAACAATGGCAGCAAATTTTAGGTTACAGCGAAGAAGAATCGAAAAAAATTAAACCGATAGATATTGTTCATCCTGATATGAGGGAAATGGTTTTAACAATTGCCGCGCGACGTTTAATTGGCATAGAGCCTGAACAAAGATATGAACTGAAAGTTCTTACAAAATCAGGTGAAACAAAAATTCTTGATTTTTCGGCTGTCGCGATAATATTTGGCAATAAAAACGCGATACTAACCACTTCTGTCGATATAACCGACAGAAAAAACACTGAAAGGGAGCTGAAAAAACACAAAGAGAATCTTGAACTGATGGTAAAAGAGAGAACCGGGGAGCTTCTTTCTGCGAATAAAGAACTTGAGGCATTCGCTTATTCGGTTTCGCACGATTTAAGAGCTCCTGTAAGAGCAATACTAGGGTTTACCGAAATGCTCTTTAATGATTATGCCGATGATTTGGAACCGGAAGCAAAAAGGCTTGCTTCCGTTATTCTGAAAAATACACAGAAAATGGGTAAACTAATTGATGATCTTCTCGCGTTTTCCAGGGCTTCGCGTATGGCGATGCACAAAACAAAAATCGATATGGAAAAGCTTGTGCAGACGACATATAATGAAATTGCCGGTCATAATAAAGAATTGACAATTGATTTTTCTCTTTTACCTCTCCCCTCGATATTGGGTGATGTAAATATGATTCGCCAGGTATGGTTTAACCTGCTGTCGAACGCGGTGAAATTTTCTTCGGGAAAAGAAAAGATTATTATTAAAATCAGCGCGGCTGAGGATGAGAAAGATGTAATATACTCAATTAAAGATAATGGCGCCGGGTTTGATATGAAATACGCGGGTAAACTTTTTGGTGTATTTCAAAGGCTTCACAGCGAAAGAGAATTTCCGGGAACAGGTGTCGGGCTGGCCCTCGTTTCAAGAATTATTACCAGACACGGAGGAAGTGTATGGGGAAAAGGTTCTCCCGGTAACGGCGCCGAATTTCATTTTTCACTACCTTTTAAAAAAAATGGACAGGCCTGAAATTTTTCGGTGTTAGCGCCAGTTCGATATTAGAAGTATAGGGATTTGGTTCTTAACCCCGATAATATTACAATATATTTTTAGCTTTTTGTTATAAGGAATTTCAAATGAATTATCAGGATATGGATGGCAGTGAATTGTTCGAAGCGACAAGAGAGTTTGAAGAGGACACATTCACAAACTGCAATTTTTCGGGGGTTGACCTGACATCTGTTTCATTTTTGGGATGCAAATTTGATTCATGCGATCTGAGCAACGCTAAATTTTCCAACACCGCTTTAAAGGATGTTCTTTTCCATAAATGCAAATTAATTGGATTAAGATTTGATAACTGCAATCCATTTCTTCTTTCTTTCAGTTTCAGTTCATCGATACTCAATATGTGTTCGTTTTATAATATGAATATCCCCTCAACCAAATTTGAGAACTGTGAACTTATCGACGCCGATTTTGCCGGCTCGGTTTTAAAGGGAAGCTCTTTTATAAATTGTGACTTAAAAAATAGTCTGTTTGAGAGCAGCAATCTTGAGAAATGTGATTTTGCCAGTTCTTATAATTACTCAATTGATCCTGAAATAAATAATGTAAAAGGGGCGAAGTTTTCATTATACGGCCTTCCGGGGTTACTTTATAAGTACGAGATAATTATTGAATAAAACCATACCTTTATGCTCTTCCCCGAGGGACAAATTTCAGAACTCCTTATCCCGGTTATAAAAAACAATAACTTACATGGATTCATTCGCAAACAAAAACGCGGGATGGAAGTCTGGAAGAAAGTCCCGCCAGGGATCCGCCGCGTCGGACAGGCAAGCAGAAAATAGCCCCGCAATTCATTGTGGGGTAGACGGGTAACATTCAATCACAAAAAGTCCCGTCAGGGACGACACAGACAACTTTTCATCCTTTAAAATGGAACATCTTTTAATTGTCTGCCTGATGAATGAGAAATACTATTTACATTGAAAGCCTGGGATATAATAATTCGCGTTGAACTTCCGCGATTTCATTTTGCGAGAAGTAAGGAGTTCTGAATTTTTAACAATTCATTTGCGGTAAAAAGACCTTGTCAAATAATAAATGGATGACAACTGATAATCCCGGTGTATTACAGTAAAAACAGCGTAATTAAAATCCTGCCATTTTGCGTAAATTTTGCCTTCTTACGGAATCATTTTCTTTTGCTCTTAAAACGGAACCAAACGGCATTTTCGCGAGTCAGAATAACAAACCAGAAAAAAAAGGATTACATTGTTTTCCGGTAAAATAAAAAGAGCAGTCAAAAAATATTATCCTCATTTTCTGATTATCTCTGCAGTATTTTTTTTACTCAGCATATTATTGATAATCATTTCGGATAAGATAATTGAAGCGTCATCCCGGGATAAAGTTTTTATCTCGGTTGAAAAGATTCCGGCAGTAAAGGTGGGGCTGGTAATGGGTTGTTCTAAATTTGTTCCGGGAGGGGGAATCAATTTATTCTTCAGAAATCGTATAAACGCTGCCGTTGAGCTTTTCGAGCACAGAAAGGTGAAATATTTTATCGTCAGCGGCGATAATTCAACAAAATCTTATAATGAGCCAACTACAATGAAAAAAGCTCTTATTGAAAAAGGGGTGCCGGATTCTCTGATTTATTGTGATTATGCCGGATTCAGAACATTCGATTCGGTTATCCGCGCGAAACATATTTTCGGCTGCGACAGCATTACGGTCGTTTCACAGGAATTTCATAACAAAAGAGCAATATTTATAGCGGGAGAATCGGGGATAAATGCCATAGGATATAATGCCAAAGAAGCGCCCGCCTATTACAGCTTCAAAACAAAAATAAGGGAACAGCTCGCAAAAGTAAAAACGGTGCTCGATATTTATATTCTCGGAACGGAGCCAAAATTTTACGGACCCCAAATAGTAATAGGCCGGAATTAGTCCGTAATCAGTCAAATTCTACGCAAAATGACAGGAATACAATTAGTAATTACTAATGAACAATTAGACCACCGCAGATTTCCCTGATTCACACAGAACAAGGGAGAACTACAGAGAATAAAAAACAAACGGGGTGTAAAAGGCCCTTCGAAATCCAAATCGCAATCGAAGTCGAAATCATTTTTGCAGACCAGAGCTTAGAATATTCCCTGAGGGCAATTTTAAATTCTTCATTTCTCTCTTTCTAAGCCAATTTATTCCGTAAACAGTTAAATTTTACGCAAATGACAAAAATTGTTGCGCACAATCTTGAAAATATAACTTACTCTTTTTCCATCCTTGCATGTTTATGTTTATAGCTTTCCTCCCGCGGATAAATATGGTGTACCTGACGGCACACCGTTTATCTTGATTTTTAACCTTCCAGGCAACAAGAATATTATTCGGGGAAAACATTGTCATTTTTTTTAAGAATTTCTCGACATTTCTCCAGGTTAGTTTCATCTCAAGGTAGATTAAACAACTCTCCACCAACCACTCTTCACTTCCGGCTTTGCCAGCGTAAAATTTGGAATCCGGCTTATCTGCTGAAACACAATCCTGAACGAATTTCTTACCTGAATATTATAACAGGGAATAAATTAAAAACTTCAATTCAACAAAAAATTAGATATATTTGTCACAAAAAATATGGCCGTTGCGGAAAGACGCCTGAAATGAATCGGTGCATTTTACTGCTGCCGGATGTAAAAAAAACAGGAATATAAAATGTCTGAAAAAAACATTGTAAAAATAGTTGTAGGATGTTTTCAGAATCCGCCGATGGCGGGAACCAGGTTTGGGATTGAATATAAAAATGGAAGAAGAGAATATACAGATAAAAACGGGGATGCCGGATTCATTGAAAAGGAATATATTTTTACCGCACCGGATGAAGGATCAGTTGAAGAAGAGATAAAATGTCCGCAATGTGGCATGAAATTGAAATTCAGATTACTGAGTGAGAAAAAACGCTTAAAACAGGTGAGATCGGCATGGATAATGAGTATCATTTTTATACCTGCAGCGCTTTGGGGCGCAATATATTTATATCTTGCAGGTTACCTGGTTCCTGCCATTCTTGTTTTAATCGCGGGACTTTTTGTATTCTGGCCGCGAGTACCTCAAAAGGCGAGGTTGCTCTTTGATGAAAGAGGAGAAAAAGCCGCTTCACTCACCGGGATTCAGAAGATGGCTCTTGCCGGTATTTCGAAACACAGATGCAAACTTATTAACGGTGGAAAGGTTATTAAACTTTGATTAAAATCAATTAAACAGGCCGAACCGGAAGCAGGGATAATATTATATACATACGCAGCGAAGCGGTACTCGTAATCATACTCGAAAAATTTGCCGGAAAAAATAAAACCAGGTACGGGAACGATTTTTTTTTCTGAATTTCCTTTGGTTCTGGTTATGCCGGCTTGGTTAAAATATATTTTTTTCAGCCGAAGATCATCATCAGCAATATGCTGAGCACAAATATTCCGAGTCCGGTCAGGAAAAATGTCATTCCGTTTTTTGAAATTCTTTTCTGATCAACTTCATCAAGGGCTTCAAACTGATTTATCAGCTTCTCGAAATTTTCCTTTTTACCCAGTGTATATTTAATTCCCAGGTAAATAAATATAAAAGTTACCCCCGCGATAATTACACCTATTGATCTGCCCCCTTTTCTTCCAAAAATATCCTCAAGCAGGTCCTCCATCGAATCGCCGAAATCGGGGACAAGAGCAACCAGCAGAAACAAAAGGCCGAGAACAAGCATAACCAAAGTTATTGTTACGAGAGCGGTGCCATTTCCAAGCGCCGAATCACCCTTCCCTTTGGGTTTTAATTCATAATACTGATTGCAGTAAAGTTGTTTAAGGATATTCATATTTTGTCTCCGGTTATCTTTATCGGCTGCAAATTTTCAGGAATCAAAATATTGAATAAAATGATTTTAGTCAATCGGTCAGATGCACTATTGAATTGCGACAGGTGCATCTAATAAAGATTTCCTGTCATTTCTCTCAGGGGGATGCCATGCCATATCAGCCTCTGTAATCAGACCTTCATTCATCAGTTCCTTAAGGGTAATTTCGGTCATATCGCTCATAAAAGGGAACTCATGCCTGATAGCCGGCACATAAACTTTTATTTTTACAAGAAGCGCCGACTTACCCAGGTGCATTTCATTTTTCAAAATCACCGCGACCGGTTTTTTAAGATAAACATAACGTGAGGTTACGGCTGAAAGATAAGCGATTTCCCTGGCCTTCTGAGTATCTACCCAACGCCGGAAGATATACCCGGGCAACAACCTGGCAGTTTGGCTCACACGCGTTCGCGTTTGAAACCGCCTGGTTCATGATTTCAGCGTTGGGTATGGAAACCAGGTTGTCATCAGGTGTCTGGATTCGCATCGTTCTTAAGCCTATCTGTTTAACTTCACCATAATGACCTCCGGCCTGTATTTTATCCCCTACCTGAAAAGGATGGTCGGGCAGAATAACAATTCCGCCAAAAATATTTTTAAGGATATCCTGCGAAGCCAGACCCACACTTAACCCGACAACGGCGGAAACAGCGACAATAGTTTCCAGGGGAGGAGCCAGGATAAGGGTAATAATTTCATAAAGAACAACTGTCCAGAATATTATACGAAAAGGTGGAATCGTTCTCTTAAAAAACAACCTGAATAGGCCACATATTTCCCCCTGTATTCTGCCTGAGGTCAACAATCCAGGCTTTAACGTTTTCACCATCATTTTCTCTGACCTTATTCTGAATACTTGTCGCGAATACTTTCGCCGCGCCTCCTGAATATATAAATCCCGGAATCCGGATAAAACCAATGTTTTCTGTAATTCTTAAACCCAGTACGCCTGAAGCGGGGTTGTAAAATTTTACTTTCCCGGCCATTCCCGGTATACTGATTTTCGGCAAAGGATTGTTTTCGGATTCCCTGAAAAAGCTGTGATCATCACCCAGTCTTTCGAGCGCGCTTCTGATCGCGTTATAAGTATCAGCGGTTGACAGGTCGCTGAGGGCAATCCTGAATGTCTCTTCCCTGAAGGATGCCCATTCTATTTTGTAACAGTCGATAGAATTATATTCCATTATATCCAACGCTGCCTGAAGGTATCCTTCGGCCTCATCTGACATGTCGGTATAAATTGTTAATTCATCAGTTTCCTGACAGGAAACCAGAAAAAGTGTCAAACTCAGAATAAAAATATTATGAAGTCTTTTCATACATTTTCCCGCTGTTTTTCCAAAAGGGAATATTATTAAAAATTAACAAATACAAAATGGAACCACTTTATCAATTTATAATAAAAAGGGAAAAAATTTTCTCCTTTGCCGCGATGTTTAAGGCATTGTGACAGTCACCCGGGAAATAGTGAACTTCTGACATATAATATTTTACTTTTTTTATTGCGATAACTTATGATTATTTATATTTTAAGGGTGACTGATGTTACGGGCTGATATATTAAATCTCTTCCGGATTAACATTTTCCGGTTGCCGGGAAAGACTATAAAATATTTATATACTTATTATTAAATAAATCGGGAGCTTAATTATGGGACTCAAGGAAGCGTTAAACAAGCTAAATGAAGCTGTTCAGGACCTGACTTCGCTTCATGTTCAGACCTTTACAGGTGATATAAAAAGTGAAATAACCGGATCGGAAAGTTTCGAAGATATTCAGAAACTTGTGCAGCAGGCAAAAACAAACGGGGAGATAAGTCTGGTAGCGGAAACCCTCGCGAAGTTTGACGGAGATTCATATAATTTCGTAAAACAGGACCTTTCCAATATTCCCGCTGTGGCGCTTGAGACACATAAAAACGCGGTTCAGTCGGGAGTTGAAACCCGTCTTGGTCTGCTTAAATTATTCAAGGACTTTCTGGATTAAATATGAGCTTTTCATTGCCTGAAAATACCCCGGCTGATCTGCATGGAAATATTGTGGATCAGCTCGGGCAGTTTGATAAAATCCTGGATGAAGCAAAGGCTAAAGGAATTATTCATTCCTCCCCAAAAAATGAGAGGGAAACCTATGATGTCGAAAGCCAGCGGATAAGAATACAGACTATGGCCTCACGTTTATTCCTGCTTGGTTATCTCGCGGATAAAATTGAGCCGGAAAATATTGAGGAAAATCTGGAGAGAATCAAGTCCGCGGTGATGGAATTTCAGAAGGAGGCGGGGCTTAAACCGGATAACTGGGTGGGTGATATCACCTGGCACGCTATGGATGAAATTGTCAGTTTTGAAAGTGATCTGAGTGATGATCACTGGTTTCAGGGCCAGGAGATAAACCATGCATCGGAAAAAGCAATTCACCGGGGGAATTCAGCTTCGGTTGTGGTCGCTCGGACTATGTGAAAAAAAACCGGGAACTGACTTTAATATTTTATTACCATCCTGTTTATCAAGCTTTGAAGCCATGGCAAAAATATTGATGCTTGTTCCCCGGGATTATGAAGCCGGCTTTGACAAACAGACAATCAGGCTTCTTTATGATCAGGAACGGTTTGTCAGGTTTCTTGCGCAAAGAGCGTCGGATGATAAAAATTCATTCAGGCTGAATACGGAAAAGGAGAAAAATAAAGAAAAGCTGGCGGAACGTTTTATAGTTAATTGCGCCAAAATTGAATTGTGGCTTCTTGGTTATAATGTTAAAATCAATGGAAAAAATGATTTTGAAAAGAGTGAAATCAATAACCTCTATTCAGCGATAAAAAATTATTTCGTCAATTTTCAGGGAAAAAATTCCGCTGAGGCTGAGGAACTTTCTCAAAAAATAACTCCCCTCTTTTTTGATGGTATTCTGGCCGATAGCGAAGAGAAAGAGAAACAGGGATTACCCGACGCCAGTTTATTGATCGCCAGGGAAATTAATTCGGAGGAAGAAATAAACAATGCCTGGGAATTTATCAAAAGCAAAGGTTTAAGATTATGGGACGGGCTTAAAAGGATTTGGGGCTGGATTAAAAGGATAGGCAGCAGGGTTTTTTCATTTATCAGGGAAAACCTTTTTATCGGGTTTTTCCGGTTTGCTTCAAAGTCCTGGAAAATAGCGACGAGGGGAATTTCTAATATTGTTGACTCTGTAAAAGTCTATATTAATGGTGTTCTACATACCCCGAATGATATTTTTCTTTTTTCAAAAGATATGGATACGGTAGCTGTTGTGGATAAAAATCTTGCCTCCGGAGCCGGCATAATCAGGCTTAATAACCAGTCGGCAGCCTTTTCTCTCGCCTGCCGGATAGTCGCGCTGATATTTGATTCATTTAAATATTTAAGCGCCGGTTTTGCCGGATGGGCCAGGCTGCTTTTTACTCTTGTTAAGGAATATAGTAATCTGAAAAATCTTTACACAGACTTTGTGAAGGTGGCGGCTCAATAAAACAGCCGGTTATTTTTTGTTCTCTTCGCCGCCGGATTTATTATGTTTCGCGTTTAACAAAGCGCCTATCGCCACACCTAATCCCATTCCGACAGAAAGTCCCATTGAGATGCCTACGGGGATATTATCCATCGCAACCCCTATTGCCGCGCCAAAAGGGAGGCCTATTCCGGGTCCCATGGCGATACCTAATGCCAGCCAGTTAGTATTTTCCTTTTTCCTTTTTATCTTCATTTTTCTCCATACAATTTAATCGACAGACGCGTGTAATATATAACTAAAATATTTTTATTGAAAGCAAACAGATTATCGTGTCAGAATCATTTTTCTTACCTGTCTGAATTCTCCGCTGCTGATACTGTACAAATAAATTCCTGAAGCGAGGTTTTCCGCGTCATATTCTATTTTATAATACCCCGGATATTTGAATTCATTGCACTAATGTTTTTATCTCTTTACCAAGCGCGTCATAGATTTTTATCTTAACATAACCGGCGGAGGGTATTTGATATTCGATGATTGTGGAAGGATTGAAGGGATTGGGGTAATTTTGAGAAAGGTTAAAATCATCAGGAATGGAAACACCTGGTTCAGTTACCCCGACAGGTTCAAGTATATTAAAGAATTCACAAACTCTCTCAAGAAAATCGGGGTGATATATCAATCCATAAAAGTCGAGAACAACGTCAAAGCGAGATGTTTCATTCGCGTAAGCAGCCGAGCTTGAAAAACCATTTCCTTTCGCGTCCAGGATTAAATACATATCGCCATCCATATAACGAAGATATGGACAAAATATGGTGGTATCGAGATTTAATCCCCTCGTAAAAGTATTTGCGACTCCCGCGATGTAATCTGTATAAATTGCAAGACAAGCTCCGGGCGCGGTTACAACGCCTATCGAATCCCAGAATGATCCGGGAACGATATTCTGACTGAATACGTAAGAAGATACAAAAAGTTTAAGTGAAGGCGCATTGTTAAAGTGATCCATAAAAAGTAAGTTTTCATAATAGTTTAGTATATATTCAGAACGATCCGGCATTCGGAAGTTCATAAAAACGGCCTCATAACCTTCACCAAATGGAACAATGTCGCTCGTGTAAACGATTTCTTTATTTGTATATTGATTAAGTAAGGCTGGAAATGTTTTAAAAAGTGAATCTGAAAAATCCATCACCAGAACCTTATTTTCCTGCGGGATAATTTCGATACAAAAGCTGAATAATAAAATGGTGATGATATACAATCTGTAGAATAATGTTTTCATTTGTTTTCCTCTCTTTGTATCTGTTTTTTTTTGACAAGATCAAGGGAAACAACAATCCCTGTCATGGCTGTTTTACTCTTCCTCAAAAGGTATCATGAATATACACAAACCACTTATAAACGACAACAAATAATTCAAGACCGCGCTAATTATTTTTTAATTGTTGCCAGCCTGTTATTGTTCCGGTAATATAAAAAGTACCAATCAGCAGTGATACCAGTGAAGAGAATGGTTCTGCCGGATCTATTTTATCGATAAAATAGATTATTACATTTTGTTGCAGAATAACAGGGATAACCATCAATCCTCTGAAAATAAAAATAACACTGATCACCAAAAGCGCAATTCTTAGAAATGGCAGGGGCTTCATTTTCCCCGCTCCGGAATAAGCGTATAATCCGAATAAAAAAAAGAAGGCCGCGGCAATTAAACCGGTTATAATCAGCAATACCGGCTTTTGAACAATTTCTTCCGGCGCCCCGAAATACAGGCTCCATGAGGGGACAAAACTTATTACCGCCTGAAAAATGGCAAGGGTAAAACTCAGGATTGAAGAAACGTGAAGTAATTTGGTTTTAATCATATTTTTATTCTCCGGTTTAATTTGCCGAAAAAAATTTTTAGATCAACTCTTTTGTTTTAATTGCTCAATTTAATTGCTCAATTTAATTGCTCAATTAAAATAAGCTGAGCCTCAGCGGCTGATACCACTTTTGTGATTTCAAAAATCTCGCTGTAATAATTTCTGAAGGGGGCTATCAGATTTTCGAAATGATTTTCATCCTCCGCCTGCCATACCGACATGCCTACTGAGGGATCATCTTCCAGACACCATGTGCTGATTATCGCGCTTCTGTCCAGTTCTCCGTTTTGTAATTTTGCTCCCAGCTCATTTAATTTGTTTAAATCGATTCTTACTTTAACAAAAAAGCGCATAATATCTCCTGTTTAGATTTTGGGGTTTTGTGATATTTTCACTCCTTAGAGAGATATCAACAGGAAAGGTTACGCTTATTAATTAAAAATTTTCATTGAGCCTGATCTTATAACTTCACGGATTTTCTCAGGAATTTCGGCATCGGGTAAACTTCTGTACAACCGTGTAACTTTTATAAATTTATCCAGTTCATCTTCAACTTCATCCGGACCAGGTAGATTGTTTTCCCTTTTCATCTGGTTATTATTTACAGATATCCATCCCTGTTTAAGAGAAAAATTGATCATATTTTCACATCTGCACTTATTTCCCGGATCATATAAGGAGCAGTTCCGGCATAAAAAATCTCGCAGATTATGCCTCGCCCGGTAAATTAAGGTTTTAATCCCTCCCTGTGTTTTTTCCATTATTTCGCTTGTTTCTTTGATGGAAAAACCGGCGAAAACATGCAGTATAAATGCCGACCTCTGGTATAACGAAAGAGAGCGCAGAAGACCGGTAAGGCATCCCTCCTTCACCTGGCTGACAAGATCGGACACTTCATATTCACTGAACCCTTTTTTATCGGGAACTTCAGCCACACGGGAAATAAGCTCCTCAAGTTCTGCCCGTGATGTTTTCCTTAAATTTCGCAGATGGAGAAAACATTGGTTTTTCGCTATCCGGTAAATCCAGGTATATATATCACTTTCACCCCGAAACTGGTCAAGTTTGTTAAATGTTATTACAAAAGTTTCCTGGGTAATCTCTCGCGAAAGATCATGATCTCCTGTCATCCTTAAAGCGAGATTATATATTTTTTTATTGTACCTGTCAAAGAGTTTACCGGCTTCGGCGGGATAATTATCATTGCCCGGATCTCTCAATTAACCGCTCCTCCCGTTACTCTGCTGATATCCATAATTGTCGCGTACACCATAAACCCGATAAGCAGCAGCCAGCCTGTTAACGCTACAGGTATATGAAGCTTAAGCAGTCTTCTGTCAATTTTTTCGAGCAGATATAATAACAGGTTGCCCCCGTCAAGCGGAGGAAAAGGAAGCATGTTAAATATCGCGAGGTTTATACTCAGCAAAGTGGAAAACTGAAGCATCCGCGCAAAACTGAGTCCCACAAACCGGCTCCCTTCAGTAACTATCCCCACTATACCTGACATATTTTCAGTCTGCGTGAACATCAACGGAATTGAGGATATTATCTTTAAGGACAAAGACCAGGTTTTTACCAGCGGAGCTACTAAAATATTATAGAAAGAAAATTCACCGAAAAAAAGATTCATAAGCAAGAGTGAAAAAGCCGCGAATAAAAAATTTGCCAGCGGACCCCCAAGCACGTAAAATATTCTGCTCCGCCAGGGTATCAGGTATAATTCGGAAAGTTCGGTGATTTCGGGAAGAACATAACCTCCGAGAGGTATGGCCGATATCCGGTATTCGGTGTCCCCTATTTTTTTTGACCACAATTTAGGTCCGAAACCGACAGAAAAGCGGGCAATTCTTACACCCGCTATACGCGCGGCGCTGAAATGTCCCAGTTCATGAATGAATATTAAAAGACCAAGCAGGAATATTATAACTATATAACTCATGTTCACTCCGTAATAATAACTTAAATCAATAAACCGTCCGAACCGGAACAAAAATCCTTCAGCCGCAGGCTGAGCCTGTTAAAGGCGTAAATCAACCGAAGATCTTTCCAGGGATATATTTTCCTGCCGGCTGTAATTTAAGCATCCGGCAGCAGTATTTCACTACTGTTTTTGGAATTAAAATTTTATTCGGTAAATCCTTCTCTACAGCGAATAATTTTTTAGATTCCGGCGCTTTCTCTGACCAATCTTCCATGCCAGAGAACCAGCAATGGGAAGAGTAATTCAAGACACATAAATATAACAAAGAGTGTGGAAGGATATCCGAAAAATGTGAGGGAAAAAAATCTGCCCAATCCGCCGAAAAATATCAAAAGAGCCGCCGCTTTAAAGAGAATCCCATTCTTTTCGGGCGCGGTCATTATATATAAAAGTATAATTCCGGTTCCAATCCACATCCCGCTGTAATACCTGTAGTTGCTGTCGGCAATGACGTTGGAAGTAATTTCACTATTTATTCCAAGATTGTAAAATGAACCGCCGAGCCCGCTGACAAGACTCATTAATCCTGTGATTATTGCCATTATTCCCAGCGCGAGAAGAATAACCTGAAAGATTCTTTTACTCATAAAAACTTAATCCTTAAACTGACTTAGCCGGAATTGGAAAGTCAGTTAATTGATAATGGATAATTAAAGATGAGTCAGTTTTTTATTTTATTAAAACATCCCTGACCATCATTCATTTGTCGGATTCTTCAGAGAGAAATTCACGCATCAAAAAAATCGACAATTTACGAAAAATTTTTGAGCTCATGGAATATTTATCCCTGTTCCGTGTCCGCTCCCGCCTCATTAAGGGCGTGCTGAAAATTTTCGGCGTATCCCTTAATTAGCTCAGCCTTATCAATACCGTTAATAATTCTGCGCGCGTTATAGTAGTCAACAATTTCATCTTTAGCGGGGTCTCCGATATAATCTTTCAGTTTTTTGCCGGTAAATGTACCTGTGAACATACCAAAAAACATTATCACAACCGCGTATTCAGGTTTTTTAACCGCGTCAGGATCATCTGTAAGATCGGGGCAGTCTGGAAAAAATTCCTTAACGATCGGAGTCATACGGGTGTAGTTTAATCTGCCTGTAAGCTGAACAAATCCGCGGCCATGAAATTTTGCCCCGTCACCAGGTTCAGTGTTGCCCAGATCGGTTCTGCCCCCATACATCCGCTCAAAATATGCGTTATCGCCATGTTCCGAGATAGGCTGCATTGTGCGGGCGGTTTCATGATATGTGGTCGCGAGCATGTAGGCAAGCCAGCAATAATTTCTACTCCTCCAGTAATGTCTGAAAATCCCTTCAGGTTTGAACGGGGGATTTTCCCAGAAATCGAGAATTGTTTCCATTCCATTCACCTGCTCCTGCCTCAGTTTTCCATCGAACAAATCACCGCGGATACTATCATAAAATATTTTTTTCTCCATAGCTGTCTATCCTCTTTTTATTTATTTTGTCGTGAAACACAGTATGCTTTGTTGAAGCCGGTATTATCCTGTAAAAAATATTTATGACTCAAAAATAAAGATAATGTTTTTATCCGTTTGGTAAAAGACTATTCCCATGAAACAAAAATTATTTTTAGAAAAAATACCTCGACTTAACAGGCTCCTTAACATTTTTTTCCCTGCTTTAAATGGCAGAATATTGAATAATGCAACTCAAAAAAAATGAGCCGTACTCCCACCCGAAAAAAGAATTACGCCGTAAAGTGTTAAATTCTGAGCAAAATGGACTTGTTTTTACAGAAATAGTTATCCTGCTTTTACAGTCCGCAAATTTCCAAAAATTCCGCGATTTCATTTTGCGAGAGGTAAGGAGTTCTGAAGTTTAAAAAAATCAAGCACAAGGTTTTTAAGCTTTTTGCTTAGTTTGGCGCATAAGTGATTTAATGGCTTTTATATCAACTCGATAGCAGCGCTGTAATATCAGTTTCCTGTCTGGTGTCTGATGAACTCCCACGTAACCGGTATTTTTAATTTTAGTCTTTCAAGAATTTCCTTACCGGGAATTTCTCCGTTAAATGGTATTCTTTTAACATACTCCTGAATATCTCCGGCATGGCGGCCATATTTATAGTCCCAGGTAAACCGGCCATCTTTATCAACACAAATTGAGGGATTATCCATATTGGGCACACTGATAAAAAATTCCGCGCTGCCTCCTCTTTTGTCACTCAATTTTTGATTTTTCCGCAGATTTTCAAATAGTTCCGAGGCAGTATTTTCCGCGGGATCGATAAGAGAAATTTCATCACTCATAAAGGGTTTGTAAATAAATTCACCATCTTCTTTGTAATTTCTTAATTCTTCAATTTTCTCCAGGAATATCTCTTCGTAAAAAGGATAATGTGTGCAGCCGAGTATGATTGAATTAAGTGGTTCGGGGTTCTCAAGGTTTCTGATTTTTTCAAGAAGGGAAACCAGGTGATATGATATATAATTTTGAATGCTGTTGAGCTGAAGCTTTTCAGGATTTTCCCTGTCGCCAGAATAAAGAAGCCCATTATTATTATATTCAAAATTATACCTCTTTAAAATATTGCTCCTGATATCCCCCGGCGCTTCACCGATAACGGGTCCTTTATAATCATTACGAACCGATTCCGCTGATTTCATAATATAACCGGGCTCACCATCTATCGCCCCCGCGAGTCCGATTCCCGCCTGCTGAACAATATTTATGCTGCCGCTGAATCCCCCCTCCTTAATCAGCTTGTTTAAGGTTTTAACATATCCTTCCGAGGCTACTGTTCCGGCAGTCGCCATTACACCAATCGTACAGTTTTCATCTTCCTTTATCCTGTCGAGAGCTCCCCTGCAGCCTGCTCCTATTACTCCAGTTACACTCAGTCCCGTTCCGCTCATCTTTATAAAATCATCAATAATATCTTTCCCGAAAGCCGTCGCTGTATTGCAGGCTATTACGATGGCTTTCACCTGGTTTTTACCGATGGAAAAATCTTCAGATTCCCCGGTTTCGTAATAATTTTTCCCCATAAGAAACTGCACATCTTTTATTATATGTTCTTCAAGGAGTTCGGTTTTATTTACCCCCGCGTAGTTGCCGTATGGCATATTCGCCTGATCGCCAAGATAAATAAAGTTTTCATTTTCAAAATCTCTTATTCCATCCGGACCCGGCTCACCGGTTTGATTATCATACAGATCAGCTTTCAGGATAACCTCCATTACGGTAAGTCCCCCCGTGCCGGAATCAAATATCCCTATCGGAAGCGACTTATTTTCCACAGGGTAGTTTTCCGGATCAATATAAAATACAGATTCGGTCTCGTTAAAAATTGTATTATAGAGGTCTGTATGTCCATTCTGCTGATTTTCACCGCAGCCGGCAAATAATAAAACTGATATAAATAAAGGCAGGAATACGTTTTTCATCTCTTTTCCAGTATTTCTTATTAAAAATAAAGAAGACACTTAAATCATAAATTTTGAATTAAAAGGCAAGTAAAAACTTAAGAAAATTAAAATGCTTCAGAATGGAAATACCGGAAGGAAATAGTATATTCGGTATAATCTTTCCCCTCCGGGTGATAAATGTTTATCCCGAAAAAACGGAATAAAATCCTGAGCAACAGGCGCTGTATAAAATATCACGCGGAGTAATTAATTAAAAATCGACGCGTAAATTTCATCGAACATTTTGGGCATCCGGGTGAGTGGATAAACATTGGTGTCGGGAAGTTCATCAAAAGGACCGAATGTGATTGAGCTGACCTTGGTTTCAACGTCATATTCACCAAGCGCTTCATCGAGCATTAAAAATCCGAGCACTTTAAATAATTCCGGGCGGTCGAGATCATATTTATCAAAAAAGAGAGTTATTGATATCTGGTGAAAATCCATTTCAAGCGAAAAGAATACTTCATCCGGTGTCATCTGCAAATCTTCAATCTGTAATGAATTCAGAGGCCAGCGTCTTTGCCTGAATTCCTTGATATTCCATCTCGGCAGACTTGGCGCGGAATCGCTTAGTGAAACAACTGCCGGAAAAGACTCACGAATTCCCCCGGCGCTGATGATAAATTCTCTTCGGCCCTCTTCCACCGGGCCAATCTCAAATGTAAGGTCCGAATTAATTTTTCCCAGTTCCTCAAGTAGTTCATCAAAAATTTTATCCTGCTCATCATCCAATGAAAAAAGTCGCTTTTCATTTCTCTGAAACCAGTGCCAAAATTCCGATTCTTTTCTTTTACTACTAAAACTAATTCTTTTCATATTTGATATATCTTATCCTTTCTGATAACTGATTACTTTTGTGGACAACCCTATCTACTAAATTATACAATCACTGATGCAAAAATATAAATCTTTTAAGAGAAAATTAAGAATCTGTTAAAAATTAAAGAATATTTCACATAAAAATTCCGGCACATCTTTTGAGAGGCATATTGTAAATTTTATCAGAGGAAATCATGAAAGCAGTGTTTACTTTATTTATAATTTTTTCTTCCCTTCTCTTTTCTCAGGAAGAAACAATCTTCGATAAGGGGATATTTGAAAGCGGCGGGTTTGGGGCGCCTGTTTTTGCTTTCACTACCTTAAACGGAGAACCGGCCATCTTAAAAGGTGGCCGCGGCGGCTGGATAATAAATAATATGATTGTTATTGGCGGAGGGGGTTATTCAACTATATCAAGGCATACATCTTCGGGCATCAGCCATTCTTATGGTGGTAAAACATTTGAGCCTAATATCAGACTTAATTACGGAGGGCTGGAATTAGAATTCATTTCTAATCCAAACCGTATGGTGCACACTTCATTTTACCTCCTTATCGGGGGTGGTGATATCCGTCTGGAAGCCCCTACTCTCGAATTCCCCCTCTCCACCTCTAAACCGGATTACAAGAGCGATGAGTTTTTTATTCTCGACCCGCGGATAAATGTTGAGATTAACCTTGTAAGCTGGTTCAGGGTAAACGCCGGAATTGGATACCGCGCGGTTTTTGGAGTCGATTACCAGCCTTTTGATGATATCGCCTCCATTGGCAATTCCGATATCGGCGGTTTTACAGCTATGATGACATTTAAATTCGGAAAGTTTTAACGTATCACAATTGTTCTCTTCATTATATTATTACCTCCACTCCCACATGGGCCGGCTCTCCACCGGCCCTTTTTTATTTTTGCCACTTTCCACCGGCAACAATTCTCACACCAAGCCGAACAGGATTTACAGGATTGTATAGATGAGCAGAATAAAAAATAGTATTTCAATCGCTGTTGCTTTTCCCCTGGTTATATAAAGCTCTGTGTGACTATAGCGACCCGGGCAACAAGTTTTTTCATTGCACGGCGAACCGGGCTAAAAAATATTTTCATTAAAAAACCTCACCGACTCAAAGTCCCCCGTGTCCCACTGGTCCCACAAAATCCCGGTAAAAACTTCACGCCTATCCCGCCAATCCCCGAACCATGATTAAAGGATTTAAGGATTGCCTTAATAAAAATAGTATCGAATTCGGTATCGTTTTTTACTCACTCAGTACAAAAAGAACTCCTCTGAAAAAATCACTAATCCAGTCATCATATTCTTTCTCATACTCTGATTTTGCCATTCATAATTCATAATTCACCATTTACCATTAATTACTATTGTCAATTATCAATTAGTCCCCTATTTTGTGAATGACCGTCTGTTTTTGGGGTAATAAGCGCTCGAATATGCGAATATTTTTTTTACAACACATATTAATTATGATTTACATAGCCAAATTGGAGCAATGAAACTTGCCTGGAAGAGCTCTGTAAATAATCAATTTCTTAAAGAATTTTACTCGTATTGTTTGCCGACTACCCGCAACTGCGTTGGTTATAAGTTTCATATTAAAGAGATGCTCAAATTGTTAAATAGTGGTATCCGGGAAAATACTGTGGTATATTGTTGCTGTTTAAAATCCTGTTTAAAGCAATAGTGTTAGCGGGATGTTGTCATCCAATCAAAATAACCAGAGCATATTCTAAAATAATGGACCATTCCGAGACTAAAAGATTATCGCGATTAACCGCCATTTTAATTCAATTTCAGACTAAAAGAATTGTTACCGCTACTGAATTATCTCAAAAATTTAAAGTAAGTAAGAGGACAATTTATAGAGATATTAAGGCGCTGGAGAATGCGGGTGTCCCACTTATAACCGAAGAAGGAAAAGGCTATACGCTAATGGAAGGTTATAAGATTCCCCCCATTATGTTCACCGAAGAACAGGCAAATGCCTTAATACTTGCCGCACAGTTAGTGTTGAAAAATAAGGATGCCTCGTTTGTAAAGGATTATTTGGGAGCGATTGATAAAATCAAAGCAATTCTTAGATATACCGATAAAGACAAAGCAAACTTACTTGCTGACCGGACTCAATATAATGAGGTTATTGATCAAGAAAGAAATAGTAATATTCTGTCATATTTACAATATGCGCTAACCAATTTTTACCTTGTGAAGATAAAATACATTAATAAAGATGAAACTGCCACTGAAAGGATGATAGAGCCGTTTGCATTATTGAGTACAATGAACTGGTATTTGATTGCATGGTGTCATTTGCGTAAGGAATTTCGGTTTTTCAGATTGGACAGAATAAAAGAATTAGAGGTTCAATCTGAAAAATTTAAACCACATAATATGACCTTGCAAGAATATTTTGACAAATATCACTAATTCTTTTTCTACCCTTGACATAAGGCTGTCACTGACCGGCTTTATATTTCTGTCATATTTATTTTTTAACAATAAAAAGAATGGTAAATATGACAAATATAAGATTTAACCAAACCGAGTTTCCAAAACCTAAAATGATTTCAGTCAATGGTGTTGAACTTGAAGTATTTGAAGCAGGCATTGATAATATCGGTAAACCTATCATACTCTGTCATGGTTTTCCAGAGCATGCATTTTCCTGGCGTTATCAGATCCCTGCTCTTGCCATGGCTGGTTACCATGTCCTTGTTCCAAACCAAAGAGGTTATGGAAACTCATCTTCTCCATCTGAAGTAACAGAATATGACATAAAACACTTAACGGGTGACCTGATTGCATTACTCGATTATTATGGATATCAGGATGCTGCTTTTGTTGGTCATGATTGGGGCGCAAATGTAGTTTGGAATCTTGCTCTGTTGCATCCGGAGAGGGTAAATAAAGTGATAAACCTTGCTTTGCCTTATCAGGAGAGAGGAGAAAAACCCTGGATTGAGTTTATGGAAGAGGTCTTTGGTGAGGATTTTTATTTTGTTCACTTTAATAAACAACCGGGAATGGCAGATATTATTCTGGAAGAAAACACATCTCAGTTCCTGCGTAATATGTTTCGCAAGAATGTACCACCGGCAATTCCAGAGCCGGGGATGTTGATGATTAATCTTGCCAGAGCAGTAAAACCACTTGGTGATCCGGTAATGAATGACGATGAACTTTCTGTTTTCGTTGCCGCTTTCGAATCCTCCGGATTTACAGGTTCTATAAATTGGTACAGAAATCTTGACCGTAATTGGTATCTGTTGGCAGATGTGAAGCCACTTATTCACCAGCCGACATTAATGATATATGGTGATCGGGATTTGATTCCTAAGTCTGAAAGTTTAAAAGATTTCGCACCAAATCTGGATGTGGTTAGTTTGGATTGTGGTCATTGGATTCAGCAGGAAAAACCAAATGAAACAAATCAAATAATCTTAAACTGGTTGGAGCAGCAGGATATCTAAAACTGAATTTGAAAAAATCATCTGCCGATTAAATAATTTCATAGAAATATTTAACCTTATAACAACCACGTCAAGCAGACTTAATCCTTCGAGTGCACTCAACTTAGCAACATTTTCATCGCCTGGCGGATAACTTTTCAATGCGTATTACGTTGGGTTAAACACTTGACGCATGTACGATTATAAAATATCAAAACTCCGTACCTCTCACAAAATGAAACTGCGGAATTTTCGGAAAATAGATAAACAGAATAATAAATTGGTATCGCTGTCTGTATCGGTATCCTCTTCAAAGAGCAAAGTCCACGCAAGGCGCGCAAAGGAAAAGACTACGCAAAAACCGCGAAGAAAAACAGGATTTACAGGATTGTATTGATGAACAGGATAAAAAATCGGTATCTCAATCGCTGTTGCTTTTCCCCTGGTTATATAAAGCTCTGTGTGACTATAGCGACACAGGCTACAGTTGTTTTTTACCCGCGCTCCAGCGCAAAAAATATTTTCATTTAAGAAAACCTCACCAACTCATAGTCCCCCGTGTCCCACTGGTCCCACAAAATCCAGGTAAAAACTTCACGCCTATCCCGCCAATCCCTGAACCATGATTAAAGGATTTAAGGATTGCCTTAATAAAAATAGTATCGAATTCGGTATCGTTTTTTACTCACTCAGTACAAAAAGAACTCCTCTGATGAAATCACTAATCCAGTCATCATATTCTTTCTCATACTCTGATTTTGCCATTCATAATTCATAATTCACCATTCACCATTAATTATTATTGTTAATTATCGATTAATTTCCTATTTTGTGTGTGACTGATTGGTTTTGGGGTAATAAATGCCCGAATAAGCGTATGATTGCTTTTTACGATATAGATTAAATATGTTTTACATGGCCTCATTTAAGTTAGCTGGCAATGTAACATTAAAATAACATTATTACTTTCGATAATGATTGTAACGAGATTCTTACTGGAATTTTTACCCTAGTGATGCACTCCAAGATATATGTATATTTATTTGACAAAAAGACAAAGAAGATTATGAATCACAAAGAACACAAAGAGTATTTAAAGGAATTCAAGGAATATACGAAGCAAATTGTTGCTACTGAAGATGATAGCAAACAATTTCTAATTCGTGTTGGTATATCTAATTCCGAAGGAGAGCTTTCAGATTGTTATAGCCCACAAACAAATGAAGAAGTTGAACAAGAATGTATTCAAAAGGAGCCGGTTTAGTCCTTGGTTTTCATGGATGTGATAAATCCGTCCGTGATCGGGTAGTGAGTCAAAAAGGGTTATACTTGAAAAAAGCTGTAATGAATACGACTGGTTGGGAAACGGGGTTTATTTTTGGGAGAATAATTATCAAAGAGCATTTGAGTTTGCCAGGTTTTTAAGCAAAAACCAACCACATAATAAAAAGCAAAGAATTATTAACCCTGCAGTAGTGGGTGCGGTTATCGATTTAGGATTCTGTTTGGATCTTCTGGATACAGAATATCTGAAGCTTTTAAAAGAAGGCTATAATCTTTTAAAACTCGCACAGAAAAAATCAAGCTTCACCCTGCCACAAAATATCCCTCTTAAGACTAATGGAGATTTAATAAAAAGACATTTAGATTGTGCTGTTATTGAATCAATTCATCAGTTCAATAAAGATAAAAACAAGACACAATTTAATTCAGTGAGGGGTGTATTTTTCGAGGGTGAAGATTTATATGAAAATGCAGGCTTTAAAAACCAAAATCATATTCAGATCGCTGTTAGAAATCCTAACTGTATAAAAGGATATTTTATTCCGAGAGAACTTGATAACTCATTTCCAAAACCATAAAATTTTACCCGCCTTACAACTACACCAATCCGAATTAGCTCAATGAAGTTGTCGGAACTTATCCACATTTTTTGCTTTTGTGTGGATAGCTCGTTGTTTTATATTACGTTGGGGCAATCAAAACAGGATGAGAAAGAGGCCCTGGTAAGAAAACATTTTATAAATGAACAAATGAAAACGTACTCTGAAATGTTTTTTGAGAGACAGATATCACTGGTAAAAGAAGGTTATTCCGAACTACCTGATTCAATATGGTCTGATGTAAGAAAAGAAGTAGATGAAGTATATACTTTTTTAAATGAGACAATCAAAATATATTTCGAATATTTCTCTCTCGAAGAATTAAAAGAGATTTGTAAGGCTTTATCTTTTCCGCAATGAAGAAACTAAATAAAATGACCTCCGATGAAGAGCAAGGAAAAGTATTTGGCCAAATGGGAGTTAAATGCGGAAGAGGAATTATGAATAAAATTATTGAATACCTTAAAACCGCCGGGTATTAGTAATGTGATTTTTTGTAACAATCCGCTCAATCCGACCGCCAGCAATAAGCGATTGTTCAATTCGTCGGTATTCAGTTTTCACCTGATCTTTTGTTGAGTATGAGTTTGGCTGCCTGTGCGAGAAAATTTAGGGCCGCGACAAATTATATACCCCCGCCCAACAAGAAGGTGCGAAGGTTTGTCGTTAGTTAATCACTGTCGCCACGCCATAGAAAATGGCGAATAAATTCAAGTAAACAACTTATTGGCAATAGCTTTATACTCACCTGATTAAATGAAAATGTTTAATTGAAAAACTGCAAATTTGTAATTAAACAAAAGACTTTTGAATGGATTAAAACAATGAGTACAAGTGTGAAATAGTACCGCTGAATTTCTAATTTTCACCAGTCAGAATAGTAAAGACAGCATTGTAGTCCAGATAGATGAGCAGAATAAAAATTGGCATCTCAATCACTGTTGCTTTTTCACTGGTTAATTAAAGTTCTGCGGGACTATGGCGCCCGGGCGACAGTTGTTTTTTTCTCCCGCGACCCGGGCCAAAAGATATTTAATCTAAGAAATCCTCACCAACTCAAAGTCCCCCGTCTACCACTGGTCCCACAAAACCCCGGTTAAAACTTCATGCAAAGCCTCAAAGAAGAACAGGATTTACAGGATTGTATTGATGAACAGAATATAAGACTGCCTCCTGAAAATCAGTATCGTCTTTTTTTCACTGACAGAAAAAATGAACACTCCGGCAACCACCACAAATCCTTGTCATCTTACTCATGCTCTGATTTTTTCATTCATAATTTATAATTCACCATTTACCATTAATTACTTATTGTTAATTATCAATTATTTTCCTATTTTGCTGATGACTGATTGTTTTTGGGGTAATAAGCGCTCGAATAAGCGAACTATTGTTTTTTATGATATAGATTAAATATGATTTTTACAGACCGGGAAATTGTAATAGGAATTATTCTCTCTCGTTTCACTTCGGCGCCATACCCGAAGCAGACAAATACCGGCGAAGTATGGCTGTAAAATAAACTCTCATAATCAGGAATATTGGAATGGATAAGGATAAATATTTACAAGAACGTTTAGATGATCAAATTGAATGGTATGACAAAAAAAGTAAGGTTAACCAAAAATGGTTTAAGTTGCTCAAAATTATGGAAATTTCTTCTGCCGCATTAATTCCTTTTATAATCAGTTTTATTACGGACTCTTCTATAATACTTAAAATCATTGCCGGGTCATTGGGAATACTTGTAGTTATAATTTCCGGAATAATAGGGCTCTACAAATTTCAGGAAAACTGGATAGAATATCGCACAACATGTGAAACCTTAAAACATGAGAAATATCTTTTTCTGATAAAGAGTAATCCCTATAACATTGATAATCCATTACCTTTATTAGTTCAGCGTGCTGAGAGTATAATTTCGAAGGAAAATACTTATTGGTCGCAATATATCAAAAAAGAGGACAATAGTAATACAGATAGCACAGTATCGGCTGCTTAAGTGAAAAATATAATATTAACGTAAGCTCGAAATAAAAACATAAATATATAAAACTTTCCAAAGTATGTGAAATTAGACTCCTGTCTATATGCCTGTAGCATGACCTTTCCTTTGTGGCAGGATGCTGCAGATTTGTTTAGATTTAAAGTTTTTAACATTCAATAAATCGTACGAATTTATCAATCTCCGAAGGAGATTTTTTATCTTCTCTGCAACATCCTGTATGGGGTGGATGTGAAATTCGCTGTTCCTTTACACCCATCCCCTTAGCTTACTCGCCTGGGCTATCCGGGCGACTCCTACCACCATGGCGGCGAGGCGGGGGTGAATATTTTTTTCTTTTATCGCTTCCTGTACAGTGTGATAAGCCTTTGTCAGTTTTTTATCTAATCTTTCATGAACGAGCTCTTCATCCCAGAAATAGCTGTAACTATCCTGCACCATTTCGAAATAAGAAACTGTAACTCCCCCGGCGCTGGCGAGAATGTCGGGTATCACGTGTATCCCTTTTTCATAAAGAATCAGGTCCGCTTCCGGAGTAGTGGGGCCATTGGCGAGTTCACAAATTACCTTCGCTTTAATCTTCACCGCGTTTCCTTTTGTAATGGCGTTTTCCAGAGCCGCCGGGTAAAGTATTTCCACATCGAGCTCAAGCAGGTCATCATGGGATATCTGCTTCGCGCCGGGAAAGTTTAATACAGTTCCGGTGCGCAGTTTATGCATCACAAGCTCCTGCGGATCGAAACCTTCATCACTGTAAACAGCTCCCCTTGAATCACTCACAGCCACCAGTTTTCCGCCGCCGAGAATTTCTTTATGCAGCAGAGCGGCGCGCTGACCGGCATTACCGAATCCCTGCACCGCGAATGATCTGTTCGGATCAAACCCGTGCACTTTACATGCCTCTCTCACGCATATTACACCCCCCCGCGCGGTCGCGTCGCGTCTTCCTTCGGTGCCGCCGATAATTCCCGGTTTATCAGTCATCACCCCCGGCTGATGGCGGTTGATAATTGTTTCAAATTCATCCATCATCCAGGCCATAGTCTGCGGATTGGTATAAACATCAGGCGCCGGAATATCTTTATCGACCCCTATAACATTGGCGAAAGCTCTTATATATTCTCTCGAAAGGTTTTCAAGCTCCCTTTCCGACATAGCTTTCGGATTGCACCTTATTCCCCCCTTTCCGCCTCCAAGGGGAAGATCGACTATAGCCGTTTTCCATGTCATCCATGAAGCGAGAGCCCTTATCGTATCAACTGTTTCGTCGGGATGAAACCTTATTCCCCCCTTTGCCGGGCCGCGGGCAAAGTTATATTGTATTCTGTATGCGTGAAATATTTCCGTTTTGCCATTATCCATTTTAACGTGGAGGGTGCATTTATGTTCTTTCTGCGGCCAGGAAAGCAGTTCGGTGGTCGCGTTATCCAGATTTAATAATTTTGCCGCTTCTTTTACCTGCCATTGAGCGACTTTGAAAGAATTATATGAATCCATATTTACTCCTGCGATCCTGTTTTATTATCTTTTTCATCATTTCCCCCCTCTTCCGGGGTTTCTTCATCATTGTGAAGATATATTCTGTACCAGCAGTTCTTGCACATTATCTCCCTGTCGACACTTAAAAGCACCTGCTGCCAGGGACTCAGACGATAACCACAGTGTGGACAGGAATCCATCGAACCGCTCTCTTTATTCGGAGCTTTATTATTCACTTTGATCCTCCGGTTTTAAGATTACTCCTTTATGTTCATGACCATTCATTTTTACGGTAAAAGGTTTTTCAAATCTTAGATGTTTTGTATATTTTTTACTGTCCGCCGGTTCCTGACCGCAAAGCCATTCCCAGTCGAGCGATCCTTCTTCAGTATGGTCATTTACTGTAAAATAGCCAATCATAAAGGATGTTATATTCTGAAAGAAATGGGATCCCTGTGAAGGGGTAACCGCCATTTCCTTAAAATTCGCTTCAATTATCGCCTTGGCCCCCGAAATCTGATCCCATTTAACCGGAATGCCAAGCCAGGGATCCAGTGTGCCCCATCTTCCGACTCCGATAAGGAGATAAGGTTTTTCCTCATCAATAAGCCGGGCATTGTATAACCCGACTTCATGAGCGACCTCAACCGATTTTGACCGGTCAAAGTTCTCATAATCTATCATAACCACATCATAAATATCGGTTATAGTGCCATGCCCCAAAACATACTCACTATAACAGAGGGCGTTCTCCGTTTCAAAAGCGCTTACCTTAAGCTCATCAAGCTCATGACTCAGAACCAGCGGCCTCATCTGCAGAAGTCCGAATTCTTTAAGTCTGTCGGGGCCCGGGTTCATATTTACGGCAAACTCAATTTCCACAGGTGTTCCCATTCCCCAGGGTCCCATATCGAGCAGAAGCTCAAGGATTTCGGGAAGGGGAAAAATCTTATGCCGCAAAACAGGGGCAAATGTCACCACGCGGGGTCCGACCCTCGCCAGACCGTCATAGATAGCGTCATTTTCAGGGACATAAGTTGAACCCGCCCAGGTAAGAGGACCATCTTTTTCGGAAACAGAAATCGGATATATATCGACATAATGATCTTCACGCTCATAGCCGAAATCGGAAGCTCCGTCAAGCTTTAGGGCAAAAAACTCTATCTGGTTGTTGTTAAGCGATTCTTCCACCGAATAAAACTGGATAAGGTCTGCCGGATACCTGGGTGAAAACCGGACCGAATAACCCCCGTCCACAACCATCTTCCCAAGCCCAAGAGCAATATCAGCGATTCCATCCCGCGATTTCATTGGGGGAGAGGGATAAAAATTATATGATTTTGCCACACCGGAAAAATCGGGGTAAAACCGGTTTTCATGTGCCGTGCCGACCATTTTTTGAATGACAACCGCCATTTTTTCCTCCTCCAGCCTGTAGGAGGTTACCTTGATATATCCTTTCGCGCTCTGGTAAAAGGTAGATGCGTATACTCTCTTTATCGTATTCAGCAAATGATTTAACCTGACAAGAGGATTCTGCTGGTTGTTGGGAATCATATAGGTATCATACACACCGGCAAAGGGATGATACTGTGAATCTTCCAGCAGACTTGAAGAGCGGACCGCGAGAGGGCTTTGGACAATATCGAGAAAAGCCGCGAGTTCCCCGAGTATCTCTTCCGGAAAGCGGGGCGCGGCCAGAAATCTTTTGGTTATTTCCTGGTCATTATCACAATTCAGCGCAAATTCCTTCAGGTTGTTTTCTTCCAGGAACATATCAAATACATCGGTGCCGAGAACCACCGCCGTGGGAACATGAATCATCACATTTTTAAACCTGTTTCGGACATCATAATCATTTATTAGGGTGTTAACAAATCCCAGTCCCCTCGCTTTTCCTCCAAGCGATCCTCCCCCTATTCTCGCGAAACCGCTCATCGGGTCGAAGGATTCTTTTTCAAAATCGGTTATTATCCCCCTCTGTCTCAGACTTCTGTAAGACCTAAGCGAATTAATTAAGTCTTTCCTCAGTTCCTGTATTGAATCATAATCCGAAACCTTTCGCGGGCGCAGTTTATGGGCGAGCCAGAATTCGGTTCTCGCTTTCAGCCAGTTGGAAAAATGATTTCTTTCGGCATGGTACTTAATGCTTTCCCCGGTTATATTTTCAAGCTGATGCTCAAGGCTCCTGAGGTCGTTGGCTCTGCCGACTTCCGTACCCTGGGTATTCCTGAAAATAAAATCACCAAAACTGAAATATTCATTCATAAAACGGCGCAGTTCACCAAGCAGGGTGAAGGAATCTTTCAGTATAAATGATGCTCCCACCTTATGAGCCCTTTCCTCATTTTCATCATTCTGCGAAAGGAGCAGGATAGGAATATCGGAATGAATAGATTTGACATTTTTCGCGAACTCAACTCCCGCGTCGGGGTCTTGTATATCCCCCCTCGGGAAATCGACATCCGATATGATCCCCAGCATTGTGTCATTATATTCCTGGTAATATTCCCAGGCTTCCTCATAAGTTGAGCAGAGCAGAATCTTGGGCCGGGCTCTCATTCTCAGGAATTTATGTGTCAGGTTTATTCCTTCTGATATCAGCCTTCTCGACTGCTTCAGTATTTCAGTATATATTATGGGAAGGAAGGAGGAATAATAACGTACATTGTCCTCGATAACCACTATATTCTGCACCCCGACAATGCGAGTGTCATGCTCCACATTCAGTTTGTCTTCGAGATATTTTATAATCGCGATTATAATCCTGAAATCCCCCTGCCAGATAAAAATTTTGTCAAATATCTCACTTTCCTTGTTGAGCAGAAGATATTTTAATTCCCGGTTGTCGTGGGCAAGAAGAATAATCGGAATTTCGAGACCGGCCTCTTTAACAAGTTTCGCGAACCGGACAGCATGCATATCCTCTATATGGAGAGTTGTGATAATAAGATCAAACCGCCCCTCTTTCCGCGCGAGGTTGATCGCGTCATGTCCGCTTGATACCCTTGTCAGCTCAGGCGAATGGCTCAGATTTAATCCCTGGTATTCTGCCCTGATAAGTTCATAAAGGCGGCCATCCTCCTCAAAGAGATAAAGATCGTAAAGAGAGGAAACAAGCAAAATATCCCTGATTCGCAGCCGCATAAGATTTTGAAATCCCTGGAAACGGTTTCCGTAACCATGCTCCACCATAAAGGGATCGAAAGGACGTGATTTATTTTTATTATTATCTTTCATAAGTGTCAGCAATTTGATTTGATGATTGACAAAATTAACCAATTTGTACGATTTATTCCTGAAAGAAATAAATTTCAGGCGGAATACCAGGGTTTATTGTTATATTCAGCTTTTTAATCTTCTCAATTGATACAGATGCCGCTGTGGATGCATTGCCGCGTGTTCAAGCATCGCGTCGACGCAGTAGAATGCTCCCCAGTTCGATTTATATGTCTTATCAAGAAATTTTTCCATGGGAATATTTCGCAGCGGTTCAATCCACTTTTTTCTAAGATGATCGAGATAATCAAATATCTCTCCCGCCGAATTCACTTCTCCGGGAACTTCATCAATTTCCGGATCAGGCAGATCCAGATTTGAGCATATCCATTTCAGATAACCTCCGGATGAACGCAAGGGATGTATCAGCAGACTTTCGGGACTCCTGTAATCGGGATCATCTGTTTCAGGCAGGTTCACCTGCTTCCAGTCGGTCGCGAACCACTCAGAACAAAACTCAGACAAAAACCTGAATTGAATAATGATCGAAACCTCAGCGCCCCTGTATTTATATTCTTTATTCATTTATCATGCTCCCACATGGATATTAACTTTAATACTAACAATTGCCTGCATCTCAAACGCTCACGCCGTGCTCCCGGTAATAAACGCATGCTCCTTTAATTGCGACGATATGCTCCGTATTATTATGGGGGAGCACACCGGCAATGCTCCGGAGCCGTTACTTACCGGGCAGAATATCCAGAAGCTCCGATCCGCGGGCGCTGTATGAATCCCCTTCTTCAACCACCCGGTCAAGGAATATTCTCGCTTTATCATATTCACCCGATTTGATCAGTATAAGCGCCTGATACCACATTGCCTGCTCCCTGAATTCAAGGTTGCTGTGATTTAATAAAGTCGAGAGTTTTTTTGACGCGCTCTTTATATTCCCGGTCTCTATATCACACACAGCGGAATAAAAAACAGAGGGAGGATAATAATTATTTAATTCGGAATATCTGCTGAAAAGAGCGCCGGCTTCGCTATATGCTCCCATATCATAAAATGAAAAAGCTTTAACCAGTGTGTCGCCGGCGGCAAGACTATCGGGAAGATGCATGATTGCCGGATATACTTTGTAATAATCGTTAAAATAATCTCCCGGCCCTTTTGTGGTGAAATAAAACAGGAAAAATAATACCAGGGCAACCAGAGGCAGTATGAAATATACCGATAAAGGAACAGCATTTTTTTTCAGGCCGGCCGATATGCGCGCGTTTATTTCATTTGAAGCGCTGATAACCTCTAAGTTATCACCAAATTCTCTTATGCCGTGATAAGCCTCCCAGAACAGATCATCCCGCATGAATTCATTGTGTATTCTTTTGCGGAGTTCCCAGTCAGCTTCCCCCGAAACATATTTTTTCAACTCTTCACTGGTCATCATTTGTTCCTTCTGGCCATTTTTCGCTCTTCAAGGAATTCAAGTTTCAGATATATTTTCTTTTTTGCTCTTCTCAGCAAATCCTTTATTTCACTTAATGAAAATCCCCTGATTTTATTAATTTCGGTAAATCCCTTCTCCTTTATCAATACATCTTCAAACAAAATCTTTTCATTATCATTGAGAGTATTTTTAATAGCGTTAAATATTTCCTCCCTTTTGGCGCTTCCTTCGGGACTTATCATATCAAGATAGTCCTGAACTTTCATATATGCCGATTTAATATCCCCCTTATCGGGGAATTCCCCCGTGACGGGCCCCTCCTTCATGCTGACAACATTAAAACAATGTTCAATAACATGTTTATATAACCATGCGCGCGGTGATTTTATTTCATTTTTTTTCGCGCTCTCCCCCGATATTTCATAAATATTCATCACCGCGTTTACCGATTCATCTAAATCATGAAGATACCGGAGGCATACTCCGAGAAGCGGATAGGTAAACCTGCAAAAAAACTCAGCAAAATATTGCTCGTAACCTGTTTTCCGGAACAAAAGGAGTAATTCTTTCTCCCCCTTTTTGCTATATTTGTTTTTCCTTCCTGATGAGAGCATTTATTACTGTTCCATTTCATTTTTGCATATTTATGTAATATATAAAAAAAGCGTATAATGGTCATTATTTTTGATATTTTTTATGACTTTCTTTTAACATAAATTTGATTTATCAATTAACATAAGTGATTAAGTATGATAAACAGATTAAAACGGGATTTTTCAGTACACTCATACGAAGCCGATTTTAAAGGCAGAGCGACAATTACAGCTATTATGCAGTTTATGCAGGAAACTGCCTGGCAGCATGCCGAGAAACTCGGACTTGGATATAAATCGCTGCTTACAAAGAATATGATCTGGGTGCTTTCGCGACTCAGGCTTCAGATGGACTATTTTCCCCGGTGGCAGGAGAACTTAAGCGTGGAAACATGGCCCTCGGGAATGGATAATCTTTTCTGCTACCGCGATCACAGAATTTATGATCAGGATGGCAGCCCCTGCGGAAAAGCCACCTCAACCTGGTTGGTTATCGATATCGGCAGCCGCCGTCCGCAACGGGTAAGCAGCTATCTTGGAGATACAAAGTTTGAGAAAATAATGGAAAATTTTTCAGAGTATGCCGAAAAACTGAAAAAAGTTGAAAATCCGGAACATTCAACAGAAAACCAGATTCGCTACAGCGATATTGATGTTCACGCACATCTTAATAATGTAAAGTATATTGAGTTTATTATGAACAGCTACCCGATAGACTTTATCAAAAATAATGATCCGGCAGAAATGGTCATTAATTTTTTAAACGAAGCTGAAGGTGGTGAAAAAATTACCATCAACAGATCGGACCTGGGAAATAATGAATTTCTTCATAATATTACCCGCGCTTCAGATAACGCCGAAATGAGCAGAATTAAAATGAAATGGAGAAAATTGTAATTTCTCCATTCTAATCACTTTTTTTCTCTTCCTTTTTAAGTTTTTGATCGAGAGAGTCCTTTTGGGCTTTCAGTTTATCCAGTTCGGTTTTCAGACTGTCGAGCTCCTTTTTTTTAAGCTCCTTCTTCTGAATGAGATCATCCAGCTCAGGGAGCTTTTTATTGCCGCTTTCCCCGCAGCCGTTGAATACAAAAAGCAATGAGATCATCACCAGAAGACCGGTAATGTTTTGAATATGTTTTTTCATTTTTCCAGTCATAAAATGTGTAAAAATATTGATATAACCACAGTAGAGCAAATTCATGAATTTTCTCTACCGCAAAATTGTAAATACTGATCTATTTATCCAATAATTTGTAGAAAATATTTATAATCATTCAACTCGTTATCAATTCTTTTTAACATAGCTGGATTTAATAAGACATCATAATCCCGCTCCACAGGACAAAATGAACAACTCCGCCGCCGTCACCTATCCTGTCATTAAGCTCCTACTCTTACTCATACTCTGATTTTTCGATACCGATACCGATACCGAAAAATAATCATGTAATCCATAAATCCTTCAATCATGGTTTAGACAATGACGGGGTTGGATTGCGCTAATACAGTTATTTTCCTCCCAACCGTTCTTTGGGCTAAAGCCCCGGGGGTGTGGCCAACTTAGCCCGGGGTCTCCGGCCTGAAGGCGCGGAGTTATTTAAAAATCAGTTTTATATAAGCTTGAAATCTTCAAACATCTTAATTATAAACTGGCAAGCCAGAAAAAAATGAAATCCCAAAAATGAATCGTAATCGTTCTCGTAATCTTACTTCGTACTCGTCTTTTAAAAACGCTCGGATTATTCGAAAACGAGTATAATTATGAGTAACTGTTCCATGAGTACGATAAAATTTTGCCATTTTGCGTAGAATTTAACTTCTTACGGAATAATCCCACCCACCCCCCAGGACAAAATGAACAACCCCGCAGCTTTGGTCATCTTGCCCTGATTTCTTAAAGCCGATACCGATACCGATACCGATACCGATACCGATACCGATACCGATACCAAAAATAATTATGTAATCCATAAATCCTTTAATCATGGTTCAGACAATGACGGGGTTGGATTGCGCTCATACAGTTATTTTCCTCCCAACCGTTCTTTGGGCTAAATCCCCGGGGTGTGGCCAACTTAGCCCGGGGTCTCCGGCCTGAAGGCGCGGAGTTATTCATTCTCGTTTTCTACCAATATTTTGCCCATATCCTGGCATTTATAAAAATGAATATAAGATGATTTATCCCGTTAGGGACAGCATATTGGTAAAAAGAATAAAACAAAATGTGCGGTGTGCCGCCAGGTACACCATATTATCCCCCCGAGACAAAATGGACAACTCAACCACCATCACCTTAACCGGTCATTATACTCTTACTCATACTCCTTGTGCTTACTCTGATTTTTTAAACCCTATTTCGATTACAACTTCGATTTGGATTTCGATTGATTCCTTATACCCTGTTATCTTTTTAATCCAGCTATCCCGGCAGGGTAATTATCGGAGTGTTCAACTCATCCGGAATAAATATTATCTATTTCAACTGCCGGCGCAATGGCAAAAGCGGTCGATTACTTTTCCATTGAAGGTGTGGTATTTATCAAACATGTTCGCGGCGAGGCAGGAATGGACAGGCAATATCGCGAGGATATCTCCCGTATTGATATCTTCAGGCATTTTCCCCGCTGTTTTTATTATGCCATGTTCCTGTGAAAGAGAAATGAGTGATAAGTCATTATCCGTTTTGGTAAATCCATTATCATCAAAACCGATAACCCTGCCATAGATTTTCTCTCCCCCTTCGCCCGTAATATATTCCTTCGATAAATGCACGGCTCCCCCATGAATGGCAATTTTGTTTTCATCATGATAAACTCCGATAACAGGACATAATACCGCCATCGCGGGCTCAGTCTGGTTACACACTCCTGCATCAAGCTGCATGAGATCATAAAACACAAAATTACCGGGGCGCAATTCGCTGATATCCTGATAATCATCAATTAGTCCAAATGAGGGAGTATCCCCGATGGATATGCAAACGCCCCTTCCGAGGTATTTTCCAAGTTTATTCTTCACTGATACAATTCTGTCAAGTGATAATTTACAAAACCTCCTTCTTTCTTCTTTTTCACTATAATGATAGGTATCCCCGAAATGAGAAAGAAGACCGGCAAAATTCATTTTTTTATTCCGCTCAACAAAAATCGCCGCTTTTTGAATCTCTTCATAATATCGATGGTTCAAGCCGGTTCTGCCATAACCGGCGTCAATTTTCAGCCAGATATCATGAATCCCGGTCAGATTACCGGCAAAATATTCCAGCGCCTCTAAATTATCCACAAGAAGATTAAGCCTGATTTCAGTCCCGATTTTATTAATGGTTTTTATTTCATGCAAAGGATTAACAATAGCCAGAGTTATATCTTTCCATCCCCCCGAAACAAAATAACCGGCCATAGCTCCCGATGAAACCGCGATAGACTCCACTCCCTCTTCACGGAATATCTCCCCTATTTTAAGTGACTGGTGTGTTTTAAAATGGGGACGGAACCTGGTATTTTTTTCACGACAGAATTCCGCTGCTTTTTTGATATTTTTCTTAACCCTGTCCATATCGACGATAGCGGCCGGGAAATTTTTTATTTCCGTGAGTTCTCTCTTTTTTTTCATTATTTTCATATCCTATACAATTAATCCCGATTTCTTACGTTTACATAAACAGAAATATACAAAATTAAGGAAATTATGACGGAAGCAGAATTAATAAATATGAGTAAATCGGGAGATCAAAGATCATTTGCCCGGCTGCTTCATCCTTATAAAGATCGACTTTTTAACTATCTCTGCCGCTACAGCGGAGAAAGGGAAACTGCCGAAGATATTTTGCAGGAAACCCTGATTAAAGTCTGGAAAGGATTAAATAACTTCAGCGACTATCAAAAGTTCTCTTCATGGCTTTTTACCATCGCTCATAATACCGCGATAGATTTTTACAGGAGAAAGAAACTTACAGCCGAAGAGAGAGATGATAACAGAATTGAAAACGGAAGTCCCGATCCGGCGGAGGAACTAATTCTGAAAGAATCGGCGGGAATGGTTTATAAGGCGCTTGAAAAGCTGCCTTCGGGTCAAAGGACTGTGTTCATTTTACGCCAGGACTCGGGTTTCAGTTTCAGGGAAATTTCCGAAATAACCGGTGAACCGCTTAATACTGTTATCAGTCACATGCATTACGCGGTAAAAAAATTGAGAAAACAACTCAGGAGTATTTATGCCTGACAACAGATTTGAAGATAAAATTTACCTTTACCTTTCGGGCGAACTAAATCGCGCTGAAAAGGAACAATTTGAGAACAGAATAAATATCGATCCCCTCTTGAAGCAGGAATATGAGAATATTCGTGATTTTCTTGAGAATACAAAACCGGATGAAAAATTTGAGCTTGGCGAGGAAACATTTGAAAAAATGATAGGAAGAGCAGTCGGGGGAGGGGAATTTTTCGAAAAAGTTTCAAACCTTCTTGAAAGGCTGCTCAGGGATACAGCGCCTTCTTCCTCGTTTTCATTCCGGCTCGCGCTCGGAGGCGGATTAACAATTGCGGCTGTCACACTTCTGATAATATTCAGCCAACCCGGTTCAATCGAAAAAGATTTTCAGAATATCTTTGATTGGGAAGGGGGCGCTGTTACAGAAAAAATTGAAACAGTTGAAGACAAATTTAACGCGATTGAAATTGAAGATTATAAAGATTTTGTTGTGAAACAGATTTCGGAGGATGACTGGATTTATACTGTAAATGAAATATCGAACAAAATTTCAAAACTTGAACGTGAACTGAATGAAGAAACTTTATAAACGGAGGATAAAATGTTAAACCACCTTAGAATAATTTTATATTTATGTTTATTATCAGCATCTATGTCCGCCCAGGCGACGGGGATCCTTAAAGGAAAAGTGACCGATTCTGCCGGACATAACATTATCGTGGGAGTTACTATCGAAATTTCGGGAGCAGAGCTTAAAGCTTCAACAGGTTTTGACGGGAAATATGTAATTACCGACATTCCTGAAGGTACCTATACAGTAACCGCCAGGCACCCTATATATAAAAATGAAAAGTTTGAGAATATAAACATTCAGGCAGGTAAAACAGAAGCGCTCAACATAGTGATGAAAATAGGAAAGATCGAATATGTCCATCCTGAAGCAGCCACAAATTATTTACCCGGTCTTGATAAAAAGGTTTATGTCGAGCTCGATAAAATAAAGGAGCTGAATCCTGAGAAATATCATAAAATACTTCGTGAGCTAAAGTTCAAAAGGTGGGATCTGCCCCGTTTTCATGAGTTCAATGAGCAGCAGAGCAAAAGAAACCAGGAAATTACCGAACTGGAAGTATTGACCGAGGTGCTGGGAGCGAAGTATGAAGAAGAAACTGCCGCTAAGAAGAAAGAAATTAAAGCGGAGCTAAAGGAAAAACTTCAGAGATTATTTGAGCTCAAAGAAAAGGAGAGAGAATCTGAAGTTGCGGAACTGGAAAAAAAGATTGATGAATTAAAGAAATCAATGAAAACCAGGAAAGCGAATAAGGAAAAAATTATCAACCGGCGACTCGAAGAATTAATCGGCGAGGATGAATACCTCGAGTGGTGATAAATAAGTTTACCCCTTCCATTCCCTCCCTGCCGGTGTTAATTTAATGGCAGGCGGGGGAAAATATCTATAATGCTGTGATGGGAAGATTTATTTGTCAAATACAATGACGTGTAAGATCGAGATATGTAGAGCTGGTAAAAATACTAATCAGCTACCCGACAGATATTCCACGCAAAGGGCGCTAAGAGAAAAAGATCGCGAAGGGCGCCAAGAGAAAAGGAACGCGAAGATCGCAGAGAAAACATTAAAAAATATTAAAATCCGGAATTTAATGAACAGAGCTCATTTTCTCTTTGCTTTGCGTTCTCAGCGTATTATTACCTTTGCGTACTTTGCGTGGAATACCACCTTTAAGTGCACAAACATGATTATGAAAAGTTGAAATTCAGAGAACTTCAAAGATTATTTACAATTCTATGGATATCATTTTTTAAGATTTTGCTATTAAAGTTGATGAGTAAGCCCAGTTTAATCCCTGATAATTTCAGATAAGTCAGCAATTGCGCATAATGAACAGGCAAGAGGGTCTCAACCGCTTTTACTTCAATAATAACTTTCCTGTTTGCCATAATATCGATACGGCAGCCAACATCCTGCCTGACCTCTTTGTAAACAAAAGGCAAGGCCAATTGCTGCTCAATATTAGATCCCGCTTCCCTTAAATCATAAACGAGCGCGTTTTCATATGCCGATTCCAATAATCCCGGCCCAATAGTTTTATGTAGCTCAATCGCGATACCAATACAGCTATAGGATACTTCATTTTCATCCATATTAAAATCCTCGTCGCATTTACAATCCTATATCATGATTAAAGAATTATCTGATTTTTTAAAGTGGGACCAATGACTCCAAAGCACAATCCGGGCTTTTACACCGTTAGAAAAAATCATCGTTGATTTCACATAAACACATATTGAAGTTCACCTTCGGTTGGAATGATGAAATATTACAATGATCTGATCAATTTTTCATAATCAGCGTGTGAACCTATCCAGAACCAAATAATTGTATTGCTTTCTTTCTCAATCACTCCGACAGCTCTCCATCCAATTCCCACTCTCACAGAAAAAATCGGCTGATTCGGATCAATTTTTTTAAACTGAATACCTGGGTGATCCGGATTTTCCTTCCAGATCTTAAAGTTTCTTTTCGAAGTTTTTTTTACCCTTTCAGGAAGTTTGTTGAATAACTCTCTGAATTCCGCCGTTATATGAGAATTCACAATTGATCTAAATCCTTTTCTTCGGTTTTCCCTTCCGCAAAATCCTTCAGAGCCTTTTCAGCAAGAGAATTCAACTTTGGTTCCGAAATGGATAGTGATTCGCTCCATCTTTTTTCCCAGGTCAGCTCATCCAGCAATTCTTTCGCGAGCTCATCCTGTAAATACTCAGGCAGATTACCCGCCTTGCGAAATGCTTTTTTTAATAAAACTGTCATTATTTCTCCAATACTCTTCAGTAATAAAACCTGGCATAAATTAAGATATCAAAATTGTTTTGTTTTTGCAAGAATAAAGTAATTTGCTTTAACTTAATTTTTTTCCGGATAATCCCGCTCTAAATGCAGTTTTTTTTTCAGACCAAAGGAATATCATATTATGGTTGTTTACTCATTGCGCTCAAAACAAATTTATTCATTCGCGCGCTTTCCGCAGAAAATCATTGTTTCGAAAACCGGGAACATCTACACCTATATTCCTGCGGAGGAAGCATATTACTTATACGCCGCTTTCATTATATCTTCGAAGGTGGTCAGACGTTTCGGCGGTTTGAGATATTGTGCAAGAAATTTATATATTTTCAGCCTGATCTCTTTCGCTGTTTTAGTATCTGTACGGTCAAATGAATGACCGCCGGGAACATCCTGGAAAATTTCATATTCAAACTTTTTTCCCTCGGCTTTCAGCGATTTTATAAGGTGTTCAACCTCAAGAACATTCACATCCGCGTCATTTGTGTTTGTGTGAATAAGCAGGGGAGTCTGTAATTTATGGGCGTTCCAGGCGGGAGAACGCCTCCGGTATTCCTCCACATCATCGTAAGCTGTTTTACCGATGTGATAATCGGCCGAATAAAGGTCCCTGTACTCCTGGGTTTTGTAGCCCATCCTCGCTATCAGGTCGCTTACCGGAACGCCCGCGAAAGCGACTTTGTAATTTTCGGGATGCTCGAATATATTCATCAGCGATATTAAACCGCCATGGCTCCATCCCATAATTCCCACCCGGTTTTCATCAACAAAATCGTAATTATCGAGCATGAACTGCCTGCTTGAATTTACATCTTCAATTTCGAGGCCGCCGTAATCGATTTTTTCATAATGTGATCTTCCATAACCTGTGCTTCCCCTGTATTCGGCGGCTACTATAATATACTGCTGCGCGACGAGCTCCCTGATTATATGTGTGTAATATGTAGAAAAATTACTGTGTACTCCTCCGTGAGGGAATACCATCAGAGGATAACTTTTGTTGAAGTCAATGCCTTTCGGAATTATTACATAAGCCCAGAATTTTACAGGATTTCCCGCGCCCTGCCCCGTTGGATTTTCCTCTTTCCATTTAGGCGGCCCGGTAATATATACTTTATCGATGAATGCCACATCCCCGACACGCTGAAACCATGTAAGATCATCAATCTTCTTTTCGAGAACATCAAGCCTGTGACTCAGACCGACATTGTCCTCATCCAGGGATTCAATTTTTTGTTTTAATTCCTCATTTGAAATTTGAGCGGTCAGGGGAATAAATGAAACAAAAATAAAAAGGATAATAACTTTCAGGTACAATTTATTCATTCGCTGCCTCCGGATTAACGAAAATTTCGGTTTTATCTGAGGGGGTATAATATTGTTTTTGCGGGAAAAAATCCATTCCTTTTCAAGGTTGGGTGACGCGGGCAACATACATGGGGAAGAAAAAAAGCTGATGAAAATTGCAGTAGAAAAAATTCATGAATTTTCTCTGCCGGGAAAATACCCCCTTACAGCAAAAAGCGCAGAAAATATCAGATTTAATTTGGGAACAAAATGTATATTTGTAATTCAGCATCTTCTGATATTAATAATTTAAAAGGATAAATCATGAAAAAAGCCGGGTATATAACATGGACCGATCTCACAGTTAAAAATGCCGAAACAATCAAAGATTTTTATTCCGAAGTAACCGGATGGAAACCTGAGCCTGTAAAGATGGGAGACTATAATGATTTTAATATGAACTCCCCTTCGACCGGGGATACAATTACCGGAATATGCCACGCGAAAGGGAACAATGAAAACTTTCCCTCTCAATGGCTTATTTACATCACAGTTGAGGATGTTGATGAAAGTGTTGGAAAATGTATAAATCTGGGAGGAGAAGTTGTAATAGAAGCCAGGGACATGGGAGGTTATGGCAGAATGGCAGTAATTAAAGATCCTGCCGGCGCCGTTTCGGCCCTTTACAGCCCGGCGGAGGAAAATGAAGATCGAAGTGAATAAATTTTAATTATTCAATTAACAAAGCAGGAAAAAAGATGAAAAAAGCAGCTTTATTATTATTGGCCGCGATAATTATGATATCGTGCGGCAAAAAGGTTGAGCAGGGTGAATTTACTCTGAAAATGAAAGATGGCGCCGAAGTCAGCTATCTTGTCAAAGGAACTAAAGGACAACCCCTGGTAATCGTACATGGCTGGTGCATTGACAAAACATATTTCAACAACCAGGTTGAAGCCTTTTCAAAAGATCATATCGTTATCGCGGTCGATATGGCGGGGCATGGAAAATCAGGTTTGCAGAGAGAGAACTATACCGTTGAATTATTCGGAAGCGATATCGCCGAAATTGTCAATCACCTCGGACTTAAAGATGTAATTCTTATAGGGCACTCTATGGGGGGCAATGTAATTATGGAAGCGGCCTCAAAATTGCCCGGAAAAGTGAAGGGACTCATAGGGGTGGATACTTATCAGAACTTTGAATTTGAATTTCCGCAGGAACAGTTTGAAGGCTGGATAACAAAAATGAAAGAAGATTTCAAAGGAATCACTTACGGCTGGGTAAAGACCATGTTTCCTGAAACATCCGACTCGGTTTTAGTTGAGGAGATAGCAAATGATATGGCTTCAGCTCCCCCAAAAGTTGGTATTACCGCGATGATCTCAAACTATAACTACAAACCAATACCGGTAATAAGCAAACTTGGCCTGCCTGTTATGGCGGTTAACACCGATTTATGGCCCGCCGATGTTGAAATCAACAAAAAACATTGTGATTTTAATCTTCTGATGATGAAAGGTTACAGCCATTATCTTATGAGAGAAAATCCGGAGAAGTTTAATGAACTGCTCGCGCAGGCGATAAAAGAAATAAATGAACGAAAATAGAATAACGGCCCCGGAATTTCGGGGCTTTTCTTTTTACCGGGGGTGCATCAATTATATTTTTTCTTATCTTCATTCAGAATATATGAATATGACATGTTCTTCATGAAATTCCTTAAAATTTTTTCCATTCATAAATATTCTGCTCTTCTTATGCTCTCTGTTATAAAATGAATTTATTAAGCTATATATAAATTTTTCATTACTTTGTCATAACTGTGAGGTGATAAGATGAACCCGGCATTATAATATTACCTGCTAATACCCTTCCTTTTTTTTTTCCTCTCAATATCAGCTCAGGAAATATCAGTTCCTCTGATCGAAGGTGAATTATTCGGACTCGCCGACATTGAGGGCAACCAGGTACTGGAGCCTCAGTTTGATGAGCTTGAATCCATTTCGGACAATTACGGGTTCCTGGTAAAAAAATTATATTTTTATGGAATAATTGATATCAAAGGAAAGGTTATACTTGATTACAGCTACCACACCCTTATAACGATGATCTCTGGAAAGTGACTGTAAATGATAAATCGGCTTTATTCAGCAAAAAACAAAAGAAGATAATTTCACGGTTTTATAATGAAATTCAAAACCCGGAGGGCAATTTCGCGAGAGTAAAACTCAACGAAAAATATGGCGTTATCAATAATAAAGGGGATATCATTATTGACGCTGAATACTCCGGCCTTAAATACAACCGTGAGGGAATGGTCGCCTACCAGGGTGAGAATGGGAAATGGGGTTATATGAAACTGACGCCAAAAACAGAAAAAATTACAGAGCCTCTTTTTGAAGATATCTTCTATTTCAAAATGGCGTCGGGATGGTCAAAAAAAAGTAAGGAAGGTGAGTGGATAAGGATAAATAAGAATGGACGCCTGTTTGAAAATAAGATAAAGCCGCCTAAAAAATATAACCCGTATATGTTTGATAAAGTCGGGCTTGCCGGCACAGATGTCAGAACAATTAAATCTGATTCGGTCGGGCAGGAATACAAGCTGCATATTTACCTTCCGAAATCATATAATGAAAATGTAAATTAAAGATACCCGGTAATTTACCTGCTCGATTCAGATGTGCTGATAGGAACAGTAAAAGAAACCTATGACCTGATGAAATATGACCGCCAGGCGCCGGAAGCGATAATTGTCGGGATTGCCTATGAGCAGACATTCGAGGATTGGTACCGGCTCCGCACCCGTGATTTCACCCGCTCAACCGATGAAACCGCGGCTATGTTTCCACGAGATTCCGAGAATTTTTTACTGATGAAGTATTTCCCTTTATTCGCGAAAACTATAAAGTATCGGATAATGACAGAACTTTAATCGGCTATTCTTTCGGGGGACTTTTCGCCGCTGAAATGATGCTCAGGCATCCGGGTTTTTTCAGGCGTTATATTATGATCAGCGCCTCCTTCCGGTGGGACCAGCGCGTCGCCTTTAAATGGGAGGAACAATATGCCGCGAAAAACAGGGATATGAACGCGTCGTTATTCATCTCCCTCGGCGGTGAAGAAAATCCTTTCATGGGGGCTAAGGATATGTACATCAAACTGACCGACAGAAAATATCTCTCCCTCGATATGACATATTACACCGTGGATGGAGAGTCACATTACACCAGTTTTCCCAAAGCCCTGGTTAAAGCTCTGCGTTTTATTTTCCGCAATGAAAAAAACAGGATGCTGTTTTAGGTATCATGATTTTTTTCACCTTTCGCAGAGACAAGGCATGCCTTGTCTCTACAGATTCGCATATTGGGAGTTTCCGGAAAAATAAAAACGATACCGAAAAATAATCAGGTTATCTCCTTTGTGCTCATTGCGCCTTCCTTGTGCCCTTTGTGGTTAAGAACTTCGGAAAAAGTACAAACTAAAGCATAATATAGGAAACTTTCCCGGGGCTCGTCAGTCTATTATTATGATACTACAACACAGGGAATAATGTTATGAGAACAGGAATTATCGGCAAACTTATTATCCTCTTTATTGTTTTTATGGGGACCTCTGTAAATTACGCTGAGAGCAAAATTACTTACATTGCCAATGAGGGATTCATTATCGAAGAGGGAGGGAAAAAGATAATCGTTGACGGTTTGTTCGATCATATAAACGCCGATTTCTGCGATTCTCCGGCAGACAGCGTTGTTAACCTGATGAAAAATGCCCTCCCTCCTTTTGATAATATCGATTACATACTTATTACACACAAACACCGGGATCACTTCAACAGGAATGTTGTCGCCGAATACATGCTGCATAATACTGAGGCGTTGATTATATGCCCGGAACAGGTAATGGGGGAATTATCTGATCATCCCGGCTACGTGGATTTTAAGGAACGAATCCATGCGGTTACACCAAGAGAGCTTAAGGACAGCACAATAAATGTAGCCGGATTTACTGTGAAAATTCTCAGGCTTGAGCATAGTCACTATATGGAGACAAATCCTGAAACCGGAGAGCAGGTAAACCGGCACCGTGATATCGAAAATATCGGCTTTCTTTTTTCTGTAGGTGATACAAAGTATTTTCATTGCGGCGATACAAATCCCCTGAATGAAAAGGAATATAAAACATTCGCGCTACAGAATGAAAAAATAAATATCGCTTTCCTCGAGAGAATGTTCTGGGGGATGGGAAAACTGGGGCAGGATCTGATAAACCAATATATCAACCCGGAAAAGATCATTGTTATGCATATCAGTCCGGCACGGAAAGAGATGTTCCAAAAATATTTCAGCGGCTCGGATAATATTTTTATGTTCATGGAAAAGATGGAAACCAGGAAGTTTTAATATTTCAGGAATTCCAATTTTTATAAAAGGGGATAAATTTATCTTGAGTATTTTGATGAAATTTCCGTTATTTAAGGAAATGTTTATTTATATAGTGTTTAAAGAGTTCCAATGACAGGAAAATACCTTTGAACTGCTGAATCCTGCCAGAAAAAACAATAATCAAAATCACATATTAAACGGCTTTCTTTCCATTTCACTTATTATATGAGTATAGTAAAAGTTTAAATAACACAGGAGATAATTATATGAGAAATATATTAATACAAATTAGTGTTATTATCTTATTAGCCGGGAAGGTTAGTGGCCAGCTTAATTTAAACTGGGAACAAAGCTGGAACGGTCAGTTTTCGAGACATGATTATGGTCACTTTGTTAATATTGATTCGGAAGGTAATATTATCGTTACCGGTATCACATTCAGAGGCGACCTGATTGATTACCAGGATGTGATAGTCGCCAAGTTCGGCTCTGACGGCGCTCCTCTCTGGATCGCGATTCATGATATCGGGTGGTCCGATACCCCGATAGGAGTATACCTTGATCAGTCTGATAATATTTATATCGGTGTAACCGGAGCGGACAGCTCTGTTTATTATCCATCATATATGCTCGTAAAATATGATAAAGATGGGAATAAATTATTTGCCAATAAGGCCTGGCTGAATCACCCCGACTGGGGTCAGAATATCGCGGGCAGGGCTCAAACTCTTCATATGGATAATTATGGCAACTTTATTACCGGCGGAATTCAGGGCAATTTTGCCTGGCTTCTGAAAATGGATTATAACGGTATGGTTACGGAAACTGCTGCCGAACTGATAACCAATGATAACAGTATTATGGGATATTCAACATTCCTCGATAAATCATCGGGTGAAATGCTGGTCGGGACCGAACATTATGATAACCAGAATTACTCTTATTTCGCGGGAGCTGCCAACCTTTCTTCCGAAGGTTCTCCCGAGTGGATAACAACCCTTATTGACGGCGGTTCACAGGAACCTTATTGTAATGGCCTTCTTAAAACCAACGATGGTTTTACATATTGCGCGATATATAATGTCATTTGGCAACAGGATGAACAGCAGTTTCAAAGTGATCAGCATATTTTTAAACTCGATCCTGATGGAGAAGTATTATGGGATGTTGTTCTTGAGGCTGAGATCGGCGATGAATTCATTTCAAAAATAAATGATATGGATTTAGACAGCGGAGGTAACCTGGTAATAACCGGTGAAATAAATTCGAAATTTTTCACAGCCAAATACAGTAGCGCCGGACAGCGGTTTTTGCTGGTTCAGGATGATGATGTTCTTGTCAGCGGATCAACTCTGATTCCTGATTCCGGAGGTGAGTTTTATGTCGCGGCCTGGGATGAACAATTCAGCATCTGTCTTCTGAAATATGACGCTTTGGGCAACGAAAAGGCAAGGCTGAAATTTGACTCGTTAAATCCGATTTATCCCTGGTATATTAATGATATGGTATTTGATGAAGATGGAAACCTTATCTTCACAGGTGCGGAGTATAATTCTTCTTCGGAATATGATCTTGTTGTGGCCAGCATAAATGATTTATCAACATCAATAGAGGAAGATATTCCTGTAAGCGGTTTCAGCCTTTCTCAGAACTATCCCAATCCCTTTAATCCGGCAACGACAATCCTGTTCAATCTCCCTGTTTCTTCGAATATTACTATGACTATCTATGATATTCTTGGAAAAAAAGTGTATGAACTGGCAAATGAATTCAGAAACAGCGGAAGCAACACAATTGAACTAAATACAAAAGAGGTGAATATGTCAAGCGGAGTTTATTTCTACTCACTGATAATCCCTGGTTATCAATCAACTAAAAAAATGATTCTCCTTAAATAGAAGGCGAATCAGCGGAGCACAAGATGAAAAAGGCAATATTTGTTGTTTTTATTGCGTTTTGTTCAGTAATTAATTCACAGAATATCTGGCTCCCGTTTGAGGGGCCGGTAAATAAAGAGATATATTCAATTTACGGGGGATTTGCAGGCACTGGCAATGGAATATATTTTTCTGAAGGGAATAATATCTGGAAATTTGGCGGACTCGCGGGAAATAAAGTTATTTCAATTTCTTCAACAGTAGAATACACTCTCGCCGGCACAGAGGATGGGGTATTCTATTCATCCAATGGCACAGACTGGACGCAATCACCTTCACCCGGAATGAAAGCCAATAATTTCAGGGTAATTAATATGATTCAGTATCTTGCCTGCGACGGGGGAATTTTTACATCCTCCGATAATGGCGCTCATTGGGATCTCTACGCGCTTGGTTCTCTTGCCGCGGTAATTGATCTGGCCGGAACTTCATCCGGCCGGCTTATAGCAGTAACTGATGACAGATGCCTCTATCAGGATGATCAGGAAAACTGGGTGGAATTCAACAGGGGGCTTGAAACAAGCGGTATTACCGGAATCAGAAACGTCTCTCATTACGCCGGTGAAGATGTAGTGATGGTCATAACTGAAAATGGTCCCTATTTTATAAATGGTTTTGATATTGGTGATTCAACAAAATCATGGGAAAGAAGAATCAACGGATTGAACAATCTTGAAATTACCTGCCATGACCAGTATAATGAAATTATCAGGATCGGAACTAAGGAAGGTATATATTATTCCACCGATAAAGGGGAAAACTGGCAGAAAAACAGCGGAATGGATCTCGAGATAAGTTCGCTCAGTTACCTGACTGCCTCCACTTTATCAGGGGGCGTTTACAAGGCGCCCAATGTTCTTGGCAATACTACATATTCGCAATTTGGAATTACCAACTATACGGCGATAGAATTTGATCAGTATGATAATATCTACCTGGGAACCGGAGGTTATGGTATATTTAAATCAACCGATGGCGGAGCAAATTTCGCACAGATAAACCAGGGACTGACAAATCTTAACATTACAGACCTTACTTTTGATGTTGAAGGATATCTTTTTGCCTCAACTGACCAGGGAGCATTTAAATCCACAGATAATGGCAGCAGCTGGAATGCCGTTCTTCCGATGAATGTTAAAATATTTTCTCTTCTGACAAGCGCGAAAGGAAATCCCCTTGAAACTTTCGCGGGGGGAGAAAGCTCCTTCTATTTGCTTGAATCGAATAACAACTGGAACGGGGGAACAGACCCTCTTTCGGGCAATGTATATGATATTTCTTTTTCACCTCAGATGGATAAATATATTGCGGCTTGCAGCGGCGGGCTTTATTCTTCGGCGAGCGATTATATTGCCTGGACTAAAATGGATTATTTTAACTGCCGGGCTGTTACTGTCGGAGCAGGCGGGGAAATTTTTGTCGGACTGAGCGGCGGTAATATCAAAAGATCGACCAATAACGGGGTAAGCTGGGAGGATGCAGGATGGCTCGCCTCAAGAATAAATGACCTTACAATTGATAATGACGGAAACCTCTGGGCAGCTCACGATTACGGTGTTTCAAAATCCACTGATAACGGAACAATCTGGGAATTTTATAACACAGGATTAAATCCTTCCGGGGCTCTTAAAGAAGCATTGTCCCTTAAAGTTTCAAATGGAGGAATTCTTCACCTGGGAACATTGGGACTCGGGCTCTTCAGGCTGCTTGATCCAACCGGAATAGATGAAGAAAGTAATCCTGTGCCGACAGATTTTCAGCTGCTGAGGAATTATCCGAATCCCTTTAATCCCACAACAACTATCAGCTATTCTGTTCAACCGTCGCAGAATTTTTCGGCGCCGACAACTCTGAAGATTTATAATTCTCTCGGAGCGGAAGTTACCGAACTGGTCAATGAATATAAAGCTCCGGGTGAATATGAAATAGAATGGAACGCGGAAGGATTTGCCTCGGGAATATATTATTGCAGACTTGTAAGCGGACATTCCAAGTCTGTAATCAAACTTATGCTTTTAAAATAGGATCTGTTCAAATACAATTTTGTATTACCGGCGGAATTTCTCTCCGCCGGTGATTTTTTTAACAGGGTCTTTGGGCTAAAGCCCCTGAGGTTACAGGGCATTCCGATGTACTCCGGCCTGAAGGCGCGGAGTTATTCTAAATGAAAATAATTTAAACAATCCCGACTATCGCTAACATCATAATCTTAACCTTATTCAATATCGTAGAGACAAGGCATGCGTTGTCTCTACGATATTCTTTCTCCACAAAATCATAATCGTAATCTTAATCGTAATCATAATCCCCCCCCTCTGGAAAAATGTACAACCTCCCCACCGTCACCTATCCGGTCATCATGCTCTTACTCCTACTCTTACTCTGATTCTTTAAAGCCGATATCGATAAATAATCAGGTAATCTTTAAATCCCTTAATCATGGTTCAGACAAAAACGGGGTTGGATTATGCTCATACTGTTATTTTTCCACCACCCGCTCTTTAGGCTAAAGCCCTTTAGGGGTTGTCCGGGTTTTCCGCAAATCTCCGGCCTAAAGGCGCGGAGTTATTCTAAATTCAATTTTGAAAAGAGTCTCCAGCCTCAAAAATTATAATCGTAATCATAGACTGGCAAGCCAGAGCAAAGTAAAAGATATAATAAAAAGTGGGACTCATGGGACAACTGTGACTCTGACTATTCTATCAATTACAGACCTAATTACTTGTCATTCCGGTTTTTTGCGTTCTTTGCAAAAAGACCGGAATCTAATGCCGATTTTTACTGCCAATTAGTAATAATTTTGCAATTTTGCGTAGAATTTAACTCCTAACTGAGTAATCATAATCTCCCCCCCCTAAAGAAAAGTGAACAATCCCGGCTCTGTCACAATACCAGTCATCATACTCATACTCTGATTTTATTCACAATAAATTGCTTTCACACCTTTTCATATTTCCACCAGAGCATATCGCTGGAGAATGTCCCGCCTTCAAGACCGCTGATTTCTATAATTGCCTCGGCTTCCTCGGCAGGCATCGCCACTTTAATTTCATTCTCAAAAATACTCAGCCAGGAACGTTTCAGATCGGCGATAAAAAGGCTGCCGCCCGGTTTCAAGACTCTCTTAATTTCAAGCAACATCTTAATCGGATCATCAACAAGGTGGGCCATATTGATATTAATAACCACATCAAAATAATTATCTTCAAAAGGAATATCGAGCACATTGGCTTTTACGAAATCAATTCTTTCGGAGCAATCCATTTTATCACATTCATCAACCGCAATTTTCAGCAGGGAGTCCGAAAGATCAATTCCATAACCTGTAACTCCTCCGAATCTTTTCGCGAGTGATATAAGAGTAACGCCGGAACCACACCCGGCATCCAGTATGTGGCTTTCACTTACATTTTGATCCGCTAGTTTATTTCCGATATCTTTCGCGAAATCGCGGCACATTTTTGCATGTTTCCGCGCGTATTTTGCCGCGAAAACAGGATCATTAAAATCCTTTTTCCTCAAATATTTTTCACTCCTTTATTTAATATTTTTTCAACAGTACAAAGTAAAAATATAAATGAAAATTGATTCATACTAATTTATGAAAAAATTATCACTCTGGTTTTCCATCGGAACACTTTTCAGGTGATTGCATATATATCATAAGAATCTTAATTTAGATATAATATTAACAAACAGAAAGGAATTATTTATGCAGTTTATTATAATCGCGAGAGATGGCAAAGATGAAAAAGCGCTTGAACGAAGAATGGCAGTGAGAGAAAAACACCTTGAAAACGCGAAAGGAATGTATGATGAAGGGAAGCTGCTTTACGCTTCCGGTCTTCTTGATGAAAATGGTAAAATGATCGGCTCGGTAATGACAGTCGATTTCCCTTCAAAGGAAGTTATGGAGGAAGAATGGCTGAAGAGAGAACCTTATATCACGGGAGATGTATGGAAAGATATTGAAATACTAAAAACCGCTGTAGCCCCTTTTTGTTTAAAATAAAAAACGGGGCCGAAGCCCCGTTATGCTCCCCAATAGATGTTGTTTCCTCCCGAAATAGGGAATTGTAAACAGACCCCGCCGGCCGGATTGGAGCTTTCTCTTTTTTTAGTTTTTCATCCTGCCCTTTTCAGGAACTGTACTACATACTAATATTTATCATTCAATATGTGTGCCAAAATTAGGTTTTGATTCCGGCTTAAAATCGGAACATTTCAAAAATCGGTGTATAATATTTACACAGTGAGTGTAGAGGGGAAACAGCAGCCTCATAGTAGTCTCCATTAAAGCCTCTCATTTCTTACCCGGTTTAAAATCAATCCAAAACTCCCTCTCACGGTAATCTGTATCATTTGTTTCTCCTTTTGTAAAAGTGCAGCGGAAATCAATTATATATCTTGGTGATATAAAAAGAATAGAAATATTAACAAAACATGAGGATACTGATATCATGAGTGATAATAATATAAAAGGAAAAGTTATTGTAATAACCAGTGCGAGCAGCGGGTTTTGAGAAATTTCGGCGAAATATCTTTCTGAAAGAGGAGCAAAAGTTGTTCTGGCTGCCAGACGTTCGGACAGAGTAGAAAAACTTGCCCTTGAAATAGAGAAAAAGGGAGGCGAGGCTTTGGCGGTCACCACCGATGTTACCGATAGCAACCAGGTCCGTAAACTGGCAGACGCGGCTGTTGATAAGTTTGGAAGAATCGATGTAATGATCAATAATGCCGGACTTATGAAGCAGTCACCCCCTTGAAAGCAGCAAGGTTGATGAATGGGATAATATGATAGATGTGAACATCAAAGGGGTGTTATATGGCATCGACACGGTATTACCACAGATGAAAAAGCAGAAATCGGGACATATAATAAATGTTTCTTCGGTCGCCAGACATAAAGTCACACCTGCGGGACCTGTTTATTTCGCAACAAAACATGCTGTCAGGGCAATTTCGGAAGGATTGCGACAGGAGGTTAAACCTCATAATCTTCGCACCACAATTCTATCACCTGGCGCGGTGGATACAGAACTGCCCGGACATATAAAACACATGAAGCCTCAGCCGCCGGTATGTATGACATGAGTCGTGTTACCCGTAATGGCTGGAAAGATAGTATGACAGAAGAAGCGCGCGAAAGAGTTCTTGATAAACTCTGTGAACAGCGATGGAAAGATTATGAAAACGGCTGCCCGGAATATACTCCAGCTTTCCCCGCCGAACCTTCCGAATCGATACCTGAAGGATTGAACCCGATAGCGAGTGAGTTTTTTGAATATTACGAAATGAAACGCGGTTTCCATTCCAATGCGAGGGCTAACTTTACTACAACAAGTAGTCTTGCATTTATGAATTTTTCTTTGTTAAATTATATTGAAACTATTTCTACGAGACCGATATTATTTATAATAGGAGAAAAGGCTCATTCACGCTATTTTACCGAAGAAGCATATGTACGCGACGCCGGGCCAAAAGAACTTGTTGTTATTCCCGGCGCGCGACATATTGATTTATGTGACGGAACCGATATGATCCCATTTGATAAACTGGAATCATTTTTCATAGAAAACTTAAAATAAACAGATAAATAATTTAAAAGGAATAATACGATGAAAGATTTCACATATTACAACCCCGCGCGAATTGAATTCGGAAAAGGAAAAGAAAACAATATCGGACAATATATTTCTGAATATGGCGTTTCAAAAGTATTGATTGTCTATGGTTCGGAAAGAATAAAAAAGAATGGCTTATTTGAGAGAGTAACAAAATCATTAAGCGATAAAGGAATCATCTATGAACAGCTAGCAACCCGGTGCTGAGCAAGGTTTATGAAGGTGTTAAACTGGCAAAAGAAACAAAGGTTGAAGCTATATTGGCAGTTGGCGGGGGTTCCGCGCTCGATTCCTCTAAAGCTATCGCGGCCGGCGCGATGTATGATGGCGATGTCTGGGATTTCTTTACATTTAAAGCCTTTGCCAATAAAGCGCTGAAGATTTTTGATATTATGACATTAGCGGCAACCGGAAGCGAGATGAATAATTATGCCGTTGTTACGAAAGAAGAAACAAAAGAAAAATTCAGCCTCGCAGGACCCGCGACTTTCCCTGTTGTTTCGGTTATAAATCCTGAGTTACAGTCTACAGTTACAAAAGAATATCTTGTTTATTCGGCTGCCGATATTTTTGCTCACAGCCTCGATATGTACTTTTCAGCCGATTACGCGCCTGAATTTATCCTGGGACATACCGAAAACATTCTGAACACAGTTATTCGCACAACCGAAATTTTACTTGAAGATCCTGACAATTATGAAGCGCGGGGTGAATTCGCGTGGGCGGCTACACAGGCGCTAAACTTCACGACATTCTGCGGAGTGGAAAACAACAGGTTTGACACTCATTTTATCGAACATACTTTATCGGCAGAGTACAACATTGCCCACGGGGCCGGATTATCTATAATTGTTCCCGCCTGGATGAAATGGCAGAAGAATAATCAGCCCGCGAGATTTGAAAGATTCGCGAAAAAAGTTTTTAATGTTGAAGGCATTGATAACGGTATTGACGCGCTGATTAAGTGGTATAAAAAAATTGGAACGCCGGTTACACTTTCGGAAGGTAAAATCCCTGAAAAAGATATCCCTCATATTGTTGAAAAATTACTGCCGATCGCGAAGATGTGGGGAGCGGATAAATTATATACAAAAGAAATGATAACCACCGTTCTGGAAAACGCCAGGTAAAATAAACCGGGAATCTGTCTGATGAAGTATATGGCCGTAAAAACCAAATACCTGGTTATTCTTACTTTCTTTTCCTTCGCGATTCTTTATTGCGGGAATCAGCAGATAGTTGAAGTGATATTATGAATGATTCGGAAATAAGATAAATATAATATTCGACGATACTACTCTGACCGCGGTTCTGGAAAATAATCCGACAGCGAGAGATTTTGTCTCTCTTCTCCCTTTGGATTTTGAACTTAAAGATTACGCGGGAACAGAAAAAATCAGCTATCTGACTAAAAAATTATCCCGGGAAGAGGCGCCTTCAGGTTTTGATCCTTCTATTGGAGATATAACTCTGTGCGCCCCCCGGGGTAACCTGGCAATATTTTATAAAGATTTCGGATACGCTGAAGGTCTCATTAAAATCGGACATATCAGCGATGGTATCGAAATCCTGAAAAAGCATGATTCATTAAAAGTAAGAATGGAACTTGTCAGGTTGTGATTAATAATACCGCATGAGAATTTTGAATTTTTGATTTGGGGAAATAAAGTGCATTGTAAGACTATCGGCGATTTATTTTAGTTTGAAGGACGTCCTGCTCCTGAAAATCCGCTACTGGGAATGATACAGTTTAACAGTTGTAGTCAGGCATTAAGGAACAAGGAAGTTTCTTATGATTTTTATGTGATTTGTTTCAAGAAGCAGGAAAGTGGTGAATTCTGGTATGGCAAAACAAAATATGACAGCGACAAGGAATTTATGTATTTCTTTAAACCAAATCAAAAACTGACTATCCATGATGTTGTCATTAAAGAAAACGGATTTACTTTACACATCGATGAAGATTATCTCATGGGGCATTCGCTCTATTCGGAGATAAAAAAGCACAGCCTTTTTGACTATGAAATAAATGAAGCCCTCCAGCTTTCCCTCCGCGAAAAAGAAATTGTGTGGTCCCTTTATCACAAAATTAAAACCGAGTATGCCAATAATCCCGACGAATTCAGCAAATCAATTATTCTCTCTCATCTTGATTCATTGTTAAAATACGCACAGCGTTTTTATAAAAGACAGTTTATTGACCGCAAACCGATTTCCGGTGTCACAGTAACAAAATTTAACGAAGAGCTCAACACTTATTTTGAGAATGATGAAGAAAAAGAAAAAAAATTGCCGACGGTAAATTATATGGCTTCCCGGCTCAATATATCTTCAAAATACCTGAGCGATCTGCTTAAACAGGAAACAGGCAAAACGGCTCTGGAATTAATTCATCTGCATGTAATTTCCCTGGCGAAAAACATGCTTGTATCGGGCGGTCAGAGTATCGCGGAAATAGCTTATAAACTTGGTTTTGATAATCCCCCCTATTTTTCCCGCCTTTTCAGAAAAGAAACAGGCATGAGCCCGAAAGAATTTATGAACCAGATCATGAACTGAGAACCGGGCTTGAAGATTTATAAAAATTCACTGCCGGATCTGATAAGGTCCGGCAGCGAAAGGAATTATTTTTTTAACTGACTCTGATTTCACCTGTTCGCGCTCTCACTTATCGGCGCTGGTGAAAACTGTTATTGTATATACCTTTTCATCAGGCAGTAATTCAACCCGGGTTTTATTATCAATAAGCCCGAATCTGTTACCCGATAATATAGCCGGTTCAATTTCCATCTCCGAATAGGTGTTTCCATCCGTAAGGCTTATCTCCACAGACAATGGAAAATTAAAACGGCTGTTATCCAGATTATCTGAAAAAGTTACCCTGTATATTGTTGTATCCTCAGAAATTTTTTCAGTATCAAGAGAATACTTAAAATTATTTTTTTCTTTTATATACTGCACTACCTGATCTGTATTGGCACACCACAGATCAAGCTCAACCATCTGATCAAGATCTTTTTTAAACTCATCCAGGGAATAATATCCGAAACTTTCCGGAATTCCCACCGCGTGGTACATGAGTATTACCCACGCGTCAAGGTCTTTTGTCTTTTGCAGCACCGGAGCAAGTTCCTCATGGTTTTCTATCCATGATGGAGCGTCATCAGCGAGGGGTACCGAAGGCATATAAAACCAGTTTTCCGGTTCTTTCTTATCACCGGCGCACATATAAAATTCATCCTCATTGATTGTATAACCTCTTGCCGCGACAAATCCGGCATCTTTGCAGGCAAGCTGGGTATGTGAATAATATCCACGCCCGCCGGGATAAGCATACGAAATTGGATTTAATCCCCAGTAATCCATAAGATCAAAGCAAAGTTTAAAGGATTCATAAGACTCTGAATAACCGAGTGAATCATGATTAATATGTTCATGTCCGTGCCCGAAAAAACCAATCCCCATCGGTTTAAGATAATAGAGCAATGAATCAATAAAAACCTGATTTTCAGGATTGTCATACTTTACCGTTACCATCTCAAAATCCATTCTTAATCCTCTCTCAACCACCGCGTTGACTGCCCAGTTAATTCTTTGAACAAATCCCCAGGAACCGTCATAGGTTATTGACACTACCCCCTTTTTCCCCTGGTACCATTTCATAGGTGTTACCTTCATTTCATCCGGCGGGGTGAAAGACTGAACCGGATTTTTCGGCGGCTCCAATGCTTCATAAATAGTAATTCTGTTATCCTCGCAGGCTACCATCATAAGCCCGATTAATAAAAATAGTACTTTTTTCATTTGCTCTCCATTATTGATTATTTTCTGTAATTTGCAGTTGTTCTCTGCTCCGGTTATCCAGTATCTAAAGTTGTGCCATTATTATATTCATAAGTTATTTTTCAAAAAACAGCGATTTATGTCCCGATTTTTACTGTTTAAAAAAATAAAATCATTTTTCGTATGTATAAAATGTATACACGTGGGCATTACTTACCCACTTGCGGCTTGGATATATAATACTATTTGAACGAAACTATTTTCTAGTCCTGATTTTTTTGTGGAAACCTCGTTCCTTATTGACCAAATTTAATGGCATTTAAATGATAATTCCTTTTCCCTTTTTATTTTATTAAGATTATGAGTATTTTTATCGACCTTCGATAACATCTTAATCCGGGAGATTTGAATGCCTGTTTCAAAAAGCGCCTTAATAATATTCCTGTTACTCTCTGTTCTTTCATTTGGTTTTATTAAATATTCGGAAGAAGGAGAGGAGGAGCCTGAAGAACTTTTCGACGCCTGCACAACAGTCACAGTTGGCAGACTCGCGTCATTCGACGGCTCGGTTATGACTTCACATACTATGGACGGGCATAAAGATCCCACAACGACTACCATCGTTCCGGCCCAAAAACATCCCGCCAGCGCGATGAAAACAATACACAAAAAAGAAATTGACAGCTCCGCCGCCATGCCCCTTAATAAATTTGTGCCTGCCGGGGAAATTCCTGAGGCGGAATACACCTTTGGTTATATCAATACGATTATAAGATGTATTAACGAAAAACAATTCGCCATGGGTGAATCGACATTCGGGGGTAGAAAAGAACTGATGAGTAAAAAGGGCCTCTGGGAATATGAAGAATTCAGCAAGGTTCTCATCGAAAGGTGCGCCACAGCGAGAGAGGCGATAAAACTGGGGGGAGAGCTCGCTGAAAAATATGGCTGGGCCGACCGCGGCGAATGTTTTACATTTGCCGACCCGAAAGAGGTGTGGCATTTTGAGATCGTAGGTTGCGGGGAAGGAAAAACCGGAGCAATATGGGCCGCGCGGAGAGTTCCTGACGGGCATGTGTCGGTAAACGCCAACGCCAGCCGCATTGGTGAAATTGATCTGAATAATCACGATTATTTTATGGCCTCGGATAATGTTTTCCAGGTCGCCCGGGATAGCGGTTGGTGGAATCCCGCCGACGGACCCTTCAGATTTAATTACGCTTATGATCCCGGCGGAAGAAGATCAATGTCGAGCAGGAGAAGGGAATGGCGGGCGCTTTCACTTATGGCTCCATCGCTGAACCTTGATCCGAATGGTGAAAATTTTCCCTTTTCGGTAAAGCCCGATACCCTGGTAACTCTGGAAAAAATGAGACAAATTTTCCAAGATTATTATGAAGGCACCCCGTTTAATCCTGTTAAAAATATTACCTGGGTGAATAAAGAGGGTGAATATGAAATATCGCCCCTGGCAAATCCTTTTATGCCATATGATATGAACAAAATATTTAAAATAAATGGAGGTTGGAACTGGCTCGGTGAACGCACAATTGCCAGATGGTATACAACCTATGCCACTATAATTCAGCTAAGGGACTGGCTGCCGGATGAGATCGGCGGTGTTGTCTGGTACGCCTGGGATAATGTGGCCACCTCGGTTTATACTCCGCTCTACTGTTCCATTACCGATGTTCCCGAAACATTCAAAGTTTGCGGCCGAAAAACAGGATATTCAAGGAAATCGGCATGGTGGGCTTTTAACCGGCTCAGTACACTAACCGCCCAGAGATGGGGAGATATGCGGCATGATGTTAATAATCTATGGGACCCGATGCAGAAAGAACTGTTCGGCAGTCAGCGGGATATTGATAAAAAAGCCCTGGAACTTCTAAAAAAGAATAGAGAAGAAGCCATTAGATTCCTGACAGATTATTCGGTAAAACATGCTGACGAGGCTGTAAAAAAAGCCTGGGACCTCGGCGATTTTCTCTGGACAAAATATGATGAAAAGTTTTAGACCGAACAATTTTCTTTAAATATAATCAACCATTTGCAGAGACAAGGCATGCCTTGTCTCTACAGGGTATTTCCTAAGATTTTAACTGTATCCCCGACCCCGGCAAAAATCATCCGTTCTCCATTTCCAATTATCAATTATTACTTCATCTGCCTTATTCCTTTTGTTGATATTTTTTTTATCTTAAACATTAGTGAGACAACTATAAGAAAATAAGGAGATCGATATGTTAAAAAGGACTTTGATGTTCTGTTTGGTGTTGACTTTTTTCATCAGCGCCAAACCTCCGCATGACCCTTCCCACTACACCAACGGTTCGCCAAATGGTAAATACTGGAATACTATGGATGCCTCGCAAAAATCCTGGTATGTAAGGGCGATTATGGATGGCCAGAAAAATGGATACAACAACATTTCAACCACCATAATGGACACAACAAATTATGACCGGGTTGACTTGTGTTATCAAAGGATGGAAGAATACCTGAATACCTATGAGGAGAAGTATTTTCCTTCGGGGCTGGATCCGAATGAAATGGCCGGTAAACTTGACCTGGTTTACGCTAAAAAGGATTATCAACAGATTCCGATTTTTTATACTTACATAAGCATCTGGATATCAGTATATAAAACGGGAGACTCTTGGGAAAAATTTGAAAAGGACCTGCCGGGATATTTGGTTAACTATCTTCTTAATTCGGGGGATTAGAAAATGAAAAAATTAACCGTTTTATTTATGCTGTTCATTTCTCTTTCATTTACCTATAGTCAGGAATATTATACCGATGGGGATCCGAATGGTATATTCTGGAACCAGCTTGACAGAAATGAGAAAGAGAACTATGTTAACGCTTTTCTGGACGGGCAATGGATATCGATTGATGTGATGTGGTCAAATGTAAGGCTGAAGGTAAAAGACCATTGCAAATACTTTATGACATTTATTCCGGAGACGCTTGAAGAAATGCTCGCTAATACAAAAGAGGCATATTTGATCGACAGGTCAAGAATCGGGGAAGTAATTGAATATGCCGACCGTTTAACCGAGAAGCCGGAAAACCGCAAGGTGCCCCTGTTTCAGGTTTTTGATGTGATCCTTGTAGTGAAACTTTATTCGCAAAACACAGATGATGAGTTATTTGATATTTTCCAGGATTATGTACAGTATTATGAATAACGCTTGGGAAGAGTAAATTAATTCAAATATTTATACAATATTGTCCGTAGAGACGCAATGCATTGCGTCTCTACAACTGCCAATTTACAGTTGGTAATTTCCCAGTCAGTAATGTAAAATATTCGTTAAAAATTTCACCGGAATATCTCAAAATAATAAAGCAGAAACCTCACCAGTGAAAAAACAAAGGCGAATAACGCGCCTCCTGAAAAGCTTGTCAGTATTGTTTTTCTTTTACCTCTTTCTTCTCTCCATCTTCCATATAACATCATCAGGTAACCTGAAATTACAGGCGCGATCAGCAGACTCAAACCGGTCAGCGGCGCATCGGGGAATATTCTGACAGGAATAATAAGACAAAAAATAAACCCGGTAATCAACGCGAGAAAAATTATACTAATATAACCTGCTGTTTTTCCCCTCTGCTTTCCGGGTCGCAAAACATTTGGAGCGGAAATAATACCCAGTTCAATCAAAAGCAGCCATAAAATTTCTATTACTATTTCAAGAATAATAAACATAACAGGGCGCCTCACTTCATATAATTATAATTAAATATTCTGATATTATTTATATTTACCTGTGACAATATAATTCTTATTCTGAAAAAAATGCCTGCTATTTATTAAGGTATGAAAGGAAAAAAAACTGATGGGAAAATGAAGGTATATTATGAAAAACAAGGTTTTCGCTTTTACACTTATCAGGGCTGTCGCTCTGTGGCTGTTTGTTCAGTTTGTTCTGATTCATCTTTTCAATCTCATTCCGGTCTTTATTCGTGATCTTCAATTACCGGCTGATATAAGAACCCCGCTATTTAGCTATATTTACGCGCTTGTGAATGCCGGGATATATCTCCTGATAAGTATACTGTTATGGATATGGGCTGATGGGTTGAGCAACAAGCTTATCATTACTAATGCCGGGGAGGGAAAAATTGAAAAAGTTGATATGGACAAAGTTTATCCCGCTGCAATAACAATTATGGGATTTTATTTTATCCTCAGCTCAATTCCCCCTATACTTAATAATCTGCTGATGGGATACTTTTCAGGAGCAATGGGTGAAAAATTTACCACTGAAAATACTATCATTCTGGTACGACTTTTAGTGACTCTTTTTATCGGCCTTATTTGTGTTATGAAAACAGGCTGGCTGATCGGTCTTGTTAATAAATTAAGGAAACTGGGTGTTGAGAAAAATTAATGTCTTTGAAAGTTTCACAAAAAAAACGTAAACAGAGTATAGCAATAATAATTTCAATAAATGGTTCAGAATGAGGAAAGTGGTATCAATAGCAGGAACAAGATGCGCTTCCAAAAAGGAAATTAAAACCGAGGTAGAGGAAATAATTACAGGATTTTCTCCACTGAAAATTGTTCTTTTTGGATCTTATACCAAAGTGAAAATAAATATGGTCCGGCTATTGCATCTGGATTAGTTTTTTGTTATCTTTGGACTAAAAAGGTATTCATCTATGGCAGCTCCTAAAATTGTCTCAATTAAAGAATCTACTCCTGAGCTTAAAAAGCTCCTTAAACATGCAAAACCTCTGATTGCTCCTCGATTACGTATGCTCATTGAAATGAAAAATCATGCCAATGGCATCTCTAAACGTGATCTCGCTGACCGGATAGGCGTCAATCACAATAGTGTCCAGACCTGGAGAACTATGTATGAGAAAGGAGGCATTGATCTCCTTTGCAGTCACAAGAAAACAGGTTTTCGTCCCTCGGTATTCTCTAAAGAAGAACATAAAGCAATAGAACAGAAATTAAACGATCCCTACAATGGATTACCTGGATACAAAGAATTATTAAGCTGGATTGAGCAGAAGTTCAATAAGAAAGTAAAATATAATACTCTATTAAAATATTGTATCAGAAATTTTGGCTCAAAACCAAAGGTTGCGCGTAAAAGTCACGAAAACAAGGATAAAGAAGCGGCTGAGGCTTTAAAAAAAACTTTGGTCTGATTTGCAGGAATGCAATAGCTGATAAAGTAGAAAGATATAGAAGAGTAAACCTATATTACCAAGATGAAAGCAGGTTCGGATTATTTACCAAAAACGGAAGGGCGTTAACAGCCAGGGGGATTAAGCCAATATGCACCTTCAAACAGGTATTTCAGTCAACATATTTATACGGAGCATTTTCACCAATTGATGGAAAAAGTTTTCAGCTGGAGTTACCAGAATGTAATTCCGAATGGTTTCAATTATTCTTAGATGAGTTTTCCAAAGAAGACCCTGATGAACTAAAACTGATAGTTCTGGATAATGGCCCTTTTCACAAAGCCAAAGCGTTGAAGATTCCGGAAAATATAGTATTATTATTCTTACCTCCTTATTGTCCTGAATTAAATCCGGCAGAAAAAATATGGGCAAAATTCAAGAGAGATTTTACAAACAAATTATTTTCATCAATGGAAGAATTGAGAGAATATGTCTGTGAATTGGCAAAAAATCTAACGCCAGAAGAAGTCATTAGTATTAGTTCATATGCTTATATTTTTTCGGACCCTTTTTGGACTGAGGTATAATTCACTATGGTATTATGCGTCTGGTGAGGCTGAACCGGAAAGTGATGTTGATTTACTGGTAATCCATGATTCAACAAAATCCAATCTTGATCTCCAGGTGGAAATTTCTCTCGCACTGGATCATTCGTTTCCCCTTGATATTGTAGTAAGAAAAAGAGAGGAAATTGAGACCAGATCCGCAGATAATGATTTTTTCATAAAAAATTTTTTTGAGAGGGGGATAGTTCTTTATGAACAGACTGGTTGAGGAATGGATATATAAAGCAAAGGGTGATTATCATAGCGCTTTTAGAGAATACAGGGCAAGAAATAACCCAAATTATGACTCTGCCCGATTCCATGCTCAACAATGTGCTGAAAAATATTTAATGGCTATTCTGCAAAAAAATGATGAAAGGTTCGGCAGGATCCTCGATTTACTTACTTTACTGAACTCATGTATTATTATTATTTATGAACCGGAACTTGAACTTCAAAGAGAGCTAATTGCCTACCTGAATCCTTTTTCTGTAGCATTTCGATATCCTGGTGAATCGGCAACCAGAGATCAGGCAAAAAGGGCTATTAAAACTATTAAACAACTTAAACCGGTCTTTGATAAAATTCCTGAGTTGGGAGTTGAAGATTGAACAAAGCTATAATGTTTTTTTCCGTAGTTTTAATATTTTCATCGCAAGCCTTATCGCAGAATCTCCTCTCCAAATATAAACCAATGATCTGTTATATCGAGGAAGTAAATCACAACAGCCTTGCCGATATTACTCATTCATTTAATGAAGATTTGTCTGAAATATGGTTAAATGAGGAAAGCAGAGTTTATGGCTTTTTCGGACCGGATTACTGTAGATTGAGGATGAAATTTCTGGATGTTAAAAAAGATAAAGATAATGATCTGGAATATTTGATCAGTGGAAAAAGCCGGCGTGATAACATCACCAGGGCATTTAGAGGCAGGCTGAGGATCATCGGTATTTACCGGGTAAAGGTACCGACGGAATTGAGAGAGTATGAAAACGGGATGATATTTGGCGAGTACACAATTCTTGAAGACTCTTTGAGTGAAGAGAGCGGAAAATACACAGGCAGATTTGTAAGCTACTGGCACAGGGATGAAAAAGGAAAAATCAGGTATAATGATCTTTGGAAGATAAGCGATGGATTTAATAATAATCAGTTCGCCGGCTACTGGCAAAGCTGCCACGATGATCAAAAAGTAAGGGCAAACTGGGGAGACAGCAGAATACCCTGCTCAGAGGATTTTGACCGGGGAGCAGGTGAATTTTCCCCGGATGAAAAATATCGGAAGAATGGCTGGGAATCTTATATAAAGGCTTACCATGAGGGTAATAACAGAGAAGAAATTGAAAAATTCAGGAAGATAGAAGAACAAAAATGGTGGGAATAAAATTCTAAATTTTCCCCAGGCAAAGCTTGATGAAAACACCTCCAAAGGAGAAGAATTCCAATATTTTAAACAAACCTGAGTTTGGTTGATCGAGAAAAAACAGAAACAATTTAACATAATTCAAGGGTGTTTCACGGTCTGTTTTGTTTTGGCATGGTTTCTTTTCCAAAGCAATCTGACCGGAACCCACTCCGTTTTCAGCAGAGATTATTGAGGCAATCTTATCTTGAATTTGCCTTTAATGTCCATTTGTATTTTTCAATTCCGAAGGGATGTAATGATTATAGATTGGAATAATGAACCATTTAAAAAATCCTGGAAGGGTGATATATTTACTATTGATTGCATTTCTTTTCATTTCGCCCATTCAGGATTCGATAATATAGTTGATTATTTAATTTCTATAATCCTGTCATCCCTTGTATGTTTAAAGAAAGAATAAAAAAAGGTAAGAAAGTAAAATATTGTTTATACTTGCAGAATAGAAGGCACGTCCCATGGATCAAGAATCCGTCCCGAAGTGTCTTCATTCTGTCAGGTAAAAGTTGAGGAATAACCTGGATAAAAATCCGTATAAGACAAGGTAAATATTCCCTGATATACTACCTAAAATATTTTAAGAGGTATAATATGAAAAATTATTATCTTGGAGGAGATGTAAGCAAAGGTTACTGTGATTTTTCAATTATGGATCAGGAAAAAGAAATAGTAGAAAAATCATTTCAGTTAGACGATACAAAATCCGGGCATAAGAAATTACATGAAATAATAGCAAACTTTTTTAAGAATAATCCCGAAGCAACATTGTATTGTGCCTTTGAAAGCACCGGGAGTTATGAAAATAACTGGATATCAGCAATACAGGAACTACGGTCCAGGTATAAAATTCATGTAGCCCGATTAAATGCATATGGGGTAAATCATTCAGGAAAAGCCGGACTACTCAAAGTATCAAACGACAAAAATATGCGGACGTCTGGTAGCAGAGTACCAGATCAAATATCGGGAGAATGTCCGCTATGATGTAAAAGAGAATTATATCACATTAAGAAAGTTGTTTAATACAGCAAGGCTTCAGACAAAACAGAAAACACAATTCCAAAATCAACTGGAAAAGTTGCTATACCAGGCAAATCCGGAGCTTCTGAACTATTGTAAGAGTGGTATGCCAAACTGGATAAAACAGCTACTGAAATATTATCCAACATCGATGAAGTTGTCGCGGGCCAGTGCATTAAAACTGTCAAAGATCCCTTATATATCAAAGGAGAAAGCACAAAAATTGATTGCCCAGGCCAAAAACACCGTAGCTTCAAATGTTGAAGAGAATATGGGGAGAGTTGATAATAGTGATTGTTGAACAGATATTGAATCTGGAAAAACAAAAAGAAAAATTACTTAGCCTGATCTCTCAGGAGATCGATAAAAATGAAGTAGAACTACTGAAAAGTTTTACAGGAATAAGTGATTATTCAGCAACAGGTTTACTCCTGGAAATAGGTGATATAAATCGGTTCCCTGCATCGAAGAATCTGGTATCATATTTTGGTCTGAATCCGTCCTACCGGGAAAGCGGAGACGGGAAATACGAAATACGCATGAAGCAAAAAGGGAAGAAAGGTTCCCCGCGAAATATTATATATGGTGGCATTATCGGCCATATCAAAAAATCCATATATCAAAAAAACCTATGAAAACTTCATGGGACGTGGGATGAATGCAAAGGCAGCCATCGGAGCAATCATGCACAAAATTACCAGAATAATATATGCGATGTTAAAGAACAAAGAGAAGTATGATCCGGCCAAATACCAGGAAAGAACGGAAAGAAAAGAATTATCAGAAAAGAAAGAAGAAGATAATTCAGATTCAAGAAGATATTTGAGTTATGATGAAAATGCTCCAATATCAGGCAGACAGAGAAGAAAAAGAAAAGAAATGACAATAAAAAAGGAGCGAAAAGCATCGTCCCAAAAAGGCATTACCGATATGACCGGGATCGGCGCTTCAGCTCCATAAGTATATATAAAATAAAAAAAGCACAGTTTGTCAAGGAAAATAAAAAATATTCAAAAGCGTGATATTACCTAATCTCTTTATGAATATTTTTCCCCTATTTTCCTTGACTTTAAACGGAATAACTTCGGGATTTGTATAATCTAAGTTTATTTCGGAATTATAATCAGTCTTTCGATTACGGGTAATGTTCACTCCCGGCAGATTATTGATTTATTGTCGGGCGTTTTAATGTTTATTAACCCTTCAAAAAATCTCTTCCGGGGGGACAAGGTCGTTGAGTTTTTCGATAAGTTCTTCTGTCAGGTATTTTTGGCCGACTTTAAAGGAGGCGTTCATCCAGCCAAATCCTTCCCGCGTAATATAATCGAACTCTGTGCCGACATTGCCATATTCGGCGAATACTTTATGGGAGCGTGAAACTACATCAAACTTTTCCGGGATAGTCCCGTTATAAGCAACAGCGTTTCTTAAGATTGTATAGAGCCATTTATAGGCGAGACGTCTCGCGGTTGTTTCATACCCGTAATTACTGAGCCCTTCCCATATCAGAATCTGGTGCGGCGCCCAGCCGTTTGGATAATCCCACTGTTTCTGAGGCCTTTCGCCAGTTATTTCTCCGGCGGATTCTTTTGATGTGCCGGCTATTCCCCCGGCAAATTCAAGGCGTTTTCAGCGCTTTTTTAACAAGGATAGCGGCCTGTTCCCTGCCCGCGAGTTTTGCCCACAAAGGATAAAAAGCGGTGGCGCTTTCGAAATGTGTCTGTTCTTCCCCGGCAAAATTATAATCGAAGAAGAATCCCTTTGCATCATTCCACATCAGGGAATTCATTTTTTCTTTTCTGGCCGCGGCTTTTTCCAGCCATATTCCTGCTGTTTCGACAGTTCCTTCCTGTGTAACGAATTGATCATCAAATTCATCTTTGATCAATCCCGCGATATCGGTTTCATATTTATAGAGGAGTGAATTCAGATCAACAGTGTTCAGATGGGCGCATACACGGTCGAGCCGGTATGATGTATCATGTCCCGACTCACGTATACTTCTGTCGTGGATAATGTATTCTTCAATCTCCGGTTCGATTATTTCCCTGCTCAGATATTTTTTATGATATTCTCTTATATCCATCCCCGCCTTTTGGGCGAAAGGTTTAAGGAGGGAATCAAAATGTTCCTTTTCAGTTTCGGGGGGAAGCCCGATTCCTTTGCCGTAGTAGCGGCTTAACCCGTTGGATGTAAGTTTGGGTTCAGTCATCATCCATACGGTTTTATATTCGGTAATTGAAGTGTCAAGCAAAATCCTGAGCCAATTCCTGCTTTCTTCATTCCGGGGCATGTTATTATATACCGAACGGGCAAAAGGAGGTAAGAAAAGGGGGCTGGGAACGGGGTCAGGTAATAAGTCCCATGTTGGCGTTGAGTATTTGTCCGTAATGTTTAATTTCGTAAACAAAATTATCGGCCATAGCTTTGGCGAGATCGATCTTGTTATCGATAATGAGTCCGAGAGCTTCAAAATAGCTGTCCCATCCATACATTTCATTAAACCGGCCGCCCGGAACAACAAAGGGAAGGGCTTCGGTCTGACCATCTTTATTTTTTCCCAACGCGAGAGAAACAACTCCCGATTTGTTATTTAATGAATTAAACATACCCGGGAGTTATTTTATTGGAGAGTTCGAGGAGCGTTATTTTATGCTCCCTGATTTTTTCAATGATTTCTCTGTAATATTGTTGAGCTTCTTTATCATTTTCCGGAACGTATAAATAAAGATCATTATCGCTGAATTTTTCATCGACAAGCGCGCTTACCAATCCTTCACCATCCAGTTTTCATGTCAGACCCTTCCAGTAATAATCCTTTATCATTCTGTTTATTCTGTTAACAGGCTTTTCAAAGATATAATCAGTATTTATTTCAACAACCTCCCTGCCGGAATCGGAAGCAAGGATAAGCTCCTGAAGAAAATTAGAGAGATAATAATAACCTTTTATTTCAACAATATGGCCGCTGATCGATTCAGCCTTAAAGAATTGCGGACCTTCATCTTCAACTGTTATTTTTTTGTCGCCGTCAGTATCTTCCTGCCGCAGGAGTTTATGAATTGTTTCATCGGCGTTAAAGAGAAGTTTCATAACCTGTATCCAATTAGATTACCGAATAATTTTTGTCAGCCTGTTTCCTTCAACAATGATATCGCAGGTTTTATTATTGATCGTGAAATTTTTCAGTGTAAGCTTTTTAACCTTTGCGGGAAGGCATCGGATCATATTTTTCGACAATTCCTTCATCTGTGTTACGAAGCCCGGTATATCCGAAAATTATCTGCTGAAGAAAAGAACCCGCGCCTGTTAGAAAGTTGACCGAATGATTATCATGTGTTTCCGAAAGCACATAATAGGGAGGCTTCAGGTAGCCGTATAAAGTTCTATTTATCGTATGATTCATGAGTGAGTCGCTTCCAAGTTCGGCAGCGATAATTGAAAGGAAGTTAATTCCCATCATTGCTCCGGCTCCATTCAGCTCAAGGCTTTTTACAGCGTGTTCCAGATCATTACGTTTTGTGGTTTCACTCATTTCCACCTGAAGCGGGTAAGCAAGCAGATTCACGACACTCGACCAGAATTTTGAAGCTCCTTCTCCCGCCGCGGCCTCTTCCATGAAGCGGATGATATTCTTCTTCCTTATCAAAAGGAATAAAAAGGTTATCTCTTACTTTTATCCAATCGGGGTTAACATCCAGATCCAGAAGCCGGGAAGCTTTTACAGCCAAATCAAGGTTTATTTTCGCGATTGAATTTGTATATGTCTCATTGTTAACATACTTATCCGATTCACTTACCGAAATTATTTCCTCGATATCATACCGTTTTTTTTCACTGTTATATTTTACGCGGGGAGAGCCAGAAATCGGCTGTTTTCCTTATAATTTCCGCGCCGAAATTTTTTAAGTATGTTGTATCCCCGGTGGCTGTAAAATATTGCCACTGGGCAAAAGCAACATCGCCGACAATATGATTTTCCCTGAGGGCATTTTTAATGGCGAAATAAGGGGTCGTTTCCCTGCCTGTTTCATCCGATTCCAGGGGTACATCGCTCCCTCAAAATTATTTAATGACGCATTCCGGAGAGCTTCATTCAAAGTTTGATATCGGAACTGAACCAGTGATTTCGCGATCTCCGGATGCATCAGAAGCAATGGGGGCATCATGTAGATATCGGAGTCCCAAAAGATATGTCCGAAATATCCGGCGGTAGAGAGCCCCATGGGGGGAATTCCAAAATTTGTTTTTTCATCCGCGCTTCCGAGAAGATAAAATATCATGGACCGGACTATTTTCTGAAGTTCGGGATCACCTTCAATAATTATATCTGTTTCCCAGAGTTTACTCCATCTGCTTTGGTGTTCTGAAAAATTCTTGTCGTATCCTTTTTGAACCGCTTTTAATACTGTTTCCTTCGCCGCTTTAGCAGGATTTATCCCGGATTCTGTTTCGGGAACAACAGCGACAAATTTATAGAAAGTATATGTCCTCCCTTCCTTCGGCTGAAAGGTATAATTTACTGATGCTCCGTTATTCTCAGTTACAATTGTGATATCGGTATTTTTTTCAGGATTTTCACAATATATATCAGCCGCGATTCCTCCTCCGGTTCCTCTTCCTTCGGTTTTCTCAGACCGGCGAATATCAGGCCTCCGCTCTCAGTCTTTTCCGCTTTGATATTATGAACATTTGTGAACCCGGGATACCAGAAACCGGGCCACTGGTTTTCTTCTCCAAAATCAATAGTCTCAGCGGTTGCGAGGTCATATCTTTCCGGCCTTTTTCTTTCCTCTATTGGAAAGGCAAGACTTATTTTGCCGGAGAAACCGGGAGTAACTTCAAATTTAATAACGGCAATATTTTTGTCGCTTCCTGAAACAAAAGATGATACTGCAATATCTGACACATTCCCCGATTCGTCCTTCCACCGGTATTTTGTGTCAACAGAGGCATCCCGCATATTGATTGTCTGGCTGTATCGGGTGATTTGATCTGAATGAATATCTGTCCGGTTAAGGGAGTTCCTGACGGAGGAATAAATTATTTCATTCCATTCGGGCAGGGCGGCAATTCTCGGGATATCATTTTTTGCTTCATCATAAAAATTAATCATATATGATTCTGCCGAAGCAATTCCGGACTGACAAGTGGAAATACTGAAATGCCCGTTGCCAAGATAGGCGGGGTAATAATTCTCAACTTTTTCCGTTTTTAAGAGGAAGTCCTCATTACCGGAACATGAGAGAAAAAAAATCGTTATTAACAGCAGGGCCGGCAGCTGAAATTTTAATTTAATAAAAGTCATATTTTTCCTTTCTTATCCTGTATGATGTTCCGCTCCGAATTTATCGGATATTTTTTTATAGGGAATCAGCATAAACGCCAGAAGTGTTATTGGCACAAGGGGAAAATAAAACGCGTTGTGAACACTGAAATTTTCAGAGAAAAATCCTATTATCATCGAGCCGGATGTGCCTCCGAGGGCCGAAAAGATAATTATCAGACCTGTCATTGAGCTATGCCGTTCTTTCTCCAGTTTGCTGAGAACAATTGAACAGATAGTCGGATAGATAGGACCGAGGAAAAATCCGACCATGGAAAATATAAAAGCCAAGGGTGACGCCTGATACCAGCTTTCATGCTGAGCGGCGCTGAAATCAAGCGTCTGTATTAATATTATAAGAGTAAGCAGAAATGCCCCAATCAGGTATGTAAGCTGGATAGATAACCAGGAAAACCTTTTCGAGAGGTAGCCGGCGAGGAAACGGCTAAGGGCAATTGATCCGGCATAGATGCTCAGAAATGAAGCGGACTGCGCCTGCGACAGGTTAAAAATTTCGCGGTTAAAGGTTGGAAGCCAGGTGCCGAAACTTTGTTCGATCATTACATAAAGAAACGCGCTGATAATAAATACCCACACAAGAGGGTATTTAAACAATGAAAACATTTTTATAAAACCTGAATCTTTCGCCTCTTCTTTAACATTACTTTCATCAATATTTGTAAAGAGCATTAAAATCAGCGATATTGTAGTAAGTATAGCAATTATCCAGTATGTGTTATTCCATGTGCTCACACTTATCATCAAAGAGAATATCAAGGGCCCGGTCAGAGAGCCGGTCATAAATACTCCCTCAAGCGTATTCATAAAACCTGTGTGTTCTTTCTGACTTTTTGTGATCAGCCCGACTGTGGAATAAACCGAAACTTTCATAAGGGCAAAACTTGAACCTGTAATCATATAAAGCACCGGCGCCGACCAGTACTCGGTTATAGAGGCAATAATCATAGAGCCTAATGTTAACGCGATCAGTCCATATATCATTGTCCTTCTGTAACCAAACTTTGGGACGTAGGATGCAAGAATAAATGAAACAAACATGATGGAAAGATCTTTAAATGCCTCAAGGCTGCCGGCGGTCAATCTGCTTACATTATAATCCTCAATAACCTGGGCGATAACAATTCCAACCGTGTTGAGGAGTATCGCGAGAACAAAATAACTAAGGAAAAGGGATATTTTCGTTTTAGTTTTAGACATAACAGCAATTCGATATTTTGTTAAAATTAAGCAGTACAGAATAAATTCTGTACTGCCCTTAATAGTAGATTAAAAATCAACACTGATTGAAAATTTGAAGGAACGGCCAAATAGAGGACGTCCGTTTTTAGCGAGGGGATCTCTCGGATCACCTTCGGTCAGGCCTTCGGAGTCAGTAAGGTTATCGGCGCTGAGGTTGAATGTAAGTCCGCTGTGAGTTGATAAATAAAGACCCATATCCAGTTTGGTAAATGATTCAAGCTGGTATGTGTTGTTTCTGTCATTCCAGCGGTCCCCGACATATCTGAAAGCTCCGTAGATTGTAGCGTCGAGTGATTTACCGATTGGGAAATCGTAGCTCGGCACAAGACGGAACTGAACTTCAGGCTGGCGCCAGATTTTTTTATCAACCGCTTCGGGAGCTGTTTCCGACTCTGTAATTTTTCCACTTTGAAGTGTGCCGATAAGTTTAAGTTTGAACGCGTCTACATTTAAAGCTCCATCTATTTCGGCTCCGAATGTTCTGGTTTTCAGCAGAGCCGCTTCAAATGTTGAACCGACGCCTCCGTCATAAATTTCAACTGTATTCATGAAGCCGGTAAGGAAAAGACTGAAAATATCCCTTTCATATTTAAGACCTGCTTCAAACTGATTAAAGATACTTGACGATATTGTACCGTCGGAAAGGTCGCCGCTTTCGAGGTTGTAGTTATTGCCTTCACGGATGTTATCAAAATTAGGATAGAAGAGCCCTTTTGATCCGCGGATAAATACCCCCATATTCGAATCGAATGCATAGTTTAAAGCAGCGGTGCCGGCCCAGTCATCTCCCTTGAGAGAGGCGGTCTGATCAATTGTTCCATCAGGAAGAGCGCCCGCGTCAAGTGTGAAGTTCATATTGAAGAAATGGTATCTGAAGCCTAAATCAAGCCTTATTTTACTGTTAATCTGCCATGAATCACCCGCGTAAATAGCAAATACTCTCGCGTCGCCGGCTTCGTTCAGGCCGTAATCCCAGCTTCCGGCCACACTGTCTGCCGGTACTCCCGCAATTATGTCACCATTTTCTACATTATGGACCAGAACATGATTGCCGAGAGTCCAGAAATCACTTGTTGACCAGAAAGCCTGGTAAGCTCCGATTGTGAGATTGTGTTCTTTAATCTTTTTGGTTAAACTTATATCGTTGGTAAGAGATTCAATCTGCTTCTGAACAACCCAGCTGCCATAACTCTGAACATATCCTGAAGTAAGAGTTTTGCCTCCCACAGTCTGTATCGGGCTTCCTCCGAGTTTCGCGCTCAGGGCTGAAACACTCATCGCGTTGCCATTGGAAACAAATCCATAAGTATCGGCGTTACCGCTGGTATAAGAAAGATTATCCCTCACAGTCCAGCCGTCTCCGAGATTATAATCGAAATTCAGGCCGTTAACCATACCTTTCCAGCCGCGTCCGTTGGCGAAATCGAAAGTCGCGCTGTCGCCCTGGGTATTTATGGCGAGGGTACGATAACGTGTGGAATTGCCGAGAGGTGAAAATGTACCGGGATCATTGCCTGTGCCCAAAGCCATCGGAAGAATCCACTGTCCATGATCATCTGTAAGGCGTGTGAAGATATTTAAAGCTCCCTTGTCAAAAACCCTTGTCAACTGGAATGTAAGCTGCTGACCGTTTTCGGAGTTGAACTGGGTATTTCTGATACCGGGTGAAGTTCTGTAATAACCGCCAACCATATAATATAGTTTTTCCGAAACAGGACCGCTGAGCACAGCGTCCACTCTCTGTGAACTATAGTCAGTGGTGGTATATTTTACTCTCCCTTTTGTCTGATCGGTTCCCCTTACAAGATTAAAGTTTGTTGTTAGTCCGGCTTCTCCGTTCGAGAATACTGAACTTGGTCCCCCTCTCAAAGCTTCAGTTGAGGCGATAGTTTCATCAATTCTGAAAATGGAACTCTGCTCGAAGAAAGAGAGTGTTTGTGTTCCGTAAAGAGGAGCGCCGTTTATCGACATAGTTACGAAAGGCGCGTCGCCGCCTGAAGGAAGCCCGCGAACCATGATGTTCGCTCCGGCCACACCACCGGTGCTTTCAGACCATACACCAGGAACAAGCTCAAGAGCTGCCGCGGTACTCGGGGGGGATAACCGCTCAATATCAGCCGGTGAGATGGTAGTAATAGCGAAACTCGCGTCTTTCTTTTTGATTCCCGCTCCGCCGGCGGTACCGGTGATGACCACACCGTCCATAAGCAGAACATCTTCGGCGAGGGTGAAATTTTGTGTTGTTGTTTTTCCGGCAGTAACCGTAATATCTGCCTTGTTTTCCTTAAAACCAATAACTGTTGCCCTTAGCACATAATCGCCCGGAGTAACATTTTCAATCAGGTAGTTGCCATCCATATCGGATGCCGAACCTGTGGTTGTGCCGATAATCGTAATATTCGCGAATGGAATCGGCATTCCGGCCTGGTCCTTTATTTTGCCTGAAACTGTACCGGTTTTTTGTGCGGAAAGAGCGACCGGAAGAAATGAGATGATCAGTAATGCGCTGATCAGATAACGGTGAATAGTTTTCCTCATATTTTCCCCTTGGGTTAGTTGTTATAGTTAATATTTAAATGAATTTATATTGGAAAATAATAATTATAATCTCCAAGAAATATGCCACTTAAAAGAAAATTGAGGAATTTGCAGATTCAGTTATTCGAAGGATTGAAAAACCATATACTTTTTAGAGCAACTTTATTGCCAGGCAGAGCTGATCCTGAAACAATTTGTCAGATACCGGTATATGGGAATATGTTCACTTTATGCCGCGCGATGTGATTTTTTTGACCGGTTTAAAAATTTTCTTCTTGTCCTCTTAAAACGATAATAAAAAAATGAATTTATGTTCAGGAATTAAAACATTATTTTCTGAAACGGGATTAAACATATTTGATATATTGTCTGATTTGTTATCAAAAATATAACATTGCTATCACATTGATAACAAAATTATTCTTTCAGACCCAGTTCTTTACACAACCTGTGGAAATTGGAACGAGCCAGACCAAGTTTTTCCGCCGCTTCCGAGTCGGTTTTACTCCTGTTTCTGACAGCTTTTACATATCGCAATTTAAACTCATGCTCCGCCTCTTTTAAGATTAAAATATTGTCATCCGAATGAGCCGGAATAGGATAACCGCCAAAGAAACTGTGTTTTCTCAATCCGAGCGCGTTTTCCACCTCATCTATATCGATTATATTTGTGTTCATTAAAGCGAGTCGCTGCGCTACATTTTTTAATTGTCTTATGTTTCCCGACCATTCAAATTGCTTGAGAATACTCAGGGCGTCCTCCGAGATTTTGGGCTGGTAAACATGAAATTCATCACAAGCCAGATTAAAGAAATGCTCAAGTAAAACAGGAATATCCTCTCTCCTTTCCCTTAATGGCGCGAGAGTAATATTTAAAATATTCAACCGATAGAATAAGTCTTCCCTGAATAGTTTCCCCCTTATAAGCTGCTCAATATTTTTATTCGTCGCCGCTATTACTCTTACATTAACACTGTAGCTTTTTTTCCGCCCGATTTTATCGAGATCACCCGTTTCAAGAACTCTGAGCAGCTTGGCCTGCGCCATCAGGGGCAGTTCCCCTATTTCATCGAGGAAAATTGTTCCGTTATTTGCCTGTTCAAATAAGCCTGCTTTTTCCATTTTCGCATCGGTAAAAGCCCCTTTTTCATAACCGAAGAGTTCGCTTTCAATAAGGTCATTTGGTATTGCCGAGCAGTTTACGGTAATAAAATTCTCAAACTTCCGCTGGCTGACATAATGAATATTGCGCGCTACAATTTCTTTTCCGGTCCCCGATTCACCACTGATAAGTATACTCGCGTCTGTTTTCGCGTAAGTTTCAATTTGTTCCTTTATTTTTTTCAGTTCCCCTGAAGAGCCAATAAGCGAATAGCGGCTTAATAATTCAGCGACATTATTCTTCAGTTTATACTGGGTGTTTTTATGCTCCCTGTGGAGGATACCTTTTTCAATTTCGAGTTTTCTCTTTTCAAAGGCATTTTTGATCGCAAGAACAAAATCAGTCGGCTGATAAATATAATCAATATCCATCGGTGTTTTTGTGCCGAACCATGAAGCTCCGCTTTCAATCAGCTGTGTTGCAAAATCGAGGTCTGTCTGATTGATTGTCATTTTAGTGATAACAATAACCTGGATGGTACTATCAATTTTTTTTATTTCCTCAATTAACTCTTCCCCCTGCAGCCCGCCTGAGATCTGGTAATCGAGTATTACCACATCGAACAGATGCCTGTTGGCTTTAATAACCCGCAGAGTATCTTTACCGGAAGAAACGATATCCTTTATGAATATCAATTCTTCGAAAGGTCTTATAGTGTTTTTTATTCGCTGAACATCAAAATCTTCATCCTCAACGATGAGTATGCTGATTTTATTATTTATCATAGTCCCCCGATCAATTAGCTGTGGTTGATTTCAATTACTGTTAAAGCTCCGTTATCATTAAAAACGTCAATTTTCATTCCTGTTCGTCTGCAATTTTCATAAGCGATATAACATCCATATCCCGAATGCTGAACATTTCGTTTTGTGGAGGTTTTTTCAATAAATATTTTTTTGAGTCCGCTTCTGTCTTCTTCAAGTAAATCAGCTCTAAAACCTGCTCCGTTATCCCTGATTATCAGCACCGATGAGTTGGTGTTCCGGTTATATTTTGTGATTATCGTTATTAGCAGGTTGATATTTTTATTATGGTCAATACAATTTTGTATAAGAGGTTCTATTATCTCCCATATTACATATTCATTTATATGCAGTTTGGGAGCGTTTCTGTCGAGCTGTAAATCAAATCTGTACTGGTCGTTTTCTTTATGAACCCTCCTGAAAATATTATCGACAATAAATTCTATCACCTGGTTGAGATCGGTGTTAAAGGCGGAATTTCTTATCACAGTGACAGGAGGATTAAAATTTTTCATGTCATATACCACACGGCCTACAAAATTGGCATATTTAACTATCTGTTTTTTTATTTTATCAATATTGTTTTCTGTCAGGTTAAGGACATCCTGACGGATAAAACCCATTATCTTTTCAGCTTTGTGCTGGGCGTGGTAAATTCTTTTTGCAAAATGAACCTCCTTTTCATCCTCAATTTTTTGTGTCAGCCGTTTTTCCCTCTGCCGGTATAATTCCTTCTGTATCTGGTCCCTCTCCTGAACAAGGAAATTTGTTATCAGGTACATAAGCAGAATACTGAAAAGAACTATTGCCGAGAATAAAGCCCCGGTCTGATCATATGAGCTCGCTATAAGTCCTTTCATGTTATTTATATCGGGAATTATTTTCATATAAACAGCTCCGACCACTTCTCCTTTAATCGAAAAAGGAACCAACACATGGAATGATTGTGAGGACCCCTTCTGGTTCAGTACCGATTCATTAATGAAGATATCCTCAAGTGAGGAATTGAAGAGGGCTTTGGCTTTTTCACGGCGGTAGTCGGCGGTCACTACCCTGTTTTGAAGGATGACATATTCATATAACCTTCTTCCATCATCTATATCAATTATTTCATCATCGGAATAAAAAAGAAAGCAGATATCCTCGGTGTTTCTTTGCAGACGCTGCTGAGTGAGTATAAAATCGAGCGCTTCAATTAAAGCGGTTTTATCCGATTCGCTGATGGTGGAGATATTGCTGTTCTGCATCAGTAATTCGAGTGAGATCGTGGTGAGATCGGCTATTCTCTCGGCTGTGTCCCATCGATAGATATCTACCGCTTTACCAATAAGATTCTGTGTGGAGCGGGTGGTAATATAGGATAATGTTATTTGGGAAATTATTATGATTATAATGAGGATTATAAAGTGATAAAATTCAAATCTGTATTTTCTGATTTTTTCTGTCAGACTCATGTTACCTGCCGATTTTAATTTTTTGTGAAGAACTTAAAATAAGGTCAATTTTCTGCTGAGCCTTTTTGAGCGCCGTTTCGACCGTTAGTTCCTTTTTTAACGCTTTATTCAGGTAGAGCGATATTATATCGGAAATCTTGGTATAATTTTGCATCGCGGGGCGATGTACTCCGTTATTCAGGATGGTTCTGAATTCGACAGATTTGGGATATTTTTCAAGCATCTCCTTATCCTTGTAAAATGATTTTAAGATGGGGAGATAAGAACCGGATGTATAATTAAGTTCCTGTATCTTCTCGGAGAGAACAAATTTTATGAATGTCACAGCCTCCTCTTTTACTCCTGAATATCTCGATAAAATAAAATTCCATCCTCCTATTGCCGAGGAACCGGCATTTTTCCCGTTGCCGGGCAGTGAGGCTTCCTTTAGAAGATTAAGTTTTTGTGTAGTTTTTGATACAAGGTTGGAATATTTTACTGTTGTCGGCCAGCCTCTGAAAAAGGGAATATCATTATTAAGCGCGTATTCAAATGATCTTCCCTCATCGAATGTTGTTACATCAACCGGCGCTATTTTATACCTATATATCAGATCGGTAAACTGCCTGGTTTTTTCAATTATAACAGGATTGAATATATTAAACTTATTTTCGCTGTATAATCTTTCAGTATCATTACCAAGAAATTCAATAAAATTGCAAATCAAGCCCTCATAAGCGTCACCCTGAAAAATATAGGCATATTTTCCGGGGAAATAGCGGTTTTTTATCTCAATAATATCAGTCCATGAAATTCCCTTTTTCAGTTTCTCTTCAATTTTTTCCGATTCAGGCAGGCTGCCTATAATGTCAGTTCTGTAATAAAGCAATCCGGCATCGATAAAAAAGGGTATCGCGTAAAGTTTATCATTAAAATAACAGGTTTTTAACGCCTGCGGCAGAATCAGCTTTAGCTCTTCCCCGGTGAAAAACTGTTCCAGCGGTTCAGCCCATTTGGTAAAACGGGGCACCCAGATCTGATCGACGGCAAAGATATCAATTCGGCTGTTGCGGCTGCGCAATGTCCGGGTTATAAGTTCCTTACGTTTGTTGGTGGTAAATTGTAATGTGGGTATGTCTATAGGTATTACCTCAATTTTTCCCCGGTATTTTTTATTAAATTCCGCGATAATTTCGCTGTGAGCCTGCGTTATATTATCGGCAAAATAAACCTTTGAAACCTGGTCGGAGGAGGAAAATTCATTTTGAAAAGGGAACAGATAAAAAATGACCGAAACAACAATCGCTGTCAGCAACAGAAAATATATTATCAGGTTGGGTATTTTATTTACCGCGAGAACCGAGGGCAGTAAATCACTATTTCCTTTAAATATCTTCATAATAATCCCGTTATCATCAGTTATCCGGATAGATAATAAAACTTTTAATAATATACCCGGCTTATGTTTTATTTCAAATATACTTTACCGCAATGATTAAAGTTACGTAAAATTATCAAATTTATCCTTCGGAATAAAGAAAGGGAAAACAGCGCCTTATTCTGCGCTCTGATATATGGTAATACAGAGCTCCTGACATCACGTATATTGAGATGTAACAATTGTATTATATTCTTCCATTAAATGGCAGAATACTAAAATCAGGATAATCGGTTCAGGAATAAGTCCCGTCAGGGATTCTCCGCGGCGAACAGGCGGACAGAATTAGTTTGGTTCTGGCTCTGCCAGATTACGATTAAAATTATGATTATTCCTTTTTGATTCTGGTTTTAACAGTATGAAATTTGCAAAAGATCAATTTTTATACAAAGCAAAAATATCCCCGTAAAAGAAACCGAGGCGCATGTTCTCTTTAACGAAATCCTGGAATTCATAAGCTGAAATGAATTTCTTAATAATATATTTTGAGAGAGAGAATACTTTAATCTTATCGGCGGAAAGAACAAATTTATAGAGGTAAAACCATCAGATGATTTGGCGTTCAGAAAATAGTCATTATTAAATTTTGTGATAAATCCATAGTAATTATACTCTTCATGTGTACCTGTTGCGCCATTATAAATAAATTCAGAAATAAAAACCTTTTCGGAATTTTCTTTTTTAACGATTATGTTATGACAATCGGTAGTATTGTTCTCCATTTCGCTCCATGTGCCGATAATCTGATCTGCAAACACTATTGGTTCTCCAATTATATATTTGGAATATTAGGGGATCCCCGATTCAATTATAGAGGAATAAAGCGCTTAACAAAGCCATGTACATGTAGCCTTTTTTCATATTACCTCCGAGTAATGTTTTCTGAAAATAATAAAAAAATATTCAAAAGGAAACTGTAACAATTTTTCCTTAAATTAATGTCAGTTCGATATAAAAAAATAAGTTTCAGAGTAATTTGGAATTGGATTCCCGCTTGACATCTGTTCTTTGGTTGTCAGGATCGTACAGCGGCGGACAGGCCTGGATCTAATCCCGAATCAGCATAATGTTTTACAAAAAATTTTATTTCGAACTCACCTTAAATTGAGCAATTATTATCAGGCCGCAACGTCAAAGGCAATCTATCTTTACACTAAAAATCTGGCAGGTTATGAAACAGATAACAAGAGATGAATATTACGAGAGAATATTGAATGTGATAAATCATATTCATAAGAATCTTGATCGCCAGCTGCCGCTGGAAGAGCTTGCGGGAGTGGCGAACTTTTCCCGTTATCATTTCCACAGAATATTCAAAGGGATTGTGGGTGAAAACCTGGCTGAATATGTGAGAAGAGTCAAGCTTCAGCGAGCGGCGCAAAAACTTATTCTAACTGAAAAAAAGGTGACCGAAATTGCTTTTGAAGCGGGATACGATTCACTGGAGTCCTTCATAAGGGCGTTTCAATCAAAATTTTTTGTCACTCCTAATAACTATCGGAAAAGTTACAGGAATTCGAAAGACCAGATATCACAAATTAATGATTATAATTTAAGAACCGGGGGTGTCGCGGCCATGGAAGTGCAGATAGTTAAGATGCCGGCAATAAAAGTTGCTTATTCAAGGCACAGGGGACCCTATGAAATGTGCGGACCCGCCTGGGACAGGCTCTGCTGCTGGGCTGTGGAAAACAAACAGATGAATTATGATACACGCTACTTCGGATTGTGCTATGATGATCCCGACGTCACCCAGCCCGATGATATCCGATACGACGCCTGCATCTCGGTGAGCGATGGTGTGGAAGCCTCGGATGAAATAAAAATCGGTGAAATAGGAGGAGGCGATTACGCGGTCGTTTTGCATAAAGGTCCCCTGAATGATCTCTATTTTACCTATTCACAGGTATATGGAAAATGGCTCCCCGATTCAGGCAGGGAAATTAAAGATCTGCCCGGTATTGATGAATATCTCAACAATCCCGATGATACTCCCCCCAATGAAATAAAGGTGATGATACATATCCCATTACTTTAAAATCATAATAGTAATCGTAATCGTAATCTTAATCTGGCCGTGCCGGAAAAAAGTTGAATCCGAGAAAGAATCGTACTCGTTCTCGTAATCGTACTTCGTACTCGTCTTCACCAATTCGCTCAGTTAATTCGAGAACGATTACGAGTACGGCTTCACCCCTCGGGGTAAATAGAAAAACAGATGAAACCAAGATCTTGACGGGGTTGAATATTGCCCTATAGCGTAAATAGAATATTACTCTGTGATATTGCTATCTGCAAGTCGTTAATATTCGACGCCTTCAGTGTCGTAGCTGTTGAAGGCCTGATAAAACAACCGGATTGCATCCGGGGCTAATAATATTCGACTCCATTCGGAGTCGCTTATAATTAAGAATATTTGGAGAAAAAATGGCTGAACAATTAAAAAATTTATATTCTGAAGAATTTGTGAATTCTCTTATCGATGGAATATACGAAGATTATCCTCATTTTAATAAAAAAGAATTTTTCAACCGGGTATTTGATGATAGCTGGGAATCGCTTGAACTGAAGGAGAGGATGTATCATGTAACGAGAATAATGGCGGAGTTTCTCCCCTCCGGGTATGAGGAGGCTGTAAAAATACTAATGAAAGCGGCGCCGGGTATTAAGGGATTCGGGAGTATGTCGCTGCCCGATTACTCAGAAAAATATGGCCTGGAATATTGGGAGCTTTCGATGGAGGCTCTTGAGATATTCACAAAACAATGCAGTTCGGAATTCGCCATAAGACCTTTTATTATTAAGTACCCCGAAAAAACAATGGAGCAGATGCTTAAATGGTCGAAAAGCGATAACGAACATGTGCGGCGCCTTTCGAGCGAAGGATGCCGGCCCCGCCTCCCCTGGACAATCGCCCTGCCGGAATTCAAAAAAAATCCCGCGCCGATTATTCCGATTCTTGAAAATCTAAAAGATGATACATCGGAATATGTAAGGAAAAGTGTGGCTAATAACCTGAATGATATATCAAAGGATAATCCCCATATAACACTTGAGATAGCTGAAAACTGGCTGGGCAAAAGTAAAAACACCGACTGGATAGTAAAACACGCCCTGCGTACTTTGCTCAAAAAAGGTGACCCGAAAGCGCTGGAACTGATGGGCTTCAGCAAGGAAGAGAAGGGGGAAATAAGGGATTTTGTGCTGAGCGCCGATCATGTTGAAGCCGGGGGAGAGCTGCATTTCAGTTTTGAGGTCTATAATTCCCTCGATAACGAACTGAATGCCAGGGTTGAATACTGCGTTCATTATATGAAATCGGGTGGTAAAACCAGCCGGAAAGTATTCCAGATAGGGAATTATGAATTAAAACCGGGCGCTTCGAAAAAGCTGAAAAGAAAACAGTCATTTAAGAATATGACAACAAGGAAACATTACCCTGGGATTCATAAAATCGGGATCATCGTCAACGGCAACGAAGTGGCGGTTAAGCAATTCATGCTTGGGTGAAATTTTATATAAAAAAACCTCCCCATCGGGATGACTTCGGGGGAGGTTTGAGAGAATAATTATCTGATTAAACTGAATCAATCAGACCAAAAAAACAAAACGCGCGCGGCGCTTATTTCATCAGGATCATCTTTTTTGTGGCGGAAAAACTTCCGGCGTTTATGCTGTAGAAATATACGCCTGATGATAAATCGGAGGCGTCGAATGCGATATTGTAATTGCCCGCGTCTCTTACCTCATTGACCAGGGTCGCCGCTTTCTGACCGAGCATGTTGTAAACATTTATAGTCACATGCTCCCTGACCGGCAGCGAGAATGAAATGGTTGTAGCCGGGTTAAAGGGATTCGGATAGTTCTGCTCAAGCGCGTAATCGACCGGAATTTCCGAGCCGCTTATCACAAGACGCGAGATTGAATTATCACTGATCACAATTTTATCGCCATCAGAAATAGTGGCGTTTATTATTTGTCCGTTCACCCCGTCTCTCAGATTTACTGAGGTATTCCTGGCGCTTATGGTAACAGGATACACCGCGGAGGAGATAACAATCAGATCATTCGCTGATGCTTCAATTCCCATATTGCCGCTTTCCAGCCGCGCGTCAAAAATTCCCTGTGGCGGAAGAGGAGGCATTTCCGCGGTTATGAAATCGGTCGGGCCGCAGTAAATTTTTGAGGAATTCCCCGCCGCGTCCTGAATCAGGAGATATCCTGTTTCTTTTGTAACAGAAGGAGATATTTTTGCCGGGTTGTTAAGAACAAGCTCTCCCTGGGCTGTTGTTTTCACCCAGTAACCTTTACCCGGTTCGAGAACATCCGCCTGGGTATAGCCGGCGTTATAACCAAAGAACAATCCTGAAATAATACCTGCCGGAATTGAAGTTATTCCCGAAACAGTCACTTCGTAATCAAATGGTCCCACCAGGTTCCATCCTTCATCCACCGGAAGATTGCCCGCCACCGGGCTTCCTTCAACCGGGATATCTTCGGCAGCGTTAAACTTAAGCCAGTAGCCGTCGCCATTTATCAGTTCATCTGTCTGGAAATAACCTGCGGAGGTAAAGCCGAAAGCGTTTGAACCTGCTGTCGGAAAGAGTCCGTTAACTGTCATATCTGCCGCTTCGAGTGGAACGGAAACAATATTCCATCCTTCGGCAACAGATACACTGACAGAACCTGATGAGGAATATTCTATAATAAGTTTGTTAAGCGAACTGTTGGTTATTTCCACGCTGTTTTCTTCTTTCATATTAACATTAACAATCGAACCTCCGAACGGATCTATTAGAGTAAAAGCTCCATCGGGAAGCTGGAAAGGATTCCAGGAAATTGTCATCGGGTATCCCGCGCTGCCGGGCTGGAACTGCATTTCCCATTGAGGTGAAGTAATTTCACTATTTCTGAAGTCATACTTTGATGATACAGTAGGAGTAACAGGCAGGTTGAACCTGATATCGAAGGCGCCCGCGGGGGGTACCGGGGGAAGTTCAATTTCACCGAGCTGGCTGTCGATGCCATCTGTGCCGTTTACATCCTGTCCGAACCGCAGATATCCGTTGTTTTCACCATCTGTAAGGGTTATGTCGCTATACCATCCGGTCGCGAGAGCATTCAAACCGCCGCTGAAACATGCCACTTTTCCATTTCTTGTTCCGGCAATAAGTTCATAACTGTCGTTTCCATCGATTGAACGCATAGCGTGAACACTGTTGATAATATCACCGCTGAAATTATATGAAAAGAGAAGTTCATCACCCTGACCTTTAATAAGGTAAACAGCGCCGTTCTGGTCACCGGTAAAAACTTCATCTATTCCATCATTATCAAGATCGGGCACTGATGCTACGCCATACTGGTTGGCCATTGACCATGACCATATCACCTGGCCGTTATCACCACTCAGGCATGTTACTCCGTTAGTGAATGCCGCGATGAGAATATCATCAATACCATCGGCATTTATATCACGGATAAGGTCCATCTGAATAACACCGGCAAGGGCTCCCAGCGTGGCATTCCACTGGGCGACGCCTGTTTCTCCGTCAACTCTTGAGATAACGCCGAAATATTCAGCAACAATGATATCGGGTGTTTCACCCGGAATGGGAAGTTCGAGTAATTCTTTATGTTCATAACCTGAAGCGGCGAAATTCCATTGGGGTAATCCTGTGGCGCCATCGAGCAGGTAAACTTTAAGATCGGTTGAACCATTATTGCCAACAGCGAGCGCGGCGTCAGGTTTGCCGTCGCCGGTAACATCATCAACAGAGATAATAGTTTTACCAAATGAAAGATTTGGTCCCGGGTAATGGTACTGCCAGATAATATCACCGTCAAAGCCGTTAAAGAGAAAAGCGCTTTTATAGCCGTTGCCTGTTTCATTTCCGTCGGCTGAGGCCAAAACGTCGGGAACGCCATCGCCGTTAAAATCTCTCTCAGCGTCGACTGCTTCAAAATCACCCAGGCTGTAATTGACTTCATCGCCAAACTGCCATATAATTTGGCCGTTTGTTCCGTCAATGGCGTAAACATGTTCATTGCCGCCGCCGAGTCCGATGACTACATCATTTTTTCCGTCATAGTTAAGATCGGAGGCAATGCTGAGCGCGTCCTGAACGCCATAATCATTGGACATACCAATGGAACCGGCATTATTATTGCTAAAATAGGAATTAAAGGTCCAGAGGATAATCCCCTCTCCGGCGCTCGCGCCGTCGAGACACATAGTCCAGTAGTTGTCGGTTGATATAATAACTTCATCAACACCGTCACCGGTTATATCGTTTATAGAGTTTATTCCTTCGACCCGGTAATCCTGGTAACTTGTATTAGGATTTTCAGGAACTGAGAAATCCCAGAATTTATAACCATAGGAATAATCATCCCTGATACCTTCACCTTCATAATTAACACCGGCGAGAGGAGTAGCGGGATCATTTGAGGTTATCCGCAAAGTGTCTTTATAAATTCCGGGTGACTGGGGTGAAAATGTTATTGTAAGGGTTGTTGACTGGGTAGGATATATATTAATCGGGAGCTGCTGTGAAGAGACAGAATATTCCTCGAGATTAAAATCGAGCGAGGTAATTGTTAAAAGATCGCCACCGACATTTTCAACAATAACATTGTGATAAGCCGTTCCGTCGGAAGGAACCCATATCTGGCCGAAGTTATATGCTGCGGGCGCGACAGAAATAACAGGTCCCGCAAGCACTCCTTCGCCGTTGATATCTGCAACCGTCTGGGGAGTCTGGGGATCATCGCTGTTTATCTGGATACTGCCATTATAGGTCGCGAGATTTGCCGGAATAAACCGGACGTCAAGTTCAAGATAATCGTTCGGAGCTATTGTATATGGAACCGAAGGAGCTTCGGCAAATTCAAAAACATCAGGCTGGATATTAAACTGATCTATTGTAAGGTCCGCGTCCCCGGCGTTAGTAATGGTCAGGGGTAAAATTGAGGTATCCCCAACCGAAGTTATGGGGAAATTAAGTTCATCGGCGCTGAGGTGAATCTGGGGCGTGCCGCTCGAACCCATATCAAATTTGTAGATAGCTTTATCGGTATTATTTCCAACTATAAGATAAAGGTGCTGACCATCCCACGCCATATCACGCGGACGGGCAGTTACGGTGGAGCCATAAGGAGGTATGGGGAATTGTGAAAGCACTTCACCCGTTTCAGGATTGATTTCATATATGTTTTCCGGATCACCATCATTATCATCCATGGCAAGCCATAAAGATGAGCCGTCATAAGCAAGTCCCTGGGGTTGAAGACCGGGGCTTACGAGTGTGTCGACAAAAGCGCCGGTGGCCGGATCAATCTTAACCAGGTAGGCCGGGTTTCCGCTTCCGGTATAATAGACCGAAATCCAGAAATATCCATCGGCAAAACAAGCCCCGCCAATATAATCCTCATAAGGGGAATATAGTGTATCAAGAGGAGTTCCTCCGGTATCATAGTTAATTATCATATCTTCACGTCCGGAGGAAGAACCAAAGATATAATGATAAGCCCAGAAAGTGGAGTTTGCCGCGTTCCATCCAAGTCCGCGGGTTTCATCAACGAGCGCGTTAATTGATCCTGTAACAGCTCCTGTTTCAGGATCAATTTGCCACAATTCATAACCGTTGCTTGATCCGGCCCATAAATTACCGCCATCGAATGTAAGGCCGTAGGCATAGTCGGGCGCCGGCAACACCTGGACAAGACTTTGTCCGAATGCGCAAAAAGAGATAAAAATGGAAAAAAATAATAACTTTTTTATCATGATACCTCCAAAGTTAATAATACACAAATTCAGTAAGTATATGAAAATAATCTATTGAGAGTTTAATGACAACAAAAATTCTGATTTCAAAGAATTTTTTTGCGTGCCGGGAATTTTTCGGGAATGAATGGAATGAAGGTTACTTAATTACGGTCATTTTCCGTATTTCAGAGTATTTACCCGCCTTCATCATATAGATATATATTCCGCTTGAAAGATTGCCTGCGTTAAAATGATAATTGTGGCGGCCGGTTTTTTTAATTTCATCTACCGGTGTGGCTACCAGTCTTCCCAAAATATCATAAATTTTTATTGTTACCCTGATATCTTCAGGAACAGAATATCTGATGACTGTGGCAGGATTAAAAGGATTTGGGTAATTTTGCAATAATTCATATTCCAAAGTTTCCGGATCAACCAGATTTGTAGAGTCGGAAACCAGAAGTGAATTATCAATCTTTTTCGGGTCGGACCTTTCTGACTGAAGACCCTGGATATCTATAGCGATAACACTGTATTCGGTAAGTCTTCTTTTTCCAAGCTGATTATGGATATCAAAATCGGGGAAAGAAATTACAATGGATGTCGAGTCCCTTGAAATCAACGATCTCCCACCAATAAACTCCCAGTCGAGCCATTTATTACCTTCCAGCATACGCCGGTAAATATTATAACTTTCAACATCGGGATCGGGATTTTTTACCCACTTGACATTAGGATAAATATTCTGCCCGATTTTCACGGTATCAATAAAAAGTACTTTTGGTTTGGAAGGGGGACCTGACCAGTCGTCGGCATCCAAATCGAAGGACATATATTTGCCATTTCGGCGTATATTTTTAATTGTCAAGTGAGTCATGGAACCATCTCTCCGTCGTGTGGAGGGATAGGTCGTGTCCGAAATAATATTACTTACCCTGCCTTTAACGGGCTCATCAGTAAAAAAATTAGATTTCAGACTATTGGAACGGATAAAGTGATTTTGTCCGGTCGGATCCCAGTTGAAGGAAGCTTTCGCTGTTGTTTCCCATAAGTGCATTCCTCCATCAGGAAGGAAAAGAAACTGCGGAGGTGAAGATTGAATATCAATAAAAAAGTCATCAAGATAGTCATAATCTCCCTGCGTTTCTTTATTCCAACGCTCAGGACGTTCATAATCCCTGGGATAATCATCTGCGGGCAGTGGATTATTAAACCAGCCATTATATGGAACGGCCACTTCAAGGTCAATGGTATAATCGTTAAAAAGATTCAGGGATGTCTTTTTTTCAAATATATGCCATAATAAAATTCCTTTATGAACCTCAGGTTCAAATACATTGATAAAATTTCGATCATAACCGCTGCCGTTCTTGAACTCGAGCAGGAAATATTCATCGATATCCTGAGGATTGCCGGAACTAATAATAATTTTTACCGCCTGGTATATATTATTTTCTTTTTCATTCATATCGGGAGGGATATTAACATCTTTAATTGTAATATTAGAAAGATCAAAAGGAGTAATGGTTAAAACATCAACCGGATCAATCCATCCCATAAACAATTTATCGAAAGTAAGAAGAGGAGGTATTCCATAAAGTGCATTTTCAGAAGGAACATTACCCGCATTATACATCAAATCATATGAGATTGTAGCATTATATGGCAGCCTGCTGGCATTTCTGTCGGGTAAACCTTTAAATCCCCCGGGAGAACCGGATAATAATCCTATGAGATGAAATGTTTCATGAACAATAGAATTAAACTTAAAATTATGAGCTACAGGTCCGCGGTAAATATATGATTTCACATCAAATGGTTTTGTAAAACCATAGCTGGCCGGGAAAACAGTTCCGCCATATTCTTCATGATATTCTGATTTGCTGATGCCGGTAAATACTATTTGTATCAGATCAATATCTTCAAAAATCCCGGGTGTATTATTCCAGATATCCGGGACAATTTCTGAAAGCATATCATACCACTTTTCAAAACAAACATTCTTGAAAGAGCCAAATTCAAGGGCCCAGGTTTCAAAACTTTTTTGTGTCGTATAGACAGTGCCGTCATCCTTTTTAGGGAAAATCACTTCCACAGATACCCTTTGGCCGGAATTATATTCAATATAATGTTTTAAGCCGGAGCCATACCAATCTTCGACGGAAACCATGGAATGAAGAAGGCTGTCGCGCAGGAGAGTGCCATTGGGGAATGTTCCCAACAGTGGAAATTCAGGATCATTTTCAATCACAGGCCACGAAGTATCTCTGTCAGGAAATCCCGCGACGATTATCATAATTTTCAAGTGGCCTGATATATCCACACTTCGCAACTTGTGCAGTTGCGCCCGTTCCTGGATATTCTCTTCAATATAATCAGGAGAATAATAATAGGAGATCCCCTGCGGAAATAATAATGAAGACAGGAGAACTAAATTTATAAATAGTAATTTTTTCATTATCCAATACCTACGATTAACAGGTATTCCGGAACAAGTATTTTGAGAATATATCGCGGAAAATTAACTGTGAATGAAAATAAGAATTAATTATTATAATTACAACCCATTTAATAACCTTAACCAAAGACGATTATAGGGATGCAAAATATTAACAAAATTTGAAACGCCCTTTCAAAATCCAAATCGCAATCGAAGTTGAAATCGAAAGCCGGAATGCTGAAAACATAACCACAAGGAGCCCAGGGGAAGCGCGAAGAACACGAAGGAAATAACTCCGCGCCTTCAGGCCGGAGATCCCCGGATAAGCAAACACCCTCAAAGGGCTTTAGCCCAAAGAGCGGATAAAGAAATATTTCCTTTTGGGGGGAGGAAACGGGCAGGCTAAAAAACCGGGTAACAGTAAGATGACGGGATTGGCAATGGCGATAAGAGTGTTTATTTTTCACCGGGGTTTGGATTATTCCGTAAGGAGTCAAATTCTACGCAAAATGGCAAAATTTTATTTGACCATCAATTTACCGGGGAATTCTGTCCGCCTGTTCGCCGCGGAGAATCCCTGACGGGACTTTTGAGCAACTTCTTAACTTATTTCCCCACAATGAATTGCGGGGCTATTATCTGTCGTCCCTGACGGGACTTTTTTGGGATTTTGAAGTTATCTTAAAGAAAAATTACTGGTTCTTATCTCTTCACTCTCCACAATCCACTTTTCACTTCTGGCTTGCCAGTTTATGATTATGATTTTTGAGGCTGGAGACTCTATTCAAAATTGAGTCTAAAATAACTCCGCGCCTTCAGGCCGGAGATCCCCGTATAAGCAAACATCCTCAAAGGGCTTTAGCCCAAAGAGCGGCTGGCAGGAAAATATAAGTATGCGCATGATCCAACCCCGCTCATTTTTGAACCATGATTAAAGGATTTATGGATTACATGATTATTTTTCGGTATCGATCTTAATAAATAAGAGTGGGAGTATGATGGCCGGGTTGGGTAACGACGGAGGGGTTGTTCATTTTGTCCTGGGGTGTGGGATTACGATTACGATGTTTAAGGATATCGAGCTTATACAAAATTGAGTTTAAAATAACTCCGCGCCTTCAGGCCGGAGATCCCCGTATCAACAAACACCCTCAAAGGGCTTTAGCCCAAAGGACGGATAAGGAAATATTTCCTTTTGGGGGGAGGAAACGGGCAGGCTAAAAAACCGGGTAACAGTAAGATGACGGGATTGGCGATGGCGATAAGAGTGTTTATTTTTCACCGGGGTTTGGATTAAGACTAAGATTACTCCGTCAGCAGATTAGCCAACCTTAATGACATATACAGCATTATCCGGTTTGTCCAATATATGAATTTTGAATCGCGGCCTGACTATCGGCAACATGTTATTAGCGGGCTTCTTGACAAATTTTGCTCTCCGGATTTCCCTCAACATGTTAACGTTAGTGTGTTGGTAAGAGCCTGATTCCTCATTAATTCCGATTTGGCCGGCTATAAATTTTTCAGCTTATTCTAAAATCAGCATCAGGTTTGATTATCGATCGTAAATAACCTATTTTTCATAATAAGATATCATATAGGAAATAAAATGTTTCTCCCTGTAACTCCCGAAGAAGTATCAGCTCTTGGCTGGCAAAAGCTGGATATAATCATAGTCACCGGCGATACATATATCGACAGCCCTTATATAGGAGCGGCCGCGCTTGGCAAACTCCTCGTTTCGCGAGGTTACAGGGTAGGAATAATCGCTCAGCCTGATATTAAAAGCGGCAGAGATATTACGAGACTGGGAGAGCCCGAGCTTTTCTGGGGTGTTACCGGGGGCAGTGTCGATTCAATGGTGGCAAATTATACCGCGCTGAATAAAAGAAGAAAGAATGATGATTACACTCCTGGCGGCAAAAACAACAGACGACCTGACAGGGCTGTTATCGCTTACTGTAATTTGATCAGGCAGCATTTTAAGGGAACAGCTCCCCTGGTAATCGGTGGTATTGAAGCGAGTCTGAGGCGGGTTGCTCATTATGACTTTTGGAGTGACAAAATTAGAAGGTCGATACTTTTTGACGCGAAAGCTGACTACCTCATTTATGGAATGGGTGAAAAAACAATTCTTGAAACAGCGGCAAAATTAAAAAAGGAAAAACCTCTCTTTCCGGTTAAGGGACTCTGCTACATATCGGATAAACCTGAATATAAATACACAGAACTTCCCTCTTATGAAGAATGCGCCTCGGATAAAGATAAATTCACTTCTATGTTCCGCCTCTTTTATGAAAATAACGACCCGCTGACAGCGAGAGGATTATACCAGAAAACCGGCGATCGTTATTTAATCCAGAATCCGCCGCAGATGAATCCCGGCGAAAAGGAACTGGATGAATTTTATGACCTTGGTTTCTTAAGGGAAACACATCCTTTTTATGCTAAACAGGGGCATGCCAGGGCGCTGGATACCATCCGCTTTTCAATCAACACTCACAGGGGTTGTTACGGAGAATGTAATTTCTGCGCCATAGCTGTTCACCAGGGAAGGACAGTTGTAAGCAGGAGTCAGGAATCGATTCTCAGGGAGGCAGATGATCTTACCAGGCACGGGAAGTTTAAAGGGATAATAAACGACCTGGGAGGTCCGACCGCCAACATGTACGGCTACGAATGTGATAAAAAAATGAAGCTTGGGGTATGTGATGATAAAAGATGCCTCTTCCCCGAAAGATGCCCGGCGATGAAACCTGACCATAAACCGCAGCTTGAACTACTGGAAAAGGTGGAGAAACTAAAGGGAGTAAGAAAAGTTTTTGTGGCCTCAGGCATAAGGTATGATCTGGCTGCCGATGATAAAAAGGAGGGTTATAATTATATCCGGAAAATCGCAAAGAGTCATACATCGGGACAGCTTAAAATAGCGCCTGAACATTCGGATGATAAAATACTTGAACTGATGGGAAAACCGGGTAAAAAATCGCTGGAAAAATTCAGGAATCTTTTCTTTAAATTTTCAAAGGAGGCGGGAAAAGAACAATACCTTACCTATTATTTTATCGCGGCTCACCCGGGATGTTCAGACAAAGAGATGAATGAGGTGAAACTCTTCGCGGGTGAAAAACTTGGTATAAGTCCCGACCAGGTGCAGATTTTCACCCCCACCCCCTCCACATGGTCAACTCTTATGTACTACACCGGAAAAAATCCATTCAGCGGTGAAAAAGTATTTGTGGAAAAATCCTTAAAAGGTAAAGAAAATCAGAAGAGCATTTTGACGGGAACAACAAGGGATAAAAGTATACACGAAAGAAGGAAAACGGGGAAGAGGATTAAGGATTCCCAAAGGAAGTATCGCCGGAAATAGAAGAAGTGAATTGATAAATTTTAACCCTGAATTTTATCAGTTTTTTCCATTCAATAAAATCCCGTTATTTCTGATCTTGTATTCCAGTGTATTTCTCAAAGTGGCTCTTTCTTTGAATTCTTCAGTGTCATAAATCAAAATATTAACAGGAATATTTATTTCGTTCATTAATTCCTTTCTTATTGCCCTCGTCATTTCAATTTTCCTTTTATTCCGCAAATCAGCAGTAATACATATATCGAGATCACTTTCTGAATTTTCCCTTCCTTCCGAATAAGAGCCAAATAAAAATATTTTATTTACAGCGAATTTTGAGACAATCTTTGAACTTATTATATTTACAAAATCAGATGTAATCATAAAAAAACCTTATAGGGGGAAAACAACCTGTTTCTTTCGGGAGAAGTATATACAATTTTCATTTTAATTACAATGATTTTTTCACATTCATTGCTGACAGGATATTCAGGTTTGCAAACACTTGAAATTTTCAAAATAATAGATTAATATAGTAATCTTTATTTAAGCTCCGGATATTACTGATTTTGTGAGAAAATCAAACAAAACCTGAAAATAGTTTATGACTGAAAAACAAATAAGCAAAAAAAATTCCGAAATTCCTGTATCCGGTGATGAACTGGAAAGGGAAAACCGGGAATTAAAAACTTTGCTTGCCAGAGAAAGGGTGATCAATGGCATGATATCCGATTTCACCTACTCGGCAGAGTTTATTATTGAGGATGGAATTGTTTCATTCAGTCAGATTTCGGGAGACAGTCATTCTGCAACCGGATTTAGCCCGGCGGAAATTGTAAGTAAAAAATGGAACGAAATAGTATTTGATGAAGATACCAGGGGTTACACCTCTTTTATTTCTTCTCTTGAAAAAAATGAGAAAGAAAATATAGAATACCGGATAAAAAGCAGGGATGGGAATCAACACTGGGTTAGAGATTATATTTTTGTTGAAGAAGCTGATAGTGATAAAATAATATTTATCGGCTCAATACAGGAAATTACTCTTCAGAAAGACCTGGAAACAGCGCTCCGGCATAGTGAAAGAAACTACAGACAACTATTTGAAAACGCGGGAATACCTGTAATCTACCTTTCCGATGAAGGTGAAATTCATCTTTCAAATTTCAGGGCCGCCGGTTTACTGAAAAACAATCCCTATAATATAATTGGTGTAAACCTGAGTAATTTTGTGACAAATGATACTCATAATTTTCTTCTGGAAAATGTTAAAGAAATTTTTATCACCGAAAAAGGGATTGAGAAAGAAAAGTTTTTAATCTTCCCGGCCAATTCGGGATGGTTTATCTGTTCATTCCAGCCTGTAAAAGATCAGCAGGGCAAAGTTGTTTCTGTTCAGATTGTTATGATGGACATAACTGATAAAAAAAACGCGGAAGAAGCTTATCATAAGCTTGTTGATCAATCGATTCAGGAACTGTTCATTCTTCAGGAAGGAAAAATAGTTTTCGCTAATATGCAGGCGTTAAAAAACAGGGGATTTAGCAGGGAGGAACTTAAGAATCAAACCGGGAGCGATCTGCTGGAATATATTCACCCGAAAGAGAGAATAAAAGTTAAGGATCATTTCTCCTCCTTTATAAATGAGGAGCGCGAGCCGGGAGTTCTGGAATTCAGGATCAGAATGAAGGATGGAGCAACCAACTGGGTAAGGTCTTTAAGCACAACCATTGAATACAAAGGGAGAAAAGCTGTACAGATAGCGTTGATTGATATCAGTGAATGGAAAAATGTTGAAGAAAAACTTAACGCGTCCAAAGAAAAATACCGGCTCCTCGCCGAAGCGGTTAAGGATATAATTCTTTTTCATGATATAAAGGGAAGAATACTTTACGTCAACCAGGCCGCGGTTGAAATAAGCGGCTGGTCATGCCAGGAATTACTCGCTAAAAATGTTAGTGAATTTTTGGCCGATGAAAAACCGGATATAATAAGGCGGAGCGGTAAATCGGATAATAAAAGAAAGAATGGGATTTATGAGACCAGAATAATAAGTAAGACCGGAGCAGAATATTTCATTGAGGTAAATTCTTCACTGATGAAAAATGAAGAGGGAATAAAAGGAATTCTGGTTGTAGCCAGGGATATTACCGAAAAGAAACATCAGGAAGAAAAAATTTACAAATATTATCAGGAATTAAAACGAATTAATAATCAGAAGGATAAATATTTTTCACTTCTGGCTCATGATCTCAAAAGCCCATTTATAAGCCTTCTGGGATATAGTGAGTTTCTCGGCAATGAGGTTGAAAATCTTTCATCTGAAGAAATAAAAGAATATGCCTCAAGTATAAATGTTTCCTCGCGGGGCATCTATAATTTATTGGAAAATCTTTTGCAATGGTCTTCTTTCCAGACAGGCAGGCTCGATTATTCACCCGAGAATTTCGTACTTAATGATATTCTCGACGAAATATTTTTCCTCTATTACTCTTACGCGGTTAAAAAAGGTATAAATTTTAAAATTAAACTGCACTCAGGGAAAATAAAGGTTCATGCCGATAAAAATATGGTAAGCACCGTGCTGCGAAACCTTGTATCAAACGCAATTAAATTCACATCAAAAGGGGGGGCTGTATTAATTTTTTCATCAAAGGCTGAAAGCAACATCCTTATCAGGGTTGAGGATACCGGCAGAGGTATTCCTTTGGAAAAAATAGATTCTTTATTCACCATTGAAAAGTCAACTGCTTCAGAGGGAACAGAAAAAGAAAAGGGATCGGGACTGGGACTGGTGTTATGTAAAGAATTTATTGAAAAAAACAATGGTACAATTTGCGTAAAGAGCGCGCCGGGGAAAGGGACCTCCTTCGAGATCACAATCCCGGTCAAATAAAGATCAGCCATAAAAATATTCTGGTGTCGTAATTCCATACTTGTTTATATCACCTCTCTTGTAAACCATCATACGTGAACTTTTGAATCTGCGTTTTGAGGATGATTTTTTCTCTCTTTTCGGAGCGGGATATTTTTCTGTTTCGTAAACGGTTTTTGTGCCTTCCTGTGTTAAAGTTACTTTGGAAATATCAACTGTCGGTTTGTAATATTCTTCCGCGACAGTTTCAGATTTGCTTTCAGCGGCAACATCTTTTGTTTCCTCAAGCATCTCTTTTTTGTCAACGCTGTTTTTTGATTTATTGCGAAGTCCTTTATTAAGAAAAACCGACTGACGTATATATGTAAAAATTGTTACCAGTATCAAAATCACTGCTGTGTAAACTAAAATCTGCACTAAAAATGGTATCACCTGCATGGCTAAAATCTCCGGCCTGTTCATCAAATCAACTGGGTGCAAAATAACCATTAATTATTGTGTGAAGGGATTATTTCGATAAACACTGATTTTAATTCGATGAACAGGTTTGGGAGCAAGATGAAAACCCGGCCTGTTTTTTCAATTATTCAGCTATTGAAGTTTATAGCTGATTGGAATAAAAACTATTGTTTTAACCTCTTTTTCATCCTTTTTCCCAGGGGTAAACCGGGTTTCCATTACAGCTTTGAGAGCTACGCTGTCACATTCGGGACTTAGTTTTTTGATCACTTCGGCATATGTTACCTCACCGTTTTTATCGACAAATGCTCTAATAAATACTTTTCCCTGCAAACCTTCCTTCTTGGCAATTTCCGGGTAGGTGATTTTTGCCGCTATGGCGTTTATTCCTCCTACAGGTTCAGGCATTATATCGGCTATATCGCTATAACCGGTAGTGTCGATTATAGAAAAGTCTGTTTCCTGGTTTTCTTTTGCCGGTTTCTTATCCGTTTTTTCATCAGTCCGGCTCTCACTTTTGTTATCGCATGATAATAATAAGAGGGACATTATCAGAATCAGAATAATATTAATTATTTTCATTTTTTCTCCCTTTAGTTTATTTTAAAATTGTTTACCGCTCTTGCTTTTACCTCAGCTGCCGGAATAGAGTTCAGCAACACTTGCAACATCTGGTTTTGCCTGTTTATTTCGGTCATTGTTGTCTCAAAGCGTGTTTTATAATAAGTTGTTTCTTTCCAGAAGAAAAAGCTGAGCAGGATAAAGAATATAATCGCCGCTGCCGCAATAAATGAAAATGATCTGCCCGCAAAGAAGGGGAATGATCGTGTTGGTTCTGTTTTACCAATGTTATCATAAATTTTCTCTTCCAGTTCTTCCGGAAAATCAACCATAGAATCATTGATAGCTACTTTAATTTTGTTCATTTCCTTAAAGTACTCACGGCTGTCCTGATCAGATGCCAGCGTTGAAAAAAGAAGGATTTCTTCCTCCCGGTTCAATTCTCCATCAAAGTAAAGATCAATTTTTTTTCTATTTCCATTATGTTCCATTTGATTACCTAAACATATTGTGATATTTTTTTTATCAGTGTTTGCCTGGTTTTGTATAAACGCGATTTTACCAGTTTTTCATCAATCCCCATAACTGAGGCAATTTCCCGGTAGCTGAGCTCGCCATATTCCTTCAGTATAAATGGGTCTTTCTGATTCGGCGGCATTTCATCAAGCTCTTTCATTATCAGTTCCCGGATTTCGGCTTTTTCATATTCAAGCAGAATATCCTCACCCGATCCCAGCTCAAGATCATCACTGTCAGCAGCTCCATATTTATCGGTATGAATTTTTTTCTTTTTGTAATGAGTGAATATCTCATTCCGGGCTGTGGTGAATATCCAGTATCTGTAGCTCTCCCGTTTTTTGATATTGGGCATATTTTCAAAGAATTTTGTAAAAATGTTCTGTACAATGTCTTCACAGGTCATCTGGTCAGAAACCATTCTCAGAACGTAATTATATACCTGTCTTTTATATTTGTTATAAGTCAGGGTAAATGTTATGATATTTTCACGTTGTGTTTTCAATTGTACCAGATTTTTCTTTATTATAAAGATAACCTAATGAACAAAATGTTGCCGGGATAATATAAGTTTTCTTATCCGACCAGGATTTTAATAAATCTTAACTGTACAATCAAAGATATTAAGGGTAAATTTGACCGCATGATTATTGATTACAAAAGGATATAAAAATGACAGATGAACATGGTATAAAAAAATTTTTAAGCCATCTCGCTGAAGAAAGCGGCAAAAATATATTGAAATATTTTCGGAAAGAAATTAATGTTGAGATGAAAGAGGATGAATCACCGGTTACTATTGCAGATAAAAGCACAGAGGAAATTTTACGCGAAATAATTATGAAAGAATATCCTGAACATGGAATACTCGGGGAAGAATTTGAAAATCATAACAGCGGCGCGGAATATACCTGGGTACTTGATCCGATTGACGGCACCAGGAGTTTTATCTCGGGAGCTCCCCTTTTTGGAACGTTGATAGCGCTGTTGCGAAATGGAAATCCTGAATATGGAATGATTAATCTTCCGGCGCTGAATGAATGCCTGACAGGGAATAATAAAAAAGCTGAGATGAATGGCAAAGAAGTGCGAATCCGCAATTGTGAAAGCATTGATAAAGCAGTCCTGCTGGCAACCGACCATCTCCATATTCATCAGATGAGAAACGGGGAAGCGTTCGATTCACTGGTAAAAAATGTTCAATTTTATCGCACCTGGGGAGACTGTTTCGGTTACTATCTGCTGGCTGCAGGTTTCGCGGATATTATGATAGATGCCGTTGTTTCGGATTGGGATTATCTGCCGGTCATGCCGATAATGAAAGGAGCGGGGGCTGTTATAACAGATTATTACGGAAATGATCCTATAGGTGGTGAGGGAATTATAGCGGCAAACAAATCGATACATTCCGAAGTGATAAAAGCCCTTAATCCATAAACCGGCATAGCTCGATATAATGACGAATTGGTCCGCCCGGGAATATTTTTTTACTCGTATCTGGTTTATAGAAGCAGCATAGTTGCGGAACGTCCCCCCGGGGGGAAATAACTAATGGTTATGTCCCTTCTCTCATTGTTATCGATATCAAATGAATAAATTCTGTTTAGATAATGCCGCCATATTGAATAAGGACTGACTAACGCGATTATCAGATTGTTTTCAGACACATCAAACAAATATATTGTTGTTGAATCAAATTGCGAGGAAGAAATATACACCGGGATAAATTCAGATATTCGGTTTTTCCGATTACCAGGTTCGGTACCTTTAAAGTGGTCTCAATTATTGACAGCACAAACTTTCAGCTGCACGGATTAAACCGGACCATATTCGCGATAAATACGATCGACTCCATATCACAACGATACTTTGAGCTTGACGAAGAAAACCTTTTGAATTTTATAAATGATAATCTTTATAAAAACCTCGGTGAGGAAGAACATTATAAACTAATCCTTTTTTATAACAAGGTGTTCAGTTATATTAACACAGAATATTCCCAAAAGACTTCTTTTTATTGTGAGTCAGAAAAGGATAAATTTATTCCGCTTGCCGCTGATATCAGGTTATCTGATATAGTTTCAGAAAAAAACATTGGCAAAAGAGAGTATTATGAACACGCGTATAAGACGGCGCTCTACAATAACGGCAAAACAGATTATTATATCGTTGTTTACCGGTTTTTGTGTGACCGGTTAGATGTTGAACATTTTTTGCAATTGAGGATAAATGAGTAAATAAAATAAGATAGAGGGCACAATGAAGGCCAAGGTTCAGAATGAATAGATGCCTGCTTTTTCCTGAATATAGTTTCTTTTCCTCCCTATTATTTCCCGGTGTTGCAATAATAACCCGATTGTAAAAAATTGTAAAAAAAGAACCGGAAATGTAATCATTTAGAAACTGTTGTTTAAAAAATTCTTATTTTGCGGATAAATATCTTCTTCCCGAAAGAATTTAGCGGAAACCTGTCTGAGGATTACAGGGCAGGTTTCAGAATATAAATAAATAAATAGTTAATAAGTATCAGAATAACAGGATATCTGAAATTTTTTCCAGGAAGGAAAATGTTTAAACAACCATTATTTATCATTTCCCTTTATCTGCTCTTTTGTTTCTTTTCCGCCAGCGCGCAGGAAAAACCTGAAATTGAGGGTGTGTGGAAAGGCCGGTTCAAAATTGATTTTGTTTTTAAAATAAACAGAATGCCTGATGGAAGATTGTCGGCGACATTTAATACTCCAATTCAGAAAGTTTATAATGTGCCGGTAAAAGATATCAGCTTTAATGATGATTCACTCTATCTGGGTATTGAGGTATCCGATGTAAACAAGTCACATTTCAGCGGCAGGTTTAACAAAGATAAGAATACTATTTCGGGCAGTTTTTTTGACGGCGTCTATTATTACCCCCTTACTCTTGAAGCCGGTTTTGAACTTGTTGCCGAAATGGTCCCGAGGATGGATAACTCAGGGAATCAGATATTTAACTGGTTATATAAGATCCCCGAAAATTTAGGGGATGGATGGGCTGTCGGGGATATCAGGGAATCAGGAATCGACACAGCCACAATTTTTGAGGCGATGAATAAAATCACCAGGGAAGACTACAAACTTATCAAAAGTATGCTGATAATAAAAGATGGAAAACTTCTGCTGGATGAATACTTCTATGGCTATAATAACCGAAAGCTGCATTTTATCGCCTCAATAACAAAAGGAATAACCTGCCTTCTTTCCGGAATAACGCTGGAAAAGGGACTTGTTAAAAGTATGGATGAACCGGTCTGCAACTTAATGCCTGAATATTCAGATCTTCTTTGCGGCGGTGGAAAAGAAAACATTTTGTTTTATCATCTCCTCAGCATGAGCGCCGGATTAGACTGGGATGAACAGACATATAATTACCTTGATTCAAGAAACACTGCTTACGCGATGGGACATTCGGGAGATGCTTTTCGTTACCTCTTCGGCCGCGAATTAATTTATACACCGGGAGAAAAATTTGTTTATAACAGCGGACTTACAAACGCGACGTGTGAAATAATTCAGGAAAAGTGGGGAAAAAACCATAGAAGAGCTGGCGATTGAAAATATTTTTACTCCCCTCGGCATTGAGGATTATTACTGGGAAAAGAACAAGGATGGTTCATATCACGCTTCAGGGGGCCTCAGTCTTTATCCCCGGGACCTGGCGAAAATAGGAATGCTTTATGTGGATAAGGGGATATACAAAAATAAGAGAATTATCAAAGAGGAGTGGTTTGATAACTGTACCGAAAAATATTATACCGGGGAGGGACCTGATTACTGGAATCACTGGGGACCCGATATCAGATTTATAAAAGGCAAACCAGTGGAGGTCTTCAGCTCGGGAGGCCTTGGCGGGCAGTTTATTTTCGCTATGCCTGAGCTGAATACGATTGTTACTTTTAATTCCGACTACTTTGGATTTCCCTGGCAGATGCATGAAATATTAAATAATTATGTTATTCCGGCGATTATCAGCGGGGATGATTACAGCGGTCAAAAAAACTTTACCTCCAAAAATATCAGGATGCTCGTAAATTATAACTGGGGTTATTCGTGGATATCTGAGCTGGCATGTCTGGTTCCGGCGCTAAAAGTAATCGGGAAAGAAAATTCAATGTCATGGCTCTCAGGAGCCACAGGTCATGCTTTCCAGATAAATATCAAGGAGGGGCTCTCAGCAAATATAAATGAAGCTGTTAATTTAATTCCCCGGCCCGGAAAGGGACTCGGATACAGCATTGATATAGTAGAAAGTTCTCCCGGCGATGAGGATTTTGAAGCTAAGCAGAAACAAGCGTGGGATATGACCCGCGAAGCTGTCGATAACGGTTTGCCGGTATATGCCCGCCAGATGGACTGGATAGATGAATATTTTTTGATTTTCGGTTATGATGAAACGGGATATTATTATAAAGGCATTGATTCTTTTGAGGGAAAAGGAGCAAAATACTGGAAAGAAGCGGGTCTTGGAGGTAATAATAAGCTGTTATTCAAAAAAGTATCTCCAGCCGAAAAGAGTGAGGACAAAACCATTATAAAAGAAGCGCTAAAATTCGCGGTCAGCTATTCTTCGGTTGTGAATGACCAATCATATATTAGCGGAACAGAGGCTTATAAAAAATGGGGTGAATACCTCCTCTCGGAAAACGCCGATATTTATGGCGCCGCGCTTAATGCCGCCGCGTGGACCGAATGCAGAAAACATGCCGTGGGATTTCTGGAGGAATGTAAAATACGCCTCCCCCATTCCGATCTGGAATTATTTGATCAGGCTATAAAAAAATACCAGACCGTTGTTGACTGCCTTAGTGAGGTTCAATCATTATTCCCATTTTTTGTCTCTAATGAAATAAAGCAAATGAATGTAAAGGATATGGATAAATGCGGGAAGGCTGCCTCGATTCTGGAAAAGGCCGGAACAGCTGAAAAGGAGGGAATTGTTATACTTGAAAAAATATTAAAAACGCTGGACTAATGCGGGAGAAAAGGATGGACCTGACAGAAGAATATCTGCCTGAAAGAGTAAACCGCCGGCTGGCGCTGGCTAAACTTTTTGTGCAGCTTGAAAGGAAGGATGAGAGAAAATGGGCAAAAATCTTTATGTCCGGGAGAGAAAATATACGCGCTCATTTCTCCACGCTCGCGGCGGAGTTAAATTACACAGAAGAACATATCGAGGATAATATTATTCTCTGGCGCGAACCTGAAGATAATGTGGCTGAATGTATGTTCTGTTTTATATATGACCCGGTGGAGTTTGAGCCAGTTTATAATATCTTTAAGTTTATCGACAAATATAAACCGGTCTTTACCTATGGAATTATCAGGCAGTGGAAAGAGGGTGAAAACCTTTTTGACATTTTCCGCTATTCCAAATTCAGCTATATGGAGCATTGCAACAGAGTCAAATACCCAACGAGGAAAAAATGAACAAATTAAATTTGTTTTTATTGATTGTTCTGATTTTCTTTTCATGTCGGGAGGATGTGGAAAGAAGGAGCGATTTTTTTGTTTTTGACGCGGATGAAAGAGTGTTTACCGCGTTCGCATTTATGAATGCCGCCGGTTTTGATGGTGAATGGAGAAAAGCGGGGATGAATCCCCTGAGGATTGATATCAGGGATTCGGTAAGAATGAAGCTCGAATTTGACTACATCGATAAAATTACAAAATTTCATTTCGGCAGAAGCCGGGGGAGCTGGGTGGGATATGCCGATTACGCCCTCGTAACAGAGGGGCCTCCCGATTTTAAATTACATTATGACTCATTGACCACAGAAAATATTTCCGGAATACTGGATAATCACGAGGGACTTAATAAACTGCTGGCTGAGTTTTATCAGAAAGCGGGAATAAAAAATCTCTGGGAAAAGTACAGGCCTGTTCTGAATGAAACAAATTATAAGTATAAACCCTATGCCGACAGCGCCCTAAGTCACCTTGTGAAATTCTGCCGGCTTGCACCCGATTATTTCACAAAGAGAGCCAGAAGAATACATTTTATGGTTTGTCCCCAAATGTCCTATTTCACTGCCCAGCAGAATACTATCAACGGCGATCTTTATATAATCAGCGGCCCGACCGACGGGAAACCGGGACCCGCGGCTTTTTATCATGAAGCCCTGCATGAGGTCATAAATCCCATTACAGAAAAAAATAAGTACCTTGTCGACAAATCTGACTGGCTTTTTCCCCTCGCGAAAGAGAGCGGCGACCTGGGTTATGACACCTGGGAATCGATAGTGAATGAATCCTTCGTGAGAACAATTGATAAAATTCTCCAGGGAAAATTGTATGGTTATGACCGGGATAAAATAAGGGAAACAATAAAAGAGGAATATAATCTCGGCTTCATTTTATCCATGCACATATTTGAAAAAATGGATGATTACCTGGAATCAGATAAAACTCTGGAAGAATTTTACCCTGTGATATTATCCTCAATTGATATAATCCTGGAAACCGAGCGGTGGAAAAATTTCCAGTTTAAGAAGTGATAACTCTTGACAAATATAAAGTCCTGCTTTATAATATTGCTACAATTATAAAGTATAACTTTACATTGGCGGAAAAATAATCTACAGCAGGTGGTATAAAGAGGTTTTAAAGGAAAAGCTGGTCAAGACTATATTTTCATCTTCTTTTCGGCGCCCGGCAGACGGGGAAATCAACCCTGTTAAATTCTATTTTGCCGGGGAATACTTTTAAAATTAATTTATCTTATCCTGCTCAAAGATCTGAATATTCCGCTGATCCCTGAATTCTGATTAAACAGTGGAAAGCGATGCCGGTTCAGAAAAAAGCAAGATACATATTTATTGATGAAGCGCAGAAGACGTTGGAAATATTTGATTCGGTTCAAAATCTTTACTATTCCGACAAAGAAAGGTAGAGGTTTATACCGAAGTGAAAAAAAATATGGTCCGGCTATTGTGTCTGAATTAGTTTTTTGTTATCTTTGGACTAAAAAGGTATTCATCTATGGCAGCTCCCAAAATTGTCTCAATTAAAGAATCTACTCCTGAGCTTAAAAAGCTCCTTAAACATGCAAAACCTCTGATTGCTCCTCGATTACGTATGCTCATTGAAATGAAAAATCATTCCAATGGCATCTCTAAACGTGATCTCGCTGACCGGATCGGCGTCAATCACAATAGTGTCCAGACCTGGAGAACTATGTATGAGAAAGGAGGCATTGATCTCCTTTGCAGTCACAAGAAAACAGGTTTTCGTCCCTCGGTATTCTCTAAAGAAGAACATAAAGCAATCGAACAGAAATTAAACGATCCATACAATGGATTACCTGGATACAAAGAATTATTAAGCTGGATTGAGCAGAAGTTCAATAAGAAAGTAAAATATAATACTCTGTTAAAATATTGTATCAGAAATTTTGGCTCAAAACCAAAGGTTGCGCGTAAAAGTCACGAAAACAAGGATAAAGAAGCGGCTGAGGCTTTAAAAAAAACCTTGGTCTGATTTGCAGGAATGCAATAGCTGATAAAGTAGAGAGATATAGAAGAGTAAACCTATATTACCAGGATGAAAGCAGGTTCGGATTATTTACCAAAAACGGAGGAGCATTAACAGCCAGGGGGATTAAGCCAATATGCACCTTCAAACAGGTATTTCAGTCAACATATTTATACGGAGCATTTTCACCAATTGATGGAAAAAGTTTTCAGCTGGAGTTACCAGAATGTAATTCCGAATGGTTTCAATTATTCTTAGATGAGTTTTCCAAAGAAGACCCGGATGAACTAAAACTGATAGTCCTGGATAATGGCCCTTTTCACAAAGCCAAAGCGTTGAAGATTCCGGAAAATATAGTATTATTATTCTTACCTCCTTATTGTCCTGAATTAAATCCGGCAGAAAAAATATGGGCAAAATTCAAGAGAGATTTTACAAACAAATTATTTTCATCAATGGAAGAACTGAGAGAATATGTCTGTGAATTGGCAAAAAATCTAACGCCTGAAGAAGTCATTAGTATTAGTTCATATGCTTATATTTTTTTGAACCCTTTTCGGACTGTGATATAATCCACTATGGTATAAGGTTACTCAGTCAGCAGATTAACCAGACTAAATGACCTCCTGACTTCCGACCCAAAACAGCGTAACTCATTGTTATAAAAGGGCATAGGTTTTTTATAGGCACTACATTTCTCATATTTCCTATTTCACATTCAGGGAATTATCTATATTTCATATGGAACGCTATCTATCTTTAGCCCTACTACCTGATAGATTTTTCTTATATGTTTCGTTACCATTGAAGGCATGGCATACCTTTTTTGAGTTGACTGGTCTCTGAGAATACTGCATTGAACATGAAGCAACTCATTTCTTATTACTTCAGGAGAAAGCTTTTCATACTGTTTCAAGACACGGTATTCGAGGTGCCTTAGACATACCAGCGCCATAAAACATATCGCAATATGAGCTTTTACCCTTTTGGGCGTCCAGTGGTATATCGGACGTAGACTTAAATCATGCTTGCTGATCCGGAAGCATTCCTCTATTTGCCATAGTTTCTGATATTGCTCCCTTACTTCTTTTTCGTTTAGTTCTTCTGCATTTGTGACAACACCATGCAATCCGTCCCATTTTGCCGACTCAGCTAGTTTTTCTTCATCTATTATTATTTTGGACTCACCTTCTATTTGAAGAAATTTCTTATATCCGTAGTTGCTTATCAACGAAGAGGGGTTTGAGGATCGTTCCAGTTTCTTTCTCAGCTTTTCTATCGCTTTTTCTCTGTCATAACGATCCTTTTCGGCACGTTTAGGACTGTATGTTACTATTAATCGTTTTTTTTCTCCCAAGGTAAATACTGCCATCTTTTCATCATCAACCGTTGATTTATAATTTGTCAGGTCAGTTATTTTATTCTGCATTTTGACGCTCATGTTTTTTAACCGCGCGCCAACTATATATTGTTTTTCTTTTCCCTCAAGTTTTGAAAGGTTTGTCTGGCTTAACATCGCACTGTCTGCAACAAATATTATCTTCCCTACCTCAAACTGTTTTTCCAGTTTCTCTATGGCCAATTCAAGTGTATTCCCCTCATAATAGGAACCGGGATAGACCTCATATCCGACTGGAAAGCCTTCGCTTGTTGTAATAAGAGCCAACAACACTTGCGGCTGGTTAAACTTCATGTCCTTGCTGTATCCATTCTCCTTCAGTTCATCTTCTGTGAAGCTTTCGAAATACAGGGTTGTGCAATCATAGAATATTACATCAATCCTTTCTTTTATAATTCCTGAGGCTGCTTCATATGATAGCTTTTGTATTTTGTTTATTTTCTCTTCATCCAGCATATCCATCATTTTGTATACTCCGTCTAACGATAGCTTTTGGCCAAAGTCTTTTTCCAACTGTCGGACTGATGATCTTTTTGATGATGGATTGGCTATCCTGGCCATTACTATATTAAATAAATTCCTGCTCGAAGATACTTTTCTTTTAGGGCTGCCGAGTGTGTACTGAAAACCAAGCTCATTATATATTTGACCATAGACCTCATGGATGCCAATGATAATCCTTTGTTCCTCCCTTAGCTTTTTTAAGTCAACATTTATTGGGTTGTCATCCTTTGTTTTTTTTGCTTCAATTACCATTTGAGCAATTTCTTCCGGGGCAAACAGGTTTGGCTGGCTTTCAGTTTCAAGCTTTGCTTTTACGTATTCAGCCAGTTCCTTTAATTTTTGTAATTCATCATCACTAAGGGCTGTGCCGATATGGCGTACAATTTTTTGCCTGACATTAGCGCCATTACGGATCGACTCAACGATTTGAACGGATTTTTTAGGGCTATTCGGTGATGTTTTTGTTCTGATAAACATGAGGATAATATACAAAAAAATAGATTGATAATCAAGCATATAATAATATTAGGCACTACATTGGCCGTTTTTTATTTTTCCTCTGTTTTTATTGTGTTTTCTAACTTCTGGGATACTTTGGGTCTGAAGTCAGGAAAAATATGGGCAAAATTCAAGAGAGATTTTACAAACAAATTATTTTCATCAATGGAAGAATTGAGAGAATATGTCTGTGGATTGGCAAAAAATCTAACGCCAGAAGAAGTCATGAGTATTAGTTCATATTCTTATATTTTTTTGAACCCTTTTCGGATTGTGATATAATCCACTATGGTATAAGGTTACTCAGTCAGCAGATTAACCAGACTAAATGACATATACAGCATTATCCGGATTATCCTCAACATGTTTACGTTAGTTGTATTGGTAAGAGCCAAAATTTTCGCCAGGCAAAGATTGTGGAAAACACCCCAAAAGGGGAAGAATTCAGAGATTTAAAATAACTCCGCGCCTTTAGGCCGGAGTTTAAGCGCAAAGTAACCAGCCTTATAGGGCTTTAGCCCAAAGGACGGATAAGGAAATATTTCATTTGGGGAGAGGAAACGGGCAGGCTAAGAAACCGGATAACAGTAAGATGACGGGATTGGCGATGGCGATAAGAGTGTTTATTTTTCACCGGGGGTTGGATTAAGGTTACTCAGTCAGCAGATTAACCAAACTAAATAACATATACAGCATTATCCGGATTATCCTCAACATGTTAACGTTAGTTGTATTGGTAAGAGCCTAAATTTTCGCCAGGCAAAGATTGTGGAAAACACCCCAAAAGGGGAAGAATTCAGAGATTTAAAATAACTCCGCGCCTTTAGGCCGGAGTTCAAGCGCAAAGCAACCAGCCTTATAGGGCTTTAGCCCAAAGGACGGATAAGGAAATATTTCATTTGGGGGGAGGAAACGGGCAGGCTAAAAAACCGGGTAACAGTAAAATGACGGGATTGGCGATGGCGATAAGGATGTTTATTTTTCACCGGGGGTTGGATTAAGATTACTCCGTCAGCAGATTAACCAGCCTTAATGACATATACAGCTTTATCCAATTTGTCCAATATATGAATTTTGAATCGCGGCCTGATTATCGGCAACATGTTATTTGAGAGCTTTTTTGACAAATTTTGCTCTCCGGATTATCCTCAACATGTTAACGTTAGTGTATTGGTAAGAGCCTATTAACGCAGTGACGCGCGTCAATGCAAATTCTATTCTTACAAATTCCCCTTAATCCTCTCTTTTCCTTTATTGCTGATAGCGAATTTCCGGGACATTGTTTTGATATTTTCAATTTGCCGGAATCGAAGGGCCGACCAGTCCTCATCGATGGCGATCATGGTCACAGGTTCATAATTCCTTTCCGCCATGAGTAACCAGCTCCAGTCACGTTTTATATCCGATTAATATTTTTTCGAACTCTTTTTCGGGATAAGCCACCCAGAAATAACCATCCCCCTCAAGGCAGTCAACCGCGGGGCTTTGATATTTTTCAGCCTCTTCACAGCTTTTCACAAAAACCATAACAAAACTGAATTTCCCGGCGGACTCAGTCCTTATCCTTAATGAGCGTCTCGAATTTTTCCGGAGCGTTTATGATCAGAACCGGGTCCTGACCTGTCAGTTTAAGTTTCTTTGGGACTTTGTTTTCTTCCATTTATCATTCCTGTAAACCTCAAACCAGTTAATCTGCCGGTCCTTAACGAAACCAAGTTTCAGCGCCAGATTCATGGAATTCTCATTTTTTGGTTCAATATGCAGAAAAGGTGTGTGCCCTTCTTCCCTGAGCCTTTTGATAATAAACCTTGAAATCTGCGAGGCAAAGCCCATTCTCCTGAAATCATTTGACACATAAAGAAAACCTATCGCGTTGTCATCATGTGTCAGTCCCCAGGCGGCAAGTCGGCCATTGATATATATTCCCGCGCTTACTCCTTTTTCCAGTCTGTCCCGGATATATTCAGGTGTTGTAACATCCTGGTAACCGGAGTTATCATAAATATACTGAGCTTCATCGGGGTTCAGGGGGGAAACAATATCCGCGTCCGGTTCGGCGATTTCCATATTTTCCGGAAGATACAATTTCCATGTCGAAAGCCTCCATCGAATATCCCAGCGGTCTGAAAAATAGGGCATCATCCAGTTTTCCACAGCGGCAAAAAAGCGGTCATTATCGTTCAGCTTGTTTAGCACCCGGCCAATTTTGATCTTCTCGGAACAACTGATATAAACCCAGTTCTGGTCACTTCTGCCTCTGGCAATAATTGAATTATCTATCTGTTCAATTGACTGGACCGGGTTGTTCCGGATAAAATGAATCATATTAATATTTTTGATAGGGTCATTCCCGAGGAATGATAAAGCGTCTTGTGGGGTCATCCAAAAAATCCTGCAAGCATAGTTATCAACACACAAATATAGTGATTTAGAAGAATATAAGCCGAAAAAGTTTTATCAATAACATTATCGTAACTGGGGGATTTTCCTTTAGTTTTTTGTAATCGATATCAGAACAGATATCAACTGATTACTTGTAGATAACGTAATATTATTGTATAATTGGAAATCAACTGACTTATTCGCCGTGAGAAAATTAACCCAAAAATGAAATTTTATCCTCTGTTTAATAAAGAAATCTTTTCATCCCCCCGGGGGAAATATCAATTTTTACTTGGTATCAGGAAGGGAAATATCTTCATTAAAAGATTGGGAAAATATCTCAGTTTGTTCAGTGTCGGTTTCGCTCTCTGGATTGGACATCTCTGGGATCTGCTTATAGAATATCTTGAAATTTATGACAGAACAACACATAGCTGGTTATGGCGTAATACTGTCGGACTATTCAGTGATGAACCTGTTGTGAGAATTTATCCCCTTGTAAAAATAATAAATGAGGCGGGATTCCTTCTTTTTATCGCGGCAACTCTCTGGTTAATTCTATGGATTTATGCCGATAGTTACTGCAGCTCGATGGAAAAAGGCAAACCGCAGGTGTTCCTTTCCAACCTGGTTTTCGCCGCTATTGTGAATACTCTTACGTATATTTTTCTGAGGGTGATTATTCCGTAAGGAGTCAAATTCTACGCAAAATGGCAAAATTATTTAACCTGCCATTCATATTTATGCTGCGAGGCTATCTGTCGTCCCTGGCGGGACTATTGATTCTCTCCCTAACCTATTACCCCACAATGAATTGTGGGGCTATTATCTGTCGTCCCTGGCGGGACTTTTTCTAAATAATAATGATTATCTACAAGCAAATATTAAATCAGATTAATATGAATCCCGGCAGGGATCCTCCGCGGCGGACAGATGAAAGATAATAGCCCCTATTTTCAAATAGGGGAAAATGGTAAATAAGTCCCGTCAGGGATTCTCCGCGGCGAACAGGCGGACAGAATTAGTTTTGCTCTGGCTTGCCAGTTTATAATTTAATAACACGAAGGAAATTGTAGATAATCGCAGTTTTTGTTATAATAGCCGGTTAAGAATATGACGGTTAAAAATACCTGTAATCTTCCGAAATTCCAAACCAGTAAAAAATAAACAAATACAGATAAAAAATATGCCTGTGACAAAAGAATTTGAAAAACTTATTACAAAACGATTTAATCTCTATAACAGTCTTTTCCTCGCTCATCCTTTCAGCAATATTGAGAATATAGGAACTCTTATTCCGCTGCTTTACCAGGAAAGCAAAACGGGACTTGAAGAGGGAAAAGATCCTGAAGAAATTATGCGCCAGTTTTTTGAAAAACAGGATTGGCTTCAGAATGAAGAAGAACGCGTAAAATTCCTCATCAGCGTTATCCGTTATGTTGAAAGACAGGTTGTTCTATATGATTCGATAGAAGAGGCCGCCTATAAAGAACTTACCGAACTAAGTGAAGATATTTCCATCCGGGATTTTTTCCGGTTGATAGACAGTAAAAGAGATTATGATAAAGTTGAGAAAATATTATCCGAATTCAGTTCAAGAATAGTTCTCACCGCGCATCCGACCCAGTTTTATCCCCCGAGGGTTCTTGATATTATTGATAAGCTGCGAAGACTTGTTAAAAATGACAATATTGATGAAATCGATATCACTCTTCAGCAGCTTGGAATGACCTCTCTGCTTAATTCAAAAAAACCGACTCCTGCGGAGGAAGCAAAAAATATAATCTATTTCCTGAGAAATGTTTATTATGACGCGGCCGGTGAGCTCTATTCGCTCGTGAGAAAAAGCCTGAAAGGGGAAAATTTTGAAAACCACGATATAATCAAACTCGGATTCTGGCCCGGGGGTGACAGGGATGGCAATCCATTCGTGACATCGGAAACAACAGCGAGTGTTGCCGATGAACTGCGCATGACCCTGCTGAAATGTTATTACCGGGATGTAAAAGACCTTCAGAAAAAACTCACTTTCAGGGATGTTGAAGAAACCCTGAAAAATTTAGGCGCCTCTCTTTATTACGCCATGTTCGACCCCGATAAATATATCGCGCCCGAAGAAATTCTGAATCCCCTTATCGGGATCGGAGATACTGTATCCAGAGAATATAACGCGCTCTATATTGATGATGTGAAAGCCCTTATCGACAAGGTGAAAATTTTCAGAACTCATTTTGCCTCACTCGATATCAGGCAGCATCATGATGTTCACCGCAACGCTGTTGAGGCAATTCTGCTGAAACAAGGTGTGATAAATAATTCACTTGACGAGCTTGATGAAAAGGAACTGATCGATCTTTTACTCCAAAAGGAATTTATGGTAATTCCCGAAGCATTCGAGGATGAACTTGTGATTGACACTATCAAAACTATTATACTGATCAAAAATATTCAGAGGAAAAATGGTGAGGCGGGCAGCAACCGTTATATAATCAGCAATTCGGAGGATATATATTCCGTTCTGTATGTTTACGCCCTTTTCAGATGGTGCGGATGGGATAAGGAGAAACTAACCGTTGATATCGTCCCCCTTTTCGAATCGATGGCGGGAATGAAAAATTCCGGCGAAATCATGGAGAGGTTATTTAATTATCCTGAATACCGTGCCCATATAACAAAACGGGGGGATAAACAAACCATCATGCTCGGCTTCTCAGACGGCACAAAGGATGGCGGATATCTCCAGGCAAACTGGTCGATCTTGACCACAAAAGAAACCCTCTCAAATGTCTGCCGCTATCATGATATTAAAGCGATATTTTTTGACGGCAGGGGTGGCCCCCCGGCGCGCGGCGGAGGTAAAACACACCGCTTTTACGCCGCGCAGACCCCGGAGATAGCAAGCCATGAAATCCAGATGACCGTCCAGGGACAGACTATCTCAAGCAAGTTCGGCACAAAGGAACATTTTATCCATAACTGCGAGCAGCTTATAACCGCGAATCTTTATCATAATTTCTTTAGTGAAGAGAATGTGATTCCCGCGGAAAGCAGAAAGATGATTGAGGAACTGGCATCTTTGAGTTATGAAAAATATAATGAATTAAAACAGCGTCCCGAATTTATGCCTTATCTCGAAAAGAGAAGCGCTCTCAAATATTACGGAGCCGCCAATATCGGAAGCCGCCCTGTAAAGAGGGGTAAAAAGGAAAAACTGGAGCTGGAGGATCTCAGGGCTATATCCTACGTCGGATCATGGAGCCAGCTCAAACAAAATGTGCCGGGCTATTTCGGTATCGGCGCCGCTATTAAAAAACTTATGGATGATGGGAAACTTGAGGAGTTAAAAAAACTTTATAAGAGTGTTCCGTTTTTCAGGGCGCTTGTTCTGAACAGTATGATGTCACTTTACAAAAGTAATTTCAGACTAACAGGTTATATGGAAAATGATACTGAATTCGGTGAATTCTGGAAGATGCTTCACGATGAATATAAACTATCGAGAGATATGCTCCTGCTGCTTTCTGGCAACAAACTGCTTATGGAAGAGGAACCTTTATCGCGAAGTTCAATTGAGATACGTGAAAAAATTGTTCTGCCCCTGCTGATAATTCAACAATATGCCCTTCAGCAGATCGGCAAAGGAAGCGGGGATAAAGAAACCTGGGAAAAAATTGTCACCCGCTCACTTTATGGCAATATTAACGCCAGCCGAAATTCAGCGTGACAAGCAGATAATTCATGTACTATTGATCGGGTAGTTTGGTATTGATTTGCTTTCGCCCCTTCAGGGCTTTGGTCTTTCGTTTTTCATTTACCCCAGGGCGTTGCCCTGGGCTGTTGCCGGTCGCGCCTTCAGCGCTTAAAAACATTTTAAGCGCCTGTAATTTCTTGCCAATAAGCGCTGAAGGCGCGTAAGCATTAGCCCGGGGCAGCGCCCCGGGGAAAACAAGACACTCAAAATTCCAGCTCTGAAGGAGCGTAAGCATAAATTTCCACCATATTCCACAAAACTACCATTATTGGGAGGAGTTTTACATTAAATCCCCTTTCCCCTCAATAATACCCCTGAATATATTCAATAGTTTTTCCAGTTTGCGACAGTCTCCTGCGCCGAAAAATTGTTTATCTTTAACACTGTATGCATACCAGTCATCCTCTCCATTATCTGTCAGTTTATATTCTATTGATATATTTTCCCACTCGGTTTCGGCAAGATCAATTTTGACACTCCATCCGGGGTTATCCAGTGTATTAATCTCAACTCCGTATGAATGCTCCCAGACATCATCGCAGTTTTTTGAGTACCACTCCTGAAGCCATATTAAGATATTTTCCGCCATTATTCTATCGTTGAATTGAAGGATCGCAAAATTTCAATATCCCGACAATAAAAACTAATAATTCCTTTTTCATAATCATGAATTTCCCAGTTTAAGCCTTCCCATCCCCGGTCCCTGATAGAGAAGAATTCTAACCCGGTAATCATTAAAAAACCGGAAGAAATTGAGTCTATTTGTAAATTCTGAATATGTTGTAAGAGCGCTTCAGCCCTGGTATTCTTTTCTCTGTTTTTAAATTCCATTTTAATATTATGATACACGAGATTATCTTCATCCCTTTCAAGAGTAATACCAATATTTGTTAATAAATCAATTCCGTGATAGTTATTGTAAGGGATATTTTTGATTTGATTTCTCATTTTACTATCTGTATTTTACTAATCATTTTGCTTTCGCCCCTTCAGGGCTTTGGTTTTTCTTTTTTCATTTCCCCCAGGGTGTTGCCCTGGGCTGTTGCTGGTCGCGCCTTCAGCGCTTAAAAACATTTTAGGCGCCTGGGATTTCTTGCCAATAAGCGCTGAAGGCGCGTAAGCATTAGCCCGGGGCAACGCCCCGGGGAAAATCAAAAACTCAGTAATTCAGCTCTGAAAGAGCGATAGCTGCCCGTTAAAGCCCGCTATCTGCTGATCATCATTTTTCGTTCTTCCGAATAGAAGATTGTCAAAATATTTTCATTATCTGAGCTGTCCCAATATTTCGCCTTTATTTCAGGATATGGTATTGTACTCTCGATCGCTACCAGATTACAGAAAGGAATATCCAAATTAAAATCAGGATGATCATCATATAAAAAATCAGGGCTTGTATACCAGCGCTGAATATAAAACTCTTTAAGTTCAGAATAACCAACCAGGAAGATATTTATGTCATGAGAATGCTCCCAGACTGTTGAGAAAAGTAAATCCTTTATTCCGTCATCGTTAAGGTCAAGAATTTTATATTCTGTTTTAATCGCGGAAGTCAGGATTAGTGAATTAAGCGCCTCACTTCCCTCAGCGCCTTTTCTTATAATATTCACACCATACTCAGTAGTGTCGGGAGAATATCTACCAAATTTCATCACCAGCCGGCAATTATCAGTTTCATTGATAAGTATCTCTTCTTCGCCGCCTCTTTGCGCGAATAGTGTTGAAATAAATACAAAATGAATGAGAAAATATTTTAACATAATCTGAATTGTAATTTTTTAACCATAACAATTTACACATTTTAAATTCAAGTGAAACATAGAAAACATTATTTGCTGAGGGAAAAAGTTTTGATATTATTCCCCTCATTCAATATTTCAGAGTGAAATCTGCTTTCGCCCCTTCAGGGCTTTGGTCTTTCTTTTTTCATTTTCCCCAGGGCGTTGCCCCGGGCTGTTGCTCTCGCCCTTTCAGGGCTTAAAAACATTTTAAGCGCCTGTAATTTCTTGCCAATAAGCGCTGAAGGCGCGTAAGCATTAGCCCGGGGCAACGCCCCGGGAAAAACAATATACTCAAAATTTAAGCTCTGAAGGAGCGTAAGCAACAAACTCTTAATAATGAGCTGATAAAATATTTCCATCTCTATCGCAACAGTAAAAATCACTTTTTAATGGGACTGACAAGTTTTGTTTATCCCCAAAATCATAATGACCCAGCACAATTAGAATTTTTCCTTATTTTATCATCATTCGAATTGGGTTTATTTTCTTTCTTACCCCAATAGCATCGAAAGAACCATTGGTGCCAAAATAAAAATCCCAAAACCCAAATACCTGCTTTCCAGTCCGATGGAACTCCCAGTCTTAGGCTAACAGGAATAATTACCCAAGTGATTAGAATCATGACAACCAACCATGATACAACCGCGATAACAATTTTTTTCTTGATCATTAAATCCTATTTATAACGGTTTATAAGTTCCAGAACAATATCCTTAACTTTTCCACCCATATGCTCACTTATCATAACCGGAGTATTCCACTTATTATTTTTTATTTCCGCTGATGCTCCGGCTTTTAATAAGAGTTCAATCGCTTTAAAGTTCTCGAACAAAACCGCGGTGTGCAAAGCTGTACTTCCATACATGTCAATAATATCCACCTCAGCTTTTTTATTTATCAATATTTTTAAAATGTTGTTCTCTTTCAATTGGACTGCCAAATTCAGAGCGGTCATTCCGGTATCATCCTGTCTGTTTAATTCACTTGTTACTGATAACACTTTATTTAATATGCTTTCCTTTCCCGAATATACCGCATTAATTAATATATCAGCCTTATCTTCATCAAGTACATTAATATCAGCGCCATTCTCTAATAATAAATCAATAATTTCATCATGCCCCTCATATACGGCCTCGAGTATAGCATATTCATTTTCGCTGTTCTTAAAGTTTACATCAGCCCCTTTTTCTATTAGTTTTTTTGCCTGGTTTAAATTCCCAGACTTACAAACAGAAATTAGTTCTTCATTTAACATAATTATAGTCAACTTGTATTTAACGAATCACTAAAATAATCAAATCAGGTTTCTTTTTCACGCTCTTATTCGCAGAACTAAAAAAAATAAATTACGCTAAATGATGGACAACTGATCTTACTTTGGAATAAATAAAACGCCCTGAAGAACCAGGGCGCGTTTTTTTAAGAATTTATTATTGTTTCAAAATCTTTTCTTTTTTCTTTTAGCGTGTCCACGCTTGGCTGGCCGCCACAGGAAGGGGAGCGAACGTAGCGGCAAGTATACAAACAACACCTTTTTTTAGTGCGAGTTTCAATAAAGCGTTTATGCGATGGCTCATCAAAGGAACCATCATTATTCCGTAAGTGAGGTGTTGCATAATATTACCCCGTTATGTAGAGCCTCGCCTTCTAATTTCAGGTAATGACTTTATCGATTTTTTCATGTTAACAAAAAACGAAGAAATTCATGACTTCCTTACAAGTCATTTATTATCTAAGCCGGCTAAAAATAGAAATAAAACTCCAATAACAACTAAAATATAAAAGATCTTTTTTAATAGTTGTCCCTTTTTATCAAGGTAGTTAAAAGGAATCATTCTATATTTGGCTTGATTTTTAAATGATATATAATCTGGTTTAATATGATTTTTTAAAATCACACTTATAATAAATGCAGCGAAAATGCAGGCCATTGAAATGATATTATAAAAACTTGTAATTTTTTCTCAAAAAATCTACCACTTCTCGTTTATCTCTTCAAGTATGTCATTATAAATATCTGAGCTGTTATTTGTTAAAAACCGCTTTATTTCTTCCAGAGCCGCATGCTTTTCACCATTTTCCCAAAGGGTATGAAAATAACCTAAAGATAATTTCTCTGAATTTGGTTTCAATTTTACGGCTTCTCCGAATGAATGAACAGCCTCCTGAATTTTTCCAAGGTCCCAATAAATAGCCCTCAGCATTAAAAATACAGTACTTTCTTTTGGTTTTTCTTCAGCAAGATATTGAAATATTTCTAACGATTTGATTTTTTCGCCAGAGTTCTTCAGTTGCAGAGCATGGTTAAACTTATTTTCAAATTCTTTCTGATCCATTTTAACGCTCGAGCGCTTTAACATTTTCTAATGATTGTATTCTTGTTCACTCCTTTCCCATTCGACAGGAAAAATAATCATAACTCGTTTCTATTAGACAAAATCTTAACTTGAGCAAGAAGTAAGTTACAAACAAAATAAAAAAGCTCCCGGCAATATTGTCGGGAACTTAAATTAAAACTTATTTTTTCTTCTTATTTCTATATAGGTGAACAAACAGAACCAAAGTAGAGATAGCCATAAAAGCTCGGAAGTAAATATTCTCATTCACTTCAAAAATTAGCATTAGCCAGGAAAAGATAAATAGTGTAGCTAAAAAGCCAATTATATATAATATTATCCTCATAAAACGACAGATTATCCACGTAAATATGAATACTTCTCTTCCAGAATCGCCAGAAAATGAACAATGGAAATATCAAGAGCGCTAAAAAAATTGAGCAGGTCTTCATAATACAGGTAGTCAATATCACTGATATCTTCTTTAATATGACTTTCCATATCCCCGACAGCATTTAAAAGATCTTCAATTTGCTCATGAGTTAATTGTTTTTCCTCGATTCTTTGAAATACAAGTTTTGTAAGGCGTTCAATATTTAAGGTATTTTCTGTTCTTTCAAGTCCCAATGATTCAATTGGATCAAGACCGACAATTATCAACACTCTGAATAATATACTAAAATCATACCCATTGATTATGTCCTCATCAACATACAAAAAATCGTAATAATAAGAATCATTTATACCAAGTTTTCTGGCCATTTCTTCATCTGAAAGATTTTTTGCCTTTTGGGCCGCTAATATTTTTTCATATAATTCCATTAGATTTCTATCAATTGTAATTCTGATTCTTTTATTAGTCCCGCAATTCTTTTTCTACAAAGGATATACACGCGGCTATATCAGCAATCGTGATATTGGGATAAGCTTCAAGCAGGTCATTAATTGAATCACCCGCTACGAGTTTTTCCAGGATCAGATCGACGCCGATACGGGTATTTGTTATTACCGGTTTCCCAAATAATACCGCAGGATTTGAGGTTATATGTTCATGCAATGATTTCTTCATATCTTTAAATTAAGAAATAATTACAAAAATTGAATAAGGAAAATATTTGTTCGGTTTTCCATAGTAAAATTTGTCAAAAGGCTGGAATAAAACAATCAGTTAGTAATGTGTGCTGAATTCAAACTCTTAAAATATTTTGCTTCCGCCCCTTCAGGGCTTTGGTTCTTTCTTTTTTCATTTCCCCCAGGGCGTTGCCCTGGGCTGTTGCCGGTCGCGCCTTCAGCGCTTATTGGTGATAAATTCCGTGCGCTTTAAATGTATTTAAGCGCTGAAAGCGCGTGAGCATCAGCCCGGGGAGCGCCCCGGGGAAATCAAAAACTCAGTAATTCAGCTCTGAAAGAGCGATAGCTGCCCGTTAAAGCCCGCTATCTGCCGATCATCATTTTCCGCTCTTCCGAATAGAAGATTGTCAGAATATTTTCATTATCTGAGCTGTCATAATATTTGACCTTTATCTCAGGAAAAGTTGAATTATCATCAATAGTAACAAGATTATAAAAAGGTTTTTCACAATCAAATTCCGGATGATCTAAATGAATAAGCCTTTTGAAATATTCGTCCAGCTTATAATATTCATTATGTTCTGAATAACCAAAGAGAAAAACTGAAATATCCATATCTTCTTCCCAGAAAGAGACAAAGACAAGGTCATTGATGCCATCTTTATTCAAATCAATAATTTGGTAATCATTTTTGATTGCTGTAGTATAGATAACAGATTCAATGACTTTTTTCTTATCACGACCTATATGTATAATATCCATTCCGCCTTCAGTTGAATCCGGGGTATATTGTCCCATTTTCATCACCAGCCGGCAATTATCAGTTTCATTGATAAGTATCTCTTCTTCGCCGCCCCTCCGAGCGAATAGTGTTGATACAAATAGAAAATGAATGAGTAGATATTTTATCATAATGTTACTTCTTATTTTTAATGCCGATCAATTTACTCAATTTAAACCAGAGTAAGAATGGTGAATATAAAACCTTAATAAATAAAAATGAATTCAAATATTTTTTCACAAGTTTCTGACTAAATTTTTCTGCGTATGTTTCGAGATATTTTTTCTTCATCTGTTTGTTTAATTGCTGGTAATGATGACCAATCTCATGATAAAGAGTTTCAGCAATATATGCCTTGCCCAGGTAGGGTATAAGAATACCCAATTTCGGGTAAGGATGGAAAAAATTATCGACAAATATTTCAATAGATGGAGAAATTTTATCAGGCAGGTAGCGCCCAAGCATTTTTTTCTCAGGGTCTTTGTTGTATATATATATTTTGCGAAGCCCCCTTGTATATTCAGGAGGCACAAATTTTAACATCTTCCCGACGGCCTTCTCCAGGTTAATCGGGTACCAACCTTTGTAATTGTTTACTATCCTCATAAGAATATTTTTATCGGGTTATTACCAAAACAAAAAACATCTGAATTACTTGTATGCTGAAAAAACTGAAGACTGAGATACATTTCATTACTTACAAAACAAAAATTACCACAAAAAATGCAAGATAAAAAAACCATGTGAGTTCAATCAGAAATATAATCCTTTCAGCTTCATCTTCAAGCTCTTCATTTTTGAAAAAATTGTTTTTGATTTTGGATTTTAAATCCTTATAAGCAAACATGCTCCCCTTCTTCTGGCCTGTCTTTTGATAAAAAGAAAAGGTTTACCCATCCGGTAAAGAAGGAAAGAACTATTACGGGTACAGACACTAAACAAAAAATAATAAACATATTTATGCTTTTCCTTCTAGCTTGCTCATGAACTTAAATAGCCGGGTTTAATCCGGCCTGTCGCAAGTTCCTGAATCAAAAAAACCATTTTTAATATAAACCTTGATGCCCAATACATCATATTCCTCCGGTGATTCCTCCCGATTCAAATATATATACTGTTTAATTAGGGAACCGAAAACAAATAGCCCTACACTTTTTAACGGAACTATCTCTATTTTTTTTCTTTTCCTTTTAGATTTCAAAATTTAATGCGATCCGAATAATAAGAGCGCATTAATATCATTCCAATAAAAAAATTACATATCAGCAATTTGGGAACCATTTTCTAATTTATGAACCTTATAGAAATAATTTATTTTATTTTTAACCGCAACTGTCTTTTCGTTTTGAGAGAGCTGATTCACCTTTCTAGAAGCCTGTTCAAACTGTAAGGGGGAAAGATTTGCATCCATTAAAAAATTCAATGTCGCACATCTTATCTTGTAATTATTGTGAAATGTAAATGACAATATATTGTCATAATATTCCTCTCTTCCGAAATTAAAAAGCCCGATCAACAACCCCAGTTTTGCATAGGGAGATTTTTCATAAGGTAATCTGTCCAGTAGTATTGTTAAGCTTGATTTAATTCTCAATTCACCAAGGCAAGTAAACACATAGAACCTTACCAACCCTACGGAATCATTCAATAATTTCTCCAGATTAATAATGTTAGCAGGTGTGATAAACTTCAACACATTTTCTATTGCTGTAATTCTGACCAGTTCATTTTTATCATTCAATGCGCTAAAGATACAAGTCGCATCAACATTAGATTTGGTCATCTGAGCAACAGCTGTAACAGCAGCAATTCTGACTAAGACTGAACGATCATTGATCATCGGTTTGATTTGATTAATTGTATGTTTCATTTCGTGTCTGTGAAGAAAATTAATAACGGACTCCCTGACATATGCGTTTGATGATGATAGCAGAGAAAGTATATCATCCAGATGGTCATTTATTTTACTCCGAGCTAAATCATCAATAATTTCATATACTTTTTTACCCTTCAGTCTTGAAAGTTTAACAATTTTATTCATTTTTTATATCCAATTCTAGTCTTATATTATCCGGAATTTTTTGTGTCCTTATTATTTCCAGATTTTGTATTATTATTTTGGGAATTATCAGTGCTTTTATTTGCATTTTGAGAATTACCAGAACTTTTTCCCTTATTTTTGGTCTCACTGCCAGATTTCTTCTTCCCCTTTTTATTACTCCTATTGTTATTTTGTCTTTTTTGCTTATTTCTTTGACCCCTTGCTTTTTGTTCAGTGACATATCTCTGTCGCTCGGCTGGCGAAAGTGATTTATCCTTTGCGAGTCTATTAATTTCTTCATCTGACAAATTTGCCAAGCCGGTATCCTTTTTGTTTTCCGAAACATTTGTGTTATCAACAGGGACACCTTGATCTGAGGGTACTGTTGTCGTATTAGACTCAGATTCACTGCTTCCAAAAACATAGTCCCAAGCCGAGACAGCAACATTCTCAAGAGGTTGAGTAACATTATCATGAACCATATCAGCCAAGCCTTGAATCGCCTTACCGGTTTCCTCTGCGCCAACTGTTGTCGCAATTACAGCGGCGCCTCCCAATAAAATGACAGTAGCTTCGGTTGCCCCTATCGCTACGCCTAAAACTCCAATTGCTTTTCCATCAGGATCAATGTTTTTTATTGGGTTGTTACCACAATAGTTAAATGGGGAAAGCCCCGGGTATTTATCCGCTAATGGATCAACACTATGCCAACGGCCTAAATAACTGTCAAAGAACCTGGCTCTCCTCCTTCACTCAAAATACGAGTTGCGGCGGACAGGCAAAATAATCATATCCTGTTTCTTTGTCACGTTCTTTTTCACTAAAAATCTGCTTGCGCTCCTTCAGAGCTTTGGTTCTTTCTTTGTTCATTTACCCCAGGGCGTTGCCCTGGAAAAACAAGACGCCCAAAATTTTAGCTCTGAAGGAGCGTAAGCATGAATTTCCACCATATTCCACAAAACTACCATTATTGAGCGGAGTTTTACAATAAATCACCCCTCCCCTCAATAATAGCCCTGAATATATTCAATATCATTTCCAGTTTGTGAAAGTCCCTGGTTCATAATGTTGAAAAATGCTAATCTCTCGATCATGAATTATTGATTACAGTCAACATTATAAAACTTGCAATCAATATCGCTATTAAAAACCAGGTAATCTCTGAAAACAGAATAATATGTTCTGCCTCCGCAATTTCTTTCTCATTCTCAAAATGGTTGTTTTCCAGTTTGTGCTTTAAATCTTTATACGGAATAAAATACCTTCTCTTATATCCGGTTTTATTATAAAAATGGACTACTCTTAAACTTGTGTAACCGGAAACAAGAAATACTAATACAGGAATTATAAAAAAAATGATATGCATTGCCTTTACTTTTTTGATTTAATAAAGATTAGTTTCAATTCAGTTCTATAATATTTAACAACCGCTGTTAAATGGTCCGGAAAAAAAGCTCCCGGCAATATTAACGGGAACATGAATTAAAACTTATTTTTTCTTCTTATTTCTGTATAAATGAATAAAAAGAACCAAAGTCGAGATAGCAATAAATAACCGCAAGGGCACATTTTCCTCTACCTCCAGGAAGATCAAAAGCCAGGAAAAGAAAAATAGTGTAGCTAAAAAGCCGAGTATATAATATAATATTCTCATTGTTGTCAATAACTCCTATTATTCCGAAGTATTATTTTTGTTACTCGATTTAGAATTATTATTATCTTTATTCTTATCATCTTCAGGTTTGTCATCCGGAACATTTTCTGATTTTGTCTTGGTATTATCAGGCTTCGCTTCTTCACCTTTTATTTTCGAAGCATTACTGGTATCATCTAAATCAAGTGCATTTTTTTCATCCGTATCTTCTTCTGTATATTCTTTTGCATATGAATTAAGTAATTCAACAAGATCTTCAATTGCAGCTAACGAAAATCCTGTAGCCAGTACTCTTAAAATGGTTTGACTGACTTTGGGATCTTGGAAGGCCGCTGCCGAAAGTGGGATGGATTCTGGGCCACTATATTTAATCAATAATACAATTAATGAAACTCCACCCCCCTGAAGCATTCTTGTATTTAATCCATTCCAAGAAAACTCTTCTCCACTAGCACATTCATACGCATAGTAACCAGCACCAGCAAGCAAACCTACAGAAACAGTTACTGCTGCGCCACCAAGAACACCCATATTACCATCAGGATCCCGATAAATCATGGGGTTATTATAACAATAATTATACGGGCTTAAGCCTGGTAATTTATCCGCCTGTGGATCAACACTATGCCAACGGCCTAAATAACTGTCAAAGAACCTGGCTCTCCTCCTTCACTCAAAATACGAGTTGCGGCGGACAGGCAAAATAATCATATCCTGTTTCTTTGTCACGTTCTTTTTCGGTGAATTTGTATAAATCATTTGTTTCGGCGTTATTATAAGTATAATTAAAAGGTCCCTCCTCCATGAAGGAGCCGTAAGGATAATATTCCTGCGCGCTCGTAATATCGCCGTCGCTGTCCAGGGTCATCTTTATTGTTCCGAGGTGATCCTTCAGGTAATAATACCTGTCATCAGAGCGGGTGATGGATTCGGGGGGCTATATCAAATTTTCAAAGCAGCAGTATATTCAGTGTAACAGTTATGGCAGCCTTTAGTGAAAAAACGGAAGGTGTTTCGGGGAAAATATTGGCGCTCATCCGTGAAAATAACAGAATAACTATTCCCGGGCCGGCTGAGGTTATCGGAGTGACAGAGCGTTCAGTTGAACGGAATATTGATAAATTGAAAAATGAGAGAATTCTTATCCGCGTCGGGCCAACCCGGGGTGGGCATTGGGAAATAGAAGAGGAATAGCCAATATTGTTTCCGGCGTGAAGATTTGTCCGTGTTATATTTCTTTAAAAGCGAAACGCGCCCGTTAAAGCGCGTTGGTCCGGGAGAGCTACTCCCGGAGATGTTCTGCAAATCAAAATTAGTAAATGTAAAAATCATTCGCAACATAAATACAAATAAAAGGATAAGTATAATATTCAGCATTGTTATTTTAATCTTATCAATCCAAAACCAAAAAGAGATTCAGAAAAAATTTCTTAATCATAAACTGGCAAAGCCAGAAGTGAAGAGTTCCTTAAACGAAAATGGATGATTGACAATTAACTGATGACTCCGGTTTTCTATTGTGTAAATTATCCTTTTAATCTTTCTAACCATCGTAATCCTGTTCGGTACTTTTTTCTGCGAAAATCCACAATATCCTATGGAGACTTTTACCCGGTTAAATAATGTTAATAAGGTTTAATTTTGCCGGGTGGTCACTAATACTACTAAGGAGCCCCAATTTGGAAAAACGCCAAATTTCAGATTTGACAGCAATAATATAGCAGGGGTGATAACTTATCGAAAATAATTCAATGTTTCGAAAGCGGAATCCCCTCCCCTTAAGATTTTAAGGGGAGGACGGGAGGGGTTTGATCTACCTTGAGATGTCTATAATCCGGTAAGAAGTCAAAATATTCGTAAAAAAAAATGACTGGCTTTTTCTCTCAAATATATTCTTGTTGCCTGGAAGGTTAAAAAATCAAGGATAAGGTTCCCTCCACCTCTTGTTTTGTTCACTGCCTTGCGGAAGTTTCCGAATATAATTCAGAGTATGTTATATTGTGTACCTGACGGCACACTTGTTTGCTTTATTCTTTTTTTCTACCAATATTTTATGTCCCGTTAGGGACATCATATTGGTAAAAACAGATACGTGAAATTTTCGGTGTGCCGTCAGGTACACCATATTAATCCACGGAGAGTACAATGATAATCATACTTGCAACCTGGACAAAATAAGTTATATTTCCCAAATTGCTCAATAAAAACCATTCCATTTTGCGTAGAATTTTACTGCTTAGGGAGTAATCGGTTTTAATTTTCTTTGGCGAATTTTTCGAGTATGAGCGCCTATTCAATGAGTACATTTTTCTCAAGAAAAAAATGCCATGCATAAAAGAAAAAACCCCGGGAACCGGGGTTTTTCTGCAAGTAGTGTAGATACACTATTAAATTGTTTTTGTAAGCTGGTAAATTATTAAAAAATATTTATGCTTTCAAATGTTTTTCAACTATTCCGTCAACCTGTTCGAGGGCTTCATCAATTTTTGAAATATCTTTGCCTCCGGCTGTAGCCATGTGGGGCCGTCCGCCGCCGCCGCCGCCAACGAGCCGGGCTACATCGCCGACTATTTTGCCTGCCGCCGCGATCTTTTTCTCAACCAGGTCGTCGGTGACAACACATACAATGCCAACCTTTTCATTCAGTTCGGAAATTAATAAACCAATAGCGTTTTTACCTTTCTCCCTGATCTCATCCCCCATCGATTTTAGTTCATCCATCGAGGAGGCTTCAACACGGCCCTTGAATAATGACACTCCGTAAATATCCAGAGGCTCTTCCATTATTTTATCAATGCCGCCAAGTTTTTCCTGGAGCTTTAATTCGTTTATCTCTTTCTCAAGTTTTTTCTTTTCATCGGCGAGCTGAGCAATTTTTTCTTTTGCAGTCAATATTTCAGTCTGGAGATTACTAATATACTCCTCGACTCCCGCTCCGGTGACAGCCTCAATTCTTCTTACTCCCGCGGCTACCGATGATTCGCTTATTATCTTGAACATGCCTATCTCGGAGCTGTTGCCCACGTGGGTTCCGCCGCAGAATTCCATCGAATAATCCCCGAACCGGACCACATTGACCGCGTCGCCATATTTATCGCCGAAAAACATCAGGGCTCCCATCTTCTTCGCTTCATCAAAAGGAATGGCCAGATAATGCTCCAGATTCATATTTCTTCTTATCTGGTGGTTAACAACTGATTCTATTTCCTCAATCTGCTCAGCCGAAAGTTTCTCGAAATGGGTAAAGTCGAATCTTAGCCTTTCCGGGCCAACGTATGACCCCGCCTGCCGGACATGAGGACCCAGAACAGACCGGAGAGCGGTATGCAGCAGATGAGTTACCGAATGATTCCTTCTTATATGATTGCGGTATTCTTCATCAATTTCGGCAATCACTTCATCTCCGGGGTTGAACTCAATATATGACTTCTCGATAATATGGACCGTTTTGCCATCAATTTTCAGCAGACCTTTAATATCATACATTTTTCCATCTTTTACGAGCTGTCCTTTATCCGATACCTGCCCGCCCGATTCAACGTAGAAGGGGGATTTATCGAGAACAACCAGCATAGATTCACCCCTTTCCCCGGCCCAAAGGATTTTCGCGGAGGTTATTGTTTCGGTGTAGCCGGTAAATTCGGTATCGGGAATTCCGGAAAGGTCGAGATTTTCAAAACTTTCGCTATCCAGTCCGGCCGCGGCAAGTTTTTCCTTTGTCGATTTTCGGGCTCTCTCTTTCTGCTCATCCATCAGAGTATTGAAGCCCGCTTCATCGATTGCCAATCCTTTCTCACGAGCCATCACGGCTGTAAGATCAAAAGGAAATCCGAAGGTGTCATATAGTTTGAATACATCTTCTCCGCTGATTCTTTTTTGACCCGCGGCGACAGCTTCGGATGAAATTTTTTCGAAGAGTTCAATACCCCGGTCGAGCGTGGCGTTAAAACTTTCCTCTTCGCCGCGGATTATATTTTTAATATTATCGAGGCGTTCGGCTATTTCAGGGAAAACATCCCCAAGCTGGCCGGCGACAACATCAACCAGTTTAAACATGAATGGCTCATTAAGATTTAATTCACGTCCGTAGCGGGCGGCGCGCCTGAGTATCCTTCTGAGAACGTAACTGCGCCCTTCATTTCCGGGAGCCGCGCCATCGGCTATTGCCACAGTCAGCGTTCTTACATGATCGGCGATAACCCGCATGGCTATCTGATCTTTTTCCGCCTGATAGGGCCTGCCCGATATTTCCGCGATTCTGTTTATCAGGGGCATAAAAACATCTGTATCATAATTCGACTTTTTACCCTGCATAACGGCGCAGAGTCTTTCGAATCCCATACCTGTATCGATATGTTTTTTGGGCAGATCATGTAAAGTTCCTTCACTGTCGCGGTAGTACTGAATAAACACAAGATTCCAGATTTCAATGCACAGGGGGCTGTCGGCATTAACAAGGGAGGCGTCATCCGGATTATCGCTCAGGTTTATATGAATTTCAGAACAGGGTCCGCAGGGTCCAGTTTCACCCATTTCCCAGAAGTTGTCCTTTTCGGCAAACTTCAGGATATGATTATGATTAATATCTGTAACTTCCTTCCACAACTCAAGAGCTTCCTCATCAGTTTTATAAACGGTGGCGTAAAGCCTCTCCTTTGGAAGTCCCCAGACGTTTGTCAGAAGATCCCAGGCCCATTCAATGGCTTCCTTTTTGTAGTAGTCACCGAATGACCAGTTACCCAGCATCTCAAAAAATGTGTGATGATAGGTATCATGCCCGACCTCTTCAAGGTCGTTATGTTTACCGCTTACCCTGATACATTTCTGTGTGTCGGCGGCGCGAGTATAATCTCTCTTTCCCTGCCCGAGGAATACATCCTTGAACTGGTTCATCCCCGCGTTGGTAAAAAGCAGGGTCGGATCATCAAACGGCACAACCGGGGCGCTCGGAACTATTTTATGTTTTTTCTTTTCGAAATATTCGAAAAACTGTTTTCTTATCTCTTTGGATGTCATTACTTTTTCCGCTATTATTTTAAATCAAAGTACAAATATAATAAACTGGCAAAACCGGAAACAAAACAAAGAAAATTTATTAAAAATAACTCCGCGCCTTCAGGCCGGAGATACTGTGGAAGGCTGACAACCCTCAAAGGGCTTTAGCCCAAAGCACGGCTGGCAGGAAAATATGCGTATGCGCATAATCCAACTCCGCTATTGTCTGAACCATGATTGAAGGATTTGAGGATTGCATGATTATTTTTCGGTGGCAG
>CAXXGF010000001.1:0-19288 GCA_963677445.2 Melioribacteraceae bacterium | reverse complement strand
GTAGATATTTGTCATAGGCCTCGGCAAGAAACTCAACGGAAAGCTGCGGAAACGTTTCGGCCAGATACTCGTAAGTATCAAAGGCTTCATCCAGGCGGCCTTCATCAAAATGGGCGCGGGCGGTGTTCAGTCCTTCATTGTAATCACTGAAATATAGTCCGCTTTTGTTTCTTTTGTACCTTTCAAATAAATTCATTGAAACTCCAAATAATTGATTAACTTAAGAACCTGGTTGAATCGGGTGAAATTTTCTGTATCAGGGAGTCAGCAAAAAATTTCACTCCCCAGTTCGGCAAAGCAAAAGGCCGGTATGAGCCATCGACTGGAAATGAACCGGGAAGTCCTCCGAACATATCTTCCGGATCATGCTGGCCGATAAACTGCACCTGTTTGATGCTGTCAAGAAGTTCATCCGCAATATCTGTATATGTTGATTTTCCGGTTATCAGCCCTATTCGCCTGATAAAAATTCGAGCTGGGCGTCCCCTGTTATGCAGGAGTAGTTATCTGAGCTTTTCCAGTTGTCATCAAAGGTTCCGGGCAGACCCAGATAATCCTTTATCGAATGACGTGAATCCTGGAAATAGTTTATCATTTCATCTGCCGCGTAAATAAGAAGCGGAAGAATTTTTTGCGTTCTTTCCTTATTGATTTCGGAAAGATATATTTTCAGCAAACCGGTCAATGTGTAACCGATCAGATGAGTCCAGGGTTTACCCGGTTCCATCAGACTTGTTTCCCTGAACCATCCGTTTGCCAGGCCAAGAGACATAGTTTTATCAAGATTTTTAAATGCCGCCCCGGCAAACTTTTCATTTCCGCCGGCAATAGACAACTCAAGCAAAGCCCACGCGCTCCTTATATGATAGGATTTTGCTCCCTTATAAGTGTTGCTGCTCCATGAACCATCTTTATTCTGAATTCCTGTCAGCCAGTTGCCCGCTTTTACCGCCGCATTGAGATAACGCTGATCCTCAGTTTCATGATAAAGAGCAAGCCATCCAGCATCACCTGCGAAGTATTGAACACTCTTGGTTTTTTGCCGAATATACCCACAGGTTCACCAATTCCGCCGCTATTCCATTGCAGATCAATTTCCCAGTCTCCCATCAAACGGGCATAATTGAGATAGAGATTCCTGCCTGTAATTTTGTAATATTCGAGCAGTGTGGGAATTATATACCCGGTAGTTTCAGGATATGATACAAACCATTTATTTTTCATCAGATCATACATTGCCGAAACACCCTGCATTCCTTTTACGACAAATGCTCTTTCAAGCCATTTTATCCCTGCCGAAAGATGCACTTCATCCTCGGCCGGTTTTGAAGGAATGCTCATTTTTGAGGTAATGCTGTTTATATTCTGCTGAATTTCGGAAGGAAGTTCAGTTGCCTGCTCTTTTAAATTTTTCAGTTCTTCGGTTATTAATTTTATCTCCTCATTTTTCCCGTGAATCTGCTGATAATCTGAACAGATATTGATCGCGTCATCCCAGTTTTCCTCTCTTTTGCAGAGCTCAATACCAAATTTGGCAATATCGGCGTTGTAATTACCTTTCTCCATAAGCTGCAGTAAAATATTCCAGGCTTTATCTTCCCGTCCTTTCTGCCAGTATTCCCGGAATTTCTCCATTTCATCTTCCCGGACATCAAAGCTTTCAATATCGGCTTCTTTAATCCGCGCCTCAAGGAAAAACATCTGTTCCGGTCTGTTATCTATTTTATCAATATTTTCAAATTCACTTTCAAGAAACTTTTTCTCTTTTATCTGTTTAAATCCGGCTTCTTCAAAAAGCAGGGCCAGGGTTTCAAAGTCATAAACATATTTGCAGCTTTTACCCTGTGTGGCAAAACCATAGAACCAGTTGTTGAATTTATCGGCAAATGTGCGTCCGGGAAATCTGTCATTTCCATTTTCAAGTTTCTGAAAGAAAAATTCATGATCTCTTTCCAGATATTTTTTCGCGAGGAGCTGAAGATCCTGCACACCAAACCGCACCATGCCATCCGGCTTCATAACCCTGTGTACATCGCGGATAATTTGAGCTGCCCGTTCACGGGTAAAATAATTAATTGCGGAAATACAAACGAGCTGATCAACACTTTTATCTTTAAACGGAAGCAGCTCTTTTTCCAGATCAAGCACAATATCGGCGGAAGGATGAATATCGACATTAATAAAACCTCCTAATTTTGATGCGCCTCCGCAAAGATTCACCTTCATAACATCATTCTCATCAGACACTTTTTTATCCTCATCTTTTTTGCTTAATGTTCCATTTATATATGTCATGCATTTTTCCAGACAAAAACCGGGGGCATTACCGGAAAATATATCCCAGCGAAATTTTCTGTATTCCGGTTTGTTCCATATATCTTCAACCGATTCTTCAAAAATATTTCCAAAGCAGGTCTCTTTATCATAATCATGGCAGCATATTACCACACTTCCATCGAGATGAATGGTAAATACATCTCTTGGATTGACACATTCGCGCATGGCATTTTTCAGAGTATCCAGATCATTATACTCAGGCCTTACAAACCGGGGAATATCAGATACTTCAAACATACTATCATCCGAACGCAGATAGGGCGCCTTAAATTCTGCCCTGAGGCCTATCTCCTCACATGCGCGGGCAAAATCATTCATTTCGTGCTGGTTATGCTTAAAAACTATAAACTGGGGAGCGATATTTACTCTGCCGCCATATTTCCTGTTGTATCCTGCCAGCAGTTTTAGTCCGTTGAATGCTTTTTCAACTTCACCGCCAACTCTGTACTTTTTATAAACTTCGTCTGTATAACCATCAATCGAGACAATAATATCTGAAACGCCCGAAGTAATAAGTGATTCCGCTTTTTTCTCGTCGAGCAGAATAGCATTCGTACTAATATTGGTCCTGCTGAAACCGGCGGAATATTTTATCATTTCGATGATATCTTTGTTGAGCATCGGCTCGCCCCATAAATGGAGATAAAGATAATTGCAGTAAGGTTTAATCTTATCGGCAATCACTTTAAAATTATCATAAGATAAATAACCCTTTTTCCTCGAAATGATATCAGACCCTATCGCGCATTCAGGACATTTAAGATTGCACGCGAGAGCTGTTTCAATAGTAAAAGTGCGCGGTTTCCACGATTCAAATTCAATCAGATTGTTTTTTATTCCGGCCGCCTGTCCCGGATATTTAGCGGCAAGCTCGTTGAGCCTGTTTAAATAATTTGTATTGCCCGGATTTGATATCAAAGCTCCGGCAATTATACCGGCCGCCTTTTCAGTTTCTCCCTGAATTTCGCGCTGAAATGAACTGTTCAGCGGATCGGGAATAAACGAATGCAGCCTTTCTTCTCTGTTATCCGACATAGATAGGGCTATAATTTTTTTATTAAAATAATGGGACAGGAAATCGGGTGATATGAAAGAATTATTTTTTCTTTCCATCCGGGGATATATTCTGGTGGCATTATACTTTTTTCCGGTTCCATTAACAATTATTCAACATATTTCAAATCATATTTGGAAGATATATCCAATATCATACCAATTATGTTGAAAGATAAAATAAAGGTTGGGACAGCAGACCGGGTGAGGACAATTAGCAACATGGCCAATATTGGCCATGTTTTTATCATATTAATTATTTAAATATTAAAAATAATTCCTCTTTTTCTCCATTGACAAGGGCGTCAATATTTGAATTCATTTCCTCTTCAGCTTTTTTCTTATCTCCAAGCACCTTTTCGATCAACTTATCAAAATGAGAATATCTATCCTGGAAATTTGCTTTTATTTCTTCAAGTTTTTTAGCATTCTGCTCTTTTGCTTTCTCCAGTTCCTTTTCACGGGCAGCTTTTTTTCTGAGATTTTCTGTACCAGCATCTGCTTTCTTTTCGACCTTTCAAGAAATACCGAACCGGCAATTATAACCGACATCACTACTCCAAGAATTAAAGTGACGGCGCCCCATTTAATTCCTGTAATCATTATTGTGGTAATAGAACTGCTGAAATCGGCAGCGCTGGAAAAATCATTTGAATATCCGGCAAATCCCCCAAGAATAGCGACAAGTAAAGTAATGAGAAAACTATAGGTCATTGTATTCTTAAATGATGCCATAGGATCAAGATCGGCTTCGAGATGAAGATTATTGGCCCTGTTCTCCATTATATCAATTTCGTCATCAAGCTTTTTCTTAACACTTTCAAATATACCGTTATTCTCTTCCTCAACTTTTTTCAGCACCTGCGTTTCCTCAACCTCAACATCACCTTTTTTCTTCTTATGATTCGAGATATCATTCACGTAATGTTCGAGATCCTTTTTTGCTTCTTCGGTATATTTATCCCTTATATTTTTCAGAATAAGATCAAGCGCCTGACTGAATTTTCCATTCAGAGCCGGGATGGAATCAAGAAACAATATACTGTTGCCCCCCGCATAAATTTTAATCAGTTTCTCAATAAAGGCCTGTATCTCAATTATGACAGGGGTAACATATTCATTTTTCTTGTAATAACTGAATTTATTGAGTTTCGTTATCAGTTCATCCAGCATCCTCCTTCCGTTAAGTTCCGCTTCATCAATAATAAGCCTCAACGGATTAAATGTTTGAGAGGCGCCTTCAAAAAAGGCCAGGTTCTGAGTTACATTATTGATAACAAAATAGTTGTAGAGAGGAATATTTCCCTCATCAATGGCATATTTCAGTCTCTTAAGATCAAAGTTATAAATCTCCTGTACTACCGGGGTCGCGTCGGCGCCGGGATCGGCTAAGATTCCGAGGAAAAAATGATAAAACTTCGCAGATACACCGTAAGGATTGACCTTCATCGACTCTTCAATAATTTTTCCCGCTTCCTCATAATTTTCTTCTTTGATAGCAACAAATGCCTTGAACAATTTTACAAGATATATTATTTCACTTTTATAAAATTCATCCGGACTAAGAAGAGACATTTTTTCTTCAACCAGATCAAACATTTTTTTTGCTTTCGAAGGAGAGAAAATATATTTGTCAAAACATAAGATAGTGCCATATAAAAGGGAAGTATAAAAATAGTATTTTTCACCAAGCTTCTCTATCAGTCTGATAGTCGCCGACGCGTAATACTTTTTTTCATCTTCCGATTTCATCAGTATCCAGCGGGTGTAATGATCCTTGATCGACTTTATACTTGCAGAATCATTTGAAGAGGGGTTCAGCGATCTGATTTTCCCGGTCAGAAATTTATTGATCGGCGACTCATAGAGCCAGAACACCGGAGCTTCTTCCAGTGAAATAAACTGTTCACTTATCGAAGATGGCAGAGAAAACTGGTAAAACTGGTTTCTCGCCTTTATTACATCCGACAAGCTTCCCTTATGAGAGCCCGGAGCGACAAAATACTGCGCAATAAGTTTTTTGAATTTTTTTACTATGAACTCATTCTCAGCGTTCATGAATTCACCACTATTTGATATAAATATTGTTTGTGCACTCATCTGTCATTCCATCAACAAACTTAGATTAATTTGCAATTGATCATTCTCGTTAATTATATGTTATATATTATATTTTTCCTTTAGCCATTGAAATGCAATATTAATCTCTTTGGTTTTTTTATCGGCGAGAATCCTTATCTCCTCGCCAAGATCGGCAACTTTATCGGGATGATACTGGGAAATAAGATTGTAATAAACCTTTCTTATCTGCGACTTTGTTACCTTACCTTTAAGTCCCAGCATTTCTCCAAAATATTTTGACTTTTCAGCATCTGTAAATTCCTGAAAATTCACTTCATCATTTTTGCCGTTAAAACCATTATTCTTTTCATACGAATCATGCCTGCTTTCCGATTCCTTTCTTCGCTTTTCTCTTTCGTTATCTGTTCCGCTATATCTGTAATTTTTCCGGCCGCTATAACTTCCGCCCGGTCTTCCTTTATAACCTTTTCTGCCATGGATTGCCGAGACAGTGTTATAGAGTTTGGAATTTGTTCTTCCCGAAATATCCATATATTTCAGGAGCTGACCATTAAGAAATTCCCATTCAGTGTTTTTTATTTTCGCGGCCAGGTCGGCGATCATGGTATCCAGCTTATTCGCGGAGATATTATACCTGACCTTCTTAAACCTGTTATTTTCAAGAACAGGAGTTATAAGTTTTAGCAGATAGGATACCCATTTGGAATCAGGATTATAGAGAATCAGCGTATACAACGCGAGATATTCATTATATACGTTAAAGGGGGGTATTCCACCAGCAAGCTCTTCTGATTTGTTTATGCACTGAATTTTGCCATAAATAACAAAAATAAATTCAATAAGCACCTGGTCATAGTCGAGATCAAACCATTTAAGCAGAAGAGAACTCGCCGCATGCTCAGTAAAGGAGTTGTTAAACTCAATCGCTGTTCGAATATTATGATTAAGAAATCCTCTTGAAAAATCATTCATTCCCGATTGGGCTGATCCCAGCGCGCCCATGATTTCCTGATAGATACCGGAATAAACATCGTAGGCATATTTATATTTACCAATATTCAGTAAATAATCAGCGGCTTCTCTTAATTTTGCTAAATCACTCATTCAATATCATCTGATGAATCGGTTATTATCAAATCAACTGTTATTCCCGGAGCAATTTTCATGCCGCAGTCGGTTAATACCGATCACATAGTTTTTATCTGATCCTTTTCCAAAGTAGAAAAAATCTTTTCAAGATCAAGCAAAATCAATAATCTGTCTTCGAGTTTACCTACTGCTGTAATATAATCGGCATCAATACCGGCGACCATTGGCGGGGGCGGTTCTGTAATGTCTCTCGGAATGCGGAGAACTTCGCTCACTTCATCAACAATAAACCCAATTACTGTGCCGTCAAGTTCAATCACTATGATCCTTGTATCTTTATCATGCTCTTTTCTGGACATCTGAAGCCTTGTGCGCAAATCAACCACAGGTATGATTCTTCCCCTGAGATTAACTACTCCGTCAACAAACTCAGGCGCGTTCGGCACTTTGGTTACCTGCATCATACGGTTAATTTCCTGAACTTTCAGAATATCAACTCCAAACTCTTCACTGCCAATTTTGAAACTAACAAGCTGCAAAATATCTGTCGATTCCTGTTTTTTCTCATCTAAAGTACTCATTGTTTCTCCCTTTGTTTATAAAATCGGGCTAAATTAAGTTTCGTCCGCCTGCCGGAATTACAAAGAATCCGGGCATTTACTTTTATGATTGGCCTCTGTAATTATCGGAAGAAAATATCAATAGTTTAATGAAATTTATAGAGAAACAGCCGATTTATTTTCTGTTTTTTCTGATATAAGAATATAACTCCTCAAAAAGCTCCACTTCCGACTTGCTTAAATCTTTGTAAACAATATCAAGCACAATTGAGAGCCATCTGATATTAAGATTTTTTACAGCGTGAGCAAGCTCTTTTTCATAAAATTCAGTCTGGTGAAGTGTCTTATCCGCCATCTTTACCGCTGCTTTTATATTCACAAGACTGTTGAGCTGATTATTATTGCATATTTCAATCAGCTTATAAAAATATTTTTTATCCCGCAGACAAAGATCAATAGCGGCTATACCGGCATCCCGAATTAAGTCCACTTCGCCGAGCCCTTTAAGTTTCTGGTCTATCGCTATTTCAAGCAGGTTATTAATATATTTTCCCGCGTCATTTTCTTTGTTTTCAGCTTTTTCAAGATTTAATTCAACAGCCCTCATCACTGCCACAGGAATCTGGTTTTTAGCATTTTCCGCCAGCTTCTTATCAAGATTGATATCTTTGGACATTTGTATAATTTTGTGGTAATTTCCGGTTTCAATATACTCAGGAATCGAATTGTATCTTTTTTTAGCGTCCGATTCATTCATTATTTCCTTAAATCCCGGAGAATTCGAAACTGATTTTCTCTCTTTTTTGAATGAATCGACCAAGTCAAGCACTTTATCGTTGGTACTTAACAGCTCAATATGATTGAATGTCAGAATTTTAATGAGAATTTCGAAATACTTTTTCTGAAATGTAAAGGTTATAAGATAATCGTTGCCCATTTTCTTATATTCAATTACTTCGATATTAATTTTGGGTATTTTTCTTGTAACTTCATCAATAATATACCTGAATCTGTCGACCCTGTTATTTTTAACTATGGCGGCCAGTTTGTTTTGTACCATTCAAAAATCCGTTTTTCTTCAATTTAGAAAAATATAGTGAATCAATCAATTGAATATGGCAATAAATTTTCCTAACGTAATATATATATCGACATTTATTAAAAAAAATTAAATAGTTTCGATAATAGATCAACAGTTATTTTTAATTATCTCTTTTTGCTGCAATGGTTAAAGTTTTAGTAGTTGATGACGACAAAATAATCAGGCTCTATCTGAAAGACCTGATAAGTAAAAAATTCGGATGTGCTGTTATTGAAGCCGGAAATGGAATTGAAGCGCTGAAAATGGTTAATGCTGAACATCCGGATGTAATTCTGCTCGATATCGGCATGCCGCTGATGGATGGCATGGAATTCCTGGAATCACTAAGAAAAGAAAATAATTTTGAAAAGGTTCCGGTAATTATTATCACCGCCCATAGTGATAAATCTACTGTAAATAAATTCATGGAACTTGGAATCAAGGATTATATTCTGAAACCACTCGGGTTTTATGAAACTTATAAAAGATTAGGGGAGGTTATCAGCAGTTATACCGAAAATGCTGAAAAAGAGGAAGTTCCCTGGACTATTCCTGAAAAAGCCGATAAGCTTAAAAAAATTCTTGTTATCGATGAAGATGATGATTTCAGGGACTTTTTCCGTCTGATGCTTAAAAATAAATTTTCCATTATACAGGGAAAGACAGGGGCCGACTGCCTCGATCTATATCTCAAACACCGCCCCTCAATGATCTTCCTGAGCGAAGGACTGAGTATTGTGAGTGAAAAAGAGATTGTCCGGAAAATTAAACTGGAAAGAGAAGACAGCAGAACAAAAATTTATCTCAACCGTATTCTCGCCTCGGATCAATATAACTCCTCCGGTTTATTCGACGGCATCCTGAGAAAATCTTATTCGATGGCTGTTTACGGAAAGGAATTTGCGCGTATTGTACAAAAAATTGATTCGGACCGTGAAATTGCCGAAAATATAATTCGCAATCATTTAATGGAGGAGCTGGATACGTCCATTAAATATGCCATAAAAATTAAGGCGAATGAAGATGTTACAATAATGAAAAATCATAAAATTGAATTAAAAAAGGGGAAAATTCTTGCCACACTCGATCTGAAGGATGAAGCCACGGGAATCACACTTCAGGTTGGAATTATCGGGAGTGAAGTGGACGCGGTTAAGATCGCGAAAAAAATGCCCGATAAACCTTTATTCCTTTATGAAGGAGCCTACGAATCACTTAATCTTATTTGCCTTACCATTACAAAAAGGCTGCAGCTCGCGCTTGAAAAGTATGGCATACCCCTTAGTCTTTCTGAAGAATATGGGGAAAAAAGCATTGATCAGATTTCGGATGAAAGCTGGGAAAACTTTTTATACTTTAAAACAGCAGGCGGATCCCGTTTTGCGGTTATAACAAATCTGTTCTGATGTTAAATTCTCATTGGAATATAAAGCATATTGCCGCTTAAAATTCACTAAGCCGGTAAAGTAAGAAGTGAAGAGTGGTTAGCGGAAAGTAAAGAGTTGTTTAGTGGACAATTGACAATTAGAAGATGACCGGTTTTTTATGTAATATCAGTGTGTCCTGTTAATTTTTTTTAATCCCCGTAATCCTGCTCTGAGCTTTTTTACGCGACCATTTAAAAATCCCGCCAAATTTAACACCCGTTTTGATAAGATTAATAAGGTTTAATTTTACCGGGTTGTCACCTCTGCTAAGGTTAAAAAACAAAGAATAAGGTTCTTTTTCAGCTTTTTGTGGGAATGGGTGATTTTGTGATTTGGCGTTATTTTTTCCGCCTCAATCCTCGAAATCAGAGAAATCTGCGGTAAACTTTGCCTTCATAAAATTGTTCATTGCTAATTATTGTGAGTTCGACAAAAAAATATTTCATAGACATTTTTGTTGATACAAGATTCGATTCCGGTTTTGATAACCCCAAAACGGTTATCAAACAGAAATGAGATAAATTTGGAGCAATAAATAATTATTTTATTTGGTTTTATCGGTGGAAATTGATATTCAAAGAGTTTAGCTATATTTTGCGGAGGAATGGAAAATTATTTTTGTATAAACAACGTGAGTTCAAGATAAGATCGGCATATAATATTTGTGATGACTCAAGATTCGATTCCGGCCTGTCTGCTGCGGCACGATCCTGCCAACTAAAAAAATAGTTGTCAAACCGGAATGACATGACTTCCTATACAAGAAATAGTAAAAAAAGTGTCATTCCTGCGCAGGCCATACCTAAGGCAGATAAATAGGAATCTAATTTCGAGTTGCGCTGATATATATTTTATTCCTTTCATTATATCGAACTCAGGTTAAACAGATAAACTAATGAAAAGAAAATATGGTCCCGCAATTATTTTATTTGCTTTTCTGCTATCCGCGGCGACCTATAATATAATATTTTCGGTCTGGTACTATTCCGAAATAAAAGAGCTGCTCAGGACTAATGCCACGGAAGAGAGAGTGGACGCGGCGGTAATTTTTTTTCATTCATTCGGAAATTTTCACAGGGTGGATGAGGTAACCTTAAAAAGACTGGACGCCGCGATTGAACTTTATCAGCAAGGTCTTACTGAAAACTTTATATGTGTCGGCGGCAATGGCGGCCCGAGACAGATGTGGGGTTCAAAAAAAATGAAAAATTATCTTGTCTTCAGAGGTATAAAAGCGGATAACATATTTATTGATTCTCTTTCGGTAAATTCCATTACAAACTGGCAGGAAGCTGAAAAAATCGCGGTGAAAAAGAGTTGGAAAAATATCGCCCTTGTAAGCTCGGCGGCTCACCTGCCCCGACTGTTCAAAATCGCCTCAGCCACAGGCCTGAATCTTTCAATATGGCCTCCCGGCGGATTCGATTTCGAAAAGAAAGCCGGGCCGGGAGAACTTTGGTTTTCAATTCAGCATGAGATAGTATCCTCGACCGGTCGTATGATTCTGGGCGATTCGCTTTTCACAAAAGCTGTGCTTTATTTCAGAACCTGAATTCCACACCGAGATTAAAAAACCGTTTACTGAATATATGTGGAACCTTGACCGGATATTTAATATCCGAGAAAACCTGTATCCAACTGTAACCGGCAATATTATAATTGTTAAAAACATTCATCACTTCGGCAACCGCTATCAACTCATTTGAATCCCCGATCTTAAATGAAGCCGAAAGCCCCATATCGACCCTGAAATAAAATAAAAATTCCTCCATATTATCCAGGTCAACCTCAATAAAAGAATTATCCTGGTCATCGGTCACCACTTTTCTGGGATGATAAAGATAACCGCTGCCAAGAATAAACCGGGTATGCGCCTGCCAGTTTGGTCTTTTAGGAATTCTGTCCTGCAAAAACACCTGAATTGTGTGCGTCTGATCAAGTATTCTTCTTTTGTAATCTTCCTCACTCTCTTTGTCCCGGTCCTTTGAATTCAGATAACTATAGGTAATCCAGCTTTTCATATCTTCAACCAGGTTACCCTGAATTGAGATATCCAGGCCATAGGCATATCCTTCCCTTTTATTTCCACCGATATATTCCAGTTTCATATTATCATAGTAGAAAGGTATCAGGTTATCAAGGTCCTTATAATAAACTTCCACCTGCATCATCAAATCCTTACGGAGGGTTCTTTCCCATCCGGCAATATAATGAATAGCTCTCTGCGATTTCAGATCAGAGGCTGAATTTTCATCAAGATATCTTATCTCATGGTAGAAGGGCGCCTGATAATAAACTCCGTAATTAAAATTTACCAGATTCTTTTCATCAATCCGCCAGGAAAAATTAAACCTCGGGCTTAAAACTGTTTCATCATTAAAACCAAATTCGGAATACCTTAAACCACCGGTCAGTAAAATATTTTCATTTATTTGATATTTATCTACGAGGTATACACTGAATGAGTAAGGATTCAGCAGGCTCTCTTTTTGAATTATGCGCGGAACCCGGATCAGATTTTCATTTGCCGATTCTGAGAAATATTCATCAACCCGGTCCGAAAGGTTGTAGTAGTCATACTCCACACCACTTTTCAGCAAATGATTTCCAAATTGAATGTTAAACCTTAAATTCGTTCTGAAAGCCTCCAGATCAAACAAGTTGTCCACAACCTCAGTTGCCGATTTTAGAAATTCTCTTCCCGCTCCCGGCTGTGAGGCGTCGGGATCATAAAAGATATCACTGCGTAAATCATTTTTTTCTTCCTCACCCGACGAATACCATGAAAAATCGAAGCTGAGATCAGATTTATCTGAAAAATAGTGCCGGTACCTGGCTCCGGCGAGTGTGGTATTATATATGTAATCCCTGTATCCGTCGTAAGTAATGGCAACCGCGTTATATTCCCCTCCGCGATCTGATTTAAAATGCCCGGTCCATTCCTCCGGTTTCAGATCAAATTTATTATAGGCGTGAATGAATAAAAACTCAAGCCGGTTTTTTTTATCAAGATCGTAGTTTAAAGCAACCTGAATATCGGCGAATTCCGGTTTATAACTGCCGGAAGTATGAAGTTCATTTAAAAACATACCGGGATAAGAATACCTTGCTCCCGCAATTATCCCGAAATTATCTTTTCTGTAATTGGCGGTAGCTCCCGCGTTGAGAAAATCTGCCCGCAAATTCCCCTTTATTTGATCTGTCTCCCCCTGTCCGTAATCCAGAACAAGCGCTGAGGAGAGTTTATCGCCGAAGTCGGCGGCAAAGGTGCCGTTATAAAACTCAAGAGCGCTGACCATATCGGGATTAACAAGAGTCTGATTCTCTTCAACTCCTTCTCTAAGAAGGAAAGGGCGATATATTTCAAATCCATTCAAATACAAAAGATTTTCATGGAAATTCCCCCCTCTGACATTATATCCAGAACTCAGCTCGTTATTGGATGTTACCCCGGGAAGTATTTTCACACTCCTGATAACGTCGTTATAGACAGTTGGCATCTGCCGGATATTTTTTCTTTCTATTTTTTTCGCGACAATTGAATTATCTGTTTTATCACCAAGTACCGTCACAACTTTTTCCTGAAGAATTTCAGGTTTCATAACAATATCAAGTGATTTGTATTCCTTTGGAGATAATTCTATCCGCCGGGTCACAGATTGATACCCGATATAACTGAACTTTAAAATATAAGAACCCTCTCTGAGTTTGATAGAATACTGTCCCGCGCTGTCGGAAACGGTTCCTGAGCCGGTGTTTTCAATTATTATATTACATCCCGGAAGTGAAAGTCCTCTTTCCGATTCAGTAATTTTACCTTCCAGAACCGCAAGGCTCTGACCCATTAAAGTGGAGAAACCAAATAAAATCAGGAATAATTTATACATTCCTTCCTCAATAAGTTGCTAATATTAGAAAAGTAAAAATATTCCCTGTTTTTTCTCCTTGTAATTTATTTTTCTTACTACAAAAGTAAATTTCCGAGGCGTCATTTTCAACTGTTTAAAAAGGGCACTTTTTTTTACCTTTGTTAAACAATCTCTTTCATCTTAAAATTCAATTTCTATTTGGCTGGCATATTTCTTGTGTTTTTATCTGTAAACAGATAAAGGAAATAATGGAAACAAAATTCGCTCCCGCAAAGAGAGCTGATAAAAATAAAGTTGAGAAACAGGTTTCTATTTTCAGGGAACATAAAATGTCCACCTTCTTTATGGACTCTGTTCCGACAGCCGTTCTGATCCTGAACAGCGACCGCCAGATAATATTTTCAAATTCTATTTTTGGAGAAATGCTCGGCCTGGAAAATGTTTCCCAAATTTATGGATTACGCGCAGGAGAAGCGGTGGGATGCATAAGGGCAAATCTGGAAAAGGGAGGATGCGGCACATCGGAATTTTGCAGCACCTGCGGGGCGATTCAGGCAATTCTGAAAAGCGCTAATACAGGCAGACAGGATAAAAGAGAATGCAGAATAATTCTGGAAAACAACCGCGCGCTTGACCTAATGGTCTGGGCTACACCCTTCAAAATTGAGGGGGAATCCTATACAATTTTTTCAGTTGTTGATATCAGTCATGAAAAAAGAAGAAGAGCTCTTGAAAAAATATTTTTTCACGATATAATGAACACGGCCGGTGGATTAAAAGGTTTTATTGATATGCTTAAAGATGCTGGTGAAGATGAAAAAAAAGAGTTTATCGGGATTATCGGGCAAATAATTGAAAAACTCATTGATGAGATCATGGCGCAGAAGGAGGTCAGCGCGGCGGAAAATAATGAAGTTTCTATAAATCTTTCCAGAATGAATTCCCTCGAAACTCTGCATTCGATAGTACAGATATATGAAAATCATCTTGTGGCTAAAGGAAAAAATGTTGCCGTCGACCGCCTGAGCAGTGAGGCTTCTCTTATTACCGATAAGATATTGCTGAGAAGGGTTTTGGGTAATATGACAAAAAATGCTCTCGAAGCTTCAGCCGATGGCGCTACGGTTACCCTTGGCTGCATCGCATCGGAAAATAATCTCGAATTCTGGGTTCATAACCCTGGTTTTATTCCACGAAAGATCCAGCTTCAGATTTTCCAGAGGTCATTTTCAACAAAAGGAAACGGTCGTGGTCTTGGCACTTACAGTATGAAGCTGCTTGCTTCCTACATAAACTCCGAAGTTTCATTTTCAACTTCAGAATCAGGCGGCACCATTTTTAAGATTATAACACCATACAATTTGAAGACAGATGGCTGATATTAGCCATCTGTGGATGACCGGACAAAAAAAGAGAAGCATTTTATCCGAAAAATATTTATATTAAGTTAGCAGGAGAATCAAAAAGAACAGGAAGCAGGATGCGAATTCTTGTTGCCGAAGATAATTCAATGAATCAGAGGATATTGCTGCATCTTCTTAAAAAGCTCGGATACAGAGCTGACGCAGTTAATAACGGCCTGGAAGTTCTTGACTACATCAAGAATAACAGCATTGATTTAATTTTTATGGATATTCAAATGCCTGAAATGGATGGTATTGAAGCCACCAGAATTTTAAGTGAAAAAATGGGTGACAAAAGACCTGTGATTATCGCTCTTACGGCAAATGATCAGGAGGAACATAAAAAAAGATATATCGAATCGGGGATGAATGATTATTTGACCAAACCGATTCGGCTGGATGTTATAAGGAGTATAATTGATAAATATAATCTCTCCTGAAATTCTTAATAATCTCTGAACTTTATTAATGGGGTACGGAATGAACCGCTCAAAAAAAATTGTCAGATTTATTTTATCGTTTTCCATATTATTTCTCATATTTTCTTCAAACTTTGCCCAGACAGAAAAATTAGAAGAGATTCTTGATCAGATTGATGATATTGAATATACAAAAACAGATCCTTCGCCGGGATTCGAGGCAAAATATAAAATAATGGTAAATCAGCCTGTAGATCATTTCGATAAAGAATCCGCGAATTTTCAACAGCTTGTTTACCTCGCGCATAAAAGTTTTGAAGCGCCGATGGTAATGTCCACAGAGGGTTATCTGATATTCAGAACCGTAACTTCCGAACCAAGCAGCATTGCTCGAAGCTAACCAGTTAACCGTGGAACATCGATATTTCGGAAGATCCCAGCCCGGAGACCGGGATTTTAAATTTCTTAATATTAAACAGGCGGCATATGATCATCACAGAATTGTTGAGATTTTCAGTAAAATATATAAGGGTAAATGGATAAATACGGGAGGAAGCAAAAGTGGTCAGTGCGCGTTATTTCACAAAAGATTCTTTCCGGAAGATGTTCAGGCAACGATCGCTTATGTCGCGCCGATAAACCTTGCTCGTGAGGATCCCCGCATTATGTCCTATTTAAAGAGTCTGGGAACAGATGAATGCTGGGACAAAATAAAAGCTTTTCAGCATGCTGTTCTTGCGGACTGGGAAACGGGCTACGAAAGTTTTTCGAGGCTGGCCTCGGCAACAGGAGCAAGTTTCTCAAAGCTTGGCCCCGAAAATGTTTTTGAATATATGGTGCTTGAGTATCCATTTTCACATTTCCAGTTTGGTGAGGATGTATGTGATGCCATTCCGGCTTCTGAATCCCCTGTCGACTCACTGATCGCCCATCTTTTTCAAAAAACACTTCCATTTTTTTATTCCGACAAGGCGTATGAGATGATAATAAGGCCTTTTACGCAACAGGCCTATACCGAGCTTGGTTATTACGCCTATGATATTTCGGAATTAAAAGAATATCTAAGATATGCCGACGGAAGCAATGATTTTTATATACCTGATTCGATCGATCTAAAATTTAACTGCCGGGCGATGAACGATATCAAGGAATGGCTTGATGATTATGGCAACAATATCATTTATATTTATGGAAAGGATGATCCCTGGACTGCATCAGCGGTTGAACTGACAGGTAAAACAAACGCGCTCAAATATATTTCCGATGGAGGAAATCACACGGCAAAAATCAGCAGCTTCCCGCCTGAAATGAAAAAAGAGGTTATTGATTCTCTCAGAGCATGGCTTAATATGGAAATAACTGTTCCGGAAGATTAGAGTTATTGAACAGGCAACCCTTTATCCAGCAGCTTTTTGTATAACCCAGGTGGCGCCGGTAAAATTATTTTCCAGGAATTCACATTCTTCTTCCTGGTTTTGAAGATACCATTCAAGCAGATCTTTATCTTCAGGATTTTCTATTATCAGTTTTTTTGCCCGCGCTGTGATTAAGTTATGATAATCATCATTTTGTTTTTTAAGTGTATTATCACTGACTATTAATTCAAGAAGAATATCATCACTAAAAAAATTCAGCTGGCATAGAGTATTATGGCGTGAACGATAGGCTTCATATCCTTCCCTCTCGGTAAATTCACCCTTTTTCAGAAAACCTTCACTTATAACAACCAGTCCTCCCGGTGAAACCTGGTTTCGGAGTTTATCAAGCAGCTCTCTGTAATTATCAAATAAATTACCCACCGAAGAATAGATGACCATATCGTAACTGTTTGGGGTTTCTAAAAATTCCCGAATATCACCTGCGGCAAAAGTACATTTTTCTGCGGCGCCATGTTCACCTGCTTTTTGAACAGCTTCATTAATAAAAGGAGGAAAAAGATCTATTCCATGCATCTTACAACCGAAATGATTTGCCACGGCAACAGAATTGGCCCCTTTTCCACAACCCAGATCAAGGCCTTTTTTACCTTTGCCTTCGAATCGGGCTTCACTTAAAATCGCGATAATATTTTCCGGTATACTACCCATAGCCCACAAATCCTTTAGAAGAGCAGGTAAATACTTTTCCATGCCAGGTTTAATATCCATACTTTCGGCGAATTTTTTTTCTGTTTTATCAGTCATCTGACTCTCTGCACTATTTGAATTGGAAATATAGCATATTCGGGAGTAACAGGAAATAAAATTATTTTGCCTCTTTCTTTATCCCGGGTAAAATCACTCTAAAAGAGGACCCCTTTCCCTTTGTACTTTCCACACTTATTTCCGCCCCGTTTAGCTGGCAATATTTTTTCACAAGCGCGAGCCCGAGGCCATTACCCTCAAATTTCCTGGTGTATCCCTGTTCCTCCTGGGTAAAAGGAACAAATAGATTTGGCAGATATTCTTCCGAAATTCCAATCCCTGTATCACAGACTTCGATCATCACTTTATCATTATCCAACCTGACAGCGCTTAATTCCACCTCACCTTTTTCAGTATATTTTAACGCGTTGTCTACAAGGTTATTAACTATCTGACCTACTGTATATTGATCCTTATATAGAATAATATCCTTATCCACGTTATCCATGATGAAATTCAATCCTCTCTCATTCGCCGTAAATCTGTATTCCATAAATGCCGGATTAAGAATTTCGTTAAATAAATTGAAGTTTCTAAAGGATACCTGAAAAGTGCCTGCCTGAATTTCAGACATATTCAGAAGCAGATCAACTGTTCGTATGATTCTTTTGCCGGCATTATCCATCAGTGAAAAGCAGGACTTCAGCTCTTCATTCAGGAGATCGGCAATTTCTTCCTTTATTAATCCCGAAAAACTTAAAATAGAATTAATTGGCGTTCTTATTTCGTGCGACATCTGCGCGAGAAATTCAGATTTTAATTTATCGGCTCTTTCGGCTCTGTCTCTCGCCATTATTAACTCATCCTGAACCCTTCTGTATTCAGTAAAATCTTCAACGACTCCTTCGAAATATTCAATTTCACCTTCACTGTTTTTTATCGCCCGGGCGCTTTCTCTTATAATAATTATTGATCCGTCTTTTTTTCTCCATTTCGTTTCAAATCCTTTTATAATTCCCTTTTTACTTATTATTTCAATAAAATTATTCCTGCTTTCAGGATCAAGGAATGCGTCGGGGCCTATTTTTTTCTGAAGGAGTTCATTTAAGCTGCTATACCCGAGCATTTTTACCAGGGCAGGATTTGTCATAATGATATCACCCTGTATATTAGACCTGTAGATTCCGATTGTCACGTTTTCGAACAGGGTTCTTAATCTTTCCTCACTCGTCCTGATCTCATTTTCCAGTTTTTTCCTCAGGCTTGCATCTCTCGATACAAGTAAAAGTCTTTCAACATTATTGATATTGATTGATTTAATTACGTTTTCAGTCCAGAATTTCCTGCCGTCGGGTGAATAAAACTTCCACTCGAATGAAATTACTTCATCCTTTCTCACCGACTTGAGCAAATTTGTAAGTTTGTTATAAGAAAATTGAGAATCATTAATACATCTGCTTTTCCAGTCTTCCTCCGAAAAATCTCCGGAACGAAATCCGAAATGTCGGGCGCCCGGTTTATTAATTTCATAAATTTTACTGAATTTTCTGTCAAATACGATAATCGTGTCCTCAACAGAATTAAATATGTGAAAATAATTCTGTTGGTGTTCCAGCAGCTCCGTTTTAGCTTTTTTCCATTCGGTAATATCCCTTGTAATGGCGCCCATCCAATATCCTTTGGCTGTTTTAATTGTAAAAACAACCTGATTTCCATGAAGAATAACTCCTTTTGAGTTTTGAAGTTCAAAATTTTTCAATTTCCATTCCTTCGGGTCACCGGTTGAAAGAACTTTCAAAATCATGTTGCGGTAAAAACTCCTACCGGTCTTTGTTTTTCCTCTCC